>NZ_JAKEUP010000003.1:0-430278 GCF_022397895.1 Vibrio sp. Isolate33
TGGGCTTTTTAAGGATAATCTGGCGCGGATATCATCGTGGAGCTGGGAAGCTAGTGCTCCCAACAAGGACTCCGAATACATTAGCGCAAACCAACTCCGTTATTACTTAATTGTAGTTGCAATAACGGGGCGGACCATACATTTTTGTATCTGTTTTATCGCTCTTTTTTATTCAATCGAACACCTTTGCTAATTATATATTGCTCATTGGAAGTTACGACTTTGGTTAACAAAACAGCGAATAACAAAAAAGAACAGATTATTATGAACTTAAGTGAAAATGCGATGCCTTAGCCTCTGAGTTTGGCGTTTGTACGCCCTGTGACTTTTACAATTTTATGACTTGTGGCACGCCACAAAGTTATCTAAGCTAGCCTGCTTATAACCTGTGTTAAATACTAACTGATTCGATTACTGACTGATTTGCTGAATACACCGCTACTTTTTTTATCCCAACAGAACCGCCAACAAAAGCAATCGCTTTGGGCGCTTCTTCTTACCGGACTGGTTATCGTAACTTGTCTGGCAAGTACGCTGCCTGCAAATAAAGTGACGTTTTCTAAGGCTTCGGTTAGCCAATCAACACACATAGGGTCTGAAACCAGCGATCCCCAAGCGACTATCGCTTCATTTGAAAAAATGTCTGAGCTTTATGCCAGCGTTTTTGGTTCAGATGCGTCTAAGTCACTGACGGCACCGAATGCTAGCGCCTGCGACCTGAGCTCAAAAATGCTCACCTTCGCCACACCGAAAACAGGTTGGCTGATCCCTTTCATTCTATTTATCGCTGTCGCATTCAGCCTTTCACCTCATATATCGAGATTATCTAGAGACAACCATCGCTCTACTCGACCAACAAAACACCGCCTACACCTAAAGCACTGTATATTTAGAGAGTAAATAACCGGGCTATTCCACCCTTTTATTTATTTTTTGGAGATACATTTGTGTACAACACACTACTAACTAAGTTTGTCGATTCATTGGCATTCTGCATGCGTACATGCGCGAAAACTTTAGTCACTGCCATTTTGGTCATGACGTCATTTACTGCTTTAGCACAGACTACGGGCTGGCTCAGCGTGCCTGAACACCCACCGGTCAAAATGCGAATGATGTCGACAGGTGAACAGTCGGATGACGGTTCTCAGATTCAAACCGTGCTCGATGTTGTGCTCGACGGCGACTGGAAAACCTATTGGCGCAGCCCAGGCGAAGGTGGCATACCTCCAAGCTGGGACTGGTCTGGTTCAACAAACATTGAGTCGGTAGAGTGGCATTGGCCAATTCCGAAGTACTACGAGCAGCTAGACGTAATGACGTTGGGCTACAAAAAGCACGTCAGCTTTCCGGTCACACTCACACTGAAAGACAACACTAAGCCTGCCATCTTTAAGGCTTCGTTCACCTTTCCGTCGTGCACGAATATTTGTGTGTTAACCGATTACGACATCGAACTGCCGATCGACCCACAAACATTAGAGCTCGATGAAGAAGCCATGTTCTTGTTCAATCAAGGCATGAGCCAGTCACCACGCGAAGCAAACCGAACTTCAGTAAACGGCCTGTTTTGGGATAAGAACAAGCAGCAACTGGTGACTCAGCTAACAAGTAAAGAAGGCTGGGATAAGCCAATGGTATTGATTGATGGCCAAGAAGTGATTGACGACTTCTTCTCTCAACCAGCCATTAATATCACAGACAACACAATGACTGCCGTTTTCGATGTGAGTAACTGGATTGGTGACGTCGACTTAACGAATCGTACCGTTAGCGTCACGGTGTCAGATACTAACTTTGCTGAAGAGATGACAGCTCAGGTTGGCTCAGAGCCTATTGCCTATCAATCAAGCAATACTAGCTTTATTGCGATGATTGGCTTTGCCTTAATTGGTGGCTTGATCCTCAATATCATGCCGTGTGTTTTACCTGTATTAGGAATGAAGCTAAACAGCATCATTCAAAACCAAGGTGCATCAAACCGACACATCCGAATCTCATTCCTAGCTTCGGCGATGGGTGTCATCACTTCGTTTGCACTCTTAGCCTTAGGTATGACAGTGCTCAAAATGGGCGGTAATGCGATTGGTTGGGGAATCCAATTCCAAAACGTTTGGTTTATCGGGTTCATGCTGATCATCACCCTACTGTTCTCCATTAACCTACTTGGTTTATTCGAGTTCAGACTGCCATCGGGTTTAAACACTTGGATGGCAACCAAAGGCGATGACTCACACTCAGGTCACTTTGTTCAAGGTATGTTTGCCACGCTGCTAGCAACGCCTTGTAGCGCGCCATTCCTAGGAACCGCCGTGGCTTACGCGCTTGGCGCAAGCTCCCAAGAACTGTGGGCGATCTTCATCGCACTTGGTATTGGTATGAGTGCACCTTGGCTTATTTTCGCGCTGTTCCCGAGCCTAACCAAATTGCTACCAAAGCCGGGCGCTTGGATGTTCAAGGTTAAGCTGGTATTTGGCTTAATGATGTTCATCACTAGTCTGTGGTTAACAAGCCTACTTAGCCCATTCATTGGCAAGTTCCCAACCATCTTGTTGTCACTGTTTATCGTGATTTCAGTACTGGTTTGGATTGGCATGAAATTGGGGCGTAAAGTACTCATACCTATCATGGCAACCACTACCTTGATGTTTGGCGCAGCTCTTATTGTCGGCAGTGTTACTGCAGATAACTGGGCGACGCCTATCGTTGATGATCTTGCTTGGCAAAAACTGGATGCGAAACAAATTCCACAATTGGTCGATGAAGGCAAAACCGTATTTGTCGATGTGACAGCAGAATGGTGTATCACCTGTAAGGCGAACAAGATCGGCGTGATTCTTCAAGATCCTGTATACAGCCACCTGCAACAAGAAGACATTGTTTTGATGAAAGGCGATTGGACAACACCAAGTGAAAGCGTCACTCAATACTTACAAAGTAACGGACGATTTGGTGTGCCATTTAATATCGTGTATGGCCCAAGCTATAAAAGCGGTATCCCACTGCCCGTAATTCTGGACAGTGACACTGTCGTTCAAGCCATCGATGCTGCGAGATAAGTGATGAAGACTCCCAACAATGAAGAGAAGCCCAACACGACCAAAGACCAACCTGTAAAGGGTGAGGCTAAAAAGCCAAGTCGTCTTAAGAAGTGGGGAAAGGAACTGGTCTCAATGATACTGATCGTTGGCGTGGTTTCGTTTGCTATGGATTTTTATCACAGCAGAAGCATGCCTCAAGGAGATGCGATTCCAATCGTGGGTCAGTCACTCCAAGGTGAGGATATTGATGTTATCGAGCTCAGTAAAAACGGTAAGCCTGTCATTGTCTATTTTTGGGCAACTTGGTGTGGTGCGTGCAAATTCGTGAGCCCAACCGTCAATAGCTTCAATGACTCTTACCAAGTCGTTACGGTCGCCCTTCCATCAGGACCCGATGAACGAGTGCAACGCTACTTGGATGCAAAAGAGTATGACTTCCCTGTGATCAATGATCTTTCTGGGTCAATCAGCAGAAGTTGGGGCGTCAATGTCACTCCAAGCATCGTCATCATCAAAGACGGAAAGATCAGCAGTATCGCAACTGGCGTGACTTCCCCTATCGGCCTGTGGTTAAGAACCTATTTTGCATAACTCGCTTACCAAGAAAAAGCGAAGAGAATGAACCGACTTAAGCCAATTTAACAAACAATAATACCGTGTGCGTAACCTAATGAGCGCTCACGGTTATCAAGAATTAGAGAATACATAACATGAAAAAACATCTGATTAGCGCACTGATTTTAGGCTCACTAATGAGCACCAATGCCTTCGCTGAATTAAGCAAAGAACAAACCCAACAACTTGAAGAAATTAATCAGTTTCTGAAGGAAAACCCTTCGACTATATCGGGTTTGCATACCAGCTTAGAGCAGTATGTGGCCGGCCAAGAACAAGCAAAGAAAGCTCAAGCAGAAAGCCATGATTGGTTGTACAACAATGACGCTCACCCAATAACAGGTAACCCTGACGGCAAATCGGTAATCATCAACTTCACCGACTACAACTGTCCTTTCTGTAAACGCTTGGAGAAAGGCTTGGTTAAACTAGCCTCTGAAAACAGTGACATCAAGATCATCAATGTCTACCTGTCGTTTAAGCAGCAACAAGTGAGCGGCCTTAATACCAATGCGGCGCTATACGCGATGAAGGTATGGAAAGACAACCCAGAAGCCTTCCCTGAAGTCGATCGATTACTGATGGCGAAAAGCGGCAGTCACACAAAATCGTCACTGCAAGCGGTAGCGAAAAAAACAGGCACTGAAGCGCAGTTAGAGACAACCACAGAACAAAGCAACACGTTAATGACTAACCACCAAACCTTTAGCGCACTCGGCTTAACGGGTACACCAACGCTAATGATGAATGGTCAGGTCTTACCGGGGTATGTGCCTTACGACCGACTAAAAGACATTGTGGATGACGCTTTCTAATCGAATCTACTAAGGTTTGAGAGAGGTTGTGAGCCTTAACTAAAATTTAAGACGAAATTGATAAAGCCTACTTGCGTTAACCCGCAGTAGGCTTTTTATGGCTTTGAATAATAGATTTTAAGATACAACGATTTCAGGTCAGGCTTTGAAATAATCGTTTTGAAACAAAAAAGCAGTCGAAGTGTCACCATCTCGCAATGGGTTCTTAATTTATCCTATTTACTCTAAAAGCAGTTCTGTCGACGAGTCCAAGACGTGTTAACTCTAGACAACTGTCCTTTGACCGAGCCTAGCTCGGTCTTTTTTTTCACGTTTCGAATGGCAGACCTAGTCGCTGTATAACTAATTACTAGCTCAATAAGCGGCACACCAAAGCACCCGGCTCTCTTAATGCGTCCACGTTATAACTGAGTACACGACCAGAAGATGGCGCATGATAACGACGACATTCATTGCCGAACGCATCATATTGAATGGCTAACAGGTCATCTTGCTCCACGCTTTGCAAAAGCTCGACCTGAGGCAGAACAAAACCACCAATATCAGCACGAATGGATACGACATTGTTGCCTTCAATCCAATCCATGCTCGGCAGTTGCTTTGTCTCTAGCGGATCTTGTCCATCGACCTCAAGCATCTCGTAATAGGAGAGCATATTCAAAACGCCGTCTACCGCTCTTTGAATCATGTCAGGTTGAGTGAACTTACCCATCCCGACTTCGACAGTGATGCTCGGTATACCACTGCGATTCCAAACCGTTTCAAGAATCCCGGGGTCGCCGGGATCATTAAGTACACAGTCGGGTTGCATCAGCCTCGCCATGTCTAAACATTGCTCTATGCGATAATCTGCAAACACATAAAGTGGGTAAACTGCACCACGAGTTTGGGTATGAAGGTCAACGGCGAAAGTAGCATTGTGCTTGAGTAAGCGCTCCCAAAGTGACGCAACAAAGCGCTCTGCTGCTAATCCGTGGGCGTCACCGGGAAAGAGTCGATTGAGATTTGCAGGGCATGAACCCGGATCGGAAGAGATGAAGTCACGACTGTGATTTAGCAAACCAGACAGGTTCACCGTGGGCACAATTGTTACCGTGCCCTTCAGTGTTTTACCCACCAAGTCTCTGATAATTTGCTGAGCAGCCAATACACCGTTCAGTTCATCGCCGTGAATACCGGCTGTGATCATCAACTTAGGGCCATCTTGGCTGCCTTTAAAAACAGAAACCGGCATGTTTTTAGGTTGGCCGAGTCCATCACTAGTCACTTGAAACCAAAACTGATGCTCTCCAACCTGTAAGTCTTCAACATTCAAGGAGCCAATAACCTGTCTACCTTGTAAAACATCGCCTAAGTACTCTGTTTTCATCCAACTACTCCATCTTGTTGAGCAAAATCTATTCTCTTGTCAGTTTTTGCATCATAGAGGATATCTTAACCAGTACAAGCAGTTAATCGATTTAACAAGTACAGTTCAGCCCGTAAAACTCACTCATAACATCCTCACCTCTTTCAAAGTGAAACTTGCACAAATGGCTGTTCTAAAACTTCCAATTTGGATAATTATTCACAAACCACTCAGCCAAATGAAATAAAAGTGCAATAAAATCAACACTTAAAAAGTTCCCTATTCACGAAAATGTAATTTTATAGAAATGAAAGCTTAATTTATCTGCTCTAAATTAGCTTCATATCGAAACGGAGAGCGCATTGCTCACGGATTTTAAAATACAAGGTAAGTGATTATGAAAAAGGCAGTTCTAGCTTCTGCAGTGGTAGCAGCACTAGTTTCAGGTTCATCTCTAGCAGCAACAGTTTACAGCTCTGACGGTACTGAGCTTAAGATTGGCGGTCGTGCTGAATTCCGTGGTGACTTCATTGGTTCAGGTGGTGCAGAAGTTGCAGGTACGATGGAAGATAAAACTCGTTTCCGTTTAAACCTTGCTGGTGAGACACAACTTACAGATACTGCAACAGCATTCGGTTTCTACGAAGCAGAGCAAAGCACTGGTGACAGTGAGTTTGATAACCGTTACATGTACGCTGGTGTTGATTTCGATGGCCAAGCACTTTCTGTCGGTCGCCAAGACATGGCTTCAGTCATCGTTTCTGACTTTACGGATATCACTGAGTTTTCTGGTGTTCAGCAAGTAATCGACGCGGCTTCTGACAAAGAAGACAGCGTATTTGCATACCGCGGTGGCTTTGACGCACTTCAATTAGAAGCGACTTACCAAGCAAATAGTGCAAAAGACACGGATGGCTACAGTATTTCTGGTGTTTATTCATTACCATTCGGTCTTGACCTCGGTCTTGCATACTCTGGCGAAGATCTAGGTGCTGGTGCAGGTAGCGCAAACCAAATCCTAGCTGGTCTAGCGTACTCTTTAGATAACCTTTACCTAGCAGCAACATACTCTACAGGTGATTCAAACGATAAAGCAGTTGGCGCAGATGTTGAGTCATTTACTGCAATGGAATTCGCAGCACAGTATAAATTCACTAAGCAGCTTTCTGCCGCTGTAGTGTACACGTATCAAGAAGATGAAGCGGCAAACGGTTCTACAGCAGATTCTGTTGATGGCATTGAGCTAGCAGGTTACTACAAGCTGAACAGCAACTTCCGTACATACCTTGCATACTACATCAATGGCTTAGATGAAGAAAAAGACACAAATTCAGGTCTAGCAACTGAAGGTGAAGACACACTTCGCCTAGGTGTACGTTACGACTTCTAATCTAAATTCACTTTAGATGAAGACTAAAAAGGTTGGGCAATGGCTCAACCTTTTTTCATATTCGAATATTCTGACTAACTTCATCAATGCTTTTTCTGGTTAAGTGGTGTTAAATCCGTATCATAGGTGAACCACATCAAATAATTAGAAGCATCATGTCACAACACCATCCGATCCAAGGCGCTAGCTGGATGCTAACCGCAGGTTTAGCCTTTGCTTTGATCAACAGCCTAACTCAAATCGCTAGCATTCATTTCGGACTGACTTCTACTACCGTTGCCGTCATTCAGTATTCAATTGCATTGTTCGCCATCCTTCCTTACTTGAAAACGCTAGGAATTCGCCGCGCACTAAAAACTGATAATCTCAAGTTACACGTATTCCGTGTCTTTTTATCCGTTATTGGTATCCAACTTTGGATTTGGGCGCTGGCCTACCCTGTGCCGATTTGGCAAGGCATAGCCCTTCTTATGACTTCGCCACTGTTTGCAACCATAGGTTCTGGTCTTTTCCTAAAAGAGAAAGTGGGCGCAGCTCGTTGGGGGGCAACCTTAGCAGGCTTCGCAGGTGCTATGGTCATTCTCGAACCGTGGGCCGAAGACTTTAGTTGGGCAACATTACTCCCCGTTGGCGCAGCTTTCTTTTGGGCATGTTACTCACTGATGGTGAAAAAGCTCTCTTCACAAGACAGCCCTTCAACCATGGTGGTTTACCTTCTGCTATTGATTACGCCATTTAACATCTTGCTGGCCGTTCCTGATTGGCAAATGCCAAGTGGCGGCACTATTTGGGCTATCTTAATCGTTATCGGTGTTATGACAGCATTGGCTCAGTGGGCTATTGTAAAAGCATACTCGGTGGCTGATGCCTCTTTCGTTCAACCGTTCGATCACGCGAAATTACCACTTAATGTCTTGGCTGGTTGGCTGGTCTTCAGCTGGGTTCCACCAGGTCGTTTATGGCTAGGGGCTGCGATTATCATTGCTTCTGTTGCGTTCATTACCCATTGGGAAACGAAAAAACCGACGAAAGTTAAGAAAGTTTAAAGTCGATGAAATAAATAGTTCTACTGTCCGTTCTATATTGATAAGAGAATTTTAAGCGAGGTCGTAACCATGAAGAAACCAGTCAAGATTACACTATACCGTTGGGCAGGCAGCTGGGGTCCATTTAAAGTAAACATCCCATGTGGAGAATGTACCCTTACCAAAGACATTCTTAAGGATACCTTTGAGAATGAATTGGCTGATGTTGATGTCGAACTAGAAGTGAAAGATTGGTTATCTCACTGGTGGGAACCGCTAAAACTTGGTTCTTGGCATGCGCCTATCCTTGTTGTTGAAGGCAAGGTTGTTAGCCAAGGTGAAGCACTCAATCGTGGTGTATTGGTTCAATCCGTAATCAAAGAGTGGACCAAACGAGACAGCCTAAAGGGCAATATCGTTTATGGCAAAGCAACCTGCCCATTCTGTGTGAAAGCTAAGAAAATGCTTGATGAAGCGGGTGTCGAATATGCCTATCACGATGTCGTTAAAGACAGTGCTGCCTTATATCGAATGATTCCAGAAGTGAAAGCACACATTGGTGAAAAAACACCGGTGACGGTTCCTCAGATCTGGCTTGATGGTAAGTACATCGGCGGAGCAGACAACTTGGAAGCATGGATGAAAGAACATGGTCTAGATTCCATTCCAAACAATGTGGTCGACTTATCCAATCAATCGGCTAGCTAATCTCGCTTAGATAGAGTTAGACTTCCGATCATTAACTAATCAGTGTTTTCTTGTGTCCATCCACAACAAAACAGAGCGATGAAAGTCATCAATCGCTAAAACGAAAAAGGCCTTAAACTTCTATGAGTTTAAGGCCTTTTAAAATTCCGTTTTGGAAAATGCTTACTTAGCCATTTTCTTCATCATTCGCTTAAAGAATGATACTTTTTTTGGCTTTGACTTGCCGTACAATGCTTCGTGCATCATGTTTTTTGCTGCCATTTGACCAAGGTATGCGTGGCCTAGTTCGTAGTTCATGCTTATCTCCGCACATAATCAACTTTCTTATGCGCGGATTCTACACTTTAAACACCCAAAAACAAGATCTAAATCACACTTTAATGCAAGTTAGTTCATTTTATTACACCTCGAGTATTCCCGTTGTAATCACAATCAAAAGTATATTTATATATCAATAACTTAAGCTGTGACTCGTTTTGGCTTTGATGCAATACGTGTGATGCCGCTTAGGATCTAGATGAAACATCCATAAAAAAAGCAGCTCATGTGAGCTGCTTTTTTAAATGCTTGGCTTAAACTTCATGCTTTGATGCTGAAGTCGTTAACGATAACTAAAGCCTTAGCTACGCTTTGGCTGACGGTAAGTTTTACCCGCAATTTGGTAAGTATCTTTTTGCTTTAATTCGAACATAGTTTCGAAGAACCAAGCTGCAAATTTGATTAAGTCATCGCCTTCATTCATTACATGTTCGATGTACTCTTGCTCTTCGCCTTGTTCATTCTCTTGAAGCGTCACGTGGTAAATGCGCTTTTCGCCTTCCACTTCCGCTAGCGCAAATTGACCAGTCAGTGAAGCGGCAGCCTCAGCAACTTCAGTATCCTCATTGGATTTCAATAGCTCAAGTGCTTGAGGTAGGCCATCTAGTGCGCAGATAGCTTTTACCAGTACTTCAAATTCATTTTGCTGCATTTTGTTTTACCTATTAAATGGACGCCAGTATTGTAGAAAACCAGTCAGACAAATACAACGTCTTAACGATAAAGCACTTCTTATTATCCCAAAGAGCTCTATTCATCTAGACTCAGCGACCTCACTTAGACATTAAGCTCCGCCTGAATCGCAGTGCCTTTATCTTTTCGATTGTTAACCACCAAGCTTGCGACGACCATCAGAGCACTGAATACCGCAACGCCATGCCAACCAAAGTGTTCAAACGACAACACGCCAGAAAACGAACCAAACGCGCCACCTAAATAGTAACCCAACATGTAAATACCATTGATACGACTTTGCGCTTGCGGGTCGATAGAAAACACGCGAACTTGGTTAGAGACCTGTGCACTGAACACGCCTAAGTCGATTAGAATGATGCCAACAATGAGACCCATTAAGTGATCGCCGAACAGGCCTGAAACCGCAAAGCCAACCACAATCAAAACTAACGCCATATTGATCATCTTGCGAGAGCCGAACTTACTCACAATCGCGCCAGATACCTTTGCACCAATTACACCAGCCAGTGCCACCACACCGAACAAACCCGCCTGTTGAGCGTTGTAATTGAACGGCGCTTCACTCACGTGCAATGCTAATGTTGCCCAAAGCGCATTAAATGAAGCAAACCACAACGCACCAGTCAGCGCTGATTTTCGTAAAATCGCATGCTGTTTCACTAAAGTCGCCATGCTTCCCACGAGCTTGAGATAAGGCATGTTGTTGGTCGGTTTATTGGACGGCAAAAACACGTAAAGCAATATACCAAATAGCGATGCTAAAGCGGCAGACATAATAAACACTGCGCGCCAGCCGTATTGCTCCCCTACAAAGCCACTGACTGTACGAGAAAGCAAAATACCAACGGTTAAACCTGTCATTAAGGTACCAATCACTCGTCCTTTGGTTTCAGGCATACTTAAAGAAGCCGCAAAAGGGATGAGTTGCTGCGTAATATTCGCGCTGAGACCAATAGCAAAACAAGCCAACACCATTGCCAACAAACTGGAAGCGTTTGAAGCCACTAATGAAGATAAAACAAGTAATACAGAAAGAATCGAGATGAGTTGCTTACGCGGTAACTTATCCCCTAATGGTGATAGAAACAATAATGCCGCTGCATATCCTATCTGACCCGCAGCAGGAATAGAGCCGAGCTGTTCACTTGATAAACCCAGTTCAGCACCAATTTTCGGCAATATTGGTTGGTTGTAGTAAAGGTTGGCGGCTGTTGCAGATACTGCACTAGACATTAACAGTAAACGACCTGTGCCTAGTAATTCTCTTTGAGTTTGTTTCATGTTTCACCCTTAAATTCTGTCTCATTGCGTTGATGAGTAGAGTTTAAGGGGATGCTTTAAATAACAGAAATAGCCATTTAATCTAGAATCGATGCCATTATTGTATAGATGGAATTTAGGTCATTTTACAACGGATATTATCAATCTCGCTGTATACAAGATCGGCAAACAGTCGAGCCGTTGGGGAGAGTGTATGGCGGTGATGCGTCATGACCAAAGGGATCTCAACGGGCTTTGAGTCAATAGCTTGATTGGATTTAAGAGAAAGAAATGAACATTCATCGCACCTAAGATCTTTTACCGAATAAGGCACAATGGTCACCCCTAACCCAGCAGCAACCTGAGTAAGCACGGCCTGCATCTGACTCGGCTGTTTCTTGATGTTGGGTGAGAAGCCTGACATTTGACACTGAGTGATGATGGCATCGAATAGCCCAACAGCCTGATCGCGCTCGAACAAAACAAAAGGATCATTATTGAGTTCGCTGAGATTGATTTCATCCTGATTTGCTAAAGGATGTGTGATAGAAACCGCTGCCACCAGCTTGTCGGTGTAAATATTGGTCGATATGTAGCTATCTTCGAAACCAGCAGGCAAAACGCGCGAGAAAGCGATATCAATGTCATGTTTCTCAAGCGCCTCAATTTGCTCAGACACGGTCATTTCATACAAACTGACATCGATATTTGGATTATGTTGGAGATAGTTTCGAACTAAAGCAGGAAGAAAACCGAGCGTTGCTCCTCCTAGATAGCCTATCTTGAGGCTACCTACCACACCTGAGGCGGCTTGGATGACGGCTTGTTTGGTGTTCTCTGTTTGTTCAATCAGATGAATTGCATCTTGCAACAACCTTGAACCCGCAGCGGTAATCGTAACTTCTCGCGAGGTGCGGAAGAAAAGCTTAACACCCAACTCATCTTCAAGGCTGGTAATGTGGCGACTAATAGCAGGCTGCACCGTATGCAGCTCTTTTGCTGCCCTCGAAAAACTACAGTGTGTTGCTACGGCCACAAAACTACGAAGCACTTTGATTTCCATAAGTATCTCAGCTCACTATCAATCAGTTACTTAAAGTATCGCATCTTTTTAAAGCTGAGTAACCGAACCACACTTATTCATTTAGCTGAATTCTACTTCCGCGTTGTCCTCTTTCTTGTTCATTCTCGCTGAAGACCAAAGCACACCGCCCATACCCCCGCCGATGATGAGATAGAACACGCCAAGTTGTAGATGAGTCGTTACCCAACTTTCAACCAAGTATCCACCTAGCAAACCCGCCAAGCACATTTGAATCGAACCGGATAGAGCAGACACCGCGCCCGCTTGCTTCTTGTGGGGCTCCAACAACATGCTAATAGAAAGAGGGAAAGAGATGCCCTGTGCGATCGCCAACCAAGTAAATGCCCACACTAGGTTAAAGATGGAGAGTTCATGTGTTAACAACCAAGTGCCAGACGCCAATACAATCAAAATCGCGAGGCTCATTAACTGAGGTGTACTGAATCGACGATTGAGTATGTTCAACGCCACACTGCCAATCAACAATCCTGCCGAAGGTACAATCATCAAAGATCCATATTCAGCCGCTGTCAGCCCTAGTTGCTCCTGCATTAAGAATGGGAATAAAGATAACGACACCAAACTCGCCATGTAACTCATCCAGTTATAGCTGGCGCTGCTTATCACTTGGCGATTGGTCAACAAGCGTCCGTAGTTCTTTATCACTTGGCTAACGTCAAAACGGCTCTTCCCATATGGCAGAGTTTCATGCAACACGAAGTAACCCAGTGTGAATATCGCCAGTAAATACAATAGAACGAAAAGGAATACAGCCTGCCAACCAAGGTGGAATGAAATCCAGCCACCAAATACAGGTGCAATGATCGGCATGATCGAAGCCGTTAGGGAAATGTACGACAAGGCTTTAGTTAGCTGAGGGCCATCATAACTGTCACGGAGCACGCTTCGCCCCAACACCGAGGCACTGCCCGCCCCTAAGCCTTGCAGTAATCGACCTACTTCCAACGCTGTCATGTTGTCAGAAAAGGCAAAACAAACGACAGTACCAATCAAATAAACACCCTGACCTAACAAGAAAATAGGTCGTCTTCCCACCGCATCGGACATCGGTCCATAAAACAGCTGCGATAAGCCGAAACCCACAAGAAACAATGTGACGAGCAGCTGCACATCCACTTGGGTAACACTTAAGTCAGCAGCAATCAGCGGCAGTGCTGGCAAGTAGATGCTGACACCCACTTGTCCCGTCGCAATGATCATCATTGCTAACAGTAATGGCGTTTTTTTAAAGGTCGATTGGCTCAAAAAATTCCCTATTCGTTTGATATTTGTTCATGATATAAGTTTATATTCAAAACCAGTAATTGATAATTAACCAAATTGGAATTTAATTAAGTCCCACTAGGAAATAATATGGATTGGATTCTCAACGTAAAAAGCTACGTTAGAGTGGTTGAAGAAGGCAGTTTTAATGGCGCTGCGCGTAAACTCAATACCACCAGCTCAGCGATCAGTAAAAGAGTAAACTGGCTAGAAGAACGCATCGGCACCCAACTTTTAAAGCGCACCACTCGCTCAATTAGCCAAACCGAAGCGGGCGCACTCTTCTATCAAAGAGCAAAAGATCAGCTCGACAATTGGCAGTCGATCATTGATGAAACTCGTTCTGTCAACCAAACCCCTGCGGGCTTGCTCAAAATAGGCGCGACCATTGCGGTTGGCTCTAAGTTTCTTGTGCAATACATGGATGACTTCTTAGAAAAATACCCTGATATTAAGGTACAACTCATCACCACTACGCCCGGTCAATTACCCGAGCTTGGTTTGGACTTGGTAATCAGTCGTGAGCTAGAACAGCTCAACTCGTTAAGCTTCAAGAAAACACCTCTGTTTGAGCATAGAGCCAGCTTCTATGCAGCACCAAGCTATCTCGCCAAGCATGGTTACCCCACTTGTGAACAAGATTTAGAGCAACACAATTCATTGATTTGGGGAGAACGCCCGACCCGTGAAGTGGCACTCACCAAAGGGCAGCGAATCACGTTAAACGGTAACTTTGCCACCACCAACCCAGAGGCGTTATTTCATGCGGCGAAGCGCGGAATGGGCGTATTGTTAACCATCAAAGCGATGATCAAAGAAGATCTCAAACAAGGGACATTAGTTCCAGTATTGCCAAATATAACAGCAGACGAAGTGATGGTTTACGCGTACTACCCTAAGCTTGATTACTCACACACTCGAACCAAGCTGTTTTTGGATCACCTCAAAGAGAGATTGGACCGAGAGCGAAGCACTCAGATTCTGTGAAATAAATCACATTTAAATTTGAAAAGTTATACAACACGATCAATAATAAACTAGACGCATATTGTTTTGTATACACAGATAGACAAGACCTTACATAAACGGCTTACGCAATGATTCTGGTTAGCTATGGATGGTGACTATGACTCAACATACCCACAACAGCATGATAGATACAGAGCGCATTGGGCGTTTACTTAAGTTAGAAGGTATCGACCTTTTAGAGTCGGCTGTGCTCACGTTGCACCAAAAATTTGGTACTCAATACACCAGTATCATCGAAAAGAAGTACTTTCCAGATCAAACAGTTCCTTTGGTGATTGCCCATTCTGATCATGTACTGCATGACAAAATCAACGCGCGTCATGGTCACATCTACCAACAGGCGGTGAATCAACGTCACCCAGATTGTTCGTTTGCTCAATATGTCATTCAGTCGCTTCCTACGTCGGCGTTTAGGCAGGAAATCACTTCACAGAACTCGATCGCGATTCCTACTCGAACTCAAAGTGGCGAAGTCATGGGAGTGCTTTTCTCGACGTTCACCTCTCCGCTTAGCCCAGACCAACAACATGATGTGATCAAACACCATCAGCTATTTGCAGACATCATCATCCACACGCTTAGAGAGATGTGGTTCAACGATCGTTCTGAACAACTGGTAAATCAGCTGAGTTACGAGGTATCACACGACAGCTTAACTGGTCTGTTAAACCGTAGCTGCTTATCCGATACCTTAGAATCAATCACTCAACAGAGTGTTACGCCATTTACATTGGCTTTGCTCGACATCAATAGCTTCAAAGCCATTAATGATATGCACGGTAATTATATTGGCGACAAAGTGCTGCAGTTTGTCGCAGAAACATTGCGCCGCACGTTACCTGAAAGCAACCTGACTTTTCGAACTGCAGGCAATGAGTTCGCCTTCATCACGTACCATTCCGACCCGATAGCCGTGTGCGAACAAATACTGGCCAAAATTAAGCAGGGCTACAGTAGCGTTGATATCAAGATAGATTTCGACGTCAGCATCGGTATTGCCAGTTCGGATGGAGACAACAAAGACGTTGAGCAAATCATCTTCAACACCAGCTTGGCTCTTAAAGAGTGTAAACACAGCCAAGATACCCATATTCAATGTTATGACACCCACTTAAGAGTTCGTTACCAAAGAAAAACAGAGCTAGTCGCTGCGCTACGAAGTGAACTGGAAAACCCAATTTCACAAAGCTATGTCCCCGACAGCAATGGCATGTACGTGGTGGTACAGCCAATTGTGGGGCAAGGTGAGACTCAATGGGAATACTTCGAGGTACTGACTCGCTGGAAAACAGCCAGACATGGAGATATCTCACCCGTAGAGTTTATTCAAGTGGCTGAAGAGTCAGGGCTGATTGTCGAATTAGGCGAACGCATTATTGAATTGGTGTGCCGCGCTAAAACGACCCTAGAGCAAGGTTTGGGCTATAAGATTAAGCTTGGAATCAACTGCTCCGCGCATGAGCTTACCGATTCGAAACGTTATATCTCCTACCTGACTCGAACCATTGAACAGCACCACTTTAAGGCGAATGAGTTTGTTATCGAGTTAACCGAAACCGTTCTGTTATCGCCGACACAAGAGACAAAATCCGCGCTTAACTTTCTGAGAGGACAAGGCTTCACGATTGCACTCGACGACTTTGGTACAGGCTACTCCAGTTTGAATTACATCCACAGCTACCCTATCGATTGCATTAAAATTGATGCGACCTTTATTCGAGACTTGTTAACTAGTTCGACCTCAGAAAGCGTAGTATGGCTGATTGTTCAACTAGCCCATAGACTCGATGTATCTTTGGTTGCGGAAGGTGTTGAGAAGCGTGAGCAATTAGAAAAACTGCACGCGATGGGATGTGACAAGATCCAAGGTTACCTCTACTCACCTCCAATGCGACCTGAAGCTATCGTTAGCTATGTCGCGCACTCAGAGCCTTTAGTTTAAAGCCTTACCGAACCTTCTCTTGAGAACTAAAAAGCCGCAAGAGCATCACTTAACGCTGACTGTGCTTTGTGATGCTCTTGCGGCTTTAAAACAGTTTAATGGCTAGCTACTTACTAGCATTATTAACCATTGCTAGATTGCGCGTTTCTAACGCTGCCTTCAATAGCTTGTCGGCTTCATCTCTCGCGGCTGTAAATGTCGCTTTTTCCTTTTTAGGCACAGAATCGGCCATTGGGATATTCGCTTTCATCGCATCAACAGGGCGACCACGTTCGATCAGTTCATAGTGCAAGTGAGCACCTGTCACTCGACCCGTTTTACCCGAGAGGCCAATACGTTGGCCACGAGATACCGTTTGTCCTTTACGAACAAGGATCTTGCTTAAGTGCAAGTAACGCGTTTTATAAGTGCTACCGTGTTGAATCACCACATAGTTACCCGCATAAGGGTGTTTACGGGTCATGATCACTTTGCCGTCACCCGTTGCTTGAACAGGCGTGCCAATTGGTGTCGCGAAATCCGTACCGTTGTGCGGTGAGATTCGGCCCGTCACTGGGTGTAGACGTTTAGGGTTAAATTGAGAACTCTGACGCCAGCTGCTGCTTACAGGATAACGTTGGAAAGCACGTTGAAGGCTATCACCGTCTGCGTCGTAGTATTGACCATCGGTATGAAGATACGCAGACACTACACGGTTCTTATTAATGATCTTAATTGCTTCAATTTCGCGTTTGCCTGTAGCAACACCATCAACGAATTGCGCTTTCTGAAGCACCTCAAACTGATCGCCAGCACGTAAGTCTCGGCTGAAGTTCAGCTTGTCTTTAAGAAGGGTCACAATATGGTCAATCTCAAGGCTGTTCAGGCCAGCTTTATTCGCCGACATTGAGAAGCTGCCATGAATATCACCCACCAGAGGTCGCTGCTTCCATTCGCCCGGAATAGAGATATCTTCAAACTCGTATGTGCCATCTTCAAGTAGTCGGTAAACCACTTTATCAGCAACACTAAATTGAAGTTCCATTTTAGAAAGATCGCCCGTCGCCTCATCACGCCAAAAACGCAATGTGTTACCCGGACGAAGCGTGTCTAACGCAAGGAAGTTTAAATCGGTTTCCATCACGCTCATCATCGATTTATAAGAAAACCCAAGCTGAGTGAAGATGCTACTTAAGTTATCACCCGTTTGAATTTGGTACTCAAACGTTGGCGGCTCGATAACAGTAACAGAAGAAGGTGACAGAATAGACTCAATCACGGTTGAGTCGGGTAAATCAAGATCGATCGTTTTCGTCAGATCCGATTGTGACGATTGCAAAGCAACACCAATCGCAGCAATAAGTGGCAGTCCCAAAATAGCTACTTTTTTTACAGGTGAAAGCTCAGCAAACGGAGAGGGAAATATTTTTGAATACACGGTAAACAGGTCTTTCTACGATATAAAGGCATAGGATATGCTTTTCAAACGCATAAATCATCAATGCATTGTCATAATATGACGTGAATCTGTCTACTTAGAGCTAAGTCATTGAGTTGCCGTAAGTGAACGTTCACTTCTCTCCAAATAAAATTAACCGCTAAATTTGAAAATAAAAAAGCAGAAACGGCTAGTTTCTGCTTTCTATTGATTTACGTTATTCCGTTTCGAATAATTAATAAACGAAGCGAATTAGTCGCCGTTTTTAGAAAATGAAGCGCTTAAACAACTCAATCCATTATCACGATTGAAGCAAAACGGCTTAGTTCGAAAAACGCGACTTTTTACCTAAAACAAACGGTCGCGATTAAGCGTTAACCGTCGACACTAGGCAGTTGTCTTCGCCAAATTCATTGGGAATGTAACGATCCGCATTCGAATCGTTTACCCATTGCTGATCATCAACTAGATAGCGAAATTGAAACTCGCCATCTTTAGGTAAGCGAGTTTTGAATTTGTAGACTTTTCCTTTCGCCAGTTTTTTCATTGGCGTAGCTTTCCAGTCAAGGAAGTCAGCAACAATGGATACAGAGTTCGCTTCTTGAGCTTCTAGCTCGAAGGTCACTTCCACTTCATCTTTCGTCTTAAAAAAACGTTTATTAATCATTCGCAAGCTCCATTTGTAAAAGTAAGCAGACACAAGCACAAAAAAGTGTCTAAATTTCATTCATCTTATTAAGATAATATGTAATTTGGCTCACATAAACAACAAATCCTTGCACTAACGAAAACGCTATTGCTTACCAATTGATTGCGTATCAAAAGAAAAGCTCATCAACACCTTTTCAGAAGGGGGTTCTGCAAATGATTGTTCCGCAGAATGCTGAGTAAAGCCGATAAAACCTTCCCCAGTGAGTTTTTTCTGTGATTGCGAATCTGGCTGCTCGGCGACATCCAAAGTCTGGATTTGCACGCGATCGCCTAAGAAAAGCTGGTCAACTAGCACCACACGGCTTCGCTGCTGATCATGTTTAAACAGAGCAAGGTAATAGAATACGCCGCTGCCTTGGTTCGATATCCACATTGGCGCAACGAAAAAGCTCGCGTTACCCAAGGTCACCGCAGAAAGGCTTTTCGTATCAACAGTCACCACACCACGCTCTACTCCAGAATCATAACGACCAAACGCGATTGCTTTTGGTGCATCGATTTCATTAATAAAGGCATATGCGTTGGTTTCAGGTACTTTGATTGTCCATGGGTTGGTTGTCTTCAAATCAAAAACGGTTTCTACGACTGGGTCATAACTGACTTGAGAAGAAGGAAACTTAGCTAAGATTTCTTCATCACTTAAACTAAAACGATAAACACCCGCCAGTATCACCACGACCAGCATGACGATTGGAATCAGTAAAATCAGAGGTATAGGCAAGATTTTCTTTTTCATGAGCAATTATATTCTTTTGTTTTCATCCAGTTGTGCAGACCATAAAGGGCTTTAGTATAATTATCAATACAGGGTTAACCAGAAGTGGAGCATGGATGGATATCAATCATATTAAAGACAGAAATATCAGAAGTTGCGAATGCCGCTGTGGAGCCGTCAATCTCGTATGCCGCGGTGAGCCTCAACGTACCTCTGTATGTCATTGCTATGAATGCCAAAAACGCACAGGAAGCGTGTTCGGCGTTCAAGCTCGGTTCCCAATTGAACAAGTCACACTCAGCGGAGAGGTCACCTCTTTCTCACGCATCAGCGATACAGGCAATGAAGTCACCTATCAGTTTTGTCCTCAATGTGGCACCACTATGCTTTTACAATCTGTTGCCGCTGCCGATTTTTATATCGTCCCTCTCGGGCTGTTTAAAGAACAAGATTTTCCACTGCCAAGTTTTTCAGTTTATGAAGAGCGCAAACATGGTTGGGTCAAATTTGACCATCAAATGAGTCACTATAATTAGTGGCTACAGCCCTCTAGTATTGCGATAGCACCTGTAAAGAAACAAACTGCAATACTGTTGCCCAAGATCAAATATGAAAGCCCCGCAACGCTAGCGTATCTTTTCGCTAGCGTTATAATCTGCTCCTCTTTCTAACCCAGGGTGAACCACATGATTTCTAAGCTACCTCGCTGGGTTGAATACGGCGCGCTACTGTTAGCAGGCCTTGCTGGCAGCGTAAATGCTATTGGTTTACTTGGTTTCCAACATCAAGCCATCTCGCACATCTCTGGCACCATGTCTTTACTCGGCAGCAGCCTGCTCACCCCAACTTCGGCTTCCGTGCACCTTCTATTGGTGATCACGAGCTTTATGTTAGGCGCAGCCTTCAGTGGATTCTTTATTGAAAACCAAGCACTAAAGCTAGGACGCCGCTACGGTGTCGCGCTGTGTATTGAAGGTGGGTTGTTGTTCTTGGCACTTTGGGCACTATTACAAGGCTATATGTCCGGCCAATACTTCGCTTCAGCCGCATGTGGGTTACAGAACGCGATGATCACGACTTATAGCGGCGCGATCATTCGTACCACACACATGAGCGGGATCATCACGGATCTTGGGATCATGATTGGTGCTCGCCTCAAAGGCATGCCCTTTGACCGCCGCAAAGCCAAACTGCTGATGTTCATCGTTGTCGGTTTTCTATTTGGAGGCTTAACGGGCGCTTGCTTGTTCCAACGCTTCGAAATATTAGCTCTGGCATTCCCTGCTTCTTTCGCCTTCATCATTGCGTTTAGCTATTGGCTATACTTGACCTATCGAACTGAAACGCCAGTGAATTTATAAATACCTGGCAATATATCCTCAAACTACGTAACATCCGCAACACTTTATTCTAAACTCTTAAGGAGTTGCAGAATAACCAGTGTGAATACTTAGCGATATTTGATGAATAGTATTGCAAGCGATATTAATACTGGGTAATCTTGCACCCAATGAGAAAATACGGACGTTTAGTGAATAAAAATGCCAAGGATGTGGCTTTTTTACGTGTAGAAATTCGAGAACAATAACATGTCTAACAACACGAATACTGCTCAAACAGAGAAATCTAAAGGCAGTTTCTGGGTTTTCTTAATCCCATCATTGATTGGTTTATTCCTTTTCATGGCACCAATCAGCTATCAAGGCGATCTCACCATCCCTGTAGCGATCTTAGCCAAGTCAATTCAAGCGGTTTTCGGTGAGTACCTAGTCTCTATCATCACTGCGATCGTCGCTTTCATGTCTGTAGCTTCCGTTTTAAGCACCATTTTCAAGCCTACATTCATTACATCGAATTCATTTTTAAACGGCCTTTTCAACCCATCTCCATTGTGGTTGTTGGTTCGTTTGATTGGTGGTGCTGCAGCATTCATGGCGTTCTTCCAAGTGGGCCCAGAGTTTATTTGGGAAGAAAACACCGGTGGTTTAGTGTTAGAAGGCCTGCTTCCTACACTGTTCTCAGTATTTATCTTTGCGGGTTTGCTACTGCCTCTTCTACTTAACTTCGGTTTATTAGAATTGTTCGGCACCCTGTTAAGTAAAATCATGCGCCCAATCTTCAACCTACCAGGTCGTAGTGCTATTGACTGTATGGCTTCTTGGTTAGGTGATGGCAGCGTTGGTATCCTACTTACCAGCAAGCAGTACGAGAAAAAGTTCTACACTCAGCGGGAAGCTGCGGTTGTTGGTACGACTTTCTCGGCAGTATCGATTACATTCAGCCTTGTGGTAATTGCACAAGTAGAGTTAGAGCACTTGTTCTTACCTTTCTACGCAGCAATCTGTTTAGCGGGTATTGTGGCAGCGGTAATCATCCCTCGCCTTCCACCACTAAGCATGAAGAAAGACACCTTCATTGACGGTAGCAAGCCGCACAAAGACGCTGACGCGATTCCTGCAGGTCACTCAACATTCTCTTGGGGTCTTGAGCTAGCAGTAAACAAAGCATCACAAGTGAAGTCGGCTAAGTCTGTGTTTGGCGAAGGCGTTCGTAACGCTGTGGATATGGTCTTTGGTGTACTGCCAGTGGTTATGGGTCTTGGTACTATGGCGTTGGTAATTGCGGAATACACTTCTGTATTCTCATTCCTAGGTCAGCCTTTCATCCCATTCCTAGAGCTACTTGGTGTACCTGAAGCCGTTGCAGCCTCTGAAACGATCGTTGTTGGTTTTGCGGATATGTTTATCCCAGCAATCCTTGCAGCTTCTATCGACAACGAGATGACTCGCTTTGTTATTGCAGCAATGTCGGTAACTCAACTGATTTACATGTCTGAAGTAGGCGCTCTGCTTCTAGGTAGTAAGATCCCAGTGAACATCTTGGAACTGTTTATTATCTTTATTCTGCGTACTCTAATTACGCTTCCAGTGATCGCTGGTGTAGCTCATCTAATATTCTAAATTAGATGCTACTTATATAAGTAAATAAGCAGACAGAATTATAAGCCTCACTTTTGTGGGGCTTTTTATTTGCGCAAAATATATACACAGTGTCATTTAGATTTTAATCAATATATAAGCCCTGCATATCATTTAATTTCATATTGTTTATTCACATCGCCTCTTGTTAATAGAAAACTGAACGCATAATCTACAAATTAATACATTCTTAATTCCCCCTTAAACCCCGTCTAGCGCCATTCCCCAACTCATTGAACCCAATAATAAAAGTAACAAATATGTGATTTAGTGAATTTTGTATTGTTTGGGTTGTTGTATTTTTGTAGTCTATTTTGTGAAATTACATTCAAGTAAATTTCAATCTCGTCGATATATATAATTAGAAAAACACGATTAACTTTAGTCTTCGCAAAGCCTGTGAGAAGGGGAAAACTCAATGAAATTTAGCCATAAGGTGGTTGCTGCATCATCAGCCTTGCTGCTAGTGACAGTATCATTGCTTTCAATACAACAACTTTACACCGTTAGAAGTGCTGTAGAGAACCACGTCAATGCGAGTCTTAATGAGATGGTCTCGGGCGTAAAAAATACCGTCGTATCCGAGATGAATGCCAAGAAAGCTTTGGCTCAATCGACGACTGAAGTCATCGAGATCAATCCTCAAGATCGTACTTACGTAAAAGAAATTTTAGAAAAGCCAAAGCTTAAAAACAGCTTCCTTGCGGTTGGTTTTGGTTATGAAGCAAACGGTTTCGTCATTGAAAATGATGACGGCTGGGAAGCCGGTCCAGATTACGACCCACGAATTCGTCCTTGGTACATTGATGCTAAATCCAAAAACAGTTTAGTTGTTACCGCGCCTTATGTGGATGCATCAAGTAAGAAAGTCATTATCTCAGTGGGTACGCCAGTTAAAGACAACGGCCGCTTTACTGCAGGTATGTTCTACGATCTAGAACTGACCAATCTTGCGACCTTAGTAAACCAAGTAAACCTGTTTGATGCGGGCTACCTATTCCTAGTGACAGCCGACGGCACAACGATTGCTCACCCAAATGCTAAAAACAACGGTGAAACGCTTTCAAGCTACATGCCGCAAGCGACTATTCGTGAAGGCTCTCAAGAGATCGAAGTCGACGGCAAAATGTTCCTCGTTAACTTCACACACATCCCAAGTGAAGATTGGTACATCGGCGCAATCCTAGATGAAGAGATCGCTTACCAAACCGTTGAAGACCTGAAAAACAGCTCAATGATCTACTCTTTGCTTGCTGTAATTCTTAGTGTTGTGGCACTAACGGTTCTGATCCGCGTGTTGATGCGTCCACTGGATGCGCTTAACCAAGCGATTCAAGATGTGGCTAGCGGACAAGGTGACTTAACTAAGCGTCTGGATACCAATACAGACCAAGAGTTCTCTGATCTAGCGAAAGGCTTCAACACCTTTACCGAAAACCTGCAAAATCAAATCATTCAATCGAAAGCGATTGGCGTTGAGATTAAGCGTGGTACTGAATTCACAGTGAAAGGCGCTGGCGAATCTGCAAATGCGATGAACACGCAACTGCAAGAGCTTGAGCAGCTAGCGACCGCAATGAACGAGATGGCGGTTACCGCAACAGAAGTAGCAAACAACGCTCAAGGTGCTGCAGCAGCGGCTCGTGAAGCTGACGAAGCAACGCTAGACGGTACCTCTGTCGTAAGTGAAACCACTCAAGCGATTGATAACTTATCTGAGCGTATCGACCAAGCCGTTGCAGAAGTACAAGTGCTTGAATCAGCGACCGCAAACATCGAAACGATTCTCAAGGTAATCAACGACATTGCTGACCAAACCAATCTATTGGCACTAAACGCAGCAATTGAAGCCGCGCGTGCGGGTGAATCGGGTCGTGGTTTCGCAGTCGTAGCCGATGAAGTTCGTACGCTAGCGCAACGTACTCAAGAATCGACCACTGAAATTCGTAACATGATCGAGCAGCTTCAAGCCGGCGCAAGCTCAGTATCGAATGCGATGAACCAAAGTAAAGACACCGCAACTGACGCCGTTGAACGTGCTCAGCAAGCGAACTCTTCACTTGACCGTATCCGTGACGCGATTCAGCGTATCTCTGATATGAACATTCAGATTGCTTCAGCAGCAGAAGAGCAGAGCTTAGTAGCGGAAGAGATCAACAACAACACAGTTAAGATCAAAGACCTTTCAACACAAGTATCAACAGCGGCTCAAGAAGCGAATACCGCAATGCAGCAGCAAACTGACAATGTTCGCCAACAAGACGAGCTATTGAATAAGTTTACGGTTTAGCCACGGTTTGGCTCAGTTGCCGTTTGGTTGAGTCGCCGATCGTTTAAGCTACCGAGCAATAACTTAAAATAAAAAGCCCCGCTTACTGATTGCCAGTAAGCGGGGCTTCTCTTTCTAGTCTATCTGAGTTAACTCGTTACAGGTTTCAATTCATTCGTCGTCAACATCATGCATTGGTTCGATTCCACCTTGATGGTTAAATCCTTACCCACACATTCAAACACATCACCCGACATTAAATCGGTTACCGCACCTGTCCAACTTAATGAGGCGGTTTTGCTGCGTTTCGACTTGTTAATCACCACAATGCCTTTGTCACCACGGACAAATACCAGCAAGTCGTCATTCGCTTCAACCACACGCATCGCTTCGCCATGAACATGATTATGGAATTGAATCATGCTTTTCATGTAAGGCGCTTGCCAGTCGTTAAGCCAACGAGGCTGACCATTCTGGTCCAAAATACCACTCGTGCTTAATTCACTATAAACCAGTGGTACACCGCCATCTCGACCAAGAATGAAGGCGTGAGCCAATCGCTCGTCCACTTCATCCATCACATGTTCCAAAAACACCTCGTTGTTTGGAATGTCATGGGTCACGGCAAAGGTGATGGCTCTCATGTTCGATAGAGCCTGACCAAAACAGTAAGGGTTGATCAGAGACTTAAAGCTGCCCTGCTCTTCAAAGGCTTTGAAGATGGTATTGAACAGAGGGAAATCGTACGCCCCCAAACGCGTGTGCTTCAGGTAAGGCTCAAGGAACAGCTCGTACTCTTCTTCCGTCGCACCGCCATCGGTAATGATCTCGCCAAAGATGTGCATTTCTTCACAGATATCATCAGTCCAAACCTTACGCAGGTGTGACAGTGTCATGTGCTTTGCAGCATCAATACGGAAGCCTTTCACACCAATCGCTTTCAAGGCTTTCAGGTAAGCTCGCTGCTGTGCAACCACATTGTCGTTGTCTAACAGCGTTGGCAAACCAGGATCGCTGGCTCCGCCAGTAATACGCCCGTTCTGCACTTCCCAAGTGTCTTTCCAGTTTTTGATACCAAACGCTTCCACAAAGTCGTTTTCATCAAATAAAGGCTTAGAAAGATCACCAAATAAACGGATCGATTCGTAATAGTCAGCGTCTTCTTGGTAAGACGCCATATCTTGAAGGTTCGGATATGTTAAGTCACTGCGAATGCCAGACTCGTTTGCCATGTGGTTGAACACCACATCCACATAGGTACGAAGCCCATGTTGCTTTAACGTGTCGACCATTGCTTTAAAATCTTGTGTGTCACCCAACTGATTATCGATCACACGATAGTCTTGTGGCTGATAGCGCTGCCACCATTGAGTACCAGAATCTCGGTCGCAGCCTTTAGGGCCACGTAACGATTTCATTGCTGGTGAAACTAAAACAGATTTATAACCCAACTCTTGAATCAGTGGGGCGTTCTTCATTACGTCAGCGTAGCACCAGTCAAAGGCATGCAATATGACATCTGTCGCTGGGTTGCTTAACATAGCTGAACTCTCCATGTTGTTCTCCTACCAAACTCGTTTACAGCTTTTTAGAAAAGGCAAAGGCTAAAAGGCAAAGCTGCATAAATTTCCTCAAGAATGGCATTTATTATATGAGTTACGCATTAAAAACCCTCCTCCTCCTACCAATTACTCACGGTGGATAGTTGAGGGCGTAGCACCAATTATCGCATAACGTCTGGGATGAACACTCAGCCATTGTGCTTTTAAATGCACCAAAAAGTCACAAAAAAGGAGCGTATATACGCTCCTTTTATTCCATCTAACACATATCTTACACTAGGTTCTGTAAAGAACCTTAACTACGTGCCAGCCGAATTTAGTTTTTACAAGATGTGGTACAAGCGTCTCGCCAGAGAAACAAACCTTATCAAACTGAGGCACCATTTGACCTTTCTTGAACTCGCCTAGGTCGCCGCCCTTTTTACCAGATGGACAGGTTGAATGTTTCTTCGCTAGCGTTTGAAATTTAGCGCCCTTTTTAAGCTGCGTCATGATGTCTTCTGCTAGTTCTTTATGCTTCACCAGAATATGAAGCGCTGCTGCTGTTCTTGCCATGATAATTCTCAGTTTGTTGCTGTCTGCTTGTCGACTGATCATCGACAGCGAGTATTTAGCGTGATTTTAACCCAAGAAACACCATTCTTCACTCTATAACCGAAAACAACCGCCTTAAAGCCCCTAAAAACAGTAGAGTTACTTGCCGCGACTGCTATTTCCCTTTAAATTATTCTTTATAAATTAAGCGTGTAGTAAATAGGAGCCAATTATGGCCAAACCGATCAGTAAAGCGAGTCAGTCACAGGGAATGTTGATGTTCAAATTGTCCCTCACTCAAAGTTTTGCGATTGGCACGCTTAAAGTCAGGGAAATCGTTCCTTTTCAACCGATGACTCAAATCCCCTACTCTCATCACCATGTGATTGGCACCGTGACCATTCGCGATCTAACGGTTCCAGTGATTGATATGTCTGCTGCGATTGGCTTTCGCCCGATCACTCCTGCTGAATACAATGACTGTGTGCTCATCGTGACCGATTGTTTAAGAACGGTCGTGGCATTCTTGGTTCGCTCAATCGACAAAATCATTGAATGTGATTGGAAGAGTATTGAATCGCCACCAGCGAGTGTCGGTCGTAATGTGTTTGTGACGGGCATTACCCGCTTTGAAGATCGTATCGTGCAAATGCTCGATGTCGAACTGCTGCTCTCTAAGATCTACCCAGATTACGAGAACGCGCATATTCCAATGCTGACCGATGTAGAAAGGGAGCGACTCAAAGCGCTGAACATCTTATTGGTGGATGACTCTTTAATTGCGCGTAAGCAGTTATCTGATGCCCTAGATAGCATCAACATTCCTTATAGCATCTGCAATAACGGTTTGGATGCGATCGACCTAATGCGACGCCAAGCTAGTGTAGGCAAAGCGATTGACCTTCTTGTGAGTGACATTGAGATGCCAGGACTAGATGGTTACGAACTTGCATTTGAAGTACAGAACGACAGTGCATTGAGCCATGCTTACTGTATTTTGCATACCTCACTATCGAGTGAGATCTGTGTTGATCGTGCGAACCAGGTAGGTGCCCACGAAGCGCTTGAGAAGTTCAATGCGGGTGAGTTAATCGAAGCCATGCTACGCGGCGCAAAAGTCTTAAACAACGCCTCTACAGCGGCTTAAGACTATTCACAAAGCTAAACCAACATCAAGTTTAATGGTTTAGCTTCTTCAATTCTTACTTTTTCATCTCTTAACCAAAATAGAGCTCATCATTAGTCTTTCTTTTTCGGCATAGAGCTTTTTGGCATCGAATAGCTCTTACTCACGAATTCCACTTCCTCTACCTCATTGACATGATTAGTGAAAGAAGCCAATGCATACAGTGTGTTCGCGACTAAGTTAGCGTATTTAAAAAGAATCGGATCAGGTGACTTTTTACTTTCATGGTGCTCAATGCTCACCAAAGCGCGCACTACTTTCTTAGCCTGACAACGACACAAATGAAGCTCACTCGATACTCGATTCCCACCAGGTAATACAAACCCTTTGAAGCCACCTTCTAACTGCTCACGGATACGGTGGTAATCTTGCTTAAGCTCGACCAGTTCGGATTCAGTGATCGCTAACTTCCCACGCACGGAACCATTCAAATGATAGATGTTAGGCTGCAAGCGTTGCAGGATCTCGCGAACTTGTGGTTCCAATTCCAATGAAAGAACCAATCCAACTCGGCAGCAAAGCTCGTCCGATAGAATCTCAAAATCACAGATAGGGCTGTCTTCATAAATAAACGGGTAACAGAACTCGTCCCAATCTCGACTTACTGGTTTCACGTAGCGATCCTTACACATAAATATTAATCAAACGCCAATATACCAAACTCTTTGATTTAGTCTGCATTTTCTCACATCAATGACCAGTGTGTTTATGACGATTTTTAGACGTAAAAAAGCCCTCACATTGGAGGGCTTCTAAATAACCAATTAAACGAGATTACTCGTTAGATACTTTTTTGTGGCCTTCTTGCAGGTGAACGAAATCTACTAGATCGTCACCCGATACTTGGTATGCCTGACCAAAGCCTTTAACGAACAGGCCGTTCTCTGCTTTAAGGTTGAACAGAGAGAAATCTTGAAGCTGGCTCAAACCATCGATGATCTCGCCGAAACGCTCTTGCATCTGGCCGATCACTTGAGTCCAAAGCTCTGTTTCACGTTCTACAACGCTCGCTTGAGCATCAAACGTTAGACGCTTACGTGCATAAAGCTGCTTCGAGCTCTCTTCGTCTTCAATCATCATCAAAGACACTTGAGGGTTTGCTTTCAAGTTACGAGCATGACGAGCAATATCAGAAATTAGAACAAAGTAACCTTCTTGGTTCTGAACGAAAGGTGCGTAACTTACGTTTGGGCGACCTTCTTCATCAACCGTTGCAAGTTGAAGGGTACGGCGCTCTTGGCGAAACTCTTTAATTTCTGGACCTAGGCGACCTTGTAGACGTTCTTGTTTTACTTGCTGTTCCATGGGTAATTCCTTTATTCACTTTCTCTGATTTATTATTTTTGCTCGAGGTTGAGCGATCATTAGCGAACTAAACGATCCTCGAGCATTGATGTCTTATTAACTATTACTGCTGATTCTGTTTAAGCTTGTGCTTTTAGCGCTTTGAAGCGTTCTACTTGGTCGGCAATAAGCTCACGCTTTTCGTTGCGGCCTAGGTAGATCTTGAAAATGTTCTCGCCCGTTTCACTGAAGAAACCGAAGTAATGACTTTCACGCCCCATGAACGCTTTGCTCACCAAACCGATCTGTTTAACGTTGTCGAGTTTCAGGTGACCATGAAGCTCGCCCTCTTTGCCCATAAGGTTGTAGTAACCACGCGCTACTTTGCCTTTAGGGAACGGCGCTTTTACTTCGAAGATTGATCCGAATGAATGCACGATTGTGGTCACAGGGCCCCAACCCACTAAACCTTCAAGAATTTCTTGAGCACGGCTACCATCTAACATCACTGCCATGTCGTTTGGAAAAGCAGCAACCACTTCAACCTCTGAAACACCGAGCTTCTCAGCAATCGCAGTAGGAAGCAGTTTTGGCTCTTCTTCTAGAATGCGAGCAACACGTTGTTCTAAAGTTTCTGTCATTTCTAATGTTGTATCTGTCATTGAATATGTTTCCGTATAAACGAGTAATTTACGTAAGTTCTAAATTTAAAAGTCGATATTAAGCGTGCTTCAAGCTTGCATGCGGGTGAACGCCCGAACTTGATGCTTTCGGCGCTGGGTGCATTGCTTGATATTCAGCGTTAAGCACTTGAATCACACTCTGAGCGAGGCTTACTGCCCAGAAGCTGCCAGCAATAGTCAGGCTCAAGTAATCCTCTGCAAGCTCAACCAAGCCATTCTTTTCCCAATGTGAGAACAGAGGCTTCAAGTAATCGAACGTGTCTTGCCCCATAAAGGTCGGCAACGTACTTCTTCTAACAACACCAGAATCAAAGCCTGCCTTTAATGTCGAGAAGATTGGCTCTAATGAGCTTTGCTTCGTCATCATCGCAATCGGCAACTGACCTTGTTTTATAGACTCCATGTAGCTGTCTAAAGTTCGATGTTGCATCACACCGTGGCCGCCAAGATTGCCACCAGCACCACAACCAATTGGAAGCACCTCGGCATAAGTTTTCGCTAAGCTGTTGTAAATGCTGCGTTCGCGGTTATCGCGAGTCCAGTGATTCACACTCAGTTGTTTAACTTTGTGCTTGGCCATGAACTCAACACCCGCCAAGTACATGCTCGCCTTATCAGGCGTATTGGCCGGCGGTGGGATTCTTCCTTTCTCAACAAGATTAAGCATAGGAGCATTGCCCCCAACAATCAGTTGGTAGAGGTCGATACCGTGTGCACCAGTAGACATGTAGTCTTCTAAATCTTGTTGGAACACTTCCATAGATTGGTATGGTAATCCGTACAGCAAATCCAGAACGATGGGCGCTTGCTCAGTACGGCTCAAAGCACTGATACGTTCCAACACAACCTCTCGGTCATCTAAGCGCTTGGCACTGCGTCGAACTTGAGTGTTGAAACTTTGAATACCAAAGGAGAAACGGTTGAAACCACCTTCAAGCGCACGATCGAACATCTCGTCGCCAAAGCGATTGATGCGCCCTTCTAAAGTCATTTCCACATCGTTTGCTAACGGGAAGTATTGGCGAATCGCTTTACCTAGTTGCTCTACCTGTTGAGGCGATAGATCGGTAGGTGTTCCACCACCAATATAGACGGCGTGAAATAATCCAGACTGAGCCCAAGGCGTTTTGGCTTTTTGCTTCAACTCAACCATCAGAGCATCGAAGTACTCATCCACTAATTTGCGGCTTGCGGCATTTTGGAAAAAGTTACAGAACGTACAGCGCACACGGCAGAAGGGAATGTGGATATACAAGCAACGCTTATCCTGTTTCTTCCCTTCACTTAGCATCAGTTCATCAAAGAGCTCCAACTTCTTGCTCGGGTCGACCGGAATTGAACTTCCTCCGGCATGTGCAGAATGCTTTTTCGCAAACGCAAAACGAAGCGGATCAGGGCTAGAAACACCCAAGATTGATTCGTCAAATTTATAAATATTAAGACTCATATAATCTCTCTAAACACTTACATAGCAAAGTCTGGAAGACTATTCGCTAAAAACTGAGAGAATCATAAATAGAGCCAAATGATAATGCAATTGATAATTGATCTTATTTAGATTCTAGGCAATAATCCAATACAGAATTTTGATTTGGTAAAGGATTGATTGTGAACGTTCCTAGATATGTTATTGCAGGCGGTGCATCGTTGGTGATTCATGCAGCGCTATTGTTTGTCGCTCAAGAATCCAAAGTATTTGCGATGCCTGCAGGTAGCCAATCGAACACGGTATCGATCAACTTCACGCCTAAAAGCGCTCCTTCTCAAGCTCAACAAAAAACGGTTACAGAACCCGTTGAACCCAAACCAATTGAGGAAACAGTCTCACAAGCTGAACCTAAACCTGTCGAGCCGAAGGCCGTTGAGCCAAAGCAAGCCAAACCGACACCAAAGAAAAAAGCGATCACCAATAAGCCTCAACCTAAGAAAGTAGAGAAAAAGGTTGTTGAAAAGAAAGTTGAGAAGAAGCCGGTTCAAAAGAAACCGGTGACTGAAAAAAAGGTCGTGAAGAAAGAACGCCCTGAACCAGCCACTAAACCAGAGAAGCTAGCCGACAAAAAAGTCGATAAGAATATGGACGAGTCTGCGAACCAACCTCAGGAAGTAAACCAAGGCGTATCAAACCAAGAGCCGGTGCTAGTCACTAAGCCTTCTTTCTCTGCACGCCCTACACCGCCGAATTATCCTCGCCAAGCCAGACGACGTGGCGTTGAAGGTGTCGCAACTTATGAGATCTGGTTAGACGCTGATGGCAAACAAATTAAACAAGCATTAGTAAATTCATCAGGCGCACTAATGCTCGATAACGCCGCTTTAGACGCCATTAAACAATGGAAATTCTCACCTCATACTGTCAATGGTCGAGCGATTGCTCACCGAGTACAAATACCTGTTCGTTTTAGGTTGGATTAATCATGCAACAAATCAGTTACTTACAAGATCAACTGGGCTTAATGACTTGGCCTCTTCTTATCTGCTCTGCATTAACAGCAATGATCATCGCAGAACGTATATTCCAAGTTATGTTAAGTATTGGCGTTGGCAAACGTGCCATTCGTCGTGAGCTCAACCAGATCTCACCAACCAATAGCAAAGAGATTGAAGCACTCGCTCAGTCGATTTCAGGTAAACGACCGCTACTGTACAAGGGCGTTTCGATGCTGCTTGCTCACCACTCATTCTCAAAAGGTTTACGTGAAGATGCAGCGGGGATCTGGCTACAAGAAAAACGCCACCAATTGCACGCAGGCCTAAGACTGCTTGGTTTAATCGGTGTGATTAGCCCACTGATTGGACTACTTGGCACGGTACTTGGCCTTATTGAAATGTTCAAAGGTGTTGCTGCGACGACAGGCAGCATCACACCGAACGACCTAGCAGACGGTCTTGGTTTAGCAATGAGAACGACGGCTGCAGGCTTGATGATCGCACTTCCTGCAATTTCAGGCGCACAGCTATTAGGCCTTTGGGCTGACCGAGTGCTTGCTCAGCTAGAACATACTCTGAACTATGTGAATGTGTGGCTAGAAGGTATGTCGATTCAAACCAATCAATCTGATGATGCTCAAAGTAAGCCTGTCAACAAAACCTCTATCGGTGATGTGAGCCAAGCATGATTAAGACGCCCCACTCATCTCACACACAAAGCCTAGCGCCGGACTTAACACCGCTGCTCGACATCATTTTTATCGTGATGGTTTTTCTATTGCTTACGGCATCAGTAAAGCTGGAGTCACTGGAAGTTGAACTGCCTAGTTCTGACGTTAAAAACGTTTCTGAAGTCCACAAAGACTCGATTAGCGTCAACATCCTAGACCATGAACCCTACTGGGCGATTAACGGCCAAGAGTACATCGACTGGGAAAACTTCAAGATTGCCTTGTTAGAAGAGACTGATTCAACGGATAAAAAGCCGATCATCATTGGCGCGGATAAAGCCGCCAACGTTGAAAACTTAGTGAAGCTGCTTTCATTTCTTCAAGAGAACGGAATACCAGCGACTCAACTGCTCACTGACGATGGCTAGAACAAGACTCAATTTTCACGAGGTTTGGCTTCTGACCGACAAGACTAAACAATCAGAGCTAAGCCTTTCTATCGACTCGAACTCACAATGCGAACGGACTGCTCACTGAGTATCTTCGCGATACAAAAAGAAAATATAAAGAACTTATTATGAACAACTTAAACGTGCTCAATAAATTAAAGACCAAGACACATCTCCTTTCAGTAGCTGCAATGAGCTTGGCATTGACTGCACCAACCGCAATGGCTAACGACGTTGAACAACCTCGTATCATCAGTGCCGGTAGTGCCGTTACAGAATTAGTTTTGGCGCTTGGCGCAGAAGAACAATTAGTGGGTATTGATGTAACCAGTCGCTTCCCTCAGTCTGAAAACCTGCCAAAAATTGGCTACCACAGAAACCTGTCTGCTGAAGGCTTACTTGCCCTAGAGCCAACCACTCTGATTGGGTCGGATGAAATGGGACCAGACAACGCTATCTCTCAATTAAAATCGGCAGGCGTCGATGTCGAGATCGTGAACACTGAAGCAAACGTTGAAGGGCTGTTAAAGCGTATCGACCAAATCGCAAAGATCACCCATACCGAAGACCACTCGCAGCAAGTGAAAGCCGATGTGAATCAAAAAATTGCAGCACTGAAAGCGAACCAAGTACCAAGCAACGAAGCGAAGAAAGTTCTATTCCTGTTGCTGCATGAAGGTCGCCCTGCGAACGTTGCTGGTGGTGAAACATCACCAAACGCAATCATCGAATTAGCTGGCGGTATCAACCCTGCCGCTCAGAGCTTAACGTCTTACAAGCCACTTTCAATGGAATCACTCGTTGAGATGCAACCTGATGTCATTTTAGTAAGCGGCCGTAGCTATCAAAAAATGGGCGGTGCGGATGCCATCCTTAAATCACTGCCTATGCTAGCTGCAACGCCTGCTGGTATGAACAAGCAAATCATTACCGTAAATGGCAGTGCTTTGGTTGGCGGGCTTGGCCTAGAAAGCCTCTCTGAAGCTAAGCGCTTAAACGCACTTATCTACCCGCTATAACTCAACCACCCTATTTCTGCTATCGCTAATTCGCTTCCCTCACCAACTGACTCACGCTGTTGGTGAAGGTGATTAAAATTAGCGATAGATATTGAGGCCCTTTATGTTGTTACGATCCGTCCCACTGAAAACATCGATGTTAGGCCTAGGTGCTACCTTAGCTTTTGTCGCACTGTACTCGATCACTGTTGGGCCAATGAACATTAGCTTAGCCGACAGCGCTACGAGCTTAATTCAACCAAACAATGACTTAGCACCTCACATCAACTTGGTGATTCAAGAAATTCGCTTACCTAGAACCATCTTGTGCATGCTGATTGGTGCAATCCTCGCTCTGTGTGGCGCGGTGATGCAAGGTTTGTTTCGAAACCCACTTGCCGAACCTGGCATCATAGGTGTGTCTGCGGGCGCTGCATTAGGTGCAGCATTGGCTATCGTTCTTTTCTCTGAGCTTTCACTGCAATATCCTGCATTCATGAACTTTGCTGCGGTACCTGTGTTTGCCTTTTTAGGCGGCGCCTTAACCACGCTGCTGGTTTACAAACTGGGTACTGGCAAATTCGGCACCTCAGTAACCATCATGTTGTTAGCAGGTGTGGCGATCAGTGCACTATCAGGCGCAGGTATTGGCTTCTTAAACTTCATTGCAGATGACCAAATGCTGCGTGATCTTTCACTATGGTCGATGGGTTCACTAGCAGGTGCAAAGTGGTCGGGTATTTTGCTTGCTGCGGTTACGCTCGTTGGTCTGTTTGTTGTGTTCTACCGCCAAGCGATGTCTTTGAATGCCCTATTACTGGGTGAATCAGAAGCGCAACACCTTGGCATTCCAGTACAAAAGCTAAAACGAAAGTTGATTCTACTAACGGCTGCGGGCGTTGGTATCACGGTGAGCCTGTCTGGCATGATTGGCTTTATCGGACTGGTTATCCCTCATTTAGGTCGCATGTTAGCGGGCCCAGATCATCGAGTGCTACTTCCCCTGTCAGCGGTTCTAGGCGCATTACTACTAACGGCTGCAGACATGTTCTCTCGCGTGGCACTGGCACCGGCAGAACTGCCAGTAGGTATTGTCACAGCAATCATCGGCGCTCCATTCTTCTTGTATCTACTATTTCAACAGAAAGGGAGAATCCTTTAATGTTTCCTGCAGCGTTAAAAGCAACCGACATCGAAGTAAAGTTCGGCAGTAAAGTGATTTTAGATGGCGTTTCTATTGAGATTGAAGCAGGAAAGGTAACCACACTGCTTGGGCCGAACGGCGCAGGAAAAAGCACACTACTTAAAGCCTTGTGTCAGGAAATATCGAGCACGGGTGATATCCAATATTTTGGACACGCTAAAGACAAGTGGCCTTCACAGAAGCTGGCGAAACATTTAGCGATGCTTCCTCAACACAGCACGTTGACCTTCCCCTTTCTGGCACATGAAGTTGTCGAACTTGGTGGTATTCCTCTGCAAGAGTCAAATAAACAGCTGACGAGCATCGCTAGCCAAAAAATGGATGTGGCTGATGTCACTCACCTGAGTGAAAGGCTCTACCCTTCCCTATCTGGCGGTGAAAAACAGCGCGTTCACTTGGCTCGAGTGTTAACTCAGCTTCACCACTCTGGTGACCAATGCATCTTAATGCTCGATGAACCGACATCAGCACTGGATCTCGCCCACCAGCACAACACTTTAAAAATCGCGAGAGAGCTAGCCGACAACCACAATGCTGCCGTTATCGTAGTTTTGCACGACCTAAACCTAGCCGCTCAATATTCTGATCGACTCGTAGTCTTAAAAGACGGTAACTTGGTTTGCGATGGCAACCCTTGGGAGGCGCTTGAACCTTCTATGATTGAGGATGTGTACGGCTACAAAAGTATTGTAGAAAAGCACCCAACCATGAGCTTCCCTCAAGTTCACCCAGCCCAATAGTCTCGATTTAAAACCTATTCGTTGTGAACATTTGCTCCTAATAACAATTAAGTCATTATAAGCCTCGATTTTATCGAGGCTTTTTATTGGCTCATAGCCTCTCTCACGTCTTAAACTTAATTTTACTAGCAACCATAGCAATGAACCCCAAAACGTCTCACTCCGAGCGTTTGAGGCTCTATAAGTGAACATTATCAATTAGGGTTACTTAGCTTTTCACAGTAAGGGTGAAGAAAAGGCATGAATGTAAGCGGTTAAAAAGACTAGAGATAACGCCATTGGACACAAACAAGCAGACGAAGAAAGAGTGGTAAATACGATAGAAAAAGAGCAAAAGCACAAACGACAAGCACAAAAAAAGCCCCCTCAGGAGCTTCTTTCATTGTGTGTTGATTATTGGCTCATACGAATCAATGATTTACCAATCAACCACTCTAGTTCTTTACCGCTAGTATCACCAAACTGAGTTTCAGTCAGTTTGTATAGACGATCAATACCGTTTGCCGCGAATTCATGTGCACTTTCAGCAGTAACGATATGATGGAAAAGTAAACGTAAGATTGCTAGGAACTCAGCGTCTTCAAGTGCTGTAACCCAGCTAGCAGAGAATGCATCCAGACCGTTTTCGAAATCAATGTGTTCCATGAACATCTTGAAGATTCGACCATCTAGAGCAGCTGTGAAATCTGTTTTCTTTGGAAAGTGGTGGCTTATACCTGTACGAGAAACGCCCGTTTGCTGACTTAACGTCGTGTATGACATCTTGTCGTAACCCAATCTTAGTAGCTGGTCTACAACGGCATCCATGATTTTCTGGATAGTGATTTCTGTATCTTCTTTACTACGCTTTGGCATATTCAGGCTCTTCTCTTTGTAAATCCATCTAACTCAATCAAATGAAGTCAGAATGAAAATCGTTATCAGCATTATGTGAGCAAGGTATTTTTTCGCAAGTATTTCCATTAAATACCGACAAATACTTTGTACGAACAATTTTACAGTGCTGCCTCTTTGGGCACTTTGTCTAATTATCCTTCGAAAGTCACCTTACCGCTCTAAGTGGTTAATCTAAAATAACTACTTAGAATATCAAATACCCAACGATAAATTCATTGTATAAATACCTATCAAGCAATAGATAGTCTTATAAAATCAGTTACGACGCAACTAACTGAATGATATTCTGACAAATTAATGACACTGCTTTTCAACAAAACATGAGATAGATCACATACATATTTGTCGGCGCGAATGTACATATTCATTTAACCCCTCAACAAACAACATAGCATACCAGTATAAATTAGTTCAAAGATTTTAATTTTTGTAGATACAGTTCAAATTGCTCGTTAGAATAACCTCAGACTTTGTAAGAGGATTATTTATGAGCCAAGATATGGGTAACAACGATGTATGTGAGGCTTGCGGCTGCGCAGGTGAAATCGGGTTCATCATTAAAGAAGGCGACGATGTTGCTGAAGTAACGGTTTACGGTAACTCTAAAGCAATCATTGAAACTGAGTTTGCTAAGTACGTTGAGCTTGCTAAACAAGTGTCTAGCAACGTTGAATTTGAAGCGTCAGAGATGACAGAAGAAAGCACGGAATTGCATGCTCGCTTTAAATTTGAAGTCAGTGCTGAAAAGATTATTTTTGAACTTAAAACTCGCTCTCTAGCGCGTTAATATAAGCATTCATATTCTTATTAAAAGACGAGTAGCTTTACTCGTCTTTTTTTATTTCAATCCAAGCCAGTGAACCGTTTTGCTCAAAATCGTTTTCTGCAGCGCACCGAATCACGACACCACCAACCTCTAACACCGCACCAACGCTATAAGCTTTGTCATCGTAATAACAAACTCGTTGTGGTTGCCCACCTTGAGTCACCAATACGGCCGCCTTTGCGGGTGTTGAAATTACTTTGTTCGCACTTACAGACATAGAGCCAAACATCGAAGCTGCAACCAGAAAGACCTTAATTATTGGCGTATTTACTCTAATCATTGATTTACCTGCCATTATCGCTTAATTCCTCTTTCACCTACCGCCAAATGGGTAAAACACTATGCGAGAATAATTTTTCCATTATAGTGTTAGCGTCTATCGTAATAAGAAGTCCGTTATGCTCAGAATAATTGCACTTATTATTGGTTCCCTAACCATAACAAATGTCAGTGCTGAACCACTCGATCACTATCAAATATTGAACCATCTCGATAATTACGGAAACTTATATCTACGTAATAAGCCTTATACCTTGCTTCCAACGGGCTTAGTGGTCGATGGTAATCTCAATATCGAAAACACGGCGATCACACGCCTACCTAAAGGGTTAGAAGTTAACGGCAGCCTAAAAGCCTCTAACAGCCAACTCGCAAGAGTTCCGACTGGGGTTAAGATAAAAGGCTATGCCGATTTGATTGGCAGCCAAATTACCAGTTGGCCGAAAGGCGTGCGAGTGGGCGGGTTTATTAACCTCACCGATACCCCGCTGCAAAGGCTCCCAAATGGCTTTCGAGTGAAAGGTGACTTGAGCGTGATTCGTACTCCTTTAACAGAGTTACCCAATGGAATCGTGATTGACGGTGACTTATATATAGGCGGCTCAGCAATTACAACGTTTCCCGATACCATGACTGTCAGAGGCAATATCTACCTAGGAGGCAACACCGTAACTAAATGGCCAACCAATTTAGATCTGGGTGGCGCAGTCGCTCGCTAATCTATCCGACAGTTCATCCTCTTTAATGCAAAGATAAAGCAGCAAAAACAAAAAAGGAGCCCAAGGCTCCTTTTTCAATTCAATCAACTAATGCTCATTAAGCGAGATGTTCGCTAACCAATGTTCTTCACTGGGTTCGCATAGCTATCAATCAGATACTGACGCGCACCTTTTGGCAAGCTCGATAGTTTCTCTTCAAACTCTTGCTTAACCGCAGCAGTAATCGACTCGTCTTCTTTTTCTGCCGCCAGTAGGTTTACTGGGAACAGTTTGTAGTTTTTGTGGATCTGGCGATCGATCTCTTCAGCCAATGCTTCTGGCGTATCAAAATCTTGGTCGATAACCTGACCAAAACCAACGTGCACGCGGCCTTTATTGCCGATGATGCCCTGAATGATACTTTCGATATCTTCAAACTCACCTTTTTCGTAGCTGCCATTAACGTCTTTTTCAAAGAGTTCGATGGCTTTAGCCGTGTCACACGGATCGTTTTCGTAAGAAATAGCGACCGGTACGATCTTCAATGATTTCACATACTCAGGGAATGCGATCTTCTGCTTACGCCCTTCAACGTGGAACATTTTCAAGATAGCTGGCTCTGTAAAATCGTTACCATCTTTAGCACGACCTTCTTTTTGAGCGATCCAGATAGAGTTACCTGTCTCTAGAGAGTGCTTAATGTAAGAAGACAGTTGACCTAGCGCTTTCATCATTTCACGCGGCCCTTTCAAAGAACGCTTAACAATGAAACTCTTGTTCAAACGCATCAATTCGGTCGCACATGGCTTCTTCAACAGGTTGTCACCAATCGCGATGCGACAAGTCTGATGATTATTTTGATGCAGAGCGTAATTTACTAACGCCGGATCCATAGCAATGTCACGATGGTTTGATACAAACAGGTAAGCTTGATTTGCATCCAGTGACTCTACACCTGTGTAAGTCACACCGTTTGTGGTCTTAGCGAGCGTGTCACGTAAGTACTTTTTCACTTCAATCTGAATGGACTCAACGCTAGTCAGCTTGCTCCATTTCATTTTTAAGTACACACGTAAAATTGGACTCATTAATGCTTTGAACCAAGACGCATGGTTTGAAAAACGGTAGTGCAGTATCGCACTGATAAATTCTTCATCATTAATAAGGCGGTTTAGTGCCGCTGGAATTTCATCATCGCCGTAAGGACGAATATCAACATATGGATCGGTTGGAGAGGTCATTTTTTAATTCATATAATAAAAAGCTGGCTCATTCTACGCGTTGTTTTGACTTCTCGCAGCTACAGAGCCCATACTTTTGACAAGGTCAGACCAGAAACATTGAAAATCCCCTGTTATTGTTGGCATTCTTTGAGATTAACGGTAATCTTGACGCCCCAAAATTAAGGTACTATCTATGAACTTCGCTATTGAATATACATCGGCTTACTTTTCACACTTGGTGATCACACCACGCAAGAAAGTACTTAAACATAGCCTTGTATCCGTTCAAAGTGGCTTGGTTTTGATAAAGCTGGGTAAACAAGAGTACGCCGTTGAACCAGGACAAAGCGTCTGGATCCCATACGACTGCTTAACATCACTGACCTACTTTCCAAACACTCAGATTAATCGTGTCGATTTTTCTGTGCGTTTGACAGATTCATTCCCAAGACAAGCGGGTTACATCACGCAAACCAACCTCTCTTTAGCGCTACTCGAAAAGCTAGAGCTGACTAAGTCTCGTACTTCAAGTGCCAACAATACAGAGCAAGCCTGCAAAGATATGCTGTCTGTATTGAAGCAAGAAGTGTTGTCGTTTAAGCCACTGCTTTGTGAAAGTGCCCTGTCTCAGCGATTCAATCAATGGAACATTGATGATTCTAACCTGCCACAAGAGCACACCTTGGTGATGGTAATGCGTGAAGCGAAGAAGCGAATGCAGTCAGGTCAGAAGCGAGATGTTGTGATCGATGATTTGTTCTCAGGAAAAGAAGAAGAGTTTGAACAGCTTTGCATGCTTGTTTTTGGTGACGACCTATAAGCGCCAAAAGACTGAGAAGACTGAAAATCTCGTCCAGATACTAAAAAGCCGCAAAAACTGAGTTTTTGCGGCTTTTTTAATTCTTCAACGTCTGTTCTAGGTTTAGAGCAAACCTTCGGCTTCTTCCCTTAGAAAGGCAATTCAACCTGCATCATTAGGTCAGCATCACGCGAGTCGTGCCAACGGTAGTCAAAGCGCATACGAGGTTGCCCTTCGACCTTCTCACCAAAACCAATGCTCAGTTGCAAGCCGTGGTTTAGCAGCCACTCCTCTGTAGACATATCATACTGCTCGTCTTCCAGATCTTCAGGAAACCACATCCCCAAACCTACATAGTTTGATTCTATGCTTTGTGTCAGTAGTGGTGCGTCTTTACTTTGAAGTACCCAGTCAGACCAATAGTCAGGTGCACTCTGCGCTTCTTCATCGCTCAGCCCACTGATTTCCATCATACGTTGACCAAAAGACTCAATACTCGAAGAAAAGTCCAAACAGTTGTCGTCATCAGAAGTCAGCATGATCGAATCTAAGCTAAAAAAATCACATTCAGCATAAGCAGGCATACTGCATGCTGCCATGATCAACGTCGCTGGTATCGCGCTCTTTAGCATAGTCCTCTGACCTCTTGATTAGTGAACTCACATTATCTGATACAGTCCACTATCTTGCAACATCTTTGTAACTGACTTAGTACTCAATTTTGCAACATCGCTTCCACTTATCAGCGCATTACGTATGTCAGTGCTGCGTATTTTCACTTTTTCAGGGCAAGCCATTACAGACCAACGTTCAGTAATCTCATCGGATTTATAGAAAGATGAGAACTTAAAGAAGTTGTCCGGCCCGATCACAAACGTCAGTTCAGCGTCACGATGTAACTTTTGCAGTTCACTGAGCACAGCAAAAGTCGTTACGCTTTCACCGGGTGTAAATAGGCTCTTTTCGATCAACGAAAGCTCAACTTGATCCAGTGAAAGATCACTGATAAATGCGTTAACTAACTGACATCTCGTATCAAAGTCTAGCATCTCTTTTCCCCAAGCATGGGCAATACTTGGAACGAGTAGAATTTTGTCAAAGTGAGCCAACGAATCAATCACACTTTTATGCCCTAGGCTCGGTGGATTAAACGCACTACCGAAAATGGCTATTTTTTCCATTATTTATTACTGCCTTCTCTTTCTAAGCTTGTGCAAAGAGGTTTTTAAATCGGATGATTTAGGTATGATAACACTAGATTTTTAATTTGCTTGCAGGAAAGGAATACGAATGGAACAGTTAATTCGTGACGAAATGCGCGTACTACCTTCAATTGACCCTCACTTCGAAGTGACTCGTCGTGTGGACTTTATTAAAACGAAACTTCAGCAGTCAGGCTGCAAGTCTCTGATCCTTGGTATCAGTGGCGGTGTAGACTCAACGACCTGTGGCCGCTTGGCACAGATGGCCGTTGATAGCCTGAACGAAAACTCTGGCAGCAACGACTACCAATTCATTGCGGTTCGCCTACCTTATGGCGAGCAAAAAGATGAAGACGAAGCACAACTTGCTCTCTCTTTCATCCAGCCTTCTCAATCTGTTTCTGTAAACATCAAAGCGGGTGTTGATGGGCTTCATTCTGCATCTCACGTTGCGCTTGAAGGTACAGGTTTACTACCAACAGACTCAGCAAAAATCGACTTTGTGAAAGGTAATGTGAAAGCTCGCGCTCGCATGATCGCACAATACGAAATTGCTGGTTACGTTGGCGGTCTTGTGATTGGTACTGACCACTCAGCAGAAAACATCACTGGCTTCTACACCAAACACGGTGACGGTGCCTGTGATTTAGCGCCTTTGTTTGGCCTAAACAAGCGTCAAGTTCGTGAACTTGCAGCAACGCTAGGTGCGCCAGAGCTATTGGTTAAGAAAGTTCCTACTGCCGACCTAGAAGAGCTTGATCCACAGAAAGCCGACGAAGCAGCATTGAACCTTTCTTATGACCAAATCGACGATTTCCTTGAAGGTAAAGAAGTCCCTCAAGACGTCTCTGACCGCTTAGTGGGTATCTACAAAGCAACACAGCACAAGCGTCAACCGATCCCAACGATCTACGATTAATTTGCTGGATTAGTCTCAGAATCAAAAAGGCCGGAAGTTCATTTCAGTGAACTTCCGGCCTTTCTATTAAATGCGCTTTTCTTTCTGGTCTTTCGACCTACCGAGTTAGTCTACGACTTCGATATCAGTTTGAGGCACACTGCAGCACGCCAGTATTTGCCCCATGTTGCGTTCATGCTCTTGCAGCGCTGGTACGTCAGGTTGATGAACTTGCCCTGACTCAAGGGTCACTTTACAAGCGCCACAGAAACCCGCGCGGCAACTTGAAGCAATAGACACACCCGCCGACTCTGCTTGCTCTAGCAAGGTTGACTGGTTATTACCTTCGAACAAGTAGCCATTCACACTCAACTGAAGTTGCTTCACAGCTTCCTCGGTCGATTGAGCAACACCAAACGCTTCTTGATGGTAATGCTGAGGGTTCAGCCCCATTTGAATCAGCAGTTTCTTGGCATTATCCATAAAGCCGTCAGGGCCACACACGAACGCTTGGCGCTTATGTAACTCATCAATTTTTGCAACATGAGACACGCTCAAACGACCAGACAGACCATCCCAATCTTTCGTTGGTTGGCTTAGTGAATAAATCACGCGAAGCCCAGCATGTTCGCGAGTGATCTTATCAATCTCAGCTTGATAAGGGATATCTTCTTCACTGCTGCATTGGTGATAGAACACCACATCATCAATCTGACCATGGTCGGCTAAGTAACGAAGCATCGACAACATTGGTGTGATGCCACTTCCCGCTGACAACAGCAACAATGGGTGTGTTGGGTTATCTTCCAAATAGAATGCGCCATCTGGATTTTGAGCGACTAAGGTATCACCCACTTGGAAGTGATCATTTAACCAATTAGAGATTTGGCCATCATCGACACGCTTCACTGAGATCGCTAAACGACCCGCTCGTGACGGACTAGAAGATAAGGTGTAACGACGAGAGACCTTCTCGCCATCAATCACCATTTCAATCGGTAGATGTTGTCCCGGTTGATAACTAGGTAGTGAGTGGTTCTCTTTCGCAGGCTCTAACCAAAACGTTGTAAAGTCGCGAGCGATCTCTTCACGTTCAACACAAGTTAAATGCAGCGACTCCACCCATGTGTCTTCGTAATGCTCTTTCTCTTTGGTTTCGAGCACCTCAACCACATCACCGGCTTTGATTAAACCTTCATTTTTCGCGACGAGGTTTTGACCAAAGAACACGCCACCACGCTCATTGGCTCTAAAAGTCGAGAAGGTATTCAGCGGCTCTTTTGTTGCTCTAAATTCGCCACGCTCAACATCTACCGTCGTCAGAATACAGCGCTCACAAGGTTTCACTGCTTCAAATTCAACCTCGCCGATTCGTATGCGCTTCCAACCATCTTCAGCAAAGGCTTCTGTATTAGAGACAACAAAGTTAGTGCGGAACTGATCCATAGAATGGACTTCAGGGCTTCGGCGATTCAGCTCATCAAGGGATGCTTGGCTGATCACCAACATTGGATAGCCATCAGCGAAACTTACGTTCTGGCCGAGCTTTTCACGAACACGATTCGATTGCTCGCCTGAGAACAATAACTCAACACGAACACCCAACACGTCACTGAACCAATCATCGGCTTCATCGTTAGTGGTGTAAGCGGTGAAGCTGTCTTTCCAAACCGTTGCTGGCGCTTCTTGCATCTTGAAGTTCGCGTATTTTAGTCGCAGCGGCTCTTTGCCTTCATAAGTGAAAATCAAACCGTCTGGTTGCAAGCTTGAAGATACCTTAACCATCTTCGGGTACTTACGAGCCGTGACCATTGAACCGTCAGCCAATGCCAACATAAAACGTCTGTCGAAGGTAAGACCTTGTTTTTCGACCCAAGCAGAAGAGAGCGAGATGCCACCCACTGACTTTACCGGAAACACATTGATTTGAGATAAGGAAGGCTGTTGACCTGAAGCTTTTTGAGCTAAAGCCCTTTGACCTGAAGATAGCTGCGACATAACGATTCCAATGTTTTGTTGTTTGTCCCAATGCTAACAAATGGTTATAAATAGATAAACTGGCAGGCATTAAACACTTGATACTAAGCTAATATCTTGAGATGTTTAAACGACTGTCTTCTATACATAAAGACAGCAATGCATTAACACTCTCCAGACGTTCTATAATATGAACACGGTTAACGCATTGAACTCTCATTGAATAAAAAGGATTTATCATGAACAAACTCGTCATTATCATTTTATGTGTACTGCTTCCGCCTGTTGGCGTGTTTTTCGCTCGTGGCGCAGGTAAAGATTTGCTAATCAACATTGTCCTTACCTTCTTCTTCTGGGTACCAGGAATGATTCACGGACTCTGGGTAGCTACCCGCTAACCTGCCTTCAAAAATAAATACCGAATAAAATACCCAGAAAAACAAGCTCCTAACCCTGAAGAGTTAAAAATAGGATGAAATGAAAGTGCTTTTCCACTATCATCCTGTCGCCTAAACGTAAGCGATTGCTTTCACAGATTTCGCCGAGTTTAGGCTCCAACTACATAACACTTCAAATGGTGGGAGCCTTCAATGACACAACTTACGATTACTCGTCCTGACGACTGGCACGTTCATCTACGCGATGGCGACGTATTAAAAGATACAGTGCGCGATATCAGCCGCTACAATGGTCGAGCGTTAATCATGCCAAACACCATCCCACCGGTAACCGATACCGAAATGGCTCTTGCTTACCGTGAACGCATCATGGCAGAGCAACCAAGTGAACAGTTCCAGCCTTTAATGGCACTTTACCTAACAGACAACACAACACCTGATGAAATTCGCAAAGCGAAAGAGTCTGGCGCAGTGGTTGCAGCTAAGCTTTACCCAGCAGGCGCAACAACAAACTCTGATTCAGGCGTAACTTCAGCTAAGAACATCTACCACGTACTAGAAGCGATGCAGGAAGTTGGCATGCTACTTTTGGTACACGGTGAAGTAACGACTCACGATGTTGATATCTTTGACCGTGAGAAGCAGTTCTTAGACACAGTACTAGCACCGATTGTGAACGACTTCCCTAACCTGAAGATTGTTCTAGAGCACATCACAACAGCAGATGCTGCGACTTTCGTGAAGAACGCCAACGACAACGTTGCTGCAACCATCACAGCTCACCACCTGCTTTACAACCGCAACCACATGTTGGTTGGCGGCATTAAGCCACACTTCTACTGCCTACCGATTCTTAAGCGTAACACTCACCAATTAGCGCTTATCGAAGCGGCAACAAGCGGCAGCAAGAAGTTCTTCTTGGGTACAGACTCAGCACCACACGCGAAAGGTGCTAAAGAGTCAGCATGTGGTTGTGCGGGTTCTTACACTGCGCACGCAGCAGTAGAACTGTACACAGAAGTATTCGAACTAGAAGGTAAACTTGAGAACCTAGAAGGTTTCGCGAGCCACAACGGCCCTGACTTCTACGGTATCCCACGTAACACAGACACCATCACTCTAGTAAAAGAAGAGTGGAATGTATCTGAGACAATGCCTTTCGGTTCAGACATCGTTGTGCCAATCCGTGGCGGCGAGACAATTGCTTGGACTGTTAAATAACGCAGCACCGTTTTAAACGAGATTTCTTGTTTAAATCAAAAACTTCAAAGCCCTTCACATTAAGTGAGGGGCTTTTTTAATTATGTCTTAATTCCCTTGATTCTAGGCCATTAGCGCCTAATCTTATTCCATACAATGCATAAATTTACATGGATAGTGATGAGTTTAGGCTTAGACGTTCGTACTCTATGTTTAATTATGGTGTTCCTTTCTGGGACCTATTGCATCGGGCTAATAATTAAACAAAGAAATCAAGCACCGACTCAAGGTACTCGGAGCCTGTTCTATGCCGTATTTTTTTTAATGGCAGGATTTTCCCTGCTCAGCTTTGGCGATGATATTTCCTTCTGGCTTTCAAAAGTCGCTGCCAATTTCTGTATTGCTTTAGGGTTCGCTCTGGTCGTACTCAGTTTGCATCAAATCAGACATGCTCCCTTAATCTATCCACTGGTTGTTTTCTCTTGTTTACCACTGGCGTTAGCTGCGCTGATCTATTATTCCGTCATCGAACCTTCTACCAATGCACGTGTTGTTGTCATCTCTGTGTATGTCACGCTTTGTACGGTTTCAAGTGCGATTGTCGTCAATAAAAGCCAAGTAGAAGACCTAAAACTGCCGATCATGCTGCTCACAGGCGTGCTTGTTATCCACTCTCTATTTATGCTGTTTAGAATCTGGTGCACCCTACGCGAGCCTAATATCGGCGACTTCCTTCATGCCGGTAATGTCCACCAGCTCGCCATCATCATGACTGCGATTCTTCTAAGTACTCTTGGCTTTACTTACAACTGGATTCTTAATGCTCGACTGATGGAGTCACTCTATAGCTCTTCATTAAAAGACAGCCTCACACAGCTTTATAATCGAAGAGCGATGAACGAGATGACCAGCCGAGAGTTGACACGTAGCTTGCGGCATAAACACGCTCTGTCGGTGATCATTTTAGACATCGATCACTTCAAACAGGTTAATGACGTTTATGGGCACCAAGTCGGTGATCGTGTGTTGCACAACCTTGGCGAGATACTCATCAACAATCTAAGAGCACACGATGTGGCATTTCGTTACGGGGGTGAAGAGTTCTTAATCATGCTGCCTGACACAGCAATCAATGATGCATGTACAGCAGCAGAGAAACTAAAAGTACTAATAGAAAGTCACACCTTCTGGAAACAACAAGAAAAGCCATTAACGGCGAGTTTTGGGGTCGCTCAATTACACCCTAATGACCAACGTACTAATCTGATTGAACGTGCAGATAAAGCCTTGTACCACGCAAAAGAACAAGGTCGGAATACCGTGTGCAAAGGTGAATTCGAAGGAACTGTCTCCGCTTAACCCAAACATTGGTATCAAGCATATCAAGGGTTCCTCTTCCATAGTCATCAACCTGACTTGTACTCACATATGTTATTTGGAATGTTGGCCGTCATTTACATACACAGGTTCAATAAGAGTTGCACGATGCCATTCTGCTGATTATTCTCACTTCATCACAACGTACCCCACAGAGATAAAACAATGGAAAGTACCTACACCTACCCTATTGGTGAGCCAGGAAAAAAATGGCAAGAAGCAGAGCGTCAAGCATGGTTTGCTCAAAGAACGGTTAAGCGTGAATACCAACAAGAAGTCGTGCCAAAGATTAAAGCACTGGCAGACCGCTTTGACATCGAGCAATACGGCGCACTGAGCTACGACGAAGCTCGCTTCCCACTCTTCGCAATCAAGAGCAAAAACTGGGACGCGTCAAAGCCAACCATCCTCGTAACAGGTGGTGTTCACGGCTACGAAACCAGTGGTGTACATGGCGCAATCAAATTCGCTGCAACTCAAGCAGAAAAGTACACTGCGCACTTCAACATTGTTGTAGCACCTTGTGTGAGCCCATGGGGTTACGAAGTCATCAACCGCTGGAACCCAAATGCTGTTGATCCAAACCGCTCTTTCTATGACGGTACGCCAGCTGAAGAATCAGCAAACCTACGAGCATTAGTCGCGTCTCTGCCAGAAGTATTGGTTCACGTTGATCTTCACGAGACAACCGATTCTGATGAAACTGAGTTCCGCCCTGCACTCGCTGCACGTGATGGCATTGAGTACATCGAAGGCATGATCCCAGACGGTTTCTATACTGTGGGTGACACTGAAAACCCTCAACCTGAATTCCAAGCTGCTGTCATCGCTTCAGTTGAAAAAGTAACGCACATCGCACCAGCGGATGACGAAGGCAAGATCATTGGTTCAGACGTCACTCAACACGGCGTAATTAACTACCCAATGAAGAAGCTTGGTTTATGTGGCGGTGTGACGGATTGTAAGTACGGCACGACTACTGAGGTTTACCCAGACAGCGACAAAGTCACAGACGAAGAGTGTAACGATGCTCAAGTTGCTGCTGTTGTTGGTGCTTTAGATTACGTTATTCAGCACGAATTGAACGCGTAAGCGCAAACCCGCTAATTAGTACCTAATAGCAAGAACTAAGAACTAAAAGAGCCACAAGTGACTACTCACTTGTGGCTCTTTTTTGTTTCTCTTTCGCTGATTTCTTCACGGCATAAAAAAGCTCCCTTGCACGCGGTGCCAGGGAGCTTTGAATCTGCTGACTAGAGTAAGTCCCTATCTAGAAACTTATTGAGTTCGCGATTTACTTAGTTGCTGGAGTAACCGTTTCTTGCCCTTTACCGACTTCAGTCAGTAGGCCTTTCAGCAAGCTGATACAGCCAAGCAGAAGAATGATCGTAAACGGCAGTGCTGCAATAATCGTAATAGATTGCAGTGCTTGAATTGATTGAGTACCACCAATCCACAACATCACCATTGCGATAGCACCTGAAATAACCGCCCAAACCACTTTCTGTTTCACAGGCACTTCAAGTTTACCACCCGCCGTCATGCCATCGATAACGATAGAACCAGAATCTAGCGTTGTCACGAAGAACACGATGATCAGCGCGACTGCGATAACAGACAGGATGCTACCAAACTCGTAAGCATCTAACATGTAGAACAAGCTTAGAGATACGTCTGTGATACCTTGGTCAAGGCCAAGTTGCCCCACTTGATTAATCACTTGTTCGATAGCCACGCCACCGAAGATAGACATCCAAGCTGAAGTTACTAACGTTGGAATGATCAGTACGCAAAGTAGGAACTCACGAACCGTACGGCCTTTAGAAATACGCGCTACGAACATACCGAAGAATGGTGCATACGCTACCCACCATGCCCAGTAGAACACTGTCCAACCGTGCAGCCATGTTGTGTCTTCACGACCCGCACTTTGGCTCAACGCGACGATATTTTTCACATAACCAGTTACAGCCGTTGCCATTGAATCAAGCACAGTTGTGAAGTTCAATACTGCGATAAGACCAAGGAATACGAACGCAATAACCATGTTCAGGTTACTTAGGAACTTAACACCGCCGTCCATGCCACGCAGAACAGAGATGATCGCCAAGCCCATGATCAGAACAATGATCGATTGCTGAAGGAAGATGTTGTTGTCCAAGCCAAACACGTGGCTGATACCACTTGCTGCTTGTGTGCCACCTAAGCCCAATGAAGTCGCAAGACCGAACAGAGTAACTAATACAGTTAGTACATCGATAACATCACCGGTTTTGCCCCATACTCGCTCACCCAAAATTGGGTAGAACACAGAGCGCATAGATAGCGGCAGACCTTTATTGTAAACAAAGTACGCTAGGCAAAGTGCCGTCATGCCATAGATAGCCCATGCATGAAAACCCCAGTGGAATACGGTTGCACCCAATGCTAATTCACGACCAGCGGCTGTGAAAGGTTCTGCGTCTAATGGCGTTCCGAACCAGTTCGTGAAGAACGCAGTTGGCTCTGCAACACCCCAGAAGATAAGTCCAATACCCATACCTGCTGCGAATAACATCGCAATCCAAGATGCCATTGAATAGTCCGCTGTCGCGTCTTCACCACCTAAGCGAACTTTGCCTAGAGGTGAGAATGCAAGAACAACGGCAAAAACTAACATGATGTTGGCTCCCCACATAAACAAGAAGTCAAACTTTGATAGAACAGCACCCTTAATAGAATCAATTGCAGCTTTAGCGTCTGCAGGAGGAAGAGCAAGAAGAGTGATGATGAAAAGAAGAGATAAGCCAACTGAGGCTACGAAGACGGTGTTATGGACATCCATGCCCCATTTACTGACGTTGTCTTGACCAACTTGATAGTCAGTAGAATCGATACTGTATTTTTTTGATTTAAAACTCATAAATTATGATGTTCGCATATCCGGTTCAACGAATATAAGGACGCTCTCCATATCCAACTACTACTTGATTGGCTCGCCATTTCACTAAAATAAAACGTGATAAAAACCACCGAGCAAGGTGATAAATGGACTTACTGGCTCAATCCCAGGACGCGCATTATAGCACAGCACGAAGCATTTTGACTGAGTTTTTGCTCAATAGTCACTCAACGCCCTGTCATTTATGGTCATTAAGCCTATAAAAAACCAACTCAAGACAACATCAAAACCATTAAATTACAAATACTTAAACAAACAAACCTGTCAGCGTGAGTTTTTGAAAACTTTTGTGAGATAATTTTAAGAATCGCTTAATTTACTTATAGCTCTAACAAAAAAGCCCCGCTATAGGGGCGGGGAAATTACCAAAGGTAAAAGAGAAATCGATAGTGCGATTTTAGCGCCACGTATCGCAGCGCTAAGATATTAAATCGCTATAGAGAGCATTAAATCGCGAAGCAAAAACCTAGGTTGTAGTCTTCGCCATTTTTCGCTGTGAACTCTTTGTCTTCACTCGATGCATTCGGTCGACCACTTTCATCGCCCTTCACTAGGCTCACCCAGTGACGGATTCCTGAAGAACGACTAGCCTCAGTTTGACCAAATGTGGTACACGTCTCTAGTTGAATATCTTCAATATCAACCAATTCCAAGTGACCCGTGCCTTTACGAGCGCCGATTGTCACTTCAACGTGTGTACCGCTCTCATCACGGAACAGGATTGAAGCAGGTTTAGACTTATCACCTGTGTAAGCCACAAAGTGTTTAGCGCGTTTCAGACCAGTGTGTTCACCGTTTTTGAAGTAAACCTGAACGTGTCGGTAGTCAATCTCGTAGCTCACTACATCTTCGTGAGAACCCGACTCGAGAGGGAATAGAGTATCAAGCAACTGTTTCGCCATTTTCTGCTTTTCGAGTTGCTTGTCTGCTTTCACCATTTCGACGGCAAAGACAGCTTCAGCAATAAAAGTTGAATGGTTTCTGTGAAGTTCTGTTTTGTCTAGTGTCAGCATATTCATAGTCTATCCCTCGTACGGCTTTAAATTTCATTAAGGTCAAACATCCCAATTGACCCTTTTCAAAATTGTTCTTTACTGTGTGGTTTCCATGTTTTTCATACTACTTGTATTTTTGTCACAATTTCACAACAAAAATTTCACAGTGTGAATTTTACTAAATTGCTTTTTTACACACTCCTATTTTCAGGGATTAAATGAGTCGTAAGCCATTAATTTAAATAGACTTACGATCATTGAATACTCACTTTTACGTCTTGTTTGAATTTGTGTAATAACCGACCCCTACTAGCTTATTGTCAATAACACGGTAATAAGTGTGCTTGGTTTCAACTTTACTCGACAGCGGATTCAACCAACGATAAGTGTAAACACCTCGGCCGTTTTCTTTGGCAAGGTTCAACATCTCAGTAAGAATTGGCTTGTCGTCCGGGCTTAGAATCTCGTTGTGCGAACGCCCAACTAGCTCAGGAGAGACTCCATGCGCCAGCAGTTTTCCAGAGCTCATATCCATCACAAACACATATAAGTCTCCTTCAACAAAACTGCCTTCTGCGTCATTGAACTCAGTTAGGCTCTCTTGTTCTGACTCCACTATCGCGGTCATCGCTCTCGCGAGTAAACTCTTTGCCTCGGCCGCACTCGAACGCTCAGGGTAATAACCCACAGCCACAATCACATCGCCTACTCGCTCAAAGAACGTGGTTTTCGGCTCACCCATGCGGTCGGTCGGGTTGGTCCAGTGATACTTCACCTCACCAAAACCGTTGTGTACTGCTTTGGTGATCATTTCACGGAAAAAAGGATTACCGTAAACGTCTTGCGTATCTAAAACACTGTCACCTACTAGCACCATTGACGAGCCGCCGCTGGCGAGGAATTGGCCATCGATGCCCAACGCAAATACATATAGCTCCCCATCGATATATTCAGGGTCACTAATGAAATCTTTAACGCTATCGTCACCCTCTTTTTGAACGTGGACCACTGCCTTCGCAAGCAAGGTTTTGGCTCTTCTTTCAGCCTTACTAACAACATGTGGTTCAGAAATATCGAGCACATTAACAGGCTTGGCTTCTTTCTCTGTTTCAGAGTGTTCGGCACGTAAACTAATGCCACTCACCACTGCAAACACGGCACAACCAATGAGGATGATTCTGGATAAATTCATGGTTATCTCTCCTAATAGCCGACTAAAGACGGTAGCCAAAGCGTAATTTGTGGGAAGAAAGCGATAACGAAAACGCCCACAACAGAAGCAAGAACAAAGGGATGGATCTTCGCGGTGATTTGTTCAACCGTAGAGCCCCCTATTCCCGATGCGACAAAGATATTCTCGCCAAGAGGCGGCGTTGCAAAACCTATCGATAAGGTACACACCACCACGATGCCCACGTGAGTTGGATCAGCACCCAGCATGTACATGATTGGTAGTAACACTGGCACGATGATCATGATGGCCGCTAAGGTTTCCATGAACATGCCGATGAACAACAACAAGGTAATGGTTAGCGCCCATACCATGTACATGTTATCGGTGAAGCTGAGTAGTGATTCAGCCACCACTACTGGGATCTTTTGTTCAATCAACAAGCGTCCGAACACGGTAGCGGCAAAGAGTATCAACAACACACGTCCGGTGATCCATGTCGTAGTCGACAGAGATTTCATCACGCTTTTGAACGACAGCTCACGGTGAATGAAAAGCCCAACAAACAACGAATAGAATATCGCTACAACTGCGGATTCTGTTGGTGTAAACATGCCGCTGTAAATACCGCCAAGAATCAAGAACGGCGCCAATATTGACCATAAACCGCGGCGTAAGTAATGCCTTACATCGCCAAACGACCACGTTTCGGTCAGCCCTTTATAGCCTTCTCGCTTAGCTATGAAGTAGTTGGTTACCACCAGCGTCGATGCCATGATGAAGCCCGGTACGACCCCAGCGACAAACAGTTTCGGAATCGACAAAGAAGCAAACTGGCCGTGTTGAGCAATGGCTTCTGGTGGCGCCATTAAGCCCATTGCCGAGATACCAAAGATAACCAAAGGAATGGAGGGCGGGATGATAATGCCCAAGCCTCCGGATGCAGCCGTCACTGCCGAGGCGTAGCTCTTATCGTAGTCACGCTTCACCATCGCAGGCACCATTAACATGCCTACCGCGGCGGTGGTTGCTGGGCCTGAACCCGAGATAGCACCAAAGAAAAGACACGCCATTACCGTTGCTGCGCCAAGGCCGCCAGTTACCGGCCCCGCTAAGCTTTCGGCGATATCCACCAGACGTTTGGAGATACCCGCCGCCTCCATTAATGCGCCCGCAAGAACAAAAGCTGGCAGGGCCATTAACGGGAAGTTACCCACCGAGGTAAACGCGATTTGTACTAAAGCGATGGGATTTTTGTCGAGCAACATATAGGCCGCCATCGAAGCGCCGGCCAGTGATACTGTGATTGGTGCGCCCAGAATTAACAGCGTTAAAAAGCCACCAAATAAAATTAGAGTTAAATAGGATTCCATTATTACATCTCTCTATTACGACTATTCTCTGTGATGACTATTGCGCTGACTTTTGTGCCGTCATTTTGCGCAGCTCTTTGACTTCTGGATCTTCGTTGGTTGCGCCTTTGAATAGACGCTCATAGTTGTTCCAGATAATTCGAATCATCATCAGTGAAAACGCGATAGGTAAAATCATGTAGAAGTACTTCATCGGGATACCTGTGGTTTGAGACTTCCAAAACAGATTCATTTTGTTGAACACGAAGTCGTAGCTGAGGTAAACGAAGTAGCCGTTGAAACAGAGCCATAAGAAGTCAGCGATGGTTTCACTCACGGTCTGCACGATTGGCGGAAAGAATTTAAAGTGAAAGCTCACTCGGTTGTGCGCCGACATCTTGGCCGCAACAACAGCCCCTAGATAGGCAAACCAAACGAACATGTAAGTAGCGACCTCATCCCCCCAAGGGATAGAGTAATCAAAGAACTGGCGAGTAAGGATTTGTGTGAACAGCAGTAGGACAAAGCTTGCGAGCAGCAGACAACATGTATATTCCTCAATGTTGTTTAGGTGCTTTTTTATTGTTTTAGCGACTGACATATAACCTCCAATGTTGATTTCCACATGACAACCAGTCGCTCACGGTCCTAAAAAGATCAGGTACAGAACAGATCAACGAGTACAGCCATGTAAATGCCCTATCTCACTGTTCTATCGCTAGGTGATTAAGTAGCGGAGAACAGCAGATAGGGCGAATCTAATCGTTACTTTCTACCTAGTAACTCAAGAACGTCGTCTAGCTTGTCTTTGCCCCCAATGCTTGAGTAGAACTTAGGCCAAACTGACTTAGTCACCTTGCTGATCCACTCTTGCTCGTTGTCTGCTGGGTCGGTGAATACCATGCCTTTCGCTTGTAGCTCTTCGCGAATCTTGTTTTCCGTATTTTCTAGATAAGCAAAGCTGTGCTCTGTCGCTTCCTGACCAGCTTCAAGAATGATCTTTTGCATTTCAGGAGTCTGTTGTTGGAAGACCGTTTCACTCACGATTAGAGGTTCTAGAGAGAAAATGTAGCGAATGTTGGTCACGTACTTTTGTACTTCGTTAAACTTCATCGCGTGGACTGTGATGTAAGGGTTATCTTGTCCATCTACCACGCCTTGTTGCAGGCCAGTGAAAGTCTCAGACCATGCCATTGGCGTTGGGTTGACACCCCATGCTTGATAAGACGCAATCATGATTTCGTTACGAGGAACACGAATCACGAGCCCTTTTAGATCTTCTGGTGAAGCAACAGGCTTTTTCGAGTTAGTCAAAACCCTAAAGCCAGAATAAGCCCAACCTACGATGCGAACACCAGCGTCACGAATCGTGTTATCGACTAAGTCTTGGCCTACTTGGCCTTGAGTCAGTAGCACTGCTTCTTCTGCGCTTTGAATCACGTAAGGCATGGTCAATAGACCAACAGTTGGAGAGAAAGGCGTCACGTTGTTGATCGCCAGTACAGAGAAGTCGAGAAGACCAATTGCCGCATCATTTACGGTGTCTTGCTCATTGCCTAATTGGCCGTTCGGGAACAGATCGATTTTCACTTTACCGTCTGTTTTTTGCTCCATCAGCTCAGAGAATGAGGTCGCTAGTTCCCACTGCGTACCACCAGCAGCATCGCCGATAGCCATTTTAAAATTCGCTGCTGCCGCGGTATGAGATAGCACCGCTGTTGCTACAATAGTGACACCAGCAATAATTTTATTTTTAATCAATTTCATAGTCTTAACCTTTCCTATCATACAGACTTCCTGCCTGTACTTTGCTCACAAGGTGACCTGGTACAACTTTCCTGGTCGTAGTTCTATTTCCCTATTTTGGAAACAATGTTCGGGTAGTTACAGCCGTTCATCCTTTAACGAATACCACTGATAAAGGAACCGCTGCCCCATTCTTCGAAACGGTGCAAACATCTCTGATTCCACCACTTCCCTCACGTTGGGGAACGGAAGTTTTGATTCAAATATTGGTAGGTCGAGCTTGTGACCTTCGCCTGCTATCCACTGAGCAAGGCGCTTACCTGCTTGAGCGGAATACATCACACCATTACCGCCATATCCCAGCGCGTAGAAGATGGATTGCTTCGGGTTCGGCTGATAAATTCTCGGCATCATGTCGTGGCTGACATCCACCCAGCCCCACCATGAATAATCAATTTGGATCTGGTCGAGAGATGGGAATTTTCGTGTTAAATCCGCTCTCAACATGTCTTCATATTTCTTCTCAGGTGCGTTCTTGCCACTGATGGCACTGCGTGTACCAATCTGCACTCGGTTATCCGGTAACAAACGGTAGTAGTGGCGCAGAATTCGAGTATCAGTAATCACCTGATTGGTTTTGAAGTTACATGCGGCGATTTCGTCTTGAGTTAACGGACGTGTCACCATCGAGTTCGAAAGCACTGGTAATAGGCGATTCTTAAGCTCGGAATGCAAACCTTGGCTAGTATACCCACCCGTACAAACACCGACAGAACGCGCCTTCACAACACCACCTGGCGTTTTCAGATAATGCACACCGCCACGAGTTTCCCAACCCATAACTGGGCTAGATGGGTGAACTTTAACGCCGAGTGCTCGCGCCTTTCTTAGGTAACCAAACGCCAGTTTCCCTGCATGAATACCAATCCCTTCGGGTTCATGCATCGCGCCTGCCGCTTCTTGGTCGCCAACATAATCACGCTTTACGGTTTCCGCATCTAAGATCTGCGCATCGTAATCGAACGTGTCACGCAGCAACTTGGCTTCTTTCTCAAGCGTTGCCATCACTTTTGGACGGTGAGCCACATATAGGTGACCGCCCGGCTGCGGGTCACAATCGATGTCTTTGATCAGTGACTTGAACGTTTCCATGCCATCCACACACTCGCGGTGCATTTTTAGCGCCGTTTCTAGACCCCAGCGTTCAATCCACTGAGAACGCTTCAAACGCCCAGAAGCACACTGTGCTTGACCACCATTTCGGGTACTGCAGCCCCAACTCATACGGTTAGCTTCAATCACCGTTGCTTTAATGCCGTACATTTCAGCAAGGTGTATCGCGGTACTTAGGCCTGTGTAGCCTGAACCGATAATGGCCACATCGACATCCATGTCTGACGTGATTGGGCCATCATCTTCAGGTGGCGCGCCTGCAGTATCTACCCAATAAGTCGGGGCATATTCCTTACCGTGACCTGGGCTCTTGTCTTTAAGTGGGTCGTATTTTGGATCGTATTTATCTTTTGCTTGGGTACTTTCTTTTGCTTGGGTGCTTTTCACCTTTGGCGGCACATCGGCTGCCGGTTGTTCCATTACTAAACTCATAATTCGACTCTCCTAGTCATAACACGTGAACGGGTTGTGGTTTCGTGTCTAGCTATTGGGAGTGTTGTTAGGAGTCAAAAGAGGTCGTGTTTTACGGAAGGCATTTTTTACGCTGATTTTTCCATCTTTCAGGGTAAACACGTCGACCATGCGAGCTTCGATGACGCTGCCATCTGGGTTCGTCGCAGAAAACGTTGATTCACTCACAGCGCGGTCACCGCACACAAAGTGGACAGGGTCGCTCCAAGCCGCATCTGGAAAGTTCTGCCAAACCAATTCAAAGCTATTTCGAACCGCTTCGTACCCTTCGATAGTGTTTCCAAGCAAGCCTTCTCCTGCCACCGTGTGGAATACACAGTCTTCTGTCATGAAAGACATCAGCGCTTCAATATCATGGTTATTCCACGCATCACTAAAAGACTGTAAAAAGGCGGTGTCGACTTGGTTTTCCAGCACGAACGTCGCTGCATTGGTTTGCATATTCATATTCCAGAATCCTTTATGTTTTCGTTATTGGTTTAAATTTCAGTAGCTTTGCGCCACTTTTTTATTAGAGTGTTTAAACTAGATCTGTGAAAATTTAACAACTTGATAACAAGGTTCATCACTCTAACTTCGAGTTAGGTTATAAACAATCTCTAAGCTCACAGATTTCATCTTTTTATAAATTAATTAGTGTTCTAATTTTATTTACTCAACTTTTCACTCACGATATAAGAGGTATAATTAAATTAGAACATGTTAGCCTTTAGTCGAAATCAAAGTCTTGATGATACTTTCGACCATACTGTTCAAGTTGACGATCATGAGTATTAACTTGCAATTCGATATTGCCGTCACCTTTATTTATGACTTGGTTGTTATCTACATGTGCTTCGTTTTTTAAATCCGTTAGTTTCTCTTCGACATACTCTGTCGGTTCATTTAAAACGTTCATGGATATTAACTCCTTTATTAGGTTTACTTTCACTGATGGAAGAATATGAACGGATACTAGACCGTTTGAATATTCTTTCTCATCGTACAAAGGCTGAATGGCATCATTGCCACCTTCCTTAAATGGGTGAATGGAATACCACTTGTCCTTACGTGGCTCTTGCTTATCGCAATCCGCCACATTAAATATCTGAGTTTTGTTGAGATCATACGGCGAACGAAAAACACTAACCCGCTGATAATCAATAGCTTTAATTATGTTTATGCAGTCTTTACTTTGGCAGTGACACACCGACCAAAGCGCATTTAACAGGTTATCGGTCCATTCCAGTAAACGGGTGGGAAAGCCCTGCTTCTTGGCTAAACACATCAATAACCAGTCATTTATGTCGTGTGAGCTCAGCGAGTGACCACCGTAAACTCTCACTGTTGAAAGCAACTCTTGTTCGACACGGCGTATGTTCTTACGATTGGAACGGCCTAAACTTGGCATTAGATTATTATTTTCATAATCACACACGTTATACATCAAACCACGTTGGTCACTGCATTCAGCCATTAATGAATCAATTATTTTATACAGTTCTCCGAGTGTGCTGATATAACGTTTATTGTTCATATTTGGTTCCAACCACTCGACAATATAAATAACTAGATTAAAATTTATTCGTTAAAAACTGACATGTAATAAAATACACAGACTAAAGTCTAATAACTCTATCGACTTATCGGTAATTACTATTTAAAAGCAACTCATAATAATTATTGATAAGTCTCTATTAATGAAACCGAGCACCTATTCACCTTAGTTATTTCATTAGGGCTCTAATATTTAGAGCGAAATAATAAAAATATATGACCCAATACTTAGATAACAGCACTATTAAGAATCTTTAAAAACCACTCGGCCGCTAAACCATTTTGTTTCATCATCTAATTTAAAATTAATGGCTAGTGTTAGAGCTTAATTTGTTTGCCCGACCACATTCTCGATAACTCTTTATCTAGCATTCACGAGACTGCTTTGGTCGGGCAAACTTCCTATGACTTATACGTAGTCTTTGTACTTATCTAGGAAACGAACCGGCGTTGATAGTGCATCTCGGCGGAACGGGTCGCCCAATTCCTGAGTACACATGATTTCAATGATGGTTGTTTTGCCTTCGTTCATTTGCATGTCGATGGCTTTCTGTAGAGTTGGGCCAACATCTTCTAGCTTATCAACCGTGATACCTTCAGCGCCCATTGCTCGTGCGATTTCTGCAAAGCTTTGGTTGTCCAGTTCACCAGCAACAAAACGTCGGTTGTAGAAGTCGACTTGGTTCTTCTTCTCTGCACCCCATTGACGGTTGTGGAACACCACGGCTGTCACTGGAATGTTATGACGAACACATGTCATGGTCTCCATCAAGCTCATGCCCCACGCACCATCGCCTGCATAAGAGATAGCCGGACGATGAGGTGCTGCCGCTTTCGCACCAATGATGGTTGGGAACGCGTAGCCACAGTTACCGAAACTCATTGCCGCGAAGAAGCTACGTGGTTTTTCAAAGCGTAAGTAGCTATTTGCCACCGAGTTGATGTTACCGATATCCGTTGAGACCATAACGTCTTCTGGCATCGCTTTTTCTAGTTCACGCAGTACTTGGCGTGGGTGTAGATATTCGCCACCAGAGAACGGAGTCTCGTGCGAATTTTCTTCAATCATATCCAAGCTGAACGAGTCACGTTCGTGCGTCCACTCATCAAGCTCTTTCTCCCACAACGCTTTTTCTGTTGCTACTGTGTCTTGGCGAGCGCCTTTATTGTCATCACACAACAGTGCACGACCTTCCAGTCTTTCAGCTAATGCCACAGCCGCTGCTTTTGCGTCGCCACAGATACCAACAGAGATCTTCTTAACGAGACCAAGCATCTTGTTGTCGGCATCGATCTGAATGATTTTCGCGTCTTTCGGCCAGTAATCCATGCCATGTTGAGGCAAGGTACCGAATGGACCTAGACGTGTACCTAATGCGATAACCACATCCGCTTGAGCCATCAACTTCATTGCTGCTTTCGAACCTTGGTAGCCTAAAGGACCACACCATAATGGGTGGCTAGCAGGGAAAGAGTCATTGTGTAGGTAGCTGTTTACTACGGGTGCGCCTAGTCTTTCTGCCAATGCCGCACACTCTTGAACTGCATCAGCCATTACCACGCCGCCACCAGAAATGATGACTGGGAATTTCGCTTCAGCAATTAGGTCTGCCGCTTCATTCAGAGACTTCTCACCACCCGGGCCACGGTCTAAACGCGCTGGCTTAGGGATCTCGGTTTGAGTTTCGCCGTAGAAATAATCACGTGGGATATTCAGTTGAGTCGGACCCATTTCGCTCATTGCGCGGTCAAAGCATCGGCCCGTGTATTCCGCCATACGGTCTGGGTGCGTTACGTGTCCTTGATACTTAGTAAACTCTTGGAACATTGGAAGTTGGTTACACTCTTGGAAACCACCTAAGCCCATTGTTTTAGTACCAGTCTCTGGCGTCACAATCACGACCGGGCTGTGTGCCCAGAATGCCGCTGCAATCGCAGTTACACAGTTACTGATACCCGGACCATTCTGCCCGATAACCACACCGTGGCGACCAGATACACGAGAGTAACCATCTGCCATGTGAGCAGCACCTTGCTCGTGTACCACTGGGACCAATCGAATGCCAGCAGGAGCAAAGATATCCATTGCGTCCATAAATGCTGACCCCATGATGCCGAACATGTCGGTAACATCATTAGCAACCATAGTTTCAACGAACGCTTCTGATGGTGTCATTGTTACTGTGCCGGAAACAACCGTACGTTTTTCTTGCTCACTCATTCTTCCATTCTCCTTGAGTTAACCAAAATTTCATTTTTCGGAATGAATTGTCTCTTTTTCGAATTCAATTTCACCTTAGTAGTAGATTTTTTGCGCGTCAACTTTTTATATTAAATTGGAACAATTCATTCTAATTAATAAAACTGGATCACATTATTGATAGTTTTTCGTACAAAAAATGCCGTTAACTTAGAGTGAGCTGTTAATAATCGATGACATATGGCCCATCGCGGCAGTCATGGAAGCTATTAAGAGGGAAGAAAAATGAATGATGCGGAATTGATACCAACGCAACCAGTAAGTGTGAGAGAGTGTTTTGGCATCGACAGCAACCTAACCGTATTGGCGTTTCAACATGCGGGAGAGTATGTACCCAAGGTCGATCCTAACTACTGTTTTGATCCTGAAGTAACACTAGCGATATTGGCGGGTTTCACCTCTAATCGCCGCACGTTAATACAAGGTACACACGGAACGGGCAAGTCTTCCCACATTGAGCAAATTGCCGCGAGATTGAATTGGCCGTGTTTGAGGATCAACCTAGACGGGCACTTAAGCCGCTTGGATTTCATAGGAAAGGACAGCATCGTTATTAAAGATGGAATGCAGGTGACAGAGTTTAAAGAAGGCATTCTTCCACAAAGCATCCAGCAACCCATCGCTCTGGTATTAGACGAATACGATGCAGGACGACCAGATGTGATGTTTGTGATCCAGCAACTCTTAGAGCAAGACGGCAAATACACCTCTTTAGAGCAAAACCGAGTGATCACGCCTCACCCTTCTTTTCGCCTATTTGCTACCTGTAACACGCTGGGGTTGGGTAATTTCTCAGGTTTGTATTCCGGTACTCAGGTACTTAACCATAGCCAACTTGACCGATGGAACATCATCGCCACGCTTAACTATTTAGATCCACAACATGAAACCAAGATCGTGTTATCCAAGCGCCCAGAGCTGAACAATGAAAGTGGTCAGCAGTTAGTTGAGAAAATGATCGCAACCGCTGGTTTAACGCGAAATGGTTTTAGAGCGGGTGATCTGTCGACGGTAATGTCTCCGAGAACCGTGCTCACATGGGCTGAAAATATCCGAATATTCGATAACGTAGCCACGGCATTTAGGCTTTCATTCCTAAACCGTTGTGAAGATGAAGAGAAAGAGTTGGTAAGCGAATATTACTTCCGCTGTTTTGGTGAGGCCCTAGAAACGCCTACTCAGAGTTATGCGCAGTCGGAGTCGTAAACCATGGCCAATGTTTCTTCTCAGCAGAAAAAGATCCTCGACCTTGGTGTGTCTGTCGCTAGAGCGATCAGTGGTGAATTGAACCTAAATTATCGGGGCGAGCGTCTCTATAACGGCAATAGCCCCTGCTATTATCAGTCTGCACACACCAACGATCTCACCTTTGTGTCTCGCCACGAGCTGACAAACAGCAAGCTCTCAATGCAAGGCAAGATCGATTCATCGGCGCTGCGACTCTTGTTGTCAGACTCTGATCTTCACTGTTCATTGCGACCCAAAAACGAAGTCGAACGTCTGTTATATGATTTTTGTGAACAAGTACGAATCGAGTCACAAGTCCCGTCTTACCTAAAAGGCGTGACTAAGAGCATTCAGTTCAACTTTGCGTATTGGAGCGATCAGTACCATCAAAATGGCTTTACTGAGTCACGAATAGGGATGTTACTGTTCACTCTGATGCAGGTCATCCACACCCGCTTAACCGGTGTCCCAGTCTCTGAGCCGATTGCTGAAACCATTGAATCAACTCGTGCGGGCATCGTGCCTATTTTCGGAAACAGCCTGAAGCGCTTGAAGGAACATCGAGCCGACCAACGACAGTTTGCTCACTGCGCCAATGAACTCGCCTCTTTAGCACAAGAGCTCATCAACCAAGAACAAGAGAGTAATAACTCAGCGACACCAACGTTTGAAGAAGACATCAAGATCCTTGCTCAGCTGGCTCTTATCGTTGATGGCGACATTCAAGATGAAGACGTCGATACCGACATAACAGGCAGCAGCAAGGTATTTGAACTGTCGGGCGCTAATTATCAGGTCTTTAATTCAGAATTTGACCAAGTGATCGCCGCAGACAAACTCGTCAGGCGCACCCTGTTACTCGAACTGAGGCAAAAACTCACCGATGACATTATGGCGAGACAAGTGAACACTCGCCGTTTAGCCGCTATGCTCACCAGCTTTGTTGCGACGCCCCAAAGTAACCGACGTCAGGATCATTTAGAAGAAGGCATTGTTAACGCCACCACTATCACCAAGCTCATCACTTCACCGCTGGATCGTGCTGTCTTTTATCAGCCAGATATTGGCGCATCCCATCAATGTGCCATCACTTTTTTGATGGATTGCTCAGGTTCAATGCAAAAACACAGTCACAAACTGAGTCTACTGATGGATACGATTCTCAAATCCGTTGGACTCGCCAATATCCCTTTCGAGATTATCGGCTTCACCACCAACAACTGGAATGGTGGCAAGGTCTATCGACAGTGGCTCAAACAAGGTCAACCGAAACACCCAGGTCGTTTAAACGAGATTCGACACATTGTGTTTAAGGATTTTGATACCCATTGGAGACGCTCTCGCCTTGGCATTGCTAGCCTTCGAAAAGCAGACATCTTTAAAGAAGGGATTGATGGCGAAGCGGTTCAGTTCGCTAGCCAGCGCTTGCAGCAACATAGCGCACAGCGAAAGGTGTTGATTGTGTTCTCAGACGGCTGCCCGATGGATACCGCCACCAGCACAGCCAATGATCAGTTCTATTTGGATAACCATCTCAAACAAGTGATTGAGCGTGAGTCGACCAAAAACGTTATTGAGATTCATGGCGTGGGAATGGGAGTAGATTTGAGCCCGTACTACCGCAGTAACATTACTTTAGATGTACAGGAAAGCTGCCTGTTTGGGTTATCTAGGAGCATCTTTGAGATGCTAAAGCGTGTTTAAACATGGGAGGCTTAGGCTAGCGAATCACTAGCCTCCTTTGTCGAAAATGGTTTAGGAAGAGCCAAGCAACGACCACGCAGAAACAGCCATCAAATACCCACCAATCAACATCAGCACCATAAATACTAACTTCCTGAGTTGGTCATTCGACAATGGCGGCGGGAAGCGCCGAGCACACATAGTCACAAGCGCCACCAAGGGAACTGCAATCGCAGACAACCACAGTATGCTTGCTTCCATGGCACCTGCCGCGTAGACATTGACGGTACGGGACATCGACGTACAAGCGAACACCATCAGCAATGTGCTTCGCACCAAGTCGAGCGTAAAAGGCTGTCGATAGAGGTGATAAACAATCGGTGGACCCGCCATCCCAAACAACCCGCCCGCTAGGCCAGAACTAAAACCAGACAACAAGAAAGATACGGTTGCCGAACGGTCTTTTCTGGTTTTAGGTTTGAACATAAAGCTCAGACCTGCGAATAACACCATTGCCCCCAATAATCCTCTCAGGATATGCGTTGCCGACTCGCTCAACTCGTCCAGTAAAAACACACCCAACGACACGCCGGGGATTATACCGATCACTAACACCACCAGAATTTTGAGTTCCCCAAGCAGTGGCTTGCCCATCAACGCGACCAAACAATTAAACAAGGTCACAATACTAACCACGGCAGCAATCACCGGCAACGAAACCAGATTAAGACTGACCGTAAGACCAATCACGATAATGCCAAGCCCAAACCCCGTGACGGTTTGGAAATAAGTACCCACCGCAATGGTGGCAAGAATAGCGAGTAAAACAGGTAACTCCATTAGCAATCCTAATTAGGTGTTTTTACTTAGTATGAGTGCGAGCTTTAAGTGTGATCCTTAGTATCTAAACTCAAATTCTGATTCTTCTCTTTCTTCAGCTTTTTGATCTTCTGGAGCTTCTTGAGCATCAGCTTCAACATCCGTCGTTGTATTTGCCGTTTTACATTGTTGTGCTTGCACGGCAGTCACCGCGATTACATTGAAGATATCTTCGGCACTGCACCCTCTGGATAAGTCATTGGCAGGTTGATTCAGCCCTTGCAACAACGGACCAATTGCGACCGCGCCACCTAACCTTTCAGCAAGCTTATAACCGATATTGCCTGCTTCTAAGTTGGGGAATATCAACACGTTCGATTCGCCCTTAACCTCGGAATCGGGCAATTTTTTCGCTGCTATTTCAGTGACAATCGCCGCGTCGAGTTGAACGTCCTGATCAACCGCAATTCCCGGGCAACGCTGCTTCACTAACTGGGCGGCATTACGCACCTTATCAACCGATTCATGTTTGGCACTGCCATTAGTAGAAAACGACAACATCGCCACCTTCGGTTCTTCCATCAACAGCGTTTGTGCACTGTTTGATGCCGCCACTGCAATTGATGCAAGTTCAGTTTCATTGGGGTTAATCACCAAGCCACAATCACTGAAAATCATGCCGCCTTTAAGGTTATGGAAAGGCTCGCACAACATCATTAAAAAGAAACTCGATACCAATTCACTGTCTGGTGCTGGCCCAATGATCTGTAGCGCAGCTCGCACCACATCTGACGTGGTATAAACCGCGCCATTGACCGTGCCGTCGACCAGCCCTTCTCTTACCATCAAGTTGGCAAAAATCAGTGGGTCTTTAACCTTCTCCAAGGCATCTTCATAACTCATGCCTTTGGCTTTTCTTAACTCATACAGTCGTTCAGCCAACACAGCTTTAAGTGCTGATGTTTGTGGTGAAACAATATGAATGCCCGCGAGGTTAATATGATGCAACTGAGCGGCTTCGATAATCGCCTTTTCGTCGCCCACCAGCGTGATATAAGCGAGCTGTTTATCTATCGCTAATCGCGCCGCTTTCAGTACACGGGGGTCTTCCGCTTCGCTCAAAACCACACGCTTACGATCTAAGTGCGCCTTATCAATAATCCGTTCAATTGCTTTCATCTTAAAATTCCATTTATTGAGATTAATTGTTCCACAATTTATGTTTATATTATTGAAATAATAAAAAAGGTCAAATTTTATTCAGATAATTGAAGAATATTGATTTGGTATGTACACTCTTACACATAGACATATCGCAAGGATGAATCACTGTATGCAAACAGAAACACCACAAGTTCAAGGAGATACGCCCACTCTCCGACTTTTTGCACTATTAGAGGTGATAGCGCAAAAAGACGAGTTTATTTCCCTTCAAGGGCTCGTTGAAGAAACAGGACTACCGAAACCCACTCTGCACCGCATGCTGCAACAATTAGAATCCGCAGGCATCATTCAAAGAGACGGTGATGAAAAGCATTACAGCTCTGGCATTCGACTCAGAAAGTTGGCTGAAAACCTACTGTTCAACAGCACCATGCATAGTGCACGACGTACTATTCTTGAAAACCTTCGAGCAGAAGTCGGCGAAAGCTGCAACCTAACCGCACTATCGAGCGGTGAGATCATCTACCTTGACCGTGCAGAAACCGAAGCACCACTTCGCTTCCACCTGCAACCCGGCTCTCGCGTTCCTGTTCACTGTTCAGCGACAGGCAAACTGTTTTTGGCTCACATGTCGAAATCACAACGCAGAAGACTGATCGAAAACGTGCCACTGACTCAGTACACAGTCAAAACCATCACCGACTACTCAGTATTAGAGCAAGACATCGAAGAAGCGAAGATCCAAGGCTTTGCGATTGATGACGAAGAGTTTCTGCCGGGTTTGGTGTGTATTGCGGTGCTCATTCCATCGCCAACGGGCCAATCTAATCTCGGCTTAGCAATTCAAGCACCTGTGATTCGAGTAAAGCCGGACGAGGCGATCAAGTTCCTACCTGCTCTACAAAAAGCCGCGAAAGCATTGGCGAAGATAGAAGCAGACAACTGGGCGCAAGAATAACCTTGGTAGGCTAAAGCGAATCATCAGCACTGCCATAGACATCAACTCAATAACAGTACCAACACGTGTTAAGTAATCATCGAGAAGGAATCACATGCTAGAAATTAATAACCAGCGCTTACTCTCTTTTATGGTGACAGAAGCGAATAACGCGGTTGCCGTGAGCAATCCAGCAACAGGTGAACTTATTGGGCATGCGCCTATCTCATCTGAGGAGGAATTGGACAGTGCTATCGATCGATCTCATATTGCGCAGAAAGAGTGGGCGAAAATTCCAGCTAAATCTCGTGCTGCGATACTGAAGGCTTGGCATCAACTGATCCTTGAAAACAAGGATGACCTTGCTCACTTAATGACGATTGAACAAGGCAAGCCATTGGCAGAAGCTGCAGGCGAAGTCGTTTACGGTGCAAGCTTTATCGAATGGTTCGCCGAAGAAGCCAAGCGCACTTATGGTGACTCGATTCCAAGTACCGCTGGGGATAAGCGTTTAGTGACAATCAAGCAGCCAATTGGCGTTGCATGTGCCATCACACCGTGGAACTTCCCAATTGCGATGATCACCCGTAAGGCCGCGCCTGCTCTAGCGGCTGGGTGTAGTTTTATTGTGAAGCCTTCTGACGAAACGCCACTTTCTGCGTTTGCTGTTGTTGAACTGGCTTACCAAGCGGGTGTTCCTAAAGACCTGCTTCAAGTCGTGCTGGGTGACAGCCCAGAACAGATTGGTGAGTTATTCACATCACATCCATTAATCAAGAAGATCTCTTTTACTGGTTCTACTCGCGTCGGCAGTATCTTGATGGCTCAAGCGGCAAAAGGTATCAAACGCACCTCGATGGAACTTGGCGGTAATGCTCCGTTTATCGTATTTGACGATGCCGATATCGATGCTGCGGTCCAAGGGGCAATGGCTTCGAAATTCCGTAATGCAGGCCAAACCTGTGTTTGCGCTAACCGATTCTATATTCACAGCAAGGTGCACGACGAGTTTGTGGCTAAATTCGACCAAGCGGTACAGCAACTTAAAATTGGCAACGGCTTAGACGCGGGCGTCAACATTGGCCCTGTGATCAGCGAAAGAGCGAAGCAGAACATCCAAGGTTTGATTGACCGCGCCATTGAACAAGGCGCACAGCCTGTCACCCCAACTCAAGAGCTTGCAGGCTTGTTCATTCAGCCTGTCATTCTTAAGGACGTGAAGCATGATATGGACATCGTTCAACAAGAGATCTTTGGCCCTGTCGCTCCAGTTATGAAGTTCGACAGTGATGAAGAGCTGATCGAAATGGCGAACGATACCATTTATGGCTTGGCGTCTTACTTCTACAGTCAGAATATCCACCGAGTGTGGAAGGTAGCAGAAGCTCTTGAATACGGTATGGTTGGTATTAATGACGGCATGATCTCAACTGAGGTTGCACCTTTCGGTGGTGTGAAACAGTCAGGCATTGGCCGTGAAGGCGCTAAAGAAGGCATCGATGAGTACATGGATATTAAGTATCTATGCTTCGGTGGCAACTAAGCTTCGATGGGAACTAAGGTTTTGGCGAAAATTAGGTTTGATGATAGATAAGATAACTGTTTTTCATTTCTAACCTCTGATTCCGCATCTAATCTCAGACCCTCGCACTAACTAACAGCTAAAAAAAAGCCGCGCTATAAAGCGCGGCACCTTGGGCTCGGTTAAAGGGGGTTTCTTTTTTTAGTATTTTTTCTTTCTCTATTTTTATTATTAGATCACTTTGCTATTTCAGTGATTTAGGCTTTTTGTGCTTTCGCTTATCTGCGACTCAGCACTTTCCGACTCAAGCACTCTGCGCTTTCAGCTTTAGACGCATCGCGTGTAACACTGGCTCAGTATAACCACTCGGCTGAGCACAGCCTTCAAAGACCAACTGACACGCTGCTGAAAATGCAATGCTGTTTTCGAAATCAGGCGCCATGTTTTGGTAGCTTGGATCCCCAGCATTTTGCTCATCAACCACAGCTGCCATGCGCTTCATGGTTTTCATTACTTGGGCTTCCTCGCAAATACCGTGGCGTAACCAGTTAGCGATATGTTGGCTTGAAATACGCAGCGTTGCACGGTCTTCCATTAACCCTACATCATTAATATCAGGCACTTTCGAACAACCTACACCTTGGTCAATCCAACGAACTACGTAACCAAGAATACCTTGCGTGTTGTTGTCCAGTTCATTTTGGATATCTTGAGCTGTCAGCTTTTGATTGCCTAGCAACGGGATAGTAAGAATATCGTCAACATTGGCTCTCACACGCTCACGAAGCTCTTTCTGACGGCTAGGAACACTCACCTTGTGATAGTGCAAGGCATGCAGAGTCGCCGCAGTTGGAGAAGGAACCCAAGCAGTATTCGCACCAGCTTGTGGGTGTCCAATTTTCGCGTCCATCATCTTGGCCATGTTATCTGGCTCTGGCCACATACCTTTACCAATCTGGGCTTTACCTTGCAGGCCACAAGCTAAGCCAAGATCAACGTTTTGATCTTCGTACGCGCCAATCCATGTCATGGTTTTCAGCTGTGTTTTAGGAGCAAAAGGACCCGCTTCCATACTGGTGTGGATCTCATCACCCGTTCGGTCTAGGAAACCTGTGTTGATAAACACGACACGGTCTTTGGCTGCGCGAATACACTCTTTCAAGTTCACAGAGGTACGGCGCTCTTCATCCATAATGCCGACTTTAATCGTGAAGCGGTCTAAACCTAGTGCATCCTCAATGCGACCAAACAACTCATTAGTAAAAGCCACTTCTTCCGGGCCATGCATCTTAGGTTTTACAATATTGATGCTGTTCGCAGTCGAGTTTTGGTACGGGCTATTACCCTTTAAATCGTGCATAGCGATAAGCGATGTCACCATGCCATCCATGATACCTTCAGGCACTTCATTACCTTCGGCATCAATAATCGCAGGGTTAGTCATTAGGTGGCCCACGTTGCGTATGAACAACATGCTGCGACCTTTAAGCGAGATTTCACCACCCGTCACACTTGTGTATTGACGATCGGGGTTCAGGTTACGAACTATGGTTTTACCGTTTTTCTCTAGCGACTCTTGCAGGTCGCCCTTCATTAAGCCTAACCAGTTGCGGTAAGCCAATGCTTTGTCTTCACCGTCAACCGCAGCGACAGAATCTTCGCAATCCATAATCGTGGTCAGTGCCGATTCCACCAACACATCTTTAATGCCCGCAACATCAACGCTACCAATTGGCGCGCTCGGGTCGATTTGAATTTCGATATGAAGATTGTTGTGTTTAAGCAGGATACAAGAAGGCGCGCTTGCGTCTCCTTGATAACCAATAAACTGGTTGCGATCAATTAGCGTGACTTCTTCGCCATTATCTAGAGTTGCTGTGAGCGTGTTGCCAATGCTCACATTGCTGATGCTGTATTTGGTCACGTCTTTATGAGAAACACCATTCAGCGGTGCGGCGTCATCAAGGAAGCCGCGAGCATAGCTCACTACTTTAGCGCCACGAACAGGGTTAAAGCTTCCACCTTTCTCTGCCCCGTCGCTTTCGCTGATCACATCGGTGCCGTAAAGCGCATCGTATAGACTGCCCCAGCGCGCGTTTGCTGCGTTAAGTGCAAATCGCGCGTTCATGATAGGCACCACAAGCTGCGGCCCAGCTTGTGTTGCGATTTCAGGCTCTACGCTTGCGGTGGTCACTTGGAAGTCTTCGCCCTCTGGTACAAGGTAGCCAATCTGCTGTAAGAACTGTTTATACTCTGCTGCATCCAGTGTTTGACCAGCACGCTCTTGGTGCCAAACATCAATCTGATGTTGAAGATCTTCACGCTTGATAAGCAAAGCACGGTTCTTTGGTGCCAGGTCTTTAAGGATGGCTGCGAAAGATTGCCAAAAGTCCTCTGCGACAATGCCTGTTCCAGGAATGACCTGCTCATTAATTAATTGGTAGAGGGTGCTATCAATGCTCAAGCTTCCCTGTTGAATACGACTGCTCATAAAATCTCTCTCAAATTAACCGCTGACTACTAAATAAATTTACGTAACTGACGAAAATTTAGCTAATTTATGCCGTTTATATTGGATATTCACAAAAGAAATACCACAAAAACTGTGTTATCCCGTCACACCACTTTCGATTTCATTGGCGACACTTTTGATCAAGCGACGCATCCACTGGTGGTCTGGATTGGTTTGTAACAATGGGCTCCACGCCATCTTCACCTCAAAAGGTTCAATCGCAAATGGGGCTGGTTTGATTAACAAATTAGGGTTGTTGCGCTGCAATTGCGCGGCTTTGGTTGGAATAGTAAGGATAAGGTTTTTCTGCTGAGCGAAGAGAATCGCAGATAGGTAATGTCGGGTAAACACCGTGATGTTACGGGTTTTACCAATGCGCATTAACGCTTCATCTATCCAACCGAGCTTTTGCGCTTCACTTGGGTTGATCCCGACTCCGGTTCCCATTCCCGTCTTACTTACCCAGATATGTTGCGCCTTTAAATAAGACAAAATATCAAAGTTATCGGCTATTGGATTATCACAGCTAAATAGGCAAGAGAACCCGTCGTGCCAAAGGCTCATCTGGTGAAAGGACTGTGGAATATCATCAAAACGGTTGATGATAATGTCCACGGTGCCTTGCTCAACATCCTGGTAGCTCACATCACTTGGCGTCATTATATCCAGCCGTATTTTCGGCGCTATCTCGCTCAGTTTTTTCAATAGCGGTTGAATAATGGTCGACTCTGCATAGTCACTCGCCATGATGCGAAACACGCGTTCACTGTCTTCTGCATTAAACTCTGTGGTCGGTTGAAGTGTCTTTTCTACATTCGCCAAGATGTTGCGGATCAGCGGTTGCAACTTTTGCGCGCGCTCGGTTGGCACCATCCCTTCACTGGTTCTCACCAATAGTGGATCTTCAAACAGATCGCGTAGTCGGCGCAGTCCATTACTCATGGCTGGTTGAGTTATTCCTAATTGATTTGCCGCTCGTGTAACGTTTCTTTCACGTAGCAACATGTCTAAATACACAAGCAAATTAAGGTCTATACGAGCAATATTCATAAGAAAAATACCGAATATAATAACTATAAATTAACAAAATTATCACATGCGTGGTTATTCTTTGTCCATAGCAAAGTTTTAATCCAAGCCAATTTGGCAACCATACCCCACGTGAAACTAAGGAATAGTTATGTCGCAAATTACACAAGATATCGAAATGATAGAAGTTGCAAAAAGCGCTGCAGGTGCTCCATGGGATGCAATCAATGCTGAATCTGCTGCTCGTATGCGAGCTCAAAACAAATTCAAAACAGGTCTAGATATCGCGCAATACACGGCAGATATCATGCGTGCGGATATGGAGGCTTACGATAAAGACAGCTCTCAATACACTCAGTCTTTAGGTTGCTGGCATGGTTTTATCGGTCAACAAAAGCTGATTTCTATTAAGAAGCACTTTGATGGTAAAACAGACCGACGCTACCTATACCTTTCAGGTTGGATGGTTGCTGCACTTCGCTCAGACTTTGGTCCACTTCCAGACCAATCAATGCATGAGAAAACATCGGTTGCAGGCCTAGTAGAAGAACTATACACATTCCTGCGCCAAGCTGATGCACGTGAGCTAGGTGGTTTATTCCGTGAGCTAGACGCTGCACGTGAAGCGGGCGACGTTAACCAACAAGACCTTATCCAAGACAAAATCGACAATCACGTAACACACGTGGTGCCAATCATTGCAGATATCGATGCAGGTTTCGGTAACGCAGAAGCGACTTACCTAATGGCTAAGCAGATGATTGAAGCGGGCGCATGTTGTCTACAAATTGAAAACCAAGTTGCCGATGAGAAGCAATGTGGTCACCAAGACGGCAAAGTAACGGTTCCACATGCAGACTTCCACGCAAAACTTCGTGCACTTCGTTACGCTTTCCTTGAACTAGGCATCGACAACGGCGTTATTGTTGCTCGTACCGATTCTCAAGGTGCTGGCCTAACAAAAGAAATCGCAGTAGTGAAAGAGCCGGGCGACCAAGGTGATATCTACAACTCATACCTAGATGTTGAAGAGATCGATGTTGCAGATATGGCAGAAGGCGACGTTTGCTTTAACCGTGACGGCAAGCTAGTTCGACCTAAGCGTCTGCCTTCAGGTTTATACCAATTCCGCCAAGGTACTGGTGAAGACCGTTGTGTATTCGACTGTATTGAAGCAATCAACGCAGGCGCTGACCTACTTTGGATTGAGACTGAGAAGCCACACATCGGCCAAATCAAAGAGATGATGGACGGCGTTCGTGAAGTTCACCCTAACGCGAAACTGGTTTACAACAACTCTCCATCATTCAACTGGACGCTAAACTTCCGTCAGCAAGCTTACGATGCATTGGTTGCTGAAGGTAAAGATGTATCTGCTTACGACCGTGCAAACCTAATGAGCGCGGAATACGACGAAACTGAACTGTCTGCAAGTGCTGACGAGAAGATTCGTACATTCCAAGCGGACGCATCTCGTGAAGCGGGCATCTTCCACCACTTGATTACGCTACCGACTTACCACACTGCAGCGCTGTCTACCGACAACCTTGCGAAAGAGTACTTCGGCGACCAAGGCATGTTGGGTTACGTTGCAAATGTTCAACGTAAAGAGATCCGCCAAGGCATCGCATGTGTTAAACACCAAAACATGTCTGGTTCAGACATCGGTGATGACCACAAAGAGTACTTCGCTGGTGAGAATGCACTAAAAGCAGCGGGCGAAGCGAATACGTCTAACCAATTTGATTAATCGCTAGAACTAAAGCCTCCCCCGCCCTTCTCTCTTACTTAGGTAAGATCCGGGGGAAGGCTTTGAGATAAAGCTTGTACTGCCGGCTTTATCTCAAAGTCTAAGAATTGTGTTCTACACCACGGTCAGCTAAGCAACATCTGTTTAAGCTAACTGTATTCATGTTTGTTGAGATTCCTGTTTGTTGATATTTCTTTTGATTGAGAGTGCCTATGACTTCAATACCTAAACACCTACAAGATGCAAAAACGCTGCTGTCAGAAAATGGTTTCGCAACGGGTGATACTTGGTATCACGGCACGTCTTCAGCCTTACTCGCTTCAATTAAAGGCCAAGGTCTGAAACGTTCTGGAGACAAAGCACTCAATGAAGCCGCTTCAAAAACCATGGCAACGATTGGCAATAACTACACCGAGTCGGTTGAACCTGTGTTCCTGACTCAGAGTAAAGAGCTGGCGTATTACTGGGCTCAACAAACCGTTCGTGAGCGCAGTGTTCGTTTCGAAGGGGAAGAACAACCTATCGTGTTAGCGGTAAACCTGTCTGAAAAGCAGCGTGCCAAAGTAAGACCGGATGTAGGAGCGATGAGCCTGTTAATGATGAGTGTGGGCGAGCAATTCATGGCTCACATGGCTAAGGTTTATCAAGAGAACAACATCGCAGGCCCAGACATTGAGCTTCGCACTGCTGATCGTATGGATTACTTGAACAAGCTGGGAATGGCTTACATTGATGAAGACATCAGCCGAGCTTGTGTACAAGAACTGTCTGAGCCTAATATTTCTGAACCAGAGCTTTCTGAACCCGCGCTAACGGATTAGGAACGTCTTCTATTAGACATAATAAGCTGACCTTAATTAGAATCAAAAATGGCTCCCAATTGGGAGCCATTTTTCTTATTCGTCCATCGAGCCTAGTCAGTAATCTGACTCAACTCTCTAATCAACTTGCTTATTGGCACAAACGACCTTGCTGTGCAGCCTGCATCATTTCGATATCACCTTGAAGTGAACGATAAACAACAGTATTCCACACCTGACCATTATCCATTTCAAACTCGATCGCGTAGTTCAAACCCGCAACAACCTGAGTGCGAACGCTCAAGATTTTTTCAAGCTTTGCTGAGGTATTCATTTGTCCAAGAACCACATCTAAAGCTTGCTTGGCTTCTGGGGTGATATCGCTTTGTGACCAACCACCTGTCAGGTTCTTAGTGCTACAGATCGGATTCGCCGTCTCTTGTGCTTGTTCTGGAACCTCAGATTTCTGACTACACCCTGCTAACGCAGCGACACTAAATACGGTTACCAATAATACTTTCTTCATAGTTATCTCTACCTCTATCACTCACGAGAGGTTACTCGCAATGATGTTTCATATGCAGAAAAGCTTAAACCTCGAATGTCATCACTTCATCAGAGATTATGGTGTAACTACTCTATAAACACAGAACATTGTCAGAAAAACAAAGCCGGACACTGATGCCCGGCTTTTATCCGTCTACTTTATTGATATTTAACCGATTAGTTTAGTGACATTGTCATTAATACAGCTTGGGGATACCCCCTTTTTTAATGCCAATTACCTAACGCCTATTCTGTCAGTGAAAATACACCAACATCTCGACATCATCCCCTTGCTGCTCTGCACTCAATAAGAAGTGTATATAGCCTTCTTCTGTTATAGGGATTTGCAGATACTCATTGCTTCCACGGTAATCAGACGCGTAGTCATGCTGCCCAGCTGTTGGCCAATATGAGTGGCAGGCGAACAGATCAACGTTACCCGAATTCGACTGTTCGTTTTCAGCAGTGTCGCTCTTATCGCTGAGCCATACTCGCACCTCTTGTACGCCTTCTGGTACATAGACAGCGGCATAACGTCGTTGGTGCACGGTAAGCACTTGAGCCTGACCGGACTCCAATACCACAGGCGTTAAATCATCTTGCTGTTGCGTTGGAGGCGTTGGCGTTTCTGTGACTACCGATGCCGTTAGAGACACCTCATTAAAACCGGTACGACCCGTGACACTCATGTAGTAACGACCCGACTTGATGTAGCCCGAAGATTCTTGTTCAAACGTCACCACTTCAGTGCTGCCATTGCCGTATTGGCTGAATTCAAAATCGTAGTAATGCGCTGGTTTGTTGTAGCTCATGTATAGGTCCGCATCACCTTGAGTTTGCCCCTGTATAGACACTTCAAAATGCGTCGTGTTCTCCGGAATATCAACATAGAACAACTGCTCGCTATACGCATCGCCACTCAACACCATATTTTGGTTTGCTGCAAGCACTATGGCTTGGTCTGTTGGTTGCGTAGGATCTGTCGGTTCTGTGGGATCAGTTGGTTCTGTAGGCTCTGTGGGTTCACTTGAAACCGAGTCTAACCAACACTCAAACTCCCCGTTGTATTGCTGCCCTAGCACTTTTACTTGTTGTGCCCATTCGGAGAATTGACCAGTGCGAGACAATGCCAATAAACCTTGCAACTCTTGAGGATGCTCTTCCAGCATGAAGCGTACCGCCAAGTATCCCCAGCGATATATTCGATTGGAATCATGGGAGTAAGTGGTCGCAAGCACATCCGACAGACTCATCTTCCCGCTGCTAATCAAACCAATCGCTGCATCGTAACCTTGCTTGTAATGCATAAATTCGGCAAAGCCCTCTAACCACCACACTACATAGCCATGTGCTAGGTTGTCGTTGAATGAGCCATATTGGTTAAAGCGGGCATCAAGATAGTGAGTGTATTCATGCTCTAAATTGAGAATAGAAAGATCATCACCATTGGCATAACGATAAGCCACAAAGCGAGCGACGTTACCTACTACTGCAGGGTTACCCTCTAAATACTGACCGCCATTGTCTGTGGTATTGCCAAACAAGAACGATGAATAATCAATGTAACTGCCTTTGCTGCCAAACACCGCGACTTCTACTCGCTCGTTGTTATCATCAGCGACAGGTTGTTGACCCGTATTCACGACTTGGTGGAAGTCGGCCTCTTTGACAGCCAACACATCACACGCCTCCATCGCTTGTGACTCCGTAAGATCTTGAGAGCGAATAATCGCAGGTCCTTGACACTCATAACGATGAGGAAGTACACGCGTTGCCAAGTCTCGTTTCGCTTGCTCTAGGTCTAACCCATTCAAACCTTCTGGTGCGAAGTAACTCATCATTTCGACGGCCGCTAGCCATAGCTTATCGTGCTCGCTGCCCAGTGGGTTTTGCGCCATCACTTGCTGCATAACCCGCATCGCTTTGTCTTTGGTCGCTTTATCCGGGCTGGCTAACAAGCGGCCTGTTTCACGTACGGCGTTATAAACAAGGAAACTCGTATCCGTATCCAACGCCCACGTGTTATCACGAGTAAAAGTCGCCAGCGTATCGATATGTTGGGTGTGGTTTGCCATGTAATCGTAGAAGTCATCTCGAGCGGCGTGCCCTGCCATTGCTCGGAATAGATTGTTAAGACCATCGACCCATTGTGAATCCTGCGCTGTTTCATGGTTAAAGTGATTCAATGCCGCAAGTTGCGCATCCATGGTCAGTGGAAGTTGCTTAACATTATCGACCATCAGCGTCAGGCTTTTCATCGCCCCAACTTGCTCACGGCCTTGATCGAGTGCATTTGGGTTCGCCAGAAAAGCATTAATAGATTGAGCGAAGCGTTGGCTTAACGCCTCGGAGAAATCCTGCGCTCGCGCGTTATAGCGAACGTAATAAGCGGCGCGAACAAATTCGCCAAGGTTTTCAAGTTTACGAGCCTGTTCAGCATCACCTCGGTAACGGGCAATTTCTAGGTTAAGTGCTACTTGAATACGGCTTAGGCTCGCTTCGCTATAGATATTATTTAACGAACTCTCTTGAGCAGAGAACCAAGCGCCATAGCAACTGTTGTCTGCTGATGAGACAGCGAGAGCAAGGTCAGACGCCTGCTGAAGATCAAGCACCTCACACTGACTTTGAGCAAAGGAGAAACTGGAAACACTGGCTAGCATACAAGCGAGAGCCAAACGATGACGTGGAAATAAACGGTTATGAGACATACAACACTCATTAGTTAATTATATATTTGGGCTCGCCGTTATATTCCTTACGATTAATAAGGTGAATTCAGTTGCGTATGATTTATGAGCTTGGTTCAAAAAATAGATATTTTACGTTAATTTATAAATTCAAAGAATTATGCTCAATTGATACAGGTCAGACTCGGGGCAAGGTTAGGCTCTAAGTGATTGAGAATATTCTAATTTAGCAACTTATAAACTAGTAAATGTTCTGTTGTTAAGGGGTAGCGCAAGTAGTAAACTTACGCTCGATTATGCAACTTGTTTTTAAAAACTATAGACACAATTAGAGTTACTCAATCTCAACAAGGTAACTTTATATCAAATAACTTAATAACAATTCGTGTCTGGTTAACGAGTACAAATCCAATAAAAATAATTATATAAACCTAGGCTAGGTTAACACCATGGAATTAACGTCGTCTTTAGTCTCACTGTTGGCTAGCAGTCTGGCTATCGAAAAGAAACAACACGCGCTGATCGAGCTCGTGATCAACACTTATCAGCCACAAGATCGCACTGCGCTTTTCCAAACCGTCACAGACTACCGTAGACGACTATTGGAATCGTTCTTCCCAGAACATCAACATAAAAGCCTCTCCGTTTTATTTGAATTGATGGACTATCGCGATCTCATTCAACGCTATCCCAGTAGCTTATCGACCGAGATGGCATTGTTAGAGGAAGCGGCAGGTCAGTGTTACATGCATTGGTTAGACTTTTGGTGCGAATGCGAAATTGCCGCCATAAAGGCAAAGTCGCCGCTCGATAGTCGTTCACCCCCTGGTATCGATCTGCCGATTAAAGACAGCGCTTACTACAGTGCGATCATTGATCAGATAGAAGAAGATCAACTTGTGGTGCAAACACCCAGTCACCCACAAGGAATGCCTATCAGTGATGCCATCGCTTTAAGCAACCTTGAGGTTTTCATCAAGGGTGAAAAATGGTTTGAGATGCTGCCTTTATTACACCTGTCACAAACGGGTAAACACTTTATTTTGCTCAAACACCCAGACGATGAAGCCTTCCCGACATTAGTCTCTTCCGCATTGATTCAAGATTGGTCAAAAAACGAAACCTGGCTGAGCTACGCCCCGCCATTCAGCAATGATCACTGGCAATACTGCTTACCAAATCATGGTTACGATTCACTTTCGGGGTTACAGCTATTCACGCCACCGATATTGTTAAAATGTGATTCTCTGCCAAAATTCGATAATCAGTTTCAGTTACAACTATCCGAAACTCGAGCCATATGTGAAGTTCTGCGCTTAACCGTCAGTGGAAATACCCAACAAAAACTCTACTTCCTCTATCTCGCTCAAAAAGAGCTGATGAGCGTCTTACATCAAGTTGGCTACAAAATTGGCTTCACCATCATTGAACAACCTTTCATGCTTCAGTTTTATCAAGCTATTGACCCAAAAGCGTATTTCCATTCGGGATATTGCGAATTGAACGATGACGGCACCACCATTTACCGTGGCTTTTGGAATTTCGAATTGATGGTCAACGTATTTAATGACACCGATTTTAAAGGCTACAAACGCGCCGTGCGTAACAGCAGAATGCTTGGCTCAGCAGAAAAGTTTAACTCTGTTCAACAACCTGATTCTCTGCAACAGCCAAGCTCGGTAAATAAGGACGAACATGTTTGATTTCGGCTTAGAAGCCATCATTCACGCCAAAGCAATAACGCTTCTTGCAACGGTTGCTGTGGTCGTGATGTGGTTACTCTACTATTGCTACCGTCTGAAACTAAAGAGCGAAGCGATCGCAGGTACACACCACGTTGCCTACATCGCCTACTCGGTCTGTATTGTGGCGTGGATAAGCAGTAATGCTTACTTCCATACTGACTTGTTGCCAGAACTTGGGCCGTCAGCTGCTGTGTTTGCAGCCAAATTTGCCAACCTCGCCTCTTTCTTTGCGTTTGCCTTTGCGTATTACTTCTCGTGTCAGCTGGCCGCCGAGCAACGCAACGGTAAGGTGCACCTTTGGCAACAAACGATTTTCGTCACCCTGACCGTCTACTCCTTGTTTATTAATTTAAGTCCGGACTTAACCGTTGAAGACGTTATCATTGTTGGCCCAAGTCAATTTGTAATTGAATTTGGCCCGCACACTTCGTACTTCTTCATCGGGATGATCAGCTTTGTGGTACTGACACTGGGTAACCTAGTGGCAATGCGCGCCAACAGCAGCAAGCTCACGCTGACCAAAACCAGCTACATGATTGCAGGTATCTTGGTGTTCATGCTGTCTACAGCAACAATCCACCTTGGTATGACTTACTTCTTGCGTGATTTCTCACTGACTTGGCTACCACCCGCCTTATCAATTAGTGAGATGTTGTTTGTTGGGTATGCTCTGCTGACTTCTCGTTTCTACAGCGTGAAATACCTTGCGTACATGAGCCTAAACGCCCTGTTAGTATGTGCGATTTTAGTGATACCGTTTGGTGCGATATTCATCCCATTGACCGAAGATAATCAATGGCTAATCGCCATTCCAATCTGCGCGCTGATAGGCATTACTTGGCATGTACTCTACAAACGTGTGAGCCGTTATGCCTCCTTCTTTGTCTACGGGAACAAGAAAACACCAGTACAGCAAATCCTTGCTTTAGAGGAAGATTTCAAGCTATCAATTGATGATGCGATGCGTCGTTTAGGTAGCCTACTGCAAATCCCAGAAGACAAACTGCGCCTTGTTAACAGCAACTACAACGAGACTTTCTACGAAGACTACCTGTCTACTAACAAGTCTGTTTTGGTATTCGACGAACTGTCTGAAGAGCTCGATTACACAGCGCCAGCAAAACGTTCGATCAAGGCGCTCTATGAGAAGATGAGTTCGAACAACACTGCCTTGGTAATGCCTCTGTTTGGTCAGGGAAAATCGGTCACGCACTTGTTGGTATCATCACACAAGAGCAACGATCAAATGTTCTCTAACGAAGAGATCTCTGCACTGCAAACCTTGTTAACACGTGTGCAAAGTACCATCGAAGCGGATAGACGCATTCGCCAAAGTCGTGCTCTGGCGAACTCCATTGCTCATGAGATGCGTAACCCGCTCGCTCAAGTGCAACTGCATTTCGAAGTACTAAAGCAGCACATCGACAACCAAGCGCCAGCGAAACAGATCCTACTTGATATAGAGAACGGCCAAGCTGCAATTCAACGCGGTCGACAGCTAATTGATATCATTTTGCGTGAGGTCAGTGATAGCTCTCCTGAGCATGGCCCGGTGACCATGACCTCAATCCACAAGGCCGTGGATCAAGCGGTCAGTCATTATGGTTTTGAGAACGAAAAGATCATTGAAAGGATTCGCCTACCACAACACGCTGATTTTGTGGCAAAGCTGAACGAGACCTTGTTTAACTTCGTTATCTTTAACCTGATTCGTAACGCAATCTATTACTTTGATTCGTATCCAGACAGCCAAATCGAAATCAGTACCAAAACGGGTTACTACGAGAACGTGCTCGTTTTCCGAGATACAGGTCCAGGGATTGATGAGACCATCGCCCATAAGATCTTCGATGACTTTTTCTCTTACCAAAAGAGTGGCGGCAGCGGCTTAGGTTTAGGTTATTGCCAACGTGTGATGCGTTCATTTGGTGGCAGAGTCGAGTGCAAATCCAAGCTTGGTGAGTTTACAGAATTCCACCTGTACTTCCCTGTTGTACCGAATGCGCCAAAAGCCGATGACCTGCGTACGCCTTACTTCAACGATTGGAAACACAATCAACCGACAGAAGAGCAAGCCGAAGCAGAGGCGCAGGCAGAAGTGCAGCCAGAGAATCCAACGTCAAGCGTTGATAACGTTTCTGAACCAGCACCTACACCTGCACCCAAAACTGAGCCAGAAAAGACGCAAACAGCAAATCCACTAGCATCAAACCATCTCGCGCCAACTGTTCTGATTGTTGATGACAAAGAGGTACAGCGCACCCTTGTTCAGATGTATTTGAGCAGGCTCGGCGTAAATAGCTTACAAGCCAAAAATGGTGAGAATGCGGTTGAACTGTTTAGGACTCATCAAGTTGATTTGATCTTGATGGATGTGCAGATGCCAGTCATGAACGGCTTTGACGCAAGCCAGATCATCAAGGCACGTTCGCCCAATACGCCAATCATTGCTCTGTCTGGAGAGTCGGGGCAACGCGAACTCGACATGATCAGCAAGTTAATGGATGGCCGCCTAGAAAAGCCAACGTCATTGGATGCGCTTCAACATGTACTCGATAACTGGTTGAAGCAAGGCAAAACATCCAACGCTTCTAAGCAAGCAGAAAGCGAGTAGCGACTCGCTCACTTGCTGTTAGCTGTTAGCCCTTGGTAAAGAACGAAAAAAGAAAGGAACGTAAAAAGTCCCCTCAAGAACCTATCTTGAGGGGACTTTTAATTTAGACACCTATCGCTATAACGACTTAGCTAACGACTCAAAAGCTTCCACTCTCACTTTTGACTCTTCACGCGCTGCATTCGAAGCGCTCTCTGCTGAAGAGAAAGTTGCGATGACGACATTCTTGTCTTGGTTGATATACAAGAACTGACCAAACACCCCACGATATGTCGCAATGTTTTTGTCTGAGTCATGTACCCAAAGGAAATTTTTGTAACCCTCTAAGTGTGGATCAAAAACTTGAGCCTCAGTATCTTTGTAGACACTGTTCATCATGTGTCGATTTTCTTCTGGCGTAATGTTGAAACTGTCTTTGACCCACTTTTCAGAGAAGACTTGTTGGCCGTTGTATTCGCCATTGTTGACCATCGCTAACCCAACACGTGCAAAATCTCTTAGCGTAGTATTGAAACCGCCAGTTGCGACTGGGTTGTAGTTCATGTCCGTCATGAAGAAGGCGTCATGCTCCGTACCCAGCTTGTTCCAGATGTTGTCAGCAATAAATTGATCAAGCGTTTGACCGGAAACGCGAGCGACAACCCAACCAATAACATCAACGTTCGGGCTGTGGTATTCAAACTTATCGTTCACCTTTAAATTTTCATTCTGTTCAAACATCGCAGAGAAACTCAGCAAGTCACGAGGCTTATCTGTCTTGGTCGGATCCAATGCCAGCAAGTCATACGCTGGAATAAAACCTAATCGACGGAAGTATTCGAAATGCACATCACCCGGAGCCATGTTGACGTAGTCTTCGCTGTAATCAATCGCAGAGGTCATGTTCAGTAAAGTTCGTAAAGTCTGCTCACCAAAGTGTGTTCCTTTAAGCTCTTCGATGTATGTGCTGACCTTTTTCTCAACATCAACCTTACCTTGCTCAACCAACAAACCTAAAGCTTGGCCAACCAAAGATTTGGTACTTGAAGCCCACAAGTGGTGATCTCTTGCTGTGAAGTCACCAAAGTACTCTTCATGCAATATCTTTCCGTCTTGAATAATAATGTAACCATCGGTGTGATCATTAATCATCGCATCACGAAAAGTCAGCTCTTCCCCAGCATAAGTAAATTTGTGTTGAGCGACTTCAGCGTTTAACGCTTGTGGGATCTCGTTGATTGCACCATCTCGAGACACCATAACCGTTGGATGGATTCCCATGTTCTGGAAAGCCCATTTATTAAATGGCGCATGCGTCCAGTTTTCCAGTGTGACTTGTTCATTCGCTTTTGCTGGCACTGTAGACATAGGCTTGATATCCGCCATCGCGGTTGTCGAAAATAAGCCCGCCGTGACCAATGAAATAATCGACTTTCTCATCTGAAATCTCCGTTAACAATCTTTTGTGTACGGATGTAGAGTACTTTGCTAAGTTCAAACATATAAATCCAAAATGTATGCCCAAACAGTACAAAGGTGATCAAATGATGATTTCAAATGAACAGGTGGCATGCTTCACCAGTGTTTATGAACTTCAAAGCTACAGTGCTGCAAGTAAAAGATTGAATAAGGCTCGTTCTACGGTGCGAGAGAGAATCAACGCATTGGAAGATTTGATGGGAATGGAGCTGTTTTCTATCGAAGGAAAAAAGGCAGTTGCAACGGACATTGCTCATCGTCTGTACCCAAGAGCACGGTTACTGGCGAGACAATCGTTAGAGTTCGAGAACATAGCCTTATCTGCGTACAAAGGCGAGCTCAACAATATTACCGTTTATCACGATAGTTCGATCCCTTGTCAGCTTTTGCTTAGCATTGAGTCTGAGATCAAGGCTCTTCACCCTCACATGCTTATCAACTGGCTGCAACGAGACAGAAACCACTGTTTACAGCAGATTGAAGACGGAGATGCCCTGTTTGCCATTATGCCGGGGATGGGCAACTTACACCCGAATGCGGGTATCGGGAATATCAACCTTGGATCTTTTCAGCTGAGCCTGTTCACGTCCGTTCACTCTGGCATTCCAAACCGAACGATTTCGATTGCTGAACTGGCTACCTTTCGTCAATTAATCACTGAGAATGACGTTGCGAACGAGCTCAGACACACCAAGATCAGTAGCGAGTTTGAAGTGGTCACATCACAAAGCCTGCTTATCGAAAAGTTAAAGCAAGACGGATGGGTTGTGTGCCCTCGGGAGAACCTAGCCCAATACATAAAAAGTGGTGAGGTACGTGAAATCGAGCTCCAAGAAGCGCCAAATATGATTCAGCAAGATTGCATTATGTTTTACAACTTATCGTCTAAAGCGTCTGAACAAGAATCTCAAATCATCGACGTGGCCGCTAAAGTGATTAAGAATCAGGTGCTTCGTAAAGAGCTATCCTTCTGATGAAAGCCAGTATTCGATCTGCCATTTCAAGAACGTTCTAGCAAAAAAACGCCCTCAAGAAACCAGTCTTGAGGGCGTTTTAATTTGAATCAAATCAACCTAGAAATAATAATCTAAATAGAGAGTCACCTAAATAAAGGGCAATCTAAAGCTCTTTAATCTCGATCTTACGCAGCGTTTCCATGTACTCCAAAGTTTCATTCACATCAACGGGCTCGTATAAACGCAACACGCCCGCCCAGCCTTCAGACACTTCAAAGTCATAAGCTTCACCGGAACCACAGTTGAATGTCACTGACACAGTACCATCACCGTTATCACGCATAGACTCACCCGACGCATAGAAATGCTCAGAATCAATCCAACCGTCCGCACCATAGGTTGTCAAAGAGTAATAACCACCACGCCCTTCAAAGTCCAAGTTTGGTGTTGGAATCGTCCATTCTTGGCAGGTCGTTTTGCCTTGTCCCGGAACGCGCTCTAGATACTGTGCAGTGTCTGCTGGTAGTCCGGCATAACCAAATGCCGTCACGTATTTAAAGTGGTGATCTTCTACGTCATCCAAAGTCGCACCAAATCCTTTTAATCCTTCAATAGGCGCACCATGTTTCATCACGTTATTGATCAATTTCAATCGGTAGTTTTCAACGTCACTTGGGTTGTAACCCTTGCCTTGATAAGGCTTGTTAGAGTTTGCTTTGATAGACAGTAGACTCTGACGACGCTTGGTATCTTCGATTGATTCAGCGATACGTGTTCTTGCTAGTACATGAACATGAGTACCCATCGTTAGATCATCGGCAGTCAGATTGAGCGTTTCACCACGGCGAACTACTTTATGAACAAGGTGGTTTTCGTCCATGATATGAATAATTTGGAAGTAGTCATTGTCCTCGTCCGGCACATGGAATGTTGCACCTTCAGATACATCCACAACCATGGTTGAGTAAACGACATCGCGATTAGAGCGAATCACCGTTTGTGCGTCTTTAGATACTGGGTCTGCGTGCAGCCAATGGTTAACACCGACTTTGTTTTGCAAGCCAAGGAAGTTCCAGTCAGACTCCGCTTCAGGGTAGTTGTCCCAATTAACACCACCGATAGCCGCGTGGTCATAAACCGCTGAGCTGTTATTGTCTGCAGCCGTTGCGCCGAATGCGGTTAACGCCAAGAACGTCACTAACGTTGTTTTCTTCATAATGGTTTCTCATGTTTGTTTCGATGAGCTCAGTATGTAGATGCTGCGTGATATACTCCAATTGATTATATGAAATCAAGATATACAATATAGGTATATCTAAACCATTTCGATGATGGAGTCCCGCGATGATGAGTAACCGGTTTAAACAACTAGACCTCAATTTACTTAAAGTATTGAAGGTGTTGATTGAGGTGAAAAATACTCGCAAGGCTTCAGAACTGCTGTTTACCAGCCAACCCTCAATCAGTCGATCACTACAAAAACTTCGTGATTACTTTGACGATGAGTTGTTCATACGATCTCAACATGGCCTAGAACCGACAACCAAGTTGCTTGAAATTAAGCAGACTTTGTTACCCGTGTTATCGCAGTTGGAACAGGTGCTTGAACCAGAATCTGAATTTGACGTTGCTCAGTTTGATGGCACAGTGAACATCGCGATTAACGGATTTATTGCCAACAGCATCTCAGCAAAGCTGACTCAGATATTGTTAGCACAGGCACCACAGGTAAAAGTGAATATTGTAGATTGGGGAAGCCATACGTTGGATTTACTCACCTCAGGCGAGGTTGATTTAGGGGTCAATTATTACCCACTAGAACTGTCTAAACAGGTTTACCAAAAACGTGTCGCAAGTGATGATTTTGTATTGGTATGCCGCACAGGCCACCCACTCGCCAACACATTATTGAAAAGTGACCAGCAAGAACCTTTGCAATTAGCGAGCTTGGTCGTCAGTGATTGGAACGACAATATTGCCTTAGCACCGAACGTGTTAGCCGATGTCGGCATCAAGACTGAGGTCAAAATACGTTCGACGTACTTACACAGTTTATTGTCTATAGTGAAGCAGAGCGACGTGTTATTCCCATGCTCAAAACTACTGGCCAATTCGCTTTCAAATGAATTTTCCTTTGTGCAGTTTCCTCATATGCCCAACATGCCAAATGGCGATATTGGCATGACTATCGGGCGTAAACATCGCAATCAACCGAAAATGCGCTGGTTGGAATCGTGTATTGAAGAGGTATTCAGAGGTTAGTTACTGCAGCTCTGAAAGTAGAAAAACAAAGCTAGCTCTTACTGGTGATTAGCCTCAGCCATCGCCGTTTCAATCAAATCCAACAGCCATTTGTATTTGGCTGAGTGCTGATTTTTCTTATGAAGATAAGCGAACACCTCCATCTCCTCGGTTCCCTCTTCCAGTCCTTCAATCACGATTGAGCGTAATACACCTTTGTGTTGCTCAATCACTGGAGGCATGCAAGGAGCGATAATATTGGAATGCTTGATCGTTTCAATTAACCCGACAATAGAAGTCGTTCTCAGTGCCATGTTAATTGTCTTACCTTGACTTAATACTTCCTCCTCCAACCGTGAATGCTTGTTTTGGTCGAAATAAGCAAGGTCAACGTGAGCAAATGGAAACGACAACAAGTCATCAATCGTCGCGATGGATGCCTTGAAAGGATGATCTTCTCTTACTGCCAATACAAACTTTAAGTTCACGAGAGGTACAGCAATGATCTCAGCAGGTAAATTCTGAGCTTCGAAATGAATGACAAAATCAATCTCGTCACTCTTAAGCCTTTCTAAAGAGTTTTGGGAACTCGTATGGCTGATCAATCTTGAAAGTGGACTTTCTACTGATAGCTGATGAAACAGAGCGGGAGTCAACCAAGGTAGAACATGAGGGTTCGCCTCAATCTTAAAATCTTCACTGAGGTCCGCGGGATTAAATTGTTTTCCTTCTTCTATCGCCGTAACCAATCCGTCCAATAGAGGGAAAACGCGTTGATAAAGGTCGTCCGAATAAGGCGTTGGTAAAAACTGCTGATGAGACAGCACAAACAATTCTTCACCTAAGGATTCCTTAAGCTTCTTGATGCTCTGGCTAACCGCTGGTGTCGAGACAAACAACTTCTCAGCCGCTTTTCTCAAGCTCTTCTCCTGATACACCACCACAAACACTTTCAATAAGTTCAGATCAACATTGTTCAGTTTCATGAGACACCATAAAGCATTGCTTAACGAATGGTTAAGTTTATATGAATTAACTTAACAAAGTCCACTTTGTATAGTTATCCCACCTTCACAAAGTACACGGATGTAGTGAGATAACTCTATGAGGCAGCTATGTTATTACAACGTTCGATCCTTTCTCTAACCCCTCTTTTGTTAGCTAGCGGTGCTATCGCTGAAGAAACAGAAGTTCAAGATATGTCAGACCCATTAGCGGTCTACACACAAGCAGGCTTCGGCTACACCGACAAGGGCTTAAACCTAAAAGTTGGACAAACCTACGACACTGGCAGTGATACCACCATGGGCATGAATGTGTTCGAAATCAAAGGTATCGCTGGTGAGGCTATTGGTTGGAATGGTCGAGGTGCAGACGACAGTATTGATTCCTTCCGCTTTAGAAACTTCGGTGTAGACCTAACTAATGGCCGAGGTTCGCAAGTTGATATGTCTTGGGATTTCGATAACAACCAAGGCAGCGCGTCTTACAGCTTTATTCAAGCTTTACCGCAAATGGGCATGTTTAACTTCTACCCGCTCGCTGGTGTCGGTATCGCTGCAGGTGAAGAGCTAGTTGAAGGCACTGGAGGCGATCTCGATGCCGATCAACTTCGCGACCGCTACAACATGCACGGTACTTTCTACGTCGCAGGTATGTACGCCAAGATGCAACTGACTGACAAGATTTGGCTGAACTATAACCCAATGTATTTAGGCACAATGTCGGGGTCTTCAACGTTCAAAGATTTTGGCTTTGAGGGCAGTGACTCAGTACTCGCACATGAATTTGCAGCGAGCTATCAGATCACTCCAAGAGCCAACGTTCGTTATTTCGCAAATTGGACTGAAAACACCAGTATCGAAGACGGTGATCACCGCATCGAGTTTAACTATCAGTTTTAACTGAGCATTTCTAACGAACGGTTTCAATTTCTAAGAACAGTTTCAAATTAAAAACCAAGTTTCGAATAAAAAAGTTTCGAATTTTTGAGGACACAACATGAACATTTTATCTAAAGCGATAGCCGGTACTTTCACCTGCCCACTGCGATCGACAGCGATGCTCGTTTCTGTAACAGCTTTGTTTTCAGCAACAGCTATTGCTGGAAACGATAACCCAACAGAAACCCTTCAAACACGTGCGGGAGACTTCACCTTCGAAACCGACTTTCTTCATGGTATTCCAACACAAGAAAGTTCAGCGAAGCTATTTGAACTGATGGACTATCAACGTGCTTCACAAGCTTACATTTGGTCGGTGCCTTTGGTTTCAAACTACGCATGGAAACAAGCTTATGCCGACATGGGTGCAGAGGACGGTCAAATTACTTATGTTGAGTCCCATGAATCTAAGCTAGGAGGTTTAACTTACAACACCTCTACGCCTTACGCGATTACTTGGTTTAACGTAGAAAAAGAGCCCGTTGTTATAGAGATTCCCACAGATGAACTGCGCGGTGCAGTGCACACCATGTGGCAAATCGGTATTTCTCAGATGACAGAGCCGGGCGTCTACGTGGTAAAAGCCAAAGGAGCAGAAACACCGAGTAACCTGCCAAAAGGCGCTAAAGTTTTTGAGTCTGATACCAACTATGTTTTCTTCGGCGTTCGTTTAATGGCAGATTCAGACAAACAACGTATGAAAGACTTAGATGCTCTCAAAATTACAGACCTCAACGGTAAGCCACTGAGTGATAACGGCGTAAACTTCCCTGAGCGTGGTGAAGATGCCAAACACCCAAGAGGCATGGCATTTTGGAATACGTTGAATGAAGCCATTCAAGCTGAACCAGTAGAAGAGCGTGATCGCATGATGCACGACATGTTACGCCCACTGGGTATTGAGAAAGACAAAGCATTTGCCCCATCGGCTCAACAGCGTGAGATTTTAGAGCAAGCTGTCGTGATGGGAGAAGCAATGGTTAAGAACATCGACTTCAACAAAACAGAACGCTTGCCACACGCGGCTTACGGTAAAGAAGGCAACTTTTGGGAAGTCGCAACGGCTTCCACACCGAACCAAGACCGTTACTACGGTATGGATCTCGATGGTCGCGCAGCATGGTTCTATGAAGCTGTGACTAATGACGTTGCAATGCACGGTTTTGAGAATGGCGGTTGGGGTCAGATCTATCTAGACAACTACCGTGATGACAGCGGTAAAGGGCTTAATGGCAGCAACCACTACACTCTGACTCTGGATGGTGATGTAAACTTCGCCGATTTGTTCTGGACAATCACTGTTTATAACGTTGAGAACCGCGCCATCATCGACAACGACATTGAGCGTGCCGATGTAGGTTCAAACATCGAAGGTACGGTCAAAGACGCACAAGGCAATTACACCTTCCACTTCTCGCCAACTAAGCCAGCAGGCGTGAATGAAGCTAACTGGGTGCAAACACGAGAAGACGAAAACTGGTTTGTTTACTTCCGTGCATACTCACCAAGTAAAGCGTTTGTCGCGCAGCAGCCAGAGACCCTGTTGCCTAACTTTAAGCGTGTGAACTGATCATCTAAAGCTCATCATATATGACCTGTTCACGCCAAAAATAACAATCAGGTTCAAAGAGCAAAACAAAAGAGGAGCCTCAGGGCTCCTCTTTTCTATCTTCTATCTTCATCTAGCAGCTATATAAACTCTTGATAAACTTAATCTAAAAGTGAACGAACATAGTCTGCAATGTCTGGATTTTGGCAATGATCAAAGAAGCATTGTTGGAAACGCTCACTGCCAACCGCTGTTTTCACCAGATCTTGGTCGATTGCTCTTAGCGAATCAATAAAGTTGTCTTTTACCACCGCCGCTTTCACTTCATTTAAAATGGCTGCATTACGCTGTTGTGGTTCTGCGCGCTCCAGTGGGTAACCTTGGCCACGTTCACCTTTGAAAGCTTTTTCGAATATATAACGGATATTCAGCTCACCAGCCCAGCCAAAGCCTTTAGCAAAAGCAAGAGCGATAGCATTGCCGTTGTTGATTTGATTAAACAAGAACGCATCTGATGGCTCTAGGCAGTAACCACAAACCACCCCCGGATGCAGGTTCAATGACATCAAAGCCCCTTGCCCTGTACCGCAACCAGTCACAACAAAGTCCACAGCCTTTGAGTTGATCAGAATGCTCGCCATGATACCGAGGTGGATATACGTTAAGTGGTGATCGTTCTCGTCTGTCATGCCTAAATTGAAAACATCGTGACCAATGCCACCTGCCACTGACTCTAGCTCAGCTGCAACCATGGCATTTTTACCTGCCTGACTGTTTTCCATCATTAAAGCGATTTTCATTTATCTTCTCCTGCAAGATTGCTGCAAACTCAAAATTTAGAATAAAAAACCAATTAGCGTGCTAACCAACCACCGTCAACAGCGATGGTGTAGCCGTTAATGTAGTCCGATGCTGATGATGCTAAGAACACACAAGGACCTGCGATGTCTTGCGGTTTGCCCCAACGTTCAGCCGGAATGCGCTCAAGGATCGCTTGATTGCGCACAGCATCTTCACGCAGAGCTTGAGTATTGTTCGTTTCCATATAACCGGGTGCTATCGCATTCACATTGATATTGTCTCGCGCCCATTCGTTCGCCATCGCACGTGTCACTCCCATCACAGCACTTTTTGAAGCCGTATAAGAAGGAACTCGAATGCCACCTTGGAATGAAAGCATCGATGCAATGTTAATGATCTTTCCGCCAGTGCCTTGAGCCTTAAACTGCTTTGCAACCGCCTGAGACATAAAGAATACAGTCTTGGTGTTCACATTCATTACGTCATCCCAATCTTGCTCTGAGAACTCAATAGCATCTTGGCGACGAATAATTCCGGCATTGTTCACGAGGATGTCGACTTGACCAAACTCAGCCAAAGTGCGCTCTATAACCCCGGGAATGCACGCTTGATCGAGAAGGTCAGCACGAACGTTTAGGAACGTATGGCCTGCTGAATTCATTTTCTCAATAGTCTCTTCAGGCTCTGTACGGTTAACACCGACAACTTTACAACCTGCTTCTGCTAGGCCTAACGCAATACCTTGCCCAAGCCCTGTATTACAGCCCGTCACTATCGCTACTTTCCCTTCCAGACTGAATGACTCTAAGATCATGCTCGCTTCCTCAATTACATTGGATTCATTGCGTATCGTTATTATCAATAATTAAATCATACAATAAGATGTAAATGCGAGAGCGACATTGTGGAAGTTCGATCTTGAACCAAAACCCGTCTTACAAGTTGAAACGATCACAACAAAATGAATAGATGGGGTAATGATTTAAAGAGGAGTAAATCTGTAACCGACGAGGAATAGAGAGCCCGAAGATTCTCTAAATCAGATAATTGGGGATTATGGCAACAATCCCATGATTTATAAGGTAAAAAGGTTTATACATAATAATGTGTTATTTAAAGTACTAAAATTATCATGACGCTCAAAGAAATCCTGAAAATTCCCAATGTCCGCTACTTCTTGATGTTCAGAAGCAGCTACTTTGCGCGTTTTTATTACCCTATTTTCACCCTACTCTATTTAGATTACGGCTTAACCCTTTCTCAGTTTGCCATGCTCAACGTAGTTTGGGCGGCGACCATCGTGCTTGCAGAAGTACCTTCAGGGGCGTTCGCCGATACCTTAGGCCGTAAAAAGCTTGTGGTGCTGTCTTCGATTGTCATGTTCATTGAGATCGCTATGATCGCGCTCGTGCCAACCGGAGACGCTAACTTGGTGTTCATGGTCTTCTTGGTCAACCGGATACTCAGCGGGCTAGCGATGGCATTAGCAAGCGGTGCTGATGAGGCACTGGCTTACGACACCTTAAAAGAGCAAGGCAATGAAGAGTTGTGGCCGCGAGTGTTACAAATCCAGCTTCGTATTGCATCTAGTGTTGGTATCTTTGTCACCTTGATCGGTGCTGCGATGTACGACGTAAATTTCATGGCGAACATCTTTAATGCTCTTGGACTAGCCGAGCCAGAAAGCACCAAAGACCTGATGCGTATTCCTGTATTCGCCACGCTATTGGTCGCGTTGCTCGCGATTTATGCCGCAGTAAACATGCGTGAAGAAAAGAAAGTGATACCAAGCGATCAGAGCAAATTAGCAACGACTGTCGCCAGCCTCAAGTTAACGGCTGATACCGGTAAGTGGGTACTTGCTACGCCTTACGTGCTGTTCATCCTGTTCTATTACAGCCTGTTCGAACACACTTCACGCATGTTCTTAACCATGAACAGCCAATACTATCTCGCGATTGATATTCCTATTATCTATTTTGGTTTTATTGGCGCGGGAATCAGTCTGCTAAAAATCATTTTAGCGGGGCAAAGCCGCAGGTTAGCAGAAAGTATCGAGCCAAAAACCTTTATTATTGTCATGGGCTTAGCAAGTATCGCGACCTATTATTGGATCAGTTTAGGGTGGTCAATTTATGGAGTGATTCCAGCTCTGGTACTTATCTTTATCATCATGACGATGAACATTTTCATCAGTTATCACCTGAACAAAAAGACCGAGTCACACAACCGAGCCACAGTTCTTAGTTTCAAAGGTTTGATGTTTAACCTCGGATACGGGTTGATCGGTATTTTGTATGCTTACTACTACAAATTGGTCTCTAATAATTACACCGAGCAAGAAATAGAACAGAACCTTGCTTTCCTAGCATCGTTGTCTTCGTTCTGCTATTACTTCGCCTTGTTGTTCGTTTTGATCAGCGCGCTGTTCTATTTCAAAAACAAGAAACAGCCGATCTTCTGAAGAAAGCGTCGAACTGTTGAAGAGATCTTTACTGCCGAGTAGAGAATAAAGGTGAACCTGTGGCTATAAACAGCTCATGACGGTTCTTATCATGTGATTTTTTGTTAGTATCATCATCAAATTACATTACTCATGGAAGCGTCATGTCTTTTAGTTGGATCGCCTTTACCCTGCTTGCTGCCTTCAGCCAATCTTGGCGCAATGCCTTTCAAAGCAAGCTAGCCGGCACAATGAGTGTGGCTGGCGTGACACTGGCTCGTTTTATTTGGGCAGGGCCAATTGCGCTTCTCTACCTCTATGCTTTATATCAATGGCAGCCAGTCTCAGCGCCTAATTTTTCTGGTGAGTTTGTTTTCTATATAGTTGCTGCGGCAATTATGCAGATCCTTGCGACCGGCTTAATGGTGATGCTGTTTAAGCTAGAAAACTATGCGATTGGTGCTGGGCTTGCCAAGTGTGAGGCTCCAGTTTCAGCCGTACTTTCGGTACTCTTCTTTGGTACGGCATTAACCTTAACAGGCTGGATAGGCGTGTTAATTGGTACCTTAGGTGTATTGATCATGAGTAGCGCTTCCGGCTGGCGAAGCCTCTCTCCTAAAGTCTTTTGCTTGGGTATGGCATGTAGCACCGCCTTTGCCTTGACCTCGCTTTGGGTACGTGAAGCGAGCCTAAGTATTGGACTCCCTTTCCCTCATAGCGCTGCTTGGGTGCTGTTTCTGGTGATTACCCTTCAGACATTCATCATCTGTACTTACCTCTTCTTCAAAGAACGCGACACATTACGCCAGATATTCAAGAAGTCGAGACTGGTTGTGATGACAAGCCTAGCCAGTGTGATTGGCTCTCTTGGTTGGTTTAGCGCGATGTCACTTCAAGCCGTGCCATATGTGAAAACACTGGGACAAATTGAAGTGGTCTTTATGGTGCTGATTTCTTACTTCTGGTTGGGTCAGAGCATCGCTCGCAAAGACATTCTTGCGCTGATTTTGCTTTCTATCGCCGCAGTATTGGTGATGTGGCAGTAGTTTGACCAACACTACCGAGGTGAGTCCTGGCAAACAAACGTAAGCGAACCGCCCTTTTATCCATACTCATGATAAATATATCACGCCATCATATAAGTTTTATGATAGCGTAAAATGATAAGAACCACCTTCACATAATTTTTATAGTGCCCGTATCAGCTATTTGTAATTGCCTTTACTCAATAGGATACAGCCAAATGAAAACACTCACTCAAATCGCACTAGCAACAATCGTATTTACAACCTCACTAATGGCATTCGCTGAACCGACGACCACCAACGAAGTCCCATCAGAAGCGCAGACTATAACGGTAAAACATGAAGCAATGACAGTGACGCTAACAGATAAACATTTTGTGCCTGCAGATGAAACTGAATCCGCCGAGGCTCAGAAGCTAACGCAAAATACCGACTCAAAGCCACAACCAACAATATAGTGTGAGCACCAGTAAAGACTTGTCACGGATTTACTCATCATCGAGAACGTTCACATCGACTTAGGTGTGGACGACATCGTTGAGAACGCAACAACAATCAAGCAGTTCAGCGCTACAGTTAATTTATTGTCAGGAAATCGATAAGCATAGCTCTGAAGGCTAGAATTAAGCCAAGATTCAACCATAATCTAATTATTGTTAACGTTAGCTTAAATGGTTTATGTCATGGATCTTAATCTTCTCAAAACTCTCGATGCGGTAATGAAGGCACGAAGTGTTAACGTTGCGGCGGAAGCATTGGGCATTTCAGCTCCGGCAGTAAGCCAATCCCTTAATCGATTGAGGGAGCAATATAACGACCCTTTATTCATACGAGAAGGACGCGGTATTGCGCCAACAAACTTTGCCATAGAGTTACACGCGGAAGTACAAGAGCCTTTGAATTTACTCTTAAATGGGTCTAAGTCTCGCCAACATTTTGATGCCCAGAATAGTCGCCGCACCTTTCGAATATCCAGCCATAAAGACATCGACATATTAGTCGTTCCCACATTGACCAAGTATCGAAACGAACATGCTCCTAATACCAATATCGAAGCTGACATTGAGCACCTTGATGAGCAATCTCGACAAGCCGATTTAAGACAACGCAAAGTCGATGTGATCTTGTCTACCGTTCCCCTAGAAGAGCACGGTTATGACAACATGAAGTTGTTTGAACAGCGCCTTGTCGTGGTACTCAATGCAAGCCATCCTCGCATCCAAGGCAGCATAACAATGGAACAGTTTTTTGCCGAAGAACACATCATTTGGCAAACACAAAGAATGAATGACTACACACTCAACTCGGTCAGTAATGTTCCACTGCCCGTGCGCAAAGTCGCTTACACAACAAGTTCCGCGCTCACTGGGTTGGTATTAGCCAGCCAAACTGATTGGCTATGTGTCACCGCGAGTTCCATTGCAGACAAAGTGTCTAAAAGCGATAAATATCAGATCATCGAGTTACCCTTCTCGACTGAGCCCGTTCCCATCTATATGACTTGGCATCATTCTCAACGCAACGACAACGGTCATAAATGGTTTCGCGATGCTCTGATTACGTCGACTCAATCTATCAACTAAACAATACCCTCCCCTTCAATTAAGCCAAAGCGCGCTTTCGATTAAGTAATACTTAAATGTCATTTAACCTTTACCCTATCGATTGGGTAAGGGTTCGCTTTTATGCTTTCTGATACTGCTGAAATTAATGGTCGATTTCATCCGTAATGGAGAGAGCCTTATGAACCTTACTTTAGATTACTTATCTTTGGGTATTCTGATCCTCGTACTACTGATCCTAGTGTACGGCCTGATTGTGATTCACGATATTCCTTATGAGATTGCTGTAAAACGCAATCACCCTCATCAAGATGCCATCCACGTAGCCGGTTGGATCAGCCTATTTTTCTTACACGTAATGTGGCCACTGCTTTGGGTTTGGGCCATGTTGAGTGAGCCTTTGAGAACGACGAATGCAGAACAATCAAAGCTCGATGAGCTAGAACAACGTATCAATGCGCTGCAAGCAAAAAGTGAGGAGGAACAGTAATGGAAACCTTGATAATCCTAAGCTATATCGCATTGTGTGTGATTGTATTTCGTGTCTTAAAGCTGCCTAAAAACAAATGGACAATTACAACCGCAACGGTCATTGGTGCCTTCTTAGTCGGTTGGATCTTCTTATACATGGCGATGTACCAGCCAGTAGCAAGAGTGGCCGGTGTGTATAGTGTGACTACCCCAATCACCTCAGAAGTTTCAGGCGAAGTCACCGACGTTTTTGTAAAAGGCAATGTTGCTTTGAAAAAAGGCGATCCTCTGTACCAAATTGACCCGACTCCATTTCAAGCAACAGTAGGCAGATCCAAAGCAGAAGTCACCGCAGCAAATGCCGCCATTGATGAACTGCTTCTGTCTAAACAAGACATCCGCGAATCCATCAACAAAACGCAGGCTCAACTTGTCTTTAACGAAAAGGAATTAAGCCGTTTTAATGAGTTGGCAAAAAGCGATTTTGCTTCTCAAACAAAAGTAGACAAATGTACTGATTCGATTGCAGAGCTCAAAGCCGTTCAAGCACAAAATCACATTCAATTAGACGTAGCTGACTCAAAGATTGCACAACAATTGGCCGCAAAAAAGGTTCACCTAGCCGAACTCGATAAAGCTCAGTTCGACCTCAATAAAACGTTGGTTGTCGCACCGACAGATGGCTATGTCACGCAGGTAGCACTACGCCCAGGCATGAAAAGTCGTGTCGTCCCTTTTCAAGGAAACCTAACGTTTGTGCATGACGAATCTAAAACCATTGTCGCGGCATTCAAACAAAACCCAGCGCGTTATATCAAACCCGGCTACGAAGCAGAAGTGACTTTCAAAACCATTCCCGGCCATGCTTACCGAGCAAAAGTCGTCGATGTAATGGACATATTTAAACAAGGTGCCGTCACGCCATCGGGCAATCTGAATGACCCAATTCAGAGAGTCGGTGGCCGCGTGTTAGTGAAAGTCGAACTTGTTCAACCGGAGTTATTGGATGGTCAGCCTATCCCTGCGGGCACAGACGCGCATGTCGCTGTGTATTCACCGAAATGGGAAATGTTCTCTATCGTACGTAAAGTAATTCTACGCATGCAAAGTTGGCAAAACTGGGTTTTTGAAGGGTAGAAATAACCTTTAAAAAGTATTTATCAAAAATAACATTTAACTTAACAGAGAAAACAAAATGAACTTGCAACACATCACCAACAAAGTAGGAAAGAGCGTGTTCGTCGCGCTCGTATTGTTTGGTGTAAGCATGGTGTTTAGTGATATTAACGCGCCATTCACGACTAACGCCTATCTAAAAAAAGACATCATCTCAGTGACAACAGGAGCAGAAGGCAATGTTAGTGAGATCTTTGTGAAAAACGGCGACTACATCAAGAAAGGCGACCCAATTTTTGCCATTGATGAGCAGGATTTGGTTGAAAATAAAGACATCGCTTACGCCAATATGGTGGTTATTCAGCAGCATCTGACTCGCTTAAAAATCGAAATAAAACAAGCAACACAGCAGGTGGATCAGCAACAAGAAATTGTTGATAACACACGAACGCATTGTCAACGCTTCAAAGCACTACTTACCAAAGGAACCATCAGCCAAGAGATGTTTGATGATGCGCACTTAGCTTATTTGGACGCTGAAAAAGAACTTAAAAAGGACAAACTGGAACTTGAATCAAAAACAATTCAGTTGGCAGAAGAAGGTGAGAATGGCGGATTAATGCTGGCACAAGCTCTAGTTAATAGAGCGGATAGAAAGATCTCAAAAGCGATTACGTTTGCTTCGGTTTCAGGCTGGGTTACAAACCTACAACTGAATGTTGGTGAGTTTATTAATAACCGCAACCCTCAAGTAGCTATCACGTTAGATCACAATGCCAACCTAGTGGCAAACTTCAATGAAAAAGCGTTAGGGCGACTAGAAGGTGCTACCGTCATGGTCGTGTTTGATGCCCTACCCGGTGAGATATTTACTGGAACCATCAAATCCAAAGACTCCGCGGTGCAAGTAAACCAGCGTAACGATAATGATCTAGGCAAAGAAGCATTTGTGCAACGTGATGAACGTTGGATAAGAAAAAGCCAACAAGTAAGAACAATAATTGAAGTTGAAGACTTACCCACTGAACTCATATCTGGATCTAAAGCCACCACGATGATTAAACCGGAAGGTTCCGGGTTTTGGAGTTTGTTCTCTGTCACCGTGATGAAGTTCGTCTCCCTGTTTCGCTACATCTATTAGATCTTGCCCCATGAATATACGCCCAGTTCTTCGAGCTAGCTTATTTTTTACCGTCGCTATCGTGATTGCAGAGTTATTAAACATGCAGCAAGTCGTGCTGTGTGTTTTCTTAGGGCCTGCAATCATCAGTGGTCATAAATTTAGCCTTAGAGTGTCAGTCATTTTCCTGATGCGAATCTTAGCTTTTGTGGTGGTAGGCATGTTGGTTGGGGAGATGTTTTATAACAACCAGATGTTTGCAGTCATGTTGAGTGCCTCATTATTCTGGTGCTTGATGACTGGCATAAAATACCCATCAAAAATCATGGCCTACACGTCACCCGTTTTTCTGTATTGTTATGCCTTTATCAATACAACCAGTGGCTTAGTCGTCGAAAATACAATTCTAGAGTTACTACAAGGGGTCTCATTTATGATTCCGCTCGGGTGGCTCTGCTTTAAACTGTTTCCGTCTGACAACGAGCTTCCCAAAACAAAAAGCACAGCCAAGGAACCTACGATTTCAGAACTGCATAAACTGCTGATAGTTGTCCTGATAACGTGCGCTTTAGTCACATTTCTGACCATGGATATTGGTGGTGCTATTTTTTGTCTTTCTGTCGTAATCAATGCCGCGCTACGAAGCAGTATTAAGCAAGGTAAATTGGTCGTTCAATCCATTATCCCAGTGCAAATTACAGGCTGCTTAATGGCGCTACTATTCCACCTTTTACTGCTTGGTCATCCAAACAACATTGCGCTCTTTGCCTTACTATTGTTTGTATTGACTAGCGTGGTTCATTACTTTTCATTCCATAAAGAGTTGCGACATAAGGATATCCCAAACTTCGAAGTGGGCTTTATGTCTGCGGTATTAGTCCCTGTAACTCTTTATACACAATCGAATGGTTTTCATGTCGAACCTTTTGTTGAACGAATGTTTGATATGGCATGCATTTGGGCAGTCTTAAATGTCATCGTGTACTTCGTGCTACGGCATAAACGTAAGAATCATCCGGTATCCACTAATTAACCTCGATTCACTTCGCCATTAGTTATTGTGTTACTCATGGCGTGATTGGCTACGCTCGACATCTAACAAAACAGGGCTTCAGGATTAATGGCAATATCTCACAGTACTAAGTTACTATTGTTATTCTAAAATCGAAAGCTCATCCCCACCAGCTTAATGCAATAACTCCATTTTAAACGATAAATCGAAAGCTTCGATCTCTTCATTACTATTCCGATTATCAATATCGACCATTTCATTCAGTTTTTTAGTCCGTGTAACTGTTGTTTTATTGAAAATAATTGAACACATGCTGATCGTATTCAATCTAAATTTATCGCCATCCTCCCCCAATACATGCAAATGCAAACCCTTTTTTTTCACGCAATAATCTTCTATAAATCCACTTTTGCACCAGTGCAATTATGAAGCGTAATTCAAGATATTTATCGAAAACAAGGTGGTGAATATACTCTCTCTCAACAACACGGCACTACGCCAAATTTTAAATTGAAAGAGAAAAACATCATGAAACTTAATACCACAACAACCGCTATCCTAATTGCTTCACTGGCTTCAACTAGCGTTCTAGCAGCTAGCAATACAGATACTTCTTCTGTTTCCGCAGGTATTGGCTTTGACAACTACGGCGCAAGCGTAAAAGTTCAATTCGATGACCAAACTGAAGCAAACCAAACCAAAAGTATTATTGAAGTAAAAGGCATTGCAGGGGACAACCTAGGTTGGTCTGGCTCAAGCGAGCGTGATGATTCAATTGATAGCGTTCGAGCTCGTTACTTCAATACTGACAAGGCATCGAACATCGGTAGCTACATTGATACCGAATATGACGTAGAAAAAGAACAGCTTGATCTATCAGCAAACATCACTTGGAAATACCAATACAACCGCATTGAAGTTTTACCTTATGCGGGTGTTGGCTTAACCATCATGAACGGCGAACTGCCTCTTGAAGAAAATGGTTACCCAATTGATGACCACGTTACAGGCTACACCCTACCAGGTACTTACGGCCAAATCGGTGCGTACGCAAAAGTGAAAATCTTAGACAACTTGGATTTTATGTATAACCCAGAATGGCGCAGCACATTGGGCGGTGCAACGGTTTACACAGATAACTATTACAACGGTGAAGACACACTATTCACGAACGAAATACGCTTAACGTACCAAATCACCGCAGATTTAGACGTTCAATACCATGAAGAATGGGATTCAGAACAAGACTACTCAGACGCAACACGTGGATTTGAATTTAACTACAAATTCTAACAACGAGAATCAACCTCATTAATTTTAATCACTATCAATCCTAATAAATAACATTTCATAACCAATGAGTTAATTGAATATTTATTAGGATAGGAGACATACCATGAATACACATATGACAAAAATCGAAGCACCAACATGGCTGCCAAAACTGTTTCAGGCAATTGATACATTAGATTTTTCTGAAAATTCAGGCTTCGAAATCTTGCGTGACGATATTGTGATGCAATTTGGACAGGAAAAGATCATCGGCCTTGAGAACGTGAAAGCTTACTTCAAAAAAATAGATGAACCCTTCATCACTGAGCATTTTATTCACGACGTTTACCAAGTGGGTAACGCGATCATTATGAACGGTGGTGCAAAAATCACAGAAAAACAGAACCTTGATAATGTCATTTCTTTTGATTCGTTATTGAACATTCTGTGGCTTGATGAAAATAACTTAGTTGAACGTTATGTCGTCGATTATCCGCCAGAACTTGAGCAGCACAAACCGAAAAACTAAGCGCCTTAACAAAACAAATTCCATTGGCAGCGTTGCCGTTATACCCAGCAGCGCTCAATAAAGTAAGAATTAGAGACAAATATTATGAATACGAATCAACACAAAGTTTATCAACATATTGCAGATACACTTAACCTATCTACACCAGCATCAGACATCAATGTGGTTCAAACACCGACTTACCTAAAAGAAGATCTAGCAACTGCAGATTACATTACCGGTGTGATTGCAGCATTTGGGGCTAGCTTGGAAGAGATTGGCGAACTACGAGGCCTGCCAAAACAGAGCGTAACCGTTGACCGACGCCATGCGACCATGAGTTTGAACGACCCGGCATACCATTACCTAAATGGTACACTAATTCTTGGTGGTGAAATCGAAGTTCCAGTGAACAGCATCCAACAATCGAAAGACGGTCAATGGATGTGTATGAATGGTGCTTACCCGCATTTACGCGATGGTATTTTAAATTACTTCGATTCAGCAAATAACTACCAAAGCTTGAGCGACCAAGTTGCTAAAGTTGACATTGCAAAAATTGAAGCCGATTTTGAAGAGCAAGGCCTATGTATGGCGCCGCTTTACACACCAGAACAATGGCTAGCACATCCGCAAGGGCAAGCTATGGCTAAGCATCCTCTGGTATTGGTTGATCAACAAGGCGATGCAAAATCTAAAAAGTTAACTCAAGCAAAACATCGTCCACTTGAAGGGCTTAAAATCATTGATGTCACTCACGTGGTGGCTGGCCCATGGTCTACTCGTCAGCTCGCGGAATACGGTGCAGACGTCATCTCGGTTCGTAACCCTGAATTTCCGTTCTTGTACCCAGTAATCTTTGAGCAAAGTTACGGTAAAAAGCAGATACAACTCGACTTGAAGCAGCAACAACACAAAGAGAAGTTCACTGAATTGTTGAAAGATGCCGATGCACTCGTATGGGGTTACGGTCCAAACTCTCTAGAAAGACTAGGATTCGATCAAAAAACACTAATGGAGATCAACCCTAACCTCGTTATTACTCAGATCTCTGCATACGGTCCAACGGGCCCTTGGAGCAAACGTAAAGGTTGGGAGCAATTGGCTCAAACTTGTACAGGCATGACACACATCGCATCGCAAGGTCGCGACCAATACCACCTTGTTGGCGCTCTCGTACTGGATTTCAGCACAGGGTTCTTAGCTGCAATCGGCACGATTTCAGCACTGATCCAACGTGAGAAGAAAGGTGGATTCTGGAATGTAGAAACCATGCTAGCACGTTCAGCAATGGAGCTTTTAAGTTTAGATGCCCAAAAAGAAGAAGTTGTGCCGATTTCAATGGCTGACATGCGCGAGTACTTAATCGACCAAACCAGCGAATCAGGTTCGGTGTTCACTCGAATTACACCTTATGTACAGTTGTCTGAGACCCCAGCTTACTGCCAAACAGGACCTTCCGTGATGGGCGCACATGATCCAATCAAAACAACATGGAGCGACGAACCCGCAGGAAACGGCGCAATCACTCACCGTCCATCAGAAGTCGTTAACCGAGGCTTGTTTGGTTTCATACCGGGCTATGGCCACGAAGACATCATGCTACGCTAAGTAAACGTTCTTCATAAAAACAACGAGCATTAGCGATAAGACTGGGGGTTTCGTCCCCCACCCTGCCCACACAAAAACGAAACGAATTATGAGTCACCAAAGAGACGGGATAAACATAGGAACTTATGTTTATCCCGTCTCAATTTTATTTGACTATATGCCTACACATACCGGAAATAATTAGACATGAATTCAAGGAAATATTCAGTCCTCATAGGTTTAAGTTTCCGTTCTGGATACAACATATTAACCACCGTTTCAGAAAAAATCTCACTCTCTAATATCGTCACTAATTGTTGGTCAGCGTCATATTTATTGGCCATCGATTTCGTAATATAAGCAAGCCCAAGGCCTGCTATACATGACTGAAGTACCGCATAACTGCTGTTTACCGCAACCGAATACGGTAGGTGTTTTATCGCGTTTTTATCTTTATAATTAAACGGGTTTTTGTTTAACACTTGTCGGTGAGGGGGAGTCATTTCGTCAATCGAATTAATGTCACCGTACTGAGCTAAATACTCTTTCGAGGCCATTAAATAGCGTCTGTGTGTCATAAGATGTTTTGAAATTAAACTTTGATTCGATGCTTCACCGATACAAAACCAAACATCAACGCCTTCTTCAACGATATCTACGGAACGATTTGAAAACTCTAAATCTAACACCACTTTTGGGTACTTAATCGCAAACTCATTGAGCGCATTGTTTAGCGCCAAGTTACCGAGATCAACTGGTATCACCAATCGTAACACCCCTGTCGGCTCAACTTGCGTATTGGTTATCTCGTTTTCCGAACGAACCAACAAGTCTTCGATGTTCTGGCAGTAGCCATAAAACGCCTTACCTTCCTCAGTAAGGGTGAGTGTTCTGGTTGTTCTCAGTAGTAGCTTAACCCCATAAAATGATTCGAGATCTGATATTTTTCGACTCACAGTTGATGGATTAATGACTAGCTCTTCCGCTGTCTTTGAAAGCGAATTTAGCTCTACAACTCGCCTAAAAATAGTCAACGTATTTAGATCAAAATTATTATTGCTTCTGTGCAAAACTCTTCCTCATTTCTGGACGTTTATCCCAAATATAGACTGAAGTAAGCTGATTATCTATTACGAAAACATCAAAGGTTTATTTATGTTATATGGTCTAGAAAACTTAAAAAAAGTGGTCGATATAGAAATATCGTCAGACATTGAAAGTATTGATACGAATTACGAACCAAGCTCAGATGAACTATCACCGTACAGTATGTCGGATAGTTTTTCTTCTTTATTAATGATGAACGGTTTGTTGGTTGCAAATATTTGGAAACATAAAACTGGCAAAGCTCAAACCGTCACAGTTGATCATAAAAAAGCGATGGAAATGCTTTATCGCCCTAACTTCCTTCACATCAATGATCAGCCACTCTCGCTAGATGCTTTCAAGCGTTTTGAATCGCTCACTCACAAAACAAAAGATGGGTATTTTGAGACCATTACTGCACTGGAGCATTTACACGACAAGACTTTAAAAGTATTGAACTGCCCACCAGAACAGGAAGCTATTGAAGCTGCCTACTTGTCTAAAACAGCGCAAGAGTGGGAAGATATCTTTAATAAGCATGGGTTAAGTGGCACCAAGATTCGAACTCAACAAGAGTTTCAAGCGCACCCACAAGGCCAAGCTCTAAGTAAGCTTCCACCAATCCAAGTCAAAACGCTTGGTACGGGTTCTAAAGTTCCGTTCAAACCGAGCGAAAGACCGCTCAGTGACGTAAAAGTGCTAGATGTTAGCCATATTATTGCAGGGCCCTCAATGTCGACCTTTTTGGCGGAACAAGGCGCTCAGGTTTTGCATATTGCCAACCCTTCCGCCGAGCGTATTACGTCAAACTACCTTGATACTGGCTTTGGTAAACGCAATGCTTACCTGAACTTTAATAAACAAAAGGATCTCGAGACGTTCTATCAGCTGATCACAGAAACTGATGTGTATGTAAATGGCTATGCTCCAGGTCGGCTTCAAGAGAAGTTTGGTTTAACAGAAGAGAAGTTATTATCAATTAACCCTAACTTAATCATCGTAACCAGTTCGGCATTTGGCGAAGTTGGACCATGGGCGAATAGGCACGGGTGGGAAAACATCGCACAAGCGGCTGTTGGTTCAGCCTTTGATCACGGCACCGAGAACCAACCGATTCTATGTCCTTACGGTTTCATTACCGATTACGGCACTGGCTTAATGGGTTCTATCGGCATTCTGAAAGCGCTTCACAACCGTGCTTTCATTGGTGGTTCCCAACGTGTCAGTGTTTCATTAGCCCAAACTTGTATGTGGTATCAAAACCAAGGTTTGAATTCGAACCCGCAGAATCAACAAAGAAGTCAAAAGAAAGACCAAGAGAACATCGATAAGAAATTCGCCACAATACATAAAGTAATTTCCGGTGGAAACATCAGCGAGAACACCATAAAAACGCCAACGCCATTTGGTGTGATCACTCATTTAAAACCGGTCTTAGAATACTCACGCACACCGGCTTACTGGGATAAACCAACCTCACCTCTAGGCTCCGATTTCCCGACTTGGAAGTAACAATATCTAAGAGGGAATAATATCTAAGCAATCAGTTGCGAGTTAGCTTTTAGCATTAAGAGTAAATCCAAAATAAAGAACACCTTACGTTAGAAAAGCGTCTTGCTTTACTAATGTAAGGTGTTTTTGCATTCACCAAAACAATTAATAAGAGACAACCATTCACTATTGCAGCAATGCAAAAGTGAAAACCAATTTCAGATATTTTTCGCCTTTATCCTCTTGATTATACTTCTCCCATCTTAGCGACAACGAGCATTTACAGGCTTGTTCACTATCACGTTGAGTCTACGGAATAACACTTCAGGCCATGTATTTGCCCGACACGGAATGACAAAACATAAGCACTCGTTTTATGTGTGCGGACTTTCTAAACAAACAAGATGTTAAGAAAACCTGCGTACGTTCAGTTCACCCATTTATTAGGTCATTCCTATGAAAAAAATAAACAAATTAGCAAGTTGTGTTTCTGCCATTTTATTATGCAGCAGTATGGCAGCACAGGCAGACATTACGGTTCACGAAAATAAAGAAGCGTATTTCGGTAACTTACACGTCCATACTGGCTGGTCTTTTGATGGCTTTCCGCAAGGCGCAACCTTCAACCCTGAAACGGCGTATCGCTGGGCTCGTGGTGAAAAAATTGTTGATGAAAACGGTAATGTTTTCAAAATCCAAGGTAAACCTCTTGATTGGTATTCAGTGACAGACCACGCCGAATTTTTAGGCGTATTCCAACAAATGGTCAACCCAGAAAGTGACCTTTATGACTTGGACATATCTAAGCGTTTGGCATCAAAAAACAAAGTTGTGGCTTGGGGGGCCTATGCTGACATCTTCGACTGCATGAATAAAAACAGCTGCGATCCTCGATTGGTTGACCCTAAGCTCGCAAAATCATTATTCGCGCAAACAGTCGAGATCACAGACAAATACAACACACCAGGTCAGTTTACGACTTTTGCTGGCTTCGAATGGACCTCAGGCCCTGAAGCTCGCAACATGCACCGTGTATTGATGTTCAGAGATACTGACCACATTCCAGAAATACCGTTTACCAGCTTCGATTCGAAACGACCAGAGGACCTTTGGGCTTGGATGGACAAGCAACGTGAGAACGGCTCAACACTGTTAGCGATCCCTCACAATGGTAACGCCAGCGATGGTTTGATGTTCCCTGTCGATACCAGTTACGGCGGCTCTAAAGTAGACAAAGCCTATGCAGAAACTCGTATGAGAAATGAACCACTTTACGAAATCACTCAGATCAAAGGCACATCAGAGACGCACCCTGAGTTGTCTCCGAACGATGAGTTCGCAGGTTTTGAATTGTGGGATTATCGTTTAGATATGCACGGTCGTCTAACAGACAAACGAGTGGGTGGTTATGCACGCGACGCTCTACTGCGCGGTATTAAGCAAGAAGCAGAAGGTCAAGGTAACCCATACAAGTTCGGTTTCATTGGCGATGCTGATACCCACAACGGAGCAAGCACTTTCCAAGAATTCAACTTCACCGGTAAATTTGGGGTTGAAGTTCATCCAGAAGAACGCATGTACGGTTCACCGGGTAACTCAGGTCGTAACATTGAAGAAATCCGTAAGTTCAGTACGTCTGGTTTAGCTGCAGTTTGGGCAAAATCGAATACTCGAGAAGAGATTTATGATGCGTTAGCAAACAAAGAAGTTTACGCAACAACAGGAACTCGCATGAAAGTGCGAACTTTCGCAAGCTTCGACTACCCACAAGAATTGCTAAAACAAGCAGACTGGGAAGCAACGGCTTACGATGAAGGCGTGCCAATGGGTAGCGACCTAACCTCTGCAGATATTCACGGTAAAACAGCACCAACCATTATAGTCCAAGCTGAAAAAGATCCTGATAGCGGTAACTTAGACCGAATCCAGATCATCAAAGGCTGGGTAAAAGACGGCAAAACGTTTGAAAAAGTCTACAACGTTGCGATGTCTGATGGTCGTGTTGAGAATGAACATGGCAAAGTGCCTGCCGTAGGTAACACCGTGGACGTGAAAACAGCCACCTTCACCAATGATATTGGCGCTGAGTCACTTCAAGCTGAATGGGTCGACCCTGACTTTGATGAATCACTGCATGCGTTCTACTACGCTCGTGTACTAGAAATCCCAACTCCTCGTTGGAGCACATTTGATGCAGTAGAAATGGGCACAACCGTTCCTGAAGAACTGCCAGTTTCTATTCAAGAGCGCGCGTTTACCTCGCCAATTTGGTATACGCCTTAGTCTTATTGAGACTCGTCGAAAACTAAGTTTAACCTAGCTACACAATAGCACCATAGAGCCGCTCTGTGGTGCTATCCACTCAATGGATTTGATGCCCTATTTATCTGTTAAAAAGATTACTTTCATGAAAAATTTAACTGTACGTTTATTGCGCCAACCTCTAATGCAATTTTTCCTAATTGCTGCCGCACTTTTTGCTTACAACCATTACTCCGAACAACAGAAGTTCAATGAGGAGAATGTGATTGTTATTACGGAAGATAAACTTGAGCAAATCCATCTTAAATACGTAAAACTGTGGCGCAAACAGCCTACCCCCCAAGAACTACAAGCGTTAGTTCGTGACTACGCACTTGATGAAGCTTACGCACGAGAAGCAAGAAAAGTCGGCTTTGATACTAACGATGCCGTCATAAAACGTCGCCTCAAACAGAAGCTTCGCTTCATGATTAATGACGTTTCCGTGATGGAGCAACCAAGCGATGAGTCGCTGCATGAGTTTTATCAAGCACACATCGATAACTACAAGAAAGCCGATATCTATAGCTTTGAGTTCATCGCGCTGGACAGCACAAACGGAGCAATCAACATCAGTCCAGACTTGATTACAAGTTCGGACTCTAGCGGAAATTATTCAGAACAACCCAATCCGATCGCAGTTTCCAATTGGGATTCTTACGACGTAGATAAACGCTTCGGTGCCAAATTCTTAGAACAGTTGGCTACCCAACCTCTGGATCAATGGTCGTCACCTATCAAAGCGACATCGCAGTATTTCCAAGTGAAAGTGACGAGCAAGACAGAGAATGACTACTTCTCGTTTGATAATGCCAAAGCTCGAGTATTAGACGATTGGCGTATTCAGCGCAATCAAGAAAATCTAGACACTTACGAAAGCAAACTGCTGAACGACTATCAAGTTGTGATGAGCAACTCCGACGCCAACTCTTAAGGAAACCGTGATGAAAAAGCTAATCTCGTTACTTTTCTTATGTTTGATGACCATGTCACTGGGGGCTTACGCCGATGACATGCAATCAGCTTCGTTGCTGATCAAACAAATCGACAGCACGCACTCCGACTTTCTGTGGAAACGCCCAGTAAAAGGCGACAGAACCGTCGACCTTGATATCGTTGTTGATGGACAGAGCCAAAAAGACCACGCCAATATGCTCAGCTCGGTGATACCCGGAGCCTATGTTCAACAATGGACTATTGAGCGAGAGAACGGCTTAAAAGGATTACAACTCGATATTGATGGTTTAACCAAGTATCAAGTGGATGTGATCGTCCGGATTGAAGATGCCGAAAACAACATCATTTCACGAGTGCTAAACGTTAGTGACCACCAGCTAAAATTGGCTGATGAGTTTAAATCTGACAACGTGATGACGGCGTACGTTAAGTTGGGAATTGAGCATATTCTGGAAGGCTACGATCATCTGTTATTTATATTGTGCTTGATCTTCATTGCGCGAACACCCAAGAAGATCGTAATGACTATTTCTGGCTTCACGATTGCTCACTCCATCACATTGATCATGTCTTCAATGGGTATGATGAACATCAGCATCGCTCCCGTCGAAGCCAGTATCGCGTTGAGCATTGTGTTTTTGGCCTACGAAATTGCCTCCAACAAAACTGATAGTCTAACGTTTAAGTACCCGTTATTGGTGTCGTCGAGCTTTGGTCTATTGCATGGTTTTGGGTTCTCCTCTGTGTTAAGCGAAATCGGCTTGCCACATAATGAGGAGCTCATGGCGCTGGTCAGTTTTAATGTCGGTGTCGAAATCGGACAAGTAATTTTCGTTGCGGCGTCTTACCTGTTTATCCAACTCATCACCAAAAAGTTGACGCTGGTTTCTAACACCATGGTGAGAAATTCAATCAGTTACTTTTGTGGCGTCACATCGATGTTTTGGCTAATTCAACGCGTCATCGCTTTTTAAGACCGAACGACTATGCCTAAAACTCACTAGCTTTAACCTTTCAAATCACATAACTAACTGGAAGGTTATGGTTGGGATGGTAAACATTAATACAAAACTCACATTCATTAGAGTCAACCATGAAAAATTTCCTCGGAAATACCGATACCCACTAATGATTTCGATGGTACTTCCAACCATGCTACTCAGCCTGCCAGCCATCGTGGCCGCCAAGAACCTACCACAAGACGATATTTTTTGATGCGTGGATTTTTGCTGCATGGATGGCTGCGATTGGTCAAATGCTACCATCGGCTTTGCTAGTGTTTGCTGTAGTCGCGCCAATCGCCAGGCTATTCGTGACTAAGGTTCTTTTGGAGCCAATCAATAACGAGCAGTGTTGAGTGTTATTACGATAACAACAGATTATTCCTCCTAGTTACTTGGTTGAATGGCACCTGTCTGGCATTATGCGCTCAAGAAATCCGTGGTTATTACGCGGTACAGAATGAACGAAGGTAGTCAGTGGTAGAAAACAGCCAACAATTAAGTAGCCAATACGACGAGCATGGTTACTTTGTTATCAGAAATTATTTCGATGAAGCTCAGATAGCATCGCTTAGAGAAGTCGTGCTCAAATTCCATGAATCATGGAAAGCAGACAACGAAGAGTTCTATCAAGAAGAGGCATTTAACTCATCTTTGATTACAGGCAGCGAGTATCTACCCGCCAACGATAGAACCGTACTGTTTGACTTCATCAGCTCAAAAAAAGTCATGGAAGTGGTCGATGCGGTCATACCGAACAAGCCTGCATTCATGAACACGCAACTGTTCTTCAACCCTGTAAACCCACAACAAAAAGACTTCTGGCATCGCGACTGTCAATACGACTACGACATTGATGACCAAATGAAAGTCATCATGGAAACCCAAGTATTGCACCTCCGTGTACCGATCTTTGATGAGCCCGGAATGGAGCTTATCCCCGGAACACACAAACGCTGGGACAACGAAGAAGAATACAACGTTCGCCAAGAAGTAAATGGAAAGGTAAGCAGCGATAACATCTCTGGCGGTAAACAGATACCGTTAGAGGCGGGCGACTTATTAGTCTTTTCTGCGGATATGATCCACCGAGGTCGATACGGGCTGGATCGTTTAGCATTGGATATTTTGATCTTTGACTCGGCGGCAGACTATGTCGACTACGTTGATGACGACTGCTTACCAACACCAGCGATGCTAAGCAATATTACCGATCCAAGACTGTTTATGAACACGCTACACTTAAAGTCGATGCAGTACTCATAAACCACAAAGGTGCCCGAACCATGACTGACACTAAGCAAAATACCCGAATTAGCCAGTTCCGTTTCGGGCAGCCGAAAGAGTCTCTCAAGCTAGAACATGTCGCTTTAGGCGCACTTGATAAAGATAAGGTGCGAGTACGAATTGAAGCGACCAACATCAACCCTAGTGATCTATTGTCGATTTACGGTGTGGGGCAATACAAACACAGCCACCAGCCACCGAGAGTTCCGGGGTTTGAAGCGGTCGGAAGGGTTGTGGAGTCTGGCCATTCTGAGTTTCCTCTAAACCAGCGAGTGCTTGTAGCTACAAGTGGTACATGGCAGAACTATGTCGATGTGTCACCAGACAACCTCTTCCACATTCCTCAACACCTAGATAATGGCTACGCCTGTCAGTTATATATTAATGCGCTCACCGCGTGGGTGCTGACGACAGAAGTGGCGAAGTTGACCAAAGAAGATGTGTTGATCATCAATGCTGGCAGTTCGGCCATTGGCAAGATTTTCTCTCAGTTGTCGGAATCACTTGGGTTTCAAATCATTACCGTGACGTCACAACCTGAGCGCACTCAAACGACTTCATGTTATGTGCTGGATGCCAACAGTGATTTGGTTGCACAAATTCAGCGACTCGGTTTGCCTCAACCAACTGTGGCCTTCGATGCGATTGGCGGTTCACCGGGAACGGATCTTATCCATACTCTGGGTAATCAAGGCCGCTTTATCAACTATGGCACGCTTTCGCTCGATTTTTATGAACCGCGATTCTTCAAGCACGCAAAAAACCAAGCTATCGATTTCAGTACTTTCTTCTTACGTTATTGGGAAGAGGCTGAGGGGAAAGATGTTCGCTGTGATAAGTTCACAACTATGCTAGATCACTTCATCACAAACGACATAAAACTCGACGTTGACCGCTATCTGCCATTCGATGAAGTTCAAACCGCGATTGATCTCATCGAATCGAAAAGTACGCGGTTAAATGGCAAGATAATCTTGCTTCCGATGTAAACGAATCGTGGGGGGCAGTTGGAGCACATTATGTCTGTCCAATTGATTCAAAGAACGACTAGGCAGTTCAATCTGACTTTCGATGGCATGGCGTTTTATAAACAAGTTAAGTCTCTGTTTGAAAATGCATAGGTGATTGATGAAAAGTATTGCTCGAAAGCAAGCGTGGTAAGGAAATGATGCGTTGCTGCTTCAGCATCATTTGGGGCAATACAGCTCACCGAACCTCTCACTGAGTTTTGCTAAATACATCCAGAGATAAAGTATTGAGATTATCTTCACTGAAAGCCCATTATATCTTACAGAGACAAGCTTTGATTTAGCATTCTACCTGGCAGACTCTCCGCCCAGAGGTGACGTGACACATCACATTAGCTCACTGAACATAAAGAAAATACCGGTCGATCACCCATGATGAAACGCTAGCTTCCTGTTGAGCATATGTTGTTTACAAGAAAAATCTCAGTCCTACTGTAAAGTTAATATCCGTTGAATTATCTTTATTGCCCATATTCTCAGTGGTCGATATCTCTACAGCTACCCCATCAAATGTTCCTCTTAAACCCAGTACAAACTCCTTTGAAGGCTCGGAGAACGCACTATTGTCATCCAGCACACCTTGATAATGGTGGTATTCAACGAGCATCTCATATTGTTTGAGGAACTGGAGCGAATAACCAGCTGCAAATGACATCGTGGTATTACTTACGGGTATAGAACCCAAAGCAAGATCATTTTTTCTGTGCGTTGCACCTAAGGTGCTAAAACCCGTGTGAACACCTGAATGGTAGGAATAGTTTAACTGCAGACCTTGCTCAAAGCTTATATTTGAAAACTCAGAGTCACCCACATGGTTATAGTAAAGAGAGCCTCCTACGGATAACGCATGTGCACTCGTTTCAAAAAATTGATAAGACAAGTAAGAATGCAAAGCTTTTGCCATAGTCTCACCCTCAAAGTCCTCTATAGCAGAGCCATAAGATGAACCAATATTGAACTGATCATCATCCACTTCATCACGCCCATTTTGCGCTATACCAAAAGTGTTGTGAAAGCCTGCGACTAATGAGTCAAGATGATTATTGCCAGCCCAAGAATACTGCAGCATGATTTCTGCAGAAACCTTGTTGTTTATTGGGACTTGAAAACCACTAAAAACTTGATTTTGATAATAATCGAGTTGGAAGTCATTACTTTGAGCCCAGACACTCGCTATGGATGAAGTAATGAAAACCTCGGTGGTATCGACACTAAATGCACTTCTTAATTGGGTAGATAGAGAAGTCGATTGATAAGGAGAAGTAGCATAAGTTCTTAGTGGTGTTGACGCCACCTGAGCAAAAACAAAGTTATGGTAACTTAAAAGAATTAAAACCAATAAGAGTGCTGCGTTTCGCTTTAATAACACGAGGATGTCTCCGATATTGTCAAATATGGTATTGGATCCATCCGATGGATGCGTGCCTGAAATCTTGAGACTGCTTTGTCTGTTGGATTTTCGTTTTGGTCGGAAGAGTATATTTATTGAGCGAATAGCAATAAACCTCTCGGTTTAGCTTTGACTATTGCATTGAGGCAAAAATCTAGAACGTATTTGAAGGAGATCTGTGGTTATGGTTATGGTTATGGTTATGGTTATGGTTATGGTTATGGTTATGCAACTGTGGGAGCTCTACTCCTTAGAAAATAAGCAAAGCCGCACAGTTAATGAATAGATTATTGGTAGACGAATAGAAATATGACTTTAAGTCTCTAAAAGGAGCAGCCTAGTTCAAGACTTTATATCCTCGGCCGATCATGCACTGCCTCTGCACATTATTGACACCCTCTTCGTGCTGGGCTTGATTGTAAGCAGCTGCGTGCCTATGATGCAGTAACCCTCCAACAACACCAACACCTGCCCCTACTTTTGCTCCATCACTACCATGCCCTCCAGCAATAGCCGTACCTGCCGCGCCAAGAGCAGCCCCTCTGGCAGCTGAACCTGCGACAGAGCGACCAACTCCCTTAGTTTGCTCTTCTTGAACTTGGGTTGATAATTGTTGGCATTCCAGTAAATCTATGTTGTATTGCTCCATATTGACACCTTTAGTATCCACAATTAAGTTTGCAGAACTGAATGTCGAAAATAGAGACAATGACATTAGTATAATTATCTTATTTTTATTCATGGTATATCACTCTATTTATTTAAATAATTAACACATTATTCATCGTTTAGATTTTTATCTCTTAGCTTTATTTGATGCCCATCTATCAAAGAGGCCGACCATAACGTTCCATTCTGTGCCTTTTCATATCCATATTCGTAGAGTTTGTTCATATACTCTTGGTCAAAAAATAAATCCTCACTTGGTTCGACGTCGAAGTCTTCTTCTATATAACTAAGATACGTATTGGCTTGGGCTTTATTTGTCACATAAACCTCTTTGTACAAATCGCCTCTAGTTTGAGAAAATATCAAATTATTAACACTTCTCTCACTTAGAGAAAATACATTATCTTCTACTTTTTCAAAGTTGTTCTTTAAATACCCATTTCGTATAATATAGATATTAGGCTTTTTTGTTATTCCGTAAAGTTCTGATATTTCCTTCAAATCAAAGTCATAAGAGTTAAAAAATAATTGATGAGATAACCCACCATCAACGTGCATTTCTTCATATTCATGTCCATTAGAATAAACAGTAAAATATTGCGGAGGAAAGAACCCTGGAATAGATGAGCTTGCCATTAGTACTTTATGAATAATTTCAATTTTATTAGGTATGTCGCTGTCCGCAATGCGGCCAATGTTCCAAACCATTTGTCGACCAGAATCAAAGTGAGTTGTTCCGATTTGGAGTCGTTTACCCTTTCGGTATTCACGAGCAATGGCTTCAATTAATTTATCATCGTAAGTTTTCTCTATGAATTGATAGAACTTTTTCCCTTCAACCATTGATGTACTGTATAGAGGCCATAGAGCGCTTCTCTTGTCCAAAAGATCTTGGTCATTTAAAGCAAGCATTGCCGTTTTTAACTCATGAATATATTCCCCGCCAACAAATACAAAAGGTGCGGTTAACGCTCCGGTACTAACGCCGGTCACCATAGAAAATTCTGGTAACTTTCCACTGTCATATAGTCCATTAATAATTCCAGCACCGTAAGAGCCTCGTTCTCCACCACCAGAGAGGACTAACACGCTAAATTGGTCGCCCACTATACGCGGAATATTATCTTGGTTTACAATTTCACTAAGCTTAGGGTTATCTCTTACTTCCCGTAGGTACTTAGGTGTTTCATCACCAAAGAAGCGATATGGCTCATCATAAATACTATTAGTTTTAGGGGTGCTAATAATAGAAGCACTCTCATAGTTATCTTCAGTGACTCTTTTATCTATCGAGTGTGTACTTGAACATGCTACTAACACCATTGGTAAGAGCATAACTATGATTGATTTAATTTTTTTCATTGTGATTTCTCAAACTAACAATTTATATTAGATATTATCCATCCAGACTATTAACGCTAAAATTAAACAGAGACTAATCTAGAACAGCTTTAAAATCTTCGATTTAATGTAGATACGAATTGGTGTTTACGATCGCTTACCCACCCATATTCAGCAGATACAGACCAATCCTTATTGAACGTATAATTAGCACCAACCAAACCGGACCATTTATCGACATTACTTTGCTTTACGTTGTAATCTATCCCAACACCTTCATAGGTATAAGTTCCCGTTAGCGTTAAAGTACTATCGATATATGTTGCACCAGTATATAGCGCAATAGATTGGGATCCTTTAACAGGAAATACTTTACCAATACGAGGAGTAATATTAACAATTAAGCCTTCAGCATCATTTTTACGCATATCTGCGTAGGTCGCCGACATCGGTACAGTAAAAAAATAATCATGCCACCCAGTTGCTAGAATAGTTCCGACCGTATAGTTGGTGCCTCTCAGGTCAGCAGTGACGTTATAAAGTGGATCTTTACCCCTTAAACGACATACAAAGGGCTTAAGCCTTCCACTACAGTCTGTTCCAAGTTGCCCAACAAGATCGTCACCACTAAATTGAATACCAAGATCAGCTGTACCACTTATTTTCCCAACCGACCCAAACACATTCATAAAAGGGAACAACCAAGCGTCCAATTTTAATTGGGGAGATTGAGTGTCATTACTGCTGTTGTGAAAGGATACAAAATCAATTGGGTACTTTTTGGAACCGTTGATACCTACATTTAAACCTGTGATGTCCATATACTGGTAAGTATCTGTATAAACGACACTGACCCCGAAAGGCTTAGGCAATGAATAGCCTTTATCAATAACGTTTTGTGCATAAAATGGAAGAGCACGATTCCAATTCTTGGCAGTTGTTGTCTTTTCAACTTCTTTGTTTGCAGTCTGACGATCACCCAAGCCAGTCTCAGTCAGGTCATAGTTGATGGACGTAGACATAACTTGTGCACTTGTCCCCGCAGAAGCACCAGAATAATCGAGTAGATATACTGGAACATCAAGGTCACCATCTAAAATAGTGGCTTTTGATCTTCCACCACTGCCACCAAGGTTAGCATTTGCTGCAAAGGATAAATGCCAGTTACCCTCTTTATAGGCTTCCAACTGTTCCTCAGTATCAAATATGGCAATGCCATCATATTGATGTAGCGCAAGCCCCGCACCTAAGTCATATTTATCGACGTCAATATACGTAACAGTACCATCAGTATTGTTGTATATGGATCCAATCCCTGATGACTTACCTAATATAGGAAGTTGAACCTCAGACATTCGCACAGTCGCGTACCCGTAGGCATATTCCATCTGTTCCGGAACCTCAACATAGTGCTCGCTGATCCTGTTAACGACCTCATTTGAAACTTTGTTGACCTTTTGGCGAGCTTGTTCACGATCAGCCGGAGAGTCAGGAGAACTGCATCCAACCATCAATAGTGTCAATGATATAGTGACTAATTTTTTCATTATTTTTCTTACTGTTAATTACTGATGACACAAGGAATAAGAACGAAGTTTTATTAGATTCAATCTCAAGCAATTCATAGGTGTCTGAAGGTTAAATCAAGGATGAATGAACCCCGCCTAGCCGCAGCCGTCGGTGGTCTTTCAACGCGATCCTTGATTAACGCTTTATTCGATAGTCGATTTAGGGAGAGAGTTTATTTTGTGTGCAGGTTTAGATAAATGGCTCGAAGTCGTTTTGATTATTGCTTGAGTGCAAGAATAAAAAGAATGAAATTTCAGCTACAAGCAACGCAAAAGAATTGAACAAATTCATCAACTACCGCTGCGTGAAATCTTGATAGAACACGAACCTTTCTTCCTTGGAGCGAAAGTTTACGTATCAGGTATGACTATACCAATTGACACGGATGAAGACGGGAATCGCATCTACGAAGTCATGGTTTCTAGCGAGCACGCTACAACCAAATACTCAATCGTTGTGATCGAGCATGACTCCAAGCTTAATGCGATCAATGATAGCCAACTTATCGAGTGCAACTTTAAAAATAGCGACGCTGAAATAACCGAGGCAATCTTGGAAGTCATGGGGGAATTCGTAATCGTAATTACCCCCCTTGTATTGAAAATACCTAGGATACGACTCACTCTTCAATTTAGAGGAAACTCAAATGCCAGAGACTTGCTCTTCCAAAGGAGAGTAATCCAAACAAAGAAACCTGCCGAAGCAGGTTTTTTTCTATCAGGTCTGTAATAAACCTCTAGCTTCACAATAGTTGACACACTCCCTGCGAACATTACGAGGTTATTCGTATGGCTCAACTTCCAAGCCTTCCAAAGAATATCCCACTCTATTTGCTAACTCGTTAACCGTAACCTCTGCCTTGATGGTCCCACTCACATAAATGACGCTTTGGAATTTTTCTATAGGCATTGGCTCTTTGAATTGCACATAAATGATTTGATTTTCTGGTGGCGGTGGCACATGAATGCACGCACCTGCATAGGGAACGAGTAGGAGCTGCGAGATCGTTTCACCATCAGATTCTAATGGAACAAAATATCCGGCAATCCTAATTTTTCTCTGATTCAACTCAGGGCGAATTGCATGTCTAACTAGAGATTGCTTAGCGGAAGCTTCGCCTCCGAAGTTATATTGCATCGTCTTTTCACTTTCTGGAATAAGGTCATCCCAACTGAGCTCTTCATAGGTACTGGCATTAGCACCGAACGCTGCACCCAGTAAAATCAATGTGAAGGCAATAAGTTTTTTCATGATGATGTTCGCTTTCCAATTCTAACTTAACGTTGCGAGCCGATGCTTTAAACAACAACCCACCCAAATCAATTTTAACGACGGCCATTGGAATGATTAATACCTCCAAATACGAATTAAAATTGCAACAGTGCAAGAATGGGAATGACGCTCTTCAAAGAGCAATACAGTTAGAATACAAAGCTCAAACCGAGAGCACACTGAAGAAAGCTGATGAAAAGCAATATGCCAACCCTCCTGCGGAAAGGAGTTGCCAACTTACACATCTGTGGTTGCTAATGTCTCATCGTTGCCTCTCAGAGTGGCAGCTACACACCATCACAAGCCCAAAAGAGGCAGCAGAAGCAAGATCGCAAGATCATCTTGCTTCCGGTTTAGGTTTGCATGGATCTAAGAAGGCACTTTCAACCCCAAGAATAGAGATCGAAAGTGCCCAACTGATTGGAGCTTGGAGCCGTTCCTAAGCTCCATTTTTGATGAGTTTCCCTGATTCAATAAACAAGCTACTTGCGCCAAACAAGATATAAGACAAACAACCCACCTAGCGCCGCTGTCACAATCCCAACAGGCAATTCTTGTGGCGCTAATATGGTTCGACTGACTAAATCCTCAAACAATAAGAGAACCGATCCCCACAAGGCGATCAAAGGAATAGCTCGCTTGTGAGTCACACCTGAAAACGGTCGAACAAGATGAGGCACCATCAAGCCAATAAAGCCCACCACGCCCGTCATTGAAACAATCGATGCAGTGCAAAACGCACAACAAAGAAAAATCTCACTTTGCAGGCGGTGAACATTGATCCCTAATGAGCTTGTGGTCTGTTCACTCACTAACAAAGTGTCGAGTTCGCGATAACGTTTAATCACTAAAACAATAAGACACAACACGCCAATTAAGGCAAAAATTAAGTTATTCCAACGAGCAAGCCCTAAGCCTCCCATCGTCCAAAATAAAATCGAGCTTGCCGCTCTTTGATCGCCCGAGTAAATTAAAAAACTCGTAACCGCCCCTATCAGTTCCCTATTGGGAAGGTCCTATTGTGATTGAAGGAACATACTCAGGTACTGGATATATGGAGCTGACGGGGTACTAAATCAATAAAACAAACAACACAAGGTAAGAACTAACACAACCGGAGAACTAATCACCTTAACTTGTTCCTTTTCTTTGTAATCAATAGTAAATACGCACGCTGCCTAAGTTGTTGGGGAAGAGCCTTCATCCTTTTCCAAAGACCTCATAATTTATCAAAACAAAAACCTGAGCCTTAACCCTGCCTTAACCATGTAGCTGCTATTCTTTTTCTTATATTTGTAATTATGCTTCTAGGATAAGGTTTCATTATGTCTCTACCCCACGCGTTAAGATTGCCTTTGGGCCTGCTTCTCTCTAGTTCTTTATTATTGGGCTGTGGCGAACAAGCTATGGAACAACGACCAGCTCCAGGTCCTATTCATGTTGATGTTTTAGACTTGACCCCAACAACACTGCGTTTAACGACCGAGTTGCCAGGGCGAATTGCTGCGTTTAAACAAGCAGAAGTGAGACCTCAGGTAACGGGTATTCTCAAAAGCCGTCTATACAAAGAGGGTTCTCAGGTAGAAGCCGATGAAGTACTTTATGAAATTGACCCAACCACTTATCAATCCAACGTTAATAGCGCACAAGCCCAATTAGCGAAAGCACTCACGAGCGAAGATACCGCTCGAAAAACGGCACTTCGTTATAAAGAACTATTAAGAAAAAAACTGACCAGTCAGCAAGATTTTGATGATGCCGATGCGCTTTACAAAGAAGCTCAAGCTGAAGTCGCGATCCGCCAAGCGGAATTGGATTATGCCAATATTGAACTGTCTTACACCAAAATCAAAGCACCTATCTCAGGTCAAGCAGGCCTATCTTTGGTATCGGAAGGTTCTTTGTTGACCTCTGAACAGTCTTCTTACCTGACGACAATTGTGCAAACCGCGAATGTTTACGTGGATATGCAGCAATCTTCGTTAGCGATTACCAAAATCAAAAAAGAGTTTGCGACCTTCACCGACAAAGATGCGGAGATTCCAGTAACCATCACGTTAGAAGACGGCAGTGCGTATGACGAAGCAGGCCGTTTAGAATTTTCCGATACGCTGGTTTCGGACTCAACAGGTACGGTAACGCTGCGCGCCATTATTCCAAACCCTGACAATACTTTACTAGCAGGCATGTACGTACGCGCCCATATTTCAATGCCAGAAGCTCGTGGCTACCTTGTCGTTCCTCAATCAGCTGTGGTAAGAAGCCAATCTGGTGAGCCTTCCGTTTTTGTGGTCACCGAAGACAACAAGACCGTAAAAAAATCAGTGATTCTCGGTAATGAAGTGGGTAACGGTTGGGTAGTTAAAGAAGGACTATCTAGCGGTGAGCAAGTCGTCATAACCAATATCATCAACATGAAAAATGATATTGCGGTTGTTGTCGATAGCAGTACAGACAGTGCTGTTCCTGCTTTGGCGAGTGAGGAATAAACCATGTCCTTATCGAACTTTTTTATCAACAGACCGATCTTTGCTTGGGTGATTTCCATTGTCATTATGCTTTCAGGCATAGCGGCTATCGTCTCTTTGCCTGTCGCGCAATACCCAACAATTGCACCGCCAGCCGTGACCATTTCAACGTCTTACCCTGGTGCTTCAGCAAAAACAATTGAAGACAGCGTTACTCAGGTCATCGAACAAGGCATGACAGGGTTAGATAACTTGTTATACATGGCGTCTAAAAGTGACTCTTCTGGTAGTGCGAGTGTTACCTTAACGTTTAGCGCAGACACTGACCCCGATATCGCTCAGGTACAAGTGCAGAACAGCTTACAGCAAGTGAGTAATCGCCTGCCGACAGCGGTACAAAATCAAGGTACGTCTGTCACCAAGAGTACGTCAGGTTTTATGTCGGTAACCAACTTATATTCTCCTGACGGCAGCATGAGTGCGGGAGATATTCAAGATTACGCTAACTCAAACATTAAGGACATCTTAAGCCGTGTGAACGGTGTGGGCGAAGTGACTATTTTCGGCCCATCTTATGCGATGCGTATCTGGTTAGACCCAGCCAAGTTGAACAGCTACAGCCTCACGCCTGTTGACGTTTCGAATGCGGTATCGGTTCAAAACAGCCAAGTCACGGTTGGACAATTAGGCGGAACGCCTGCTGTTGATTCTCAGTTAATTAATGCCAGTATCACGGCGCAAAGCCTACTAACCAGCGTTGAAGAATTTGAAGACATCTTAATAAAGGTCGACAGTGACGGCTCTCAAATTAAGCTCAAAGACGTCGCACGTGTCGAGTTAGCCAGTGAAGAATCTTCATCTATTCCTGCTTACATGGGTAAGGACTCTTCTGGTATTGCTATCACCCTTGCTACCGGCGCGAACTCGTTAGACACACAAAATGCGGTTGATGCAAAACTTGAACAACTTTCAAAAGGTTTTCCGGATGGACTAGAACTGGTTAAAACCACCGACAATAACTTATTTATCCGTTTATCCATCAGTGAAGTGGTCAAAACCCTTTTCGAAGCGGTTGGGCTTGTATTTGTCGTAATGTTGCTGTTTTTGCAAAACTTACGAGCAACTTTAATCCCAACCATCGCCGTACCAGTCGTACTGCTTGGCACCTTCGGTGTTATGGCTATGCTGGGGTTCTCGATCAATACACTCACCATGTTTGGTTTAGTCTTGGCTATCGGCCTTCTGGTTGATGACGCCATTGTTGTTGTGGAAAACGTTGAACGTTTAATGCATGAAGAGAACCTATCTCCTCTTGAAGCAACCAAAAAATCAATGGGACAAATTACCAGTGCCTTAATCGGTATTACGATGGTGTTGTCGGTTGTATTTATTCCTATGGCCTTCATGTCAGGGTCAACGGGCGTTATCTACCAACAATTCTCTTTGACGATTGTTTCAGCAATGGTGTTATCTGTTGTTGTGGCATTGATTCTGACTCCCGTATTGTGCGCAACGCTTCTAAAGCCTGTCGATAAAACATCGAGCAATAAATTTTTTGCACTGTTTAACCGAGGGTTCGACAAGCTCTCCAGCCAATACCGAGGTTCAGTTAAACACGCTTTACAACGTCCACTGCGCTTCGTTTTTGTTTATCTAATGCTTTTTGCCGGCACGGCTTACCTATACAACGTGCTACCAAGTTCATTTTTGCCAAATGAAGACCAAGGTGACTTCATGGTGATGGTCACCACACCAACAGGGACCACATTACAAAAAACGCAAGAAGTGATGTTGGATATCAAAGATTATTTTGAAGAGAACGAATCACATACTGTCGACCACGTGTTTACCGTGTCTGGATTCAACTTTTCAGGCTCTGGGCAAAATGCAGCGATGGCATTCATTGGCATGAAAGATTGGTCAGAAAGGACAGAACCCGGAACCGATGTGGATTCCATTATCGGCCGTGTCATGGGTGAGTTTTCAAATTACAAACATGCACAGATCTTTGCTTTTAGTAGCCCAGCAATTCGAGAACTTGGTACTTCAACGGGTTTTAACTTCTACCTAGAAGACGTGGGGGCTGTTGGCCATGACAAACTGATTGAGTTCAGAAACCAGTTACTGGCGGCGGCGGCTCAAAGTCCATTATTGCAAAGTACACGACCAAACGGCCTTGAGGATACCGCGCAACTATTCCTTGATGTCGACTATGAAAAAGCGAAAGTTCTAGGTCTAGAAATTGATGACATCAACCAGTCATTATCGATTGCTTGGGCATCGTCATACGTGAATGACTTCATCGATCGTGGTCGCTCTAAGAAGGTTTACATTCAAGCCGATGCTGAATATCGCATGACACCAGAAGACCTGAACTTATGGTTTGTGCGTAACAACAACGGTGAGATGGTGCCAATCTCAGCTTTCAGTACTTATCACTGGGGTCAAGGCTCACCACAGTTACAACGTTATAACGGCAACCCTGCAGTAGAAATCGTCGGTGAAGCAGCTTCTGGTTACAGTACTGGTGAAGCGATGGATGAAATCGATAGATTAGCCGCAGAGATTTCAAACGATGTACAGGTGAGCTGGACGGGAATGTCCTATCAAGAGATCGAAGCTGGAAACCAAGCGCCAATTCTGTACGCGATCTCCATCTTGATGGTTTTCCTCTGCTTAGCCGCTTTGTATGAAAGCTGGAGCATTCCAATTGCGATTATTCTGGTGGTTCCATTAGGGATACTCGGCGCACTGGCTGCGATCATGTTGCGAGGGCTAGAGAACGATGTTTACTTCCAAGTGGGCGTTTTGACTACTATTGGTTTAACCGCCAAAAACGCAATTCTGATTGTTGAGTTTGCAAAAGAGCTTTATGAAAAAGGCGTCAACATTATTGATGCAACGGTACAAGCCTGTGAAATGCGTCTGCGCCCGATAATCATGACATCACTGGCGTTTGGACTCGGCGTGTTGCCATTGGTACTAAGTACGGGAGCTGGTGCTAATGCTCGTAACGCGATAGGTACGTCTGTTCTGGGCGGCATGATGGGTGCGACATTATTGGTAATTTACTTCGCTCCGCTATTTTTTGTCTTGATCTGCAAATTGTTCAAATCAGATGATAAAGCAGCAATAGCGAACAACGCCGAACAGCCAAACTGAGTACTAACAAAATGAGGAGATGATGAGCCTCGGAGTGGCTCATCATTACTCGCTGAACACTTTCAAAGGATAGAAAATGACGAACAGCCGTACCACTCGTATTGGAACACTATTATTAGTCATCGCTTTTTCCGCTGTGCTAGCGGTTGCCGTGATGATCTTTGGGGCGCGTTTGGGCTTGTGGGATCCCATAATTGGCTTTGGCTACATTCGAAATTATCTCAACCCCATCGGCCTATCTTTACTCGCTATAAGTACACTCGGGCTCATCTACCAATGGATTACTCGTAATCGCACTGGTGCACTCAAGTCTCTGGTCGCTGTATTCATAGGGCTTAGCCTCACCGCGCCAATGATCCACGGCATGATTCAACCAGTGAAACGTGGACCTGCAATTCATGACATTACAACCGATACCATAAACCCACCTAAATTTTTGGTGCTGGATGATACGCGTGCCGGTGCCAAAAACTCTCTGATTTATGCAGGGGAAGAAGTTGCAGCAGTACAGAGGAAGTTGCACCCATACATTAAGCCAATTCCGTCTAGCCTCTCTGCTGAAGATGCATACGAAAAAGCTCTGGATGTTGCGCAGAACAAAGGTTGGGAAATTGTTGCAAGATTTCCTGAAGCATTACGCTTTGAAGCGACAGCTCAAACAACTTTCTTTGGCTTTATAAACGATGTGGTCGTTAAAGTCACACCGATAAACAGCGAAAGCCGTGTCGACATTCGTAGTGTGTCTCGAATCGGTCGCAGTGATAAAGGAGTCAATGCAGCTCGAATTGTAGAGTTCACCGAAAGTTTTAACCAGTAAGCCGTTTTAGTTACAACACCGAAATTTATTAAAGGATGAAATAGATATGAAACTGAAAAGTGTAGCCAAAGTCATTGTGGCATCTAGCTTAGTTGCTGCCCCTTCATTTCTCTTTGCAGCAGAGCCGAATGTGCCGACAGAGCCTCCATACATTGTATTAAGTGATAATTTAGATGAGCCAAACGGTTATGGATTTTGTATTGATACCTACGGCCCTGGTCAATCCGAATTAATGCAGACCCACACCTGTAAGCCCAAAGCGCCTGAAGGTTCACCTCGTAACTACTCTGGTCATGATGTGAGATTTGAATACGACAATGAAACAAATAAGATTCAATCTTATGCGTTTGAAGGGTTGTGTATGCAAGGTCTTTTAGCTAAAGGAAAGAGCGAACTCGCGTTACTAGAGTGCAGTGATGCAAAACACCAAGGTTTTGTTTATAGCGAAAATGATCAGACTATTCGATTGAAAGCGGATTCTAGTTACTGTTTGGCTGTGACATCAGAAACTCAAGAAGCCGGTCCTTGGGTAAAACGTCCACTTGAACTGATTCAGTGTGAGGAAGCAGAGCCAGTTCTAATGAAATGGACGGTCGTATCTAAGTAATACACACTTTTTGGCAAACCTCTTCGTTCCACAACTCAATGCCTTATAGGTGACATTGCATACATGTAATGTCACCTTTATTGTTGAATGAAAGATTGAGATTTTCAATATGTCGCTCTACCTGAGTATTAAACACACTAACAAGCTATGGGAAAAATATGTTATGGATACAGCTTTCGCTCGCCTTATCCTTACACAAAATAATCTTCATCCAGATACCAAGCGTTGGAATTGGCTACCCTTAGATGCCGTAAAAAACCTTCTAATAAATAACCCAAGGCGATGTGATAATTCAAAGACCCAACGAGAGTCCGAATTCCACCTCTCACTGATCTATTTCTCTCTGTTCAAAGTACAAGTTACTAATAATTCGATATAAATCGCTCTATTGTTTGAAATTGTTGTCTACAGTTTGATAGTCATTGTTGGATACAAGGAGAGGAAATGGAAAACCCAGTTGTCACGCTGAAACAGGCCAGTAAAAGCTTTGTTGACGGCAAAGACACCCATAGCGTGTTGGACAGTGTCGACTTCACTTTAGCGACGGGCGCTAGTGTGGCTTTGACAGGAGCAAGTGGCAGCGGGAAAAGTACTCTACTCAATCTCATCGCGGGATTTGAACCGCTTTCAAGTGGCGAGTTATGGCTCGATGGTGAAAATACATCCGCTTGGAAAGACCCACAGTGGAGCCGCTTCCGCCATCAAAAACTGGGCGTTATCTTTCAGCAGTTCAACTTATTAACCCCACTCAACGTAAAACAAAACATCGCGTTCCCGTTGCATTTGAATCAACAAAAATGGGGCGATTGGTGTGATTACTTGGTGGAAGCGTTAGGCATCAGTGAACTACTGGATAGGCATGTGTCAGCGCTCTCTGGTGGACAACAACAACGAGTGGCGATAGCTCGCGCATTAGCTCATAAACCGAAACTGCTGCTTGCTGATGAACCCACCGGTAACCTCGACCACAAAGCAGGTTTAGAAGTAATGAGGCTACTGAACGAAATCACTACACAAGGCAACACCGCGGTACTACTGGTGACACACAGCCCGGAATGTGCCAGTTTTATGCAGAGACAACTGGTGTTAGACGATGGAGACCTGAAGCGAGCCGATCTAAACCAAAAGCAAGCGAGTGACATTTCTTATGTTGAAAGCTAAGCGGATAGCCGAATCAAATCGCCTCAAAATCACTCACACAAAACTTACGCTGAACCTATTCGCTGCGCACTATCGCCAATCCCCTTTGCAAGCTGCAGCGATCTTGATTGGTATCGTATTGGCGGTCACCCTGTTTGTCGCCGTGCAAGCCATCAACCTTAATGCCAAACGCAGCTATGCAGAATCCGCCGAGCAACTTAGCGCTCAAGCAAGAAACCTTATTATCCCACCACCGGGGCAAAACTATTTGCCAGAATCGCTCTACTTCAAGCTAAGACAAAACGGATTAAGCGCGATACTGCCTGTGATTGAAGGGCGAGTGAGAGACGAACAAGGTCGTCGTTGGTCAGTACAAGGTAGTGAGCTAATCTCTGCTCTCACCTCAAGAGCTCGCTACTCCGAAGAGAACGAACAAACAAATCAGAACCAACAAAATATATCCCTGTTCGATAATGCCCTACCCCTACCTCAACTGTTGGCGGGCAATCCCATCGTGATGATGAGCCAATCGCAACATCAAAGCTTGGGTAAAGTAGAAACACTTACCCTCGATGAAGTGGTCACAAAAGTTGTGGTGCTGCCCGATGAATGGCAACTGGGCAGCCGAATGTTGATGGATATAGGCTTCGCCCAACAACTACTGAACAAGCAAGGTCAACTGAACTACATTGCCGTTTTTGATGCCGAGAACCATGCGCAAGACAAATGGCAGGATCTCATCGCAGAACAAGGGCAATGGATCACCAATAACCAGAGTACCGATCTCGGATCTATTACCGACAGCTTTCACCTCAACCTCACTGCCATGAGTCTACTGGCTTTCTTGGTTGGTTTGTTCATCGCTTATAACGGTGTGAAATACAGCTTACTGAAACGTAATCGGTTATTAGTACAAATCCAGCAAGCAGGTGTTTCACCAAGCATTGTGTTTTCTGCCTTGCTCGTTGAGCTTACCGTCTTGGTAACCCTAGGCGCTTCACTCGGTTTCATTTTAGGGATTCAATTAAGCCATTGGCTTCACCCCACCGTTGCGATAACCCTTGAACAACTTTATGGCGCAACACTTCTGCCCGATTCATGGCAGTGGTCATGGTTAGCACAAGCCTTATTGCTTACGTTAGCCGCTACGCTTGTTGCGTGCTGGCAACACTTTAAACAACGCGTTCGACAACCGCTTTCTTCTCATGGCGGTTTTTACCAAGCGCCAGAAAACTCGAACGAAAACCAATTGTTTGTCATTGGTTTAGCGCTAACCGTTATCGCATTAGTTGGGTTGTGGCTTAGCGAACATCATCGCTTCACGATGGCGTGGCTTGGTGTATTAGTGGTATCGATTCCTTTATATCTGCCCAAAACGCTCAGCGTGTTAGCAAATTGGAGTGAACAACGAACCCAATCGGGGTTGATGCAGTACCTGTTTGCTGAACTGCGAGAGCTAATATCTCCCCTCTCCCTTGCCATGATGGCACTGCTGCTTGCGGTTACCGCCAACATGGGAATGAATACCTTAGTTGGCAGCTTTGAATCCACCCTAAAGCAATGGTTAGAGCAACGCTTACATGCCGACATTTATGTTAGCCCTGCTCAGGGTGAAATCGCTAATGTAGAACGCGCATTAGAACAGTTTGAGAACGTTGAAACCGTTTATAAACAATACTATGTCGACGATAACTTACAGGGCCTGCCCACGTTACTTGGCACTAAAGACAAAGATACATTAGAGCAAACCATGGTGTTCCAGTCGCAGCTTGATAACTTTTGGCAGCGCTTCTACCAAGGCGAACTCGTGGCGATCAGTGAACCTACCGCAGTGAAGCTTGGCTTATCACTGAATAGCGAATTTAAGCTCGACTCCATCCCAGACAAATCCCTGTTGGTTGGCGCTGTTTTCCATGATTACGGCTCACCCAATGGCGAAGTGTTACTTGCCCCTAATTTATGGCTTGAAAGCGGTTTTACCGACTTGCCCACCAGCCTCGGCATTAAAGTGTCTGGCGACCAGCAACAGGTATACGAACAACTGCGCCAACAACTAAATTTGCACCCAAGTCAGCTCTACGATCAAGCACAGATCAAGTCCCTCGCTTTAGATATCTTTTCACAAACCTTCGCCATCACTCGCGCGCTTAATGGCGTCACCTTAATGGTCGCGGTGATTGGCCTGTTCTGTGCGTGCTTCATGTTGCTCGATGCACGTAAGGCCGCTATTGCAAGGTTGTATGCGCTTGGCGTGAGCCGCAAAAAGCTGATGGCGATGGTACTCGGGCAAATCGTTGTGCTCGTGGCGTTTACTCTGGTTATCGCCATCCCACTCGGCGCGATGGTGGGCTACGTACTTACCGACGTCGTCACCCTACGCGCCTTTGGTTGGAGCTTAAACTACCAGTGGAATTGGAGCGATGCGCTCAGCATTTCCTTCATCACGATTATTGTGGCTGTGATTGCGACACTCATCCCCCTCTGGCGTTTGGTCAGTAAACCAGTGGTATCTAGTTTGCAAAGTGAGGTGTTGTGATGGACATTGATATGAAAAGTAAGCTAATCAAACTGTCTGTTCTCTCACTTAGCCTACTTTCTCAATGGGGTTGTGAAAAAGCCGATCTCAATTCAGCTCAAAATATGGGTTCAATACTCGGCGGTAACAATGAGCACAAGCAGAATGATCAATTCACTCCCGTAGTTAAAGGCGTAGAGATCACCTTCCCTGCAGACCACCAAGCGCACCCAAGCTTTCGCCATGAATGGTGGTATTTAACCGCCAACCTCACTGATGAAAATGGCAATGAACTAGGTGTGCAATGGACACAATTCCGCTTTGCCGCAGCTCCAGAAGATAACGCCGAACAAACCAAGCAGCTTAAGCAAACAGCATGGCAAAGCCAACAGATCTACATGGCGCATAGTGCTATCACCACCAAAGACAAACACTATGCCGATGAAAAATGGTCGCGCGACCAAGCAAAATTGGCAGGCGTAAGTGCTTCGCCATTTCGAGTCTACCTTGATCATTGGCAGTGGAGCTCTTCAAGCAATGATCTATTCCCCGCTACACTGAACGCCAACTCAGATCAATTTGGTTACTCGTTGACACTCACGAGCAACGCTCTATATCAAAAACAGGGGGAACAAGGCTACAGCACCAAAAGTAGCGACGGAAAAGTAGCTTCCTATTACTACAGCCAACCATTCATCGATGTATCGGGCAACGTGACGATTGATGGCGTGACGCATAAAGTTTCTGGCAAAGGCTGGATAGACAGAGAGTGGAGCTCGCAGTTCTTACTCGACTCACAACAAGGCTGGGATTGGTTTGCACTGAGGCTCAATGATGAGACTAGCTTAGTCGTGTTCCAACTACGAAACTCAACAACAGGCGAAGCCAGTTATGCTAACGCAAGATTAATGCAGCAAGACGGTTCTGGCATTGCGATTTCACAACAAGACATCACCCTAACCGCCGTCAAGCAAACAGTAATCGACGGACGCGATTATCCAACAGAGTGGCAGGTTTTAATTCCAAGCCAGCAAATAGAGCTGACAGTCTCGGCACTCAATCCCAAAGCAAAAATGCCCCTATCGGTTCCCTATTGGGAAGGCCCTATTACGATTGAAGGAACACACTCTGGTACGGGTTATATGGAGTTGACTGGGTATTAGATATACCAATAGCTACGGTGCCATAGACTACTTTTTAGCACCATTGTGCCCTTTACCTCATGTTAATAACACTTCTGGCGACCTAATTCGTATCACGACTTAGGCTCATTCAGCTAGACTTTAGATTTATGCTTGGGGCGCAACATGTGGTGGATTGTTTTCAAGTATTTAACGACAGCAGCAATTGTCGTTCTTATTTCTGAAGTCGCCAAGCGTAACGACAAGCTCGGGGCTTTGGTCGCAGCCTTACCAACAGTTACCATTCTCGCGTTGATATGGATGTATATCGAAGGCCAAGGGCCGGACAAACTATCAAACCATGCCTTCTATACGTTCTGGTTTGTCGTGCCGACACTTCCAATGTTCCTACTGTTTCCCTATTTACTGAGCAAATATTCCTTTTGGGCGACGTTATTATTAAGTTGTTTTATATCAATCATTTGTTTTGGTGTCGTAAATACACTGGCCAAACATTTTGGAGTTAATCTCTTATAGTTGATGAGTCCGTGATAAACGTTGAGCCACTATCAAAGTGACACTCAAGGTTCGGCAATTTCCATTCAGATTAAGGGTTGTGTTTATCGAGCTGATGTTTAGGCTAGTGATTAAAAGCCATCTCTAAGATGGCCTATTTATTTTTCAGGGGTATAGCTACCGATTAGTGTTGTTTAAGCGACTCATTACCCGTTACATCTACTGCTATAAATGTCGTTCACCCAATTTGGGTTATCAATGAAGGGGTTGCGGTTGCCTTGCCACTTAACGGCTTTTTCGTGGCGGTTACGTTCCCAATCGTCCACTGGATCCGCGTTATGCCATTGAAGTAAAGTGCATAGTTTTCCAACCTTAGGCTGACCTGAGGTACTCGACACATCATCAACCAGATACAAGTCAGGCATTTTCGCGTTATTTCCTTCATAGCGTACAGCCATATAAAAAAGCGAACGAGCTGTATCACCCTTTACGGCATCTCTAGGCTCAAAACTGTCGTAATCCGTTTTATTAAGCGGAGACTTTTTCAGTGGCGACCCGCCAAAATCAAAGTCCTTGTTTGAACGAATTGAGTTAATCTCTGCATCGGTTGGCTGCAGGTGATGAATATCGGTATAGCCCCATTGATCTTTACGCTTAAAACCAAAAGATTTAGGCCAAAGATGTTCACGGTTCCAAGCATTTTTGTCGTTGTTACCCGACGAGGTAAAATCTTTAGATTGTGAGCGACCGCTGTAATACAGAATAACGTTATTCGAATTATTCGGATCTTCATTCGTGTCTTTCAATGCAGACCAAACTTGGTTATACGACAATTGCTTTTGTCCACGAGCAGCAATCACACCGAGCATGTCTTTTAACGCATTTCCACTCAATCCTTCAGCTTCTAGGTAGTAACCATTGGGGTATGTAGTATTAGCAAGCGCAACTGGACTAAGAGCGGTTGAAATCAGCAGAACGCTGAGATTTAAACGCATTTTCATTGTGTTGAGTATCCTTATTATTGTTGTAATGCCCCACCGCTGGTGAGTGCCACTCATACTCTACAAAACAGGGTTTATATGCAATCTGTTTATTTTATAAAAATATCCGGCTGGATATTTATTATTCAAAAAGCAAATATCCAGTGTTCGACGTTGATGTCTACCGAAACAAAACCTACAACAACCGATTCTTATATTGCTCGGGTGTTTGACCGGAATATTTCTTGAACATACTAATGAAGGGGCTCGCTTGGTTGTAGCCTAATGTGAGAGCGACCTCTTTGACCGACTGTCCGTTTCTTAGCAGATCCATTGAGTACAAATACCGAACTCGCAGTCGCCACTCCGTAAAGCTCATCCCTAATTCACTTTGGCAATGACGCGACAGAGTTCGCTCGGTTGCGTGCACTTTCTCTGCCCAATCCTTTAGCGAGATATCGTCTGTTGGGTTCTCTTCTATCGCAGCCAGAATAGGCGCAAGATACTTGTTATCGGTTGAAGGTAAGAAGTGATGCTCGACTTGGCGTTCTGCCAATTGGTCCAATAATACTTGTACAAGCCTTTGATCTTGTTCGCTTTGTGCGACATTGATGTCACGCTGGCGAAAGTCATCGATGATCGAAGATACGATCGGTGTAATCTTAATAAGGCTGGTTTTCTCAGGCAGATGTTGAGTTAATTCACGCGCAATATTCAAAGAACAGTAGTCCAATGGTTTTCGGTTATAACTGCAGTGCATGACCCCGGCGGGTACCCAAATAGCAAGGTGTGGCGGTGCGAGAAAGCGTGTTCCTTCTGCCTCCATTTCAAGAATCCCACCGCTGATCAACTGAACCTGTCCCCAAGGGTGGCTATGCACACGAGTTTCGGTGTTCGATAAGAACGCTTCGAAATTCATAAATACGTTGGATGGTGCCTTGTCGATTGATAAGGATGGATGAAGGTTTCTTGAGTGTTTTTTCAATCTTGTCTTCCTATCGCGCCTGATGTCTTTTTAAAGATATCTGTAAGTATAACGACCTGTCAAACTAGCCGCATCAACTCATTTGCGACGGAAACCACACCACATGCATTATCTTTTACCATTTTTCACAGTCTGTATCTGGGGTGCTAATGCGATCGTCAATAAGCTGGCCGCAAGCACCATCGAACCGAGCGCGATGAGTTTTTACCGTTGGTTCATTGCAATGTTAATCCTAACACCTTTCTGTATCCGCTCTGTTATCAAGCAGTGGCCAATCATTAAACCTAACTTGTCGAAATTGGCTTTCCTTGGCTTTTTGGGCATGGTGTTAAACCAATCATTGGGTTACTACGCCGGCCTAACTACAACGGCTTCTAACATGGCATTGATCACTTCATTAGTGCCGTTGATCAGCGTGTTCCTGAGCGTTCCACTGCTCAACAAGTCGATTTCTAGCTTAAGTATTGTCGGCGGTGTGTTGTCTCTGTCTGGATTAGCCCTAATGCTTGGTAAAGGTGACCCGCTATTCTTTATTCATCAAGAATTGACTCAAGGCGATGGTTACATGTTAATCGCGGCATTTGTTTATGCCTCTTACTGTGTGCTGTTGAAACGTTGGAAAATGCCAATCAGTAACTGGGTGGTGATCTACATGCAAGGGATGTTCGCTGTCGCAATGTTGGCACCACTTTGGCTAACCAGCGACCAACTTATTCCTTCGCAACAAGCGATTCCTTTAATTGCGTACGCGGCGGTTGCGGCTTCTATTTTAGCGCCTTGGATGTGGGTAAAAGCGATTGATACCATTGGTGCCGATTCCAGTGCAATGTTCATGAACTTGCTGCCTGTTGTGGCGATTGTGTTGGCTGCAACTTGGCTAGGTGAAGAGATTAACCAGTTCCATATCATTGGTGGTGTGATGGTGATTTCAGGCGTTATCCTTGCTCAAATTAAACGAAAACCAAGGCTTGAAGCGCCCCTGCCTCAGCAAGCTAACTGAACTTCGCTTGGGTTAGATTAGAGTAAATTACTTAGACGACCAATAATGCGCTCATCAACCTTTCACCACAATGCCTGCTTTATCGCAGGCATTTTTATTTTGTTCACAACACTTTCAAATTCCTTTAATACGCACTTACTGTTGTTGCAACCAACGACCGACTCATGTTTAATGCATCGAGTACTGTTTAAGTTGTAAAAGGAATTACAATGCCCCAACCAACGCTACCTGTGATCATATCGTCACTGCTGGCTTTAACGTCTGCTTCAAGCTTCGCTACCTCTATTACTAACGATACTCCGCTAGCTGAAGAACAACACTTTGTTCGTGGTAATGGCGCAGAACCCAATACTCTCGACCCAAGTTTCGTCAATTCAGGCATGCCAGGAGACATCATCGTCAATGACATGTTTGAAGGCTTCGTGATCGAAAACAGTGATGGGCAGATCATTCCAGGACAAGCTGAAAGTTGGACGTTCAGCAACGGCGGTAAGACGGTTACGTTCGTTTTGAAAAGCGGCCTTAAGTGGTCGAATGGCGAACCAGTCACCGCATCAGACTTTGTGTTTGGTTGGCAGCGTGCCGTGTCTCCGAAAACGGGCAACAACACCGGATTTGTGTTCTCGACAGCAAATATCGTCAACGCCAGCGAGATTCTTGCAGGGGATAAAGATCCATCAGAGCTTGGTATTAAAGCGCTAGACGATCGCACGGTGGAGATCTCGCTTTCAAAGCCTACGCCCTATTTCATGAGTTTAATGAGTATCAAGACCTTCTTCCCTCTACCTTCTAAGTTGGTTGAAGAGAAGGGAGACCAATGGACTCGCGCCGAAAATATCGCAACCAACGGCGCTTACACACTCAGCAAATGGGTACCCAATGAATACGTCGAAGTCACCAGAAACCCAAATTACTGGGATAACACTTCAACCGTCATCAATAAGGTGACCTACCTAGGTTTATCCTCTCAAAACGCAGAGCTGATTCGTTATCAGTCTGGTGAGATTGATATGACGAACCGCGTTCAACTTGAGTATTACCAAAAGCTTGTCAAAGAGAGCCCTGAACAGATTAAGGCGCAAGCGTTATTAGGATCGTATGTTTATTCGTTCAATACTCGCCAAGCTCCGTTTGATGATGTCAAAGTTCGACAAGCACTGAGTATGGCGGTCGACCGAGACATTTTGGTCGATAAAGTAACAGGCCAAGGCGAACCTCAAGCTTACAGCGTGACACCTAACAATATCCCGAACTACACGGCGCCTAAGTCTTTATTCGAAGCGCTTGATAGCTCACAACGCCAAGTAAAGGCCAAACAGTTACTCGAAGAAGCTGGGTACAACAAAGAGAACCCACTTACATTCACACTCACCTATAACACTAGCGAAAACCACAAAAAGATCGCCATCGCGATTGCATCGATGTGGAAACCACTTGGCGTGAAGGTAGAACTCGAGAATATGGAGTGGAAGGCGTATGTCGCAGCTAAAGGAGCGGGAGATTATCAGCTTGCTCGTTCATGGGCATTTGGTGACTACCCAGAGCCCTCTGCACTACTAGAAGCCTTTACATGTGGCCACACAGCTAACGAGAGTGGTTTCTGTAACACTGATTTTGATGAGCTGTTACAGAAAGCGAGCAAAACGGAAGATCAGGCTAATCGCTTTGCTTTATACCAGCATGCTGAATCACTACTTAACGAATCAGCAGCAGTTATGCCTTTATATCACTACAATCACACTCGATTAGTGCGAAATACACTCAAAGGCTTCCCTAACAATAATCCGAAAGGAAATATCTACGCGAAGGATCTATACTTCATAAAAGAGTAAAAGTGAGCTGAAGAATAAATAGTTTTAACTACCACTTTAGTGGTAATTGCGATAAAGTCACTTTAACTAAACCAAACAAGCAACGGTTAGTTGGCAAACAATAAAAGGTACCGACATGAGTACCTAAAGGCTTAGAAACACCTAGCATTACGCTAGGTGTTTTTTTTGCAATCGACTTTTTGTTCTAGCTTACTCTCGATTGTCTTTTCGTGTTTATCTCTCACCTTGAAACTCAATAACCATCAATGTTCATCGGTTCGTCATCCGTTTGAAAAAAATAGTCTTAACCGTGAGATTATCCGCTTTAATTTCTATCATCTTATGTATATTGTTATTAGCAAGTAACAAGCATGTTATGCAGCACAATAATAATGAAGGAAGATAGATGAGCAGTAACAATAGCCGACAAGATGGTAAACGAGACGTTACTCTGCGTTTTTTAGCTGAACCCGGGGATGTGAACTTTGGTGGTAAAGTTCATGGTGGCGCGGCAATGAAGTGGATCGATTTAGCTGCCTATGCTTGTTCTGCTGGGTGGAGTGGCAAATATTGCATTACGGCCTACGCTGGTGGTATTCGATTTGTTGCCCCAATCCATGTAGGCAACCTAGTAGAGGTAAGTGCGAAAGTCATCTATACCGGTTCGTCTTCTATGCACATTGCGATAGATGTACAAGCTAGCGACCCTAAAGAGTTGAATAACCGTCTAACCACTCACTGTATCGTGATTATGGTGGCGGTTGATGAAAACGGTAACCCAACTAAGGTGCCGGAATGGGTACCAGAAACACCAGAAGACATCGAATTGAGAGATTCCGCTATCCGCCTAATGAACATGCGAAAACAAATCGGCGAAGAGATGGAAGCGCACGTGAAGTACCTTAAATAGGTTTAGTCACTAGCCCTGCTTTGCAACCAAGTTCTTTCAATACCCACTATTTCAATGCCAAGCCGCCGCTTGGCATTTGTTTATCTAACGTTCTCAACCAACGGCGAAGCACTCAATACAGCTGATAGAGCGTGATACTCAGCCAAAGGTTGAAATGAATCGACACGAGTTCAAAGATTTATTTTGACTGTCATAAAGTCGTCATTTAGCTCTGATTAAATACCGCCAATCATAATGGATGTATTTGAATTTCCCGGAGCCACACTTGAGCGTCACACGCCCCACTCTTAGCGAATCTACACTGAACAATTTGAAGGCTGTTGAGTATCAATGGGTTAGAACCTTGTACGTCGAGGGCTACGACAGTAATGAAATTAATCACTACATCCAGACGTGCTTCGGCGGTGATCCAACGTTTGCGGATCTGTTTCGTCGTGTCGCACTCGATCAAGAAAGCATCTATGTGTTGTTACAACACTTGGGCTGTGCACCTTCAAGCAAAGAGTTCTAGCGACTAGAACTCATTATTCACATTCTATCGCTACCCATTCCAAGTTAATCCAGCCCAGCGTTTTGATTGTTACTCTTCAGATATAGCTCCAACACCATTCAATTAGTCTGAGTTATGACTCTTTAAAACTCACAGCCACATCCCGTTTCTATATGCACTTTCTGTGCAACTTCAGCACTTGTTGCATACAAATCATTGAAGTATCACGCATTGGATTATTAGCAATATATCAATAGATCAACAGCTCCTTATACTGAGTGTCTGATTTGTGAGACTCGTTCATGCCTTCAAGTAAGAGGAATGAGTCAAGAAAGGTTTAGGAGAGAAGTGACTCGAAGCTTTTAATATTAAAGCGGTTATCATCACAATAACGGTGATGGATACAAGAGTTGACGAGTAAAGCAGACACAAAGACAAAGCAAAAAGTAGCAGGCATAAAAAAACCCAAGTAAGTACCTGGGTTAGAGTTACAAAAACCACTAATCATTAATAGCGTAAGGAACCTGATTAGTAGCCAGCTATGCGTAACCTGAGGGTTATTTTTATTACTGATCGGCGGCCAAACCAAATGATGTAATAAAAATGCCAATATAGAGCGACCAAGAAGGTCGCTCTTTTTCTTTCTTATGAGATACAGCTTATCCTTTTACACCACCTGCCGTCAAACCGCCAACTAACCAACGTTGAGCAAGTAAGAACACGATAGTAATCGGAAGTGCTGAAAGTACAGCCGCTGCCGCAAAGTCACCCCATAGGTAGTTCTGAGGGTATAGGTATTGCTGCATACCTACTGCTAGTGTGTAAGAGTTCACATCGGTAAGTAGGATAGACGCTACTGGTACTTCACCTACTGTTGCAATGAACGACAGAATAAACACAACTGCTAGGATTGGCACAGACAATGGCAGTAGAACCAGTCTGAATGCTTGCCAAGGCGTTGCACCATCCAGTGCTGCAGCCTCTTCCAAAGAGTTATCAATCGTTTCAAAGTAGCCCTTAATCGTCCAAACGTGCAGTGCGATACCGCCTAGGTAAGAGAAGATCAGACCGCCATGCGTGTTCAAGCCTAAGAACGGGATGTATTGACCAAGTTTGTCAAACAACGCGTAGATAGCCACTAGAGCAAGTACCGCTGGGAACATTTGGAAAATCATCATCGCTTTCAGGATAGTTTCTTTACCCTTGAAGCGCATACGAGCAAATGCGTAAGCCGATGTCGTAGACAGCGCCACAATCAAGATAGACGTCACACCCGCCACTTTAACCGAGTTCCATAACCACGTTAAAACAGGGAATGGAGGTGGCGTTACCGAGCCATCTGCGTTCGTTACTGAAATACCTAGTGCGAGTTTCCAGTGCTCCAATGATGGATTGTCTGGAATCAAGCTACCTGTAGCGAAGTTACCTTCACGGAACGAGATTGCGATGATCATCAGAAGTGGGAAGATAATCATTGCCAAGAAGCACCACAACACTGCATGCGTTGCCCACACTCGGTATTTAAGGCCTTTACCTTGTACCATAGCCATTGTCGTGCTCCTTAATCTTGAGACAGTTTAGTGAAACGAAGGTTTAGTAACGCTAGTGCACCAACCAATAGGAAGATAAGCGTTGCGATTGCACTTGCTAGACCGAAGTCTTGACCGCCGCCGCCTTCGAATGCAATTCGGTACGTGTAGCTTACAAGCAAGTCTGTGTAACCCGCTGGCTCAGAAGTACCAATCATGTTCGGGCCACCGTTCGTCAATAGTTGAATCATTACGAAGTTGTTGAAGTTAAAGGCAAACGCTGCAATCAGTAGCGGTGTAAGCGGTTTAATCATCAATGGGAATGTGATGCGCTTGAAGTTATCAAGGAAGTTCGCACCGTCAATTGCTGACGCTTCGTATAAGTCATCAGGAATCGCTTTCAGCAAGCCCATACATAGGATCATCATGTAAGGGAAACCTAGCCATGTGTTAACAATCAACACCATGGTTTTCGCAAGGATTGGATCTGAGAACCAGTTCGGGCTTAAGCCGAAGATATTCTCGAGCACCATGTTGATCTCACCAAAGCTCTGGTTGAATAAACCCTTAAAGATAAGAATCGAGATAAACGCTGGTACTGCGTAAGGCAGAATCAGTAGAACACGATAAATAGAGCGGCCTTTCAATTCTTCCCACTGTACGATGTTCGCCAGTACAAGACCGATGACAAGTGTGAACACTACGGTACATACAGAGAAGATAACCGTCCAAATAAAGATGCTGATGAAAGGTTCTTTGATGCCTTCATCTTTCCACACACGTTCAAAGTTATGTGTACCAATGCTAACAACGAAGCCCGGAGAGATTGTGTTACCTGTAAACTCACCATTGGCATCAACAGGTTGGTAGAAACCTAACTCCATATTTGGCTTAAGAACATCACCCGTTTCGTTGTTGATTAACGTTTCGTCATCATCCTGAAGGGTGTAAAGCGGAGCAACAGAAGCAAACTTACGTAAGCCACTCATGCGGATGTCACCACCGTCCGGTAGATTGAAGTCAACACCACTGATCGCCGCTCGGTTTTGGATGATCGCTTTGATCTTCTCTTTTTGACCTTGCGTAGACTCGATTGCAGATAGGTCCATTTCTGTCGCTGTCATATTGTCTAAAGAAAATACGTCAGTCGCTAATAGTTGGTCGCCATCTTTAACCACGATCTGGTGACCGTCGTCTGTCTTGTACAAAGTGAATGGGTAGCTATCACCACTTTGGAAAGTGCGGTCTAAAAGAACGGTTTGAGTACGTTCTAGAGAAAGCTGGTTTTTTGCGCTGTAGTTTGTAAACGCAAGCCCTACGGTGTATGCCAATGGGAAAAGAATGAATAAGATCATTCCGGCAATACCTGGGTAAATATAACGGTGGGCGTAAGTTTTCTTACTACCAAAAATGTAAAGTGCCAAAGCCGTTAAGATCACTGTAAGCAACGCAAAAGCGAGCTCACCGCGAGAATACATTAGAATTGTAGCGTAGCCGTTAATTAAGCCAACGCTACCAAGCAACCCCCATTTGATGAAGACGCTTTTACTGCCTGGAAGGCTTGTTGGTGCTGGGATAGCATCTGTACCTTGAACTGACTGCATAGAGGAACCTGCTAGCGATATAGATAAAAAATAGAAAAGTAAGGAGAGGTTGCCCTCTCCTTAAAAGGTAGTGCTTGGTTGTTACTTAGTCATACGACCTTCAGCAGCTTTTAGTGCTTGGTCTACTGATTGACGGCCGTCAACTACGTTGCCGATCGCTTCTTCCATGCTGTACCAGAACGTTGTGAACTGAGGGATGTTAGGCATGATTTCGCCGTTCATCGCGTTGTCCATTGTTGCTGCAATACGAGTATCGCTGTCTAGTTGACGTTGGAAAGAGTTAAGAGCAACAGCGCCTAGTGGCTTGTCGTCATTCAGGCTCTTCATACCTTCATCAGTTAGTAGGTAGTTTTCCATGAACTCAACAGCTAGGTCGCGGTTTGGAGAAGCCGTGCTGATACCACCAGCCCATACACCAACGAAAGGTTTAGACGCTTTACCGTTGAACTTAGGTAGCGTTGTTACACCGTAGTCTACGCCAGCTTTCTTGATGTTTTCCCAACCCCAAGGGCCGTTGATTGTCATTGCAACGTTACCTGCAACGAATTCAGACTCAGCTACTGAGTAATCCATGTCTGCAGAGATAACTTTGTCTTGTACCATCTTCTCGATGAAACCTAGAGACTTCTGAACACCGTCAGTCGCTACGCCCGCATCTTTAATGTCGTAACCTTCTGCAGTCTGCTTGAATGCGTAACCGCCGTCAGCTGCAAGTAGAGGCCATGTGAAGTAAGCGCCGCCACGTAGAGGCCACATGATCGCTTTCTTGCCGTCTTTTTGAAGTTCAGCGTTAAGTGCTGGGATTTCTTCCCAAGACTTAGGTGGGTTAGGAACAAGTGCTTTGTTGTAAATTAGAGAAACTGACTCAACGGCAACAGGGTATGCGATTGTTTTACCTTCGTAAGAAACAGCGTCCCATGCGAAGTCTACGATACCTTCTTTAGTCTCTTTAGAAGGTTTGATATCTACAAGAAGACCCGCTTCTGCATAGCCGCCAAAACGGTCGTGTGCGTAGAAGATCATATCTGGGCCGTCGCCCGCTGCTGCTACTTGAGGGAATTTCTCTTCTAGCTTGTCAGGGAAAGCAACTGTTACTTTAACACCAGTATCTTCTTCGAAGCGTTTACCTACTTCAGCCATGCCTTCATAAGCTTTGTCACCACCTACCCAGATTGTTAGTTGTCCTTCTTCGATAGCAGCGTTTGCACCAAAAGAACCCAGAGCAACCAATGTACCTAGAGCTACAGCGCTTAGAGCGTTTTTCATGTGAATATCCTTTTTATATTTATACGTAGGGCACATCTACCAAGACGAGCCAGTTTTCGGAGGTTATGATCTGAGAAAACAGACCCTAGCTCATCATCCTAGCCACTACGCCCTAGCTATTATGGCTTAAATTCGTGATCGCCATCCGGTCAGATTAGAGACTAGAATCACAAAACACATACTCATCGTGATCAACATCACCGTTATGTGGTGGATTTATTTGAACTGGATCGCCAATTATTATTAACCCCCTATATCTACTCATCCCCTCCTACTCCCCCTAGTTAATTTTCTATTAGGAGGATGTACCCTTCCGCCAATTCACGGAAACTGCATTCATCCAAGAGTGGATAGTAAGAACCCTTTACCAGCAAGTGTCGTGTGTAACCACATTGTTCATTAAGCTGGCTTCACTGCCCGCTGTTGTCTTTATTAAGCATCGAGCTAAATCTGTGATTGAATCACGGGGGAGGTTTAGCTGGATGTGGGGGAAATAGGCACCAGTTTGGCTATGACGGGTGGGCTTGGTTACAGAATCCAAGTCTCACCCACTTTTTTCTTACTCACTCAATACTTACCAATTCCTACAGTTACTGCTGACCCAAAAATTTCTTATAATGATAAGCAGTAAAACTTAAAATTTGATCGATCGAGGACAAGCTAGATGGCGAGTGTCACGTTAAAAAACGTTTATAAATCATATGGTGATGTACAGATTTCTAAGGACGTAACCTTAGACATCAACGAAGGTGAATTCGTAGTATTCGTTGGACCATCAGGTTGTGGTAAATCGACGCTATTACGTTGTATCGCAGGTCTAGAAGACATTACGTCTGGTGATTTGTACATTGGCGACCAACGCATGAACGACGTTGAGCCATCAAAGCGTGGCGTAGGTATGGTATTCCAATCTTACGCGCTTTACCCTCACCTGAACCTTTACGACAACATGTCTTTTGGTCTTAAGCTAGCGAACGCTGATAAAGCTGAGATTGATAAGCGTGTTGAGCATGCCGCTGAAATCCTTCAGCTTGGTCACTTACTAGAGCGTCAACCAAAAGCACTTTCTGGCGGTCAACGTCAACGTGTTGCCATTGGTCGTACTCTGGTTTCTCAACCAAACGTATTCCTGCTAGATGAGCCGCTATCTAACCTAGATGCTGCGCTTCGTGTTCAAATGCGTTCACAAATCACTAAGCTACAACGTCAACTTGGTTGCACCATGATCTACGTTACCCATGACCAAGTGGAAGCGATGACAATGGCTGATAAGATTGTTGTACTTGATGGCGGTTACGTATCTCAAGTAGGTAAGCCACTTGACCTATACCACTACCCTCAAAACCGTTTCGTTGCTGGCTTTATTGGCTCGCCGAAGATGAACTTTATGTCTGTACACATTGAACAGGCTGAAGCAGAACGCGTATTGGTTCAGCTTTCAAACGGCATGACTTTCTGGATCCCTGTTGATGGTACAACCGTTAACGTTGGCGACCGTATGTCTCTAGGTGTTCGCCCTGAGCACTTGATGTCTGCTGAAGCAGGTGATGCAACGATTGAAGGCGAAGTAATGATCGTCGAGAAGCTAGGTAATGAAACTCAAGTTTACCTAAACCTTGAAAGCGCAGATGCTGACGTTATCTACCGTCAACCAGACACGCTAACGGTTGAACCTGGCGACAAACTAGCGATTGGCATTCCAGCGCACCGTTGTCACTTGTTCCACAGCGATGGCCGAGCATGTCGTCGTCTATACAAAGAGTACGGTACTGATTAATCGATTCGCTGTTAGTCGATAACTGTCCAAATTCAATCCCTCTTACGTTGTAAGGGGGATTTTTCTTTCTGTTAGGTCTTAATCAGTAACACGCATTACTTTCAATGGCACATTATCGACAGAAAATAAAAAAGGCCTAGCATGCGCTAGACCTTTATCTGTTCAGTTAGAGCCTCGGCTCAACCAATCACTTCAAACTGTCACTCAAAACCATTACTTAAAAGAGAGGACGTGTCTCAAGCTTAGTGGATTGGTGTATCACTTTTTTTGTTGAACTGGCCAAAATGCTTTTCCAACACTTCTGGAGTCAGTTTGCCTTCCGCTTCTAGTCGCTTAAATTCAGCAACGATCGCTTTTTGCTCTTCAAGTGATGGCAGTTTTACCTCTGGCTCATCGCCCATCTCTTGAGTCATCTGCTCTAGTTCTTTTTCAAAATCGCTCATGATACTTACCTAAATATTAAACCTAGTCAGATTTTACTCATTTACGCCCTGTGATGCTAGGGTGATTGAGTTTAAAGCCCGAAACCAGATCAAGCTAAGGTCAGTTAGAAGAAAATAAAACCACAAAACAAAAAGAGCTGGATTCACGATTAAATGAATCCAGCTCTTAGTCGATGTAACCATCTAAGCCATTCTATGGCCTAAGGTATTCAGGCTTAAAGATATTAAAGCTTGAATGAACCAACCATCTTATCTAGACGAGAAGAAAGGTCGCGAAGCTCTTGGCTTGCTTCTGCAAGCTGCTCAGCCGTGCCGGTCGTAACTTCGTTGATTGCGTTGATCTCTTCAATGTTCTGGTTGATGGTGTGAACCACGGTCGATTGCTCTTCCGTTGCCGTTGCTACTTGAGTGTTACGGTCAGTAATATCAACGATACGATCTGAGATACCACCCAGTACGTCTACCGCTTCATCCGATGCAGACACACCCTCAAGGGTAATAACCTTACCTGCACTCATTGCCGTTACTGCATCTTTTGCATCACTTTGCAGTTGGTTGATCATCTTCTGAATCTCTTCCGTTGAATCTGCAGTGCGGCTTGCTAGGTTACGCACTTCATCTGCTACTACGGCAAAACCACGACCTTGTTCACCAGCACGTGCGGCTTCAATCGCGGCGTTCAGTGCAAGCAAGTTGGTTTGCTCTGAAATATCACGGATAACACCCAGAATAGAGCCAATGTCTTGCGTTGTTGAAGCGAGCTGCTCAACTACTTGGCCTGTACTTTCGATATCTTGAGCTAAACGGCTGATCGCGTCTTTCGCTTTATTCACAACAGAGCGTCCCACTTCAGTATTACCCGAAGCTTGCGTTGCTGTTTCTGCTGCTGTTGCCGCGTTTGATGCAATCTCACTGATGGTCATACCCATTTGGTTGATTGCCGCCACTACTTGAAGGGTTTGATCACGTTGCTCTTGGCTGTTGTCGTGGGTGATGTGCGCTTTGTTAGAAACGCTCTCTGCCGCCACTTGAAGGGCTTGGCTTGTAGAACATACCTCTTTCATCGACTCGTGGATCTTTTCAATGAATCCGTTGAAGCCTTTTGAAAGCTGTGCGATTTCATCATTGCCTTTCACTTCGATACGCTGCGCAAGATCACCGTCACCTTCACCAAGGTCACTGAAGCGCTTAGCCAATAACTTGATTGGCTGAGTGATGCTGTTCGCTAGTACTACGCCCATCAAGATAAATGCTAATGCCACAACCGCAGTCATGATCAGCATCTTTTGGGCTGTCTCATCTAACTCAGCAAACACTTCACCTGTTGGAACAACGCCAATAACGAACCAATCCATTGACGACACGTACAAACTTGCCACAAACAGTTCTTGGCCTTGGCTCTCTGTCGTGATCAGGTTGAAACCTGACTTATTCAGAAGTTGGCTTGATTGAGGGCCGTAAAGTTGTTGAAGAGAAGAATCACTGCGAGAACGCTCACGGTGAATCTGCACGTCACCTTGGCTGTCGGTTAAGAATACAAAACCAGTATTCTCAATTTTGAAGCCATTAAGAAGGCTCACCATGTCGTCCATCGATTTTGATAGACCAGACATCGCCAAACCAGAAGGCTGTTGGTAGTTAGCGAACATCTTCACTTCACCGTTGGCTTCTTGGAACATGCTCACCATGGTTGGCTGCCCAGATTGAGTAAAGCCAAAGAACCAACCATCTTGTTGTTGATTTAGCTGGCGTAGGAAACCATTTTGGTTCCAGTAATACGCCGTTTGACGGTTTGCTACTGAAGCATCATTTAAGTTGTATTGGTTACGCACATTATTCAGTTGTTTAACCAACTTACTCTCTAACGCTGGATCGCGATCTGTCGACTCGATTGCATCAGAAATAAATTCATTTGAAGCAATTTGCTCAGCAGCCAGCAATAACTGGGAAACTTCACGGTCAATCTCACCATTGATTCGCTCTAGCATTCCAGGAAGTTCAATATCGACCAATCGATGACTCAATACGTCTCGTGCTTGTTGCTGTGCCATCGCGCCAACAATAACCGTAGAGGCAAGAACCGCAAAAGTAATACCTAGTACTACCTTTTGCTTAATACTCAGAGAGTTAGTTTTAAACATATTTGGACCTTTTAAAAAGAATCGCTCGTTATTTGTGTACCCTGAACAGGACTTTTTTAGTGCACTCCAATCAGAAGTGGACAATCTAAGTTATGTATCGACCACAACCAATAAAACTAGAGACTTTTCTCTCAAAAACTTGCAAACATGATGTAACAACTGAATTAACTTAGTCGGATGTAACATCATCAAACTAAATATAGAGAGGCTTGATATTTGTTTTTGTTATCTGAGCATTGAGATTTCACCTAATTCTCACGAGCCCCCTCCTTTTGAGCTTTAGTATGTAAAAACCAGTTGATATGGTAAAAATCATAATCGAGTGGTGCTTTTATCTAACTACTTGTAAATCATTCCAAATTTGAAAAAATAAATTACGCAGATGTACTGGAACTTTTTGCTACGGATAAGTGACCAATACTCAAAATAAAAATCAAATGGATACCCAGAGAGTCCAAAATGCACAAAACAAATTTCGAAGTCCTTCAAAACTATTTAGAGTCTCAAATCATTGGTCAACAAGAGCTCGTTAAGCAGCTGATGATCGCGCTGTTGGCGGATGGTCATATCCTTGTTGAAGGACCTCCCGGCTTAGCAAAAACTCGCGCAGTAAAATCACTGGCTGATTGCGTTGAGGGGGACTTCCACCGCATTCAATTTACGCCTGACTTACTGCCTGCTGACTTAACAGGTACCGATATCTTCCGACCAGAGACCGGGGAGTTTACCTTTCAATCTGGCCCGATTTTCAACTCACTTATTTTAGCGGATGAGATCAACCGTGCTCCGGCGAAAGTACAAGCCGCGATGTTAGAAGCGATGGCTGAAAAGCAAGTCACTGCGGGTCGAAGAACCTATGCTCTACCTGAACTGTTTTTGGTGATGGCAACACAAAACCCTATTGAGCAAGAAGGCACATACCCACTGCCAGAGGCCCAGCTAGACCGTTTCTTGCTTCATCTGGAAGTTGAATACCCAGATATGGAGAGTGAACTTGAGATCCTGCGACTCAACCGTGGTGAAGCTCAAGGCAACGAATCGGTTCAGCCACAAGAGATATCTCAGCAAACGATTTTTGAAGCACGCCAAGAAGTACTCAATATTCATATGGCAGATACCATTGAGCAGTATATTATCAGACTGGTAATGGCGACTCGCCAACCTAAGCAGTACAGTGACCAACTTGACCAGTGGTTAGATATGGGTGTTAGTCCGCGTGCGACCATAGCTCTAGACCGCTGCGCTCGTGCACACGCTTGGCTTGCTGGCCGCGACTATGTCACTCCACAAGACGTTCAAGCGATGGCATTCCCTGTACTGCGTCACCGCCTACTTCGTAGCTACCACGCACAAGCTGAAGGTGTCACTGCAAACCAAGTGATCGCACACCTTATTTCACTGGTTGGTAGCGCATAGGAATACGCGCATGAATAATCAACTACCTAACCACAGTGACGGCGTAATGCTGAATCTGGATGAATTGCTGCAATACAAGGCGCAGTCTGTTCGATGGTTACCTCCGGCGAAGAGCCTCTGGTCTCAACTCAATGGTCAACATGAGAGCAACCGCAAAGGGCGCGGAATGAATTTCTCGGAAGTTCGTCAGTACCAAGCGGGCGATGACATTCGCAGCATTGATTGGCGCGTGACAGCTAGAACGGGCAAGACGCATACCAAGCTGTTCTCTGAAGAAAGAGAGCAGCCTGTCATTTTGTTCTTGGACCTATCAAGCAGCATGATTTTCGGCTCAACCTTATTGCTAAAGTCGGTTCAACTTGCGCACTTTGCTAGCCAATTGTGCTGGTTAACTGTGGCTCAAAAAGATCGAATTGGTGCTGTGATTGATACGGGCAAAGAGATCATTGAGATAAAACCTAGTGCAAGCAACCATGCTCCACTACGTATTTTGCAAAAAGTCATAGAAATCAATAACTCGGCACTGACTAATCACGACAATCATAGTGACACGACTTTAGAGCATGGACTGAAATCTCTGCACCAGCTTTGCCCTAAAGGAAGCGATATCATTATGCTCAGTGACTTTGTACGTTACCAAGAAAGTGATTACTCACTTATCAGTCAAATACGTCGACACAATAGAGTACGTCTGGTGCATTTTTACGACCCGTTAGAGCAAGGTCAAACGACCTATAAAGGCTCGAAACAAGTCACTGATGGCAGTAAAACACAGTGGTTCAACTTCTCCTCTAATAAAGAAAAGGAAAAGCTCAACCACGCCTTCTCGGCCAAGCAGCAACAGCTACAACAGATGGGATTATCTCTCGCGATACCCTATAGCTCGCTGTCGAGTGCGCAGCCATTGATGAGCCAGATATCAGGAGCTCAGTCATGAATCAGCCCTTAGATTTAAGCCCTGTTATTACGCCAGACGCACCAACATGGTGGCCTTTGGCGTGGGGTTGGTGGGCCGTAATTGTCACAGCCATTATCCTGATTGCCTTGGTGTTTTTCATTGTAGAACGCAGAAAAAACAATCAACAGGCGAAGCAAGAAGCGCTGTCTTACTTCAACAATAATCAGCCTTCAAAGCGCTTATCACCTAGCGAAGCACAACGCATCCTTCGTCAAGCAGCATTGAGCTACTTCCCACGTGAGAAAGTAGCAGGCCTAGCGGGTGATGATTGGTTAAAGTTCTTAGACGCACAACTAAAAAAGCCGTTGTTTATAGAAAAACAATCCCAGTGGCAACAGTCGCTCTATCAAGATCCAACTTCAATGAATGACGATCAGCGCAAGGTTCAACAGCAACTAGTTAATGACTGTGAAACTTGGATTCGCAAAGCCCTTCCTCCAAAGCGAGGTCGCTATGACTAACTTTTTAAACGCGAGCTTACTCAACATTGAGTTCGTTTGGTGGTGGATGTTTTTCCTAGCACCACTGCCGTTTCTCGTTTACTTGTTCTCACCTAAGGCGGAATCAAGTAGCGCCCTTAAGCTTCCATTTCTGCCAGAGGACAGTAATACCAAAACGCCAAGCACTCGCTTGCCAAAGGCGTTGTCCGTCATTATCTGGCTTTTACTGGTGACAGCACTCGCACGCCCCGTTTGGTATGGCGAACCGGTGGAGTTTCAACCGAAGCACCGTGATTTGATGTTGGTTGTCGACCTCTCCTACTCGATGAGCCAAGAGGATATGAAGTTCAATGGCGAATACATCGACCGCTTATCGGCAGTCAAACATGTATTGAGTGACTTTATTGAGCGCCGTAAAGGTGACCGAGTTGGATTGGTACTCTTTGCCGATCATGCGTATTTACAAACACCGCTGACGTTAGACAGAGACACACTGTCACAACAACTCAATCAAGCAGTACTGAGACTAATCGGTAATCAAACTGCAATTGGCGATGGCATTGGCCTTGCAACCAAAACCTTTGTTGATAGTGATGCACCTCAACGTGTGATGGTGCTACTCAGTGACGGTAGCAATACCGCTGGGGTATTAGACCCATTAGAGGCCGCAGACATTGCCAAGAAATACAACGCGACCATTTACACCGTCGGTGTTGGCGCAGGCGAAATGATGGTTAAAGAGTTCTTCATGACTCGTAAAGTGAATACTGCTCAAGACTTAGATGAACGCACACTAATGGAAATTGCGAAACGCACAGGCGGTCAATACTTCCGAGCGCGTGACAGTAAAGAGCTGGCGACGATTTACGACACCATCAATCAATTAGAACCCGTGACAAATGCCACCAAGGTTTGGCGACCACAACAAGAGTGGTTCGTATGGCCTTTGTCTGCGGCAATGTTCTTCGCATTTATGCTGTTAGCCATTAGGAGAAACAATGTCTAACTTTACTTTTATCTACCCATATTGGTTCTTGGCGCTTGCCGCATTGCCCGCGATTTGGTGGCTTAGCAAGAAGCAATCTAAGCAAGGGTTATTGGCGTCTCATATCGCTCGATACTTGGCGCCAGAATCAAGCAAGCCATCAAAAAGCCGCAGCACTTACTTTGGTATTTGGTGGTTAGTCGGTGTTATTGCTCTAGCAGGACCCAGCTTTCAAAACAATGAACAGCCGAGCTTTGAAAAAACGCAGGCGCGAGTTGTGATGATGGATATGTCGATGTCTCTATACGCAACCGACATAAAACCAAATCGCCTAACTCAAGCGCGATACAAAGCTCTTGATCTGCTTTCGTTGTGGAAAGAGGGTTTAACTGGAATGGTCGCGTACGCTGGCGATGCCTACACCATTAGCCCGCTAACGTCCGACATCAACACCATCAAGAGCCAAGTGCCGAACTTGTCTCCGGATATCATGCCTTACCAAGGCAGTAACGCGCCCGCTGCGGTTAAGCTTGCCATTGAGATGATGACTCGCGCGAAGATCTATCAAGGTGACTTGGTATTGATTGCTGATGACATAGATGACCAAGAGAAGAAAGAGATCAACTCGCTGCTATCTGGTAGCAATTGGACGCTATCCATTTTAGCGGTGGGTACTGAAAGTGGCGCGCCCATCTCTTTGCCAACAGGCTCAATGCTGCAGACTGATTCAGGGCAAACCGTGGTCGCGAGAACCCACTTAGAGAACATGCACGAGCTTACACGCAGTTATGGTGGCACGTTCACTGAGGTTCAATTTGATAACTCAGATGTTGAGCATATCGCAAGTTATCTCGACCGAGTTGCAACAACTTCTGAAGTGACCAAGACCAATAACTCACTCAACACCAGAGTCAACAATGGCTTTTGGCTTCTGCCGTTCCTATTACTCCCTGCACTTGGGCTGTTTCGGAAGGGGGGTATTTGGTGCGGATTAGCTGTAGCTTTGTCATTCAGCCAACCAAATACTGCGTTTGCGAATCCTTGGAAAACCGATGACCAAGTGGGTTATCAGCTTTATCAAAATGAAGACTTCCAACAGGCAGCTGAACAATTCAAACAACAAGAGTGGAAAGGCATCGCACAATACAAAGCGGGAGACTTCGAAGCTGCAGAGCAGACGCTACAAGGTTTGAATGGCGAAGATGCTCGCTACAACCTTGCAAATGCACAAGCTCAGCAAGGCAAGTACGATCAAGCGATAGAAGAGTATCAACACATTCTAGAAAACAACCCTGAGCACACCTATGCGAAGAAGAATCTAGAGATCGTCAAACAAGCCCAACAGCAACAGCAACAGCAACAGCAACAGCAACAGCAACAGCAACAGCAACAGCAACAGCAAGGCGATTCTGAATCCAAAGATCAAAAAGACCAAGACCAAGGTCAGCAAGGTCAGCAAGGTCAGCAAGGTCAGCAAGGTCAGCAAGGTCAGCAAGGTCAGCAAGGTCAGCAAAATGATTCTTCGCAGGACTCATCGGATCAACAGCAAAGTTCTGCAGACAATAAAAACTCCCAGAACCCAACAGACGACCAAGCTGAAAGTGCAAACCAAGGGCAAGCCAAAGACCAACCGGATGCAAATGCAGGCGAGCAAACAGCTCAGTCTAAGCAACCAATTAAAGCCGAGCAGTCAGAAGTTCAAGATGAATCAAAACCTCAAAGTGCGAGTGCACAACAAGCTTCAAGCGAAAAAGGTGAAGACGGTGCTCAACAAGCTGTAGCACAAACCTCAGGGCAGCCGCTATCGAGTGACCCAGATATGCGAAAGCTTGAGCAAGTAGAAAGCGCCCGTGACCCGAGCCAACTGCTTAAAGCACAAATGATTTTACAAGCACGACAAAAAAGTGCTCCTAACAACCAGAACAAAAAGTGGTAACCATGCGATTTCTTAACAAGCCATTTTTATCCATACTCCTAACGCTGCTGTTAGGAGCTTTCTCGTCCTTTTCGGCATTGGCGGCGACTGCCGTAGCGAGCGTTTCACAAAACAGTGTCACCAAAGATCAAGTATTCCTACTTAGAGTCGCTACCGATGAAAAGGTCTCTTCTGATGCTTTAGATCTAACGGCGATCCAGAAGGATTTCTATGTCAGTACACCAAGCTTTGGCACGTCGATGCGAATCGTCAATGGTAGCCGTTCAGTATCAAGTGAATGGAACATCAGCCTTGCGCCACTGCGTTTGGGCAAGGTTCAGATCCCTAGCTTCGATATTGAAGGGGCAAAAACCAAGCCAATCACCATCAATGTTACCGTTAATAAAGCTGCACCTACTCAACATGATATGGCTGAGTTCCAGCTTAATCTGAGTAAAGACTCGCTATATCCACAAGAAGTCGCTGAGCTTGATGTAAAACTCATCATTAAAGCTGACCCAAGAAGGTTGCAAGATCCTAAAATAGCGCCACCGAGCTCGCAGGGCTTAGACGTGGAACCTATTGGTGAATCGAAGCAATTTCAAGATGTCCTCAATGGACAAGAAGTGACGGTTGTTCAACAGTCTTTCCGTATATCTTCACAAAAATCTGGTCAGTTTAAGCTGAACGGACCGAAGCTGACTGGAGCCGTTGTCTACTCGACCAACAACTCCAGTACAACGCGCTTGTTCCAACTCGATACTCCCGTTGAAACCCTAAATGTAACCGTCAAAGAGGTGCCAAAAGGCTACCAAGGTGAGTGGTTACCAACATCGAACTTCAAGTTGATTCAAAAATGGTCAGATAGCCAAGGTAACGAGCTAACTAAAAACAATGGTTTGGAAAGCGACAACCAAACCATCGAAATGGAGGCGGGTGATTCGTTAACTCGTACCATGACTATGACGGCTAGCAACTTAACCCAACACCAACTGCCGAAGCTGAATATCACCTACCCTAAATCGGTTCGTGTTTATGAAGAGAAGCCGCAATTTGGTACCACACAGTCAGGCGATGCAGTGGTGGTTTACAAGCAGGTATTGATCCCGAAAGAGGCAGGAAACATCTCGCTTCCGGCTGTTTCTCAAGCTTGGTTCAACACTGATTCACAATCGGAGCAAATCAGTAAAGCACTTGGACTAGAGTTGGCGGTAAAGGCAAGTGACCGTGCGACATCTAGCACACCACCAGTCACAACACCGCCAGCCCAACAAGTCAGCCCGACGGTTGTGACGGTTGATAGCCCGGGGTTCTGGCCTTATCTGACCGCTCTGTTCGCTGTCTTATGGTTGATCAGCTCAGCAATGGCTTTCTACTTCTGGTCACGCCGCGGTGTAATGACAAAACCAACACACACTGTTAAACGTCAATCGGATACAGCAGAAGCGCTTATTGAAGCTCTAAAATCGAAAGATGGCGTGATGACCAGAACCTTATTTGAGCAATGGAAAGCTGAAAACCCAGACTTGAGTGATGAGACGTTAGAAGTCGTTGAAGCTGAGCTAGGCAAGCTAAACCAAAACCTTTATGGTGAAGCTAGCTCGACAACCTCATCATGGGACCCTTCTGAGGCAATCAAAGCAATTAAGAAGCCAAAGCGAGTCTCTAGCAAAACGCCTAAAAGCTCACTAGAAACGCTTTAATTCAGCCGAAAAACTTTAATTTGGCGAAAAAAGAAGCCGTGATGACCACATTGTGAGCATCACGGCTTCTTTCGTTTTTACGCTAAGAAGAAACAGGTACCAGACTAAGAGATTGAAACTGCGACTTTTTTTCGCTTCAAGGCTGAGACTATTCTATTTCGCCCTGAATCTTTAGCTTGATACAAGGCCTTATCCGCCTTGCCGTAAAGCAGGTCAAAATCAAATTGGTGCTGATCAGAAGTTATCGAGGCATACCCGACTGATGCGGTTAGATATGGGCTAGTGCTACTTTCACAGTGCAGGATTTTCGCCTCTTCAATGCACTTTCTAATCGATTCTGCACGCTGCTTCGTTTCAGAATGATTAGTGCCGATCATCAACAACATGAACTCTTCTCCGCCAATACGACAGAAGGTTTCCTTATCACTATGAACATGTGCATTAAGTATCTTGCCGATGGTTCGTAAAGCCGCATCACCTTCAGTATGACCATAAACACTGTTGTACAAACCAAAATGATCCAAGTCGACCAAAATTAACCCAAATGTAATTTCATGTTGTGTGGCAAAGGCACCTTGATCGTCGCAGTTCAAATCTTCTAGAACCTGCGACAACATACGACGGTTTCCAAGGCGTGTCAGAGGGTCTAATTTAGAAATAATATCCAATTGCTCATTCGCCAACTCTAGCTCTTGAGTGCGCTTACTGACCTCCTGCTCCAGAGTTTCATTGAGCTTCTTCAACTCCTCTTGAGCCATGGTTCTTTGCAGCACCTCAGCGAGGCTTGAAGCAAAAATACGGATTACTTCACGCAGCTGTGAGGTTAATGGGCTACGAGTTAACAGGTTATCGGCTGCAATAAACGCAATCGGCTCACCCGTGTTTGTGGTGAGCATGGTCATTGCCGTCCAACCGACGCCAACAATATTAAAATCGTGATAAATAGGGACTGATTCTTCAAACGCCACTTGGTTAGGGCAAGCACGCGCTGCGGCTACGATGTCACGTTCCACCAGCTCAGAGCGATAATAAGACTCATCGACTATGTCGCCTTTAATATCAGTACCCCATGTGCCTTGCATGTAGCTACAGTTTTTATCAGTGAGGAACACCGCTAATCGATCAATGCCTAAATGCTGAATAGCAAAACTGACCGCGGACTTACAGACTTCACTGACGCTGTCGCAGCGAGACAGCTCAACCATACTCGAGTGCAGCATACGTATGTTCTGCTCTTGACGCTTACGGATGTAGATCTGAGAAAGCAGAGAACCAAAAGACTCAAGCATCTGCTTTTGATAATTGGTAATCGGGGAACGATGAATGTAGTTATCCATGGCGATCCAGCCGACAGGTTTGTCCCCTTCGCGCAAGATAAGCATACCGTTCCAGCCTTGCCCAACGACCTTCCCTTCTGTGTATAGGGGCGCGTTCTCTATAATGACGAGATTGTTATGATTATCGGACAATGCCTCAATGTACTCGGCTTCAAGTTGATGCAAGTCGTATTGAGTATGATGCTCGCTATTTGTCTTGCCCGCTTCGTCAGTGCCATAGGTACCACTGAAACAGCGCTTCTTCATATCGAGCAACATGAAGATCGCACGATCAAAACCCAAACGGTCACGGACAGCTTCAACCGAAGCCTTGTACAAGGCATCCAGAGATTCAGGGTTAGAAAGCTCTAACGCGACTTGATGAACCAGTTTCATGTTCTCAACAAACAGCTCTCGTAGCTTTATCTCATCAAGGTACTGTGCTTCGCGTGTGTCTCGGTGCTTTATCTCAAGGGCCGCATTCTTTTCGGCACGAATACATTGCCAACGAGCAGCCGCGAGCTGTAAAACATCAAGTTCTTGGTCGAAGGTTTGATTAACCTTCTCAGCATTGCAATTTTGAACAATTAAATAAGTTCTACAGGCAGGCGCGTTGTCGAGCATCATGATAAACGACTCCCCACCCAGCACTTTCATGTGTTCCCAATTACAGGTATTGATTGCCATAGGTAACACGCCGTCTGCGGTATCGAACTGTGAAACCCAAGGCCAAAATGTAGAAGGGTAATTCTCAAGAGAGGTTAATTCGCCATGACAAAACAAGGGTAACGAATCACTTTCCGGAATTGGCTCAGCAAATATCCCAACCCCTTTAGGGTCAAGCATCTTAGCCAAGTAATCGAAAAGAGACTCTGCCAACAAACGGTGATCGCGCGTAGCAGATATTTGTTTTGCAAAGGCTTTTACAGGCACAGCTTCCGTCCATTGGCTATTGAGAATACAGCAAAAATACAGAAGCCTTGATATGCAATCAATGTAACTAAAAATGAGATGTTAAGCGGGTCGCAATTTCACTTTTTACATTATCACAAGCATGAGAAGGACTACAAAAATGGGACTTCCTGCCCAAAATTTCATCGACATTGGGACTTTTTTAAAGGCATAAAAAAGCCCCACCTAAAGTGGGGCAAAACTTCCATCGCTTATAGTTATAGTGATAATTCTGTCGATCTATTCGATTATCTAACCTGCGTATCAGTTAGCGTGCTGGTTTTGCTAAAAGGCCAAACACAGCAATTGAATAATCAATTAACCAAAGTCACCGTTTACGTAACCTTTAGTACGATCATCTTTTGGTTCGCTGAAGATAACACTTGTTTCGTTGTGCTCGACAAGCTCTCCCATTAGGAAGAAAGCAGTACGGTCTGAAATACGACGCGCTTGCTGCATTGAGTGCGTTACGATAACGATAGTGAAGTCCTTCTTCAGGTCTTCCATCAATTCTTCAATCTTGTGTGTCGCGATTGGGTCTAGAGCCGATGTTGGTTCATCCATCAGGATTACATCCGGTTCCATTGCAATGGTACGAGCGATACATAGACGCTGTTGCTGACCACCAGACAAACCAAATGCGTGTGCTTTAAGACGGTCTTTTACTTCGTCCCAAAGTGCCGCACTGCGCAGCGAGCTTTCTACGACTTCATCAATGTGCTTCTTGTCTTTGATACCTTGAGCACGTAAGCCGTAAGCTACGTTCTCGTAGATGCTCATTGGGAATGGGTTAGGCTTTTGGAATACCATGCCTACGCGGATACGTAGGTCAGCCACATCAATATTGCCGTAGATGTTTGTGCCATCCATATCCAGCTTACCTTTAATAGTAACGCCTTCAATTAGGTCATTCATGCGGTTCAAACAACGAAGTAGCGTTGACTTACCACAACCCGATGGACCAATCAGTGCCGTAACCTGACGAGTTGGAATTGGCAGGTTGATAGATTTAAGCGCTTGGTTGTCGCCGTAAAACAGATCTAGGTTCTCAATATCAAATTTGTTCATGTTCGTAATCTCTAAATTCTTAAATTCGTGTCTAGCTTGATGCTTTCTTTATCACGGAGGCTCTCGTTATGGTTGAGCCAGCTAATGAGCTTAGTAAGTTGCCGTGTTGAAGCGTCTCGCAATCAGTTTTGTAACCATGTTGATCAAGAGAACCAATACGATTAGGACAGTCGCCGTGCCATAGGCTTGGTTCCACTCATCGATAGTAAATAGCTCTGTTGTCAGCTTATATAGGTGAACCGTTAGTGTACGGCCAGAATCGAATACAGACTCAGGAACACGTGCCACCATACCTGCTGTTAAAAATACAGGTGCTGATTCGCCAATTACACGACCAATACTAAGAATGACCGAAGTTAAGATACCTGGCATTGCGCTTGGTAAGATCAAACGCCAGATAGTGTAGATTTTTGAAGCGCCAAGGCCGTATGAGCCTTCACGGTAAGTTTGTGGTACTGCCATCAATGCTTCTTCTGTAGTACGAATGATTACAGGAAGAATCAAGATACTTAGCGTTAATGCACCCGATAGAATCGAGAAGCCAAGGCCAAGAATCGAAACAAAGAAGGTCATACCGAACAGACCAAAGATAATCGATGGGATACCAGCGAGCGACTCAGTACAGAATCGAATCACTTTCACCAATCGACTACCTACTTTCGCATATTCTGTTAGGTAGATTGCCGTCATGATGCCCAGTGGTGCTGCAACGGCTATCGATGCAATTACCATGTAGATCGTGGCGATGATCATTGGGAAAATACCACGCTCTTCACCAGTACGAGTGTAATCGTCAGTGATGAAGTTCCAATCTACGTATTGCAGACCGTTCGATAGGATGTACCAAATAATCCAGAATAAGAAACCAACGGTTACAGCTGCTGCTGCCCAGATAAAACCTTTCAGGATGTTATCTTTGGTTTGACGTGCTTGTTTTAGTTTTACGAGATCCATATTACTCATCCTCGCCTACTTCGCTTTTTCACGGTTAAGATAAAGTAGAGCACCATTTAACATCATGATGAACACTAGAAGTACAACACCTGTTGCGTACAGTGCGTTAGCGTGAACGCCACTTGCGTAAGACATTTCAATAGCAATGTTTGCTGTTAGCGTACGAGCCGAGTCCAAAATACCTTCTGGCATTGCTGGCGCGTTACCCATAACCATGATGATCGCCATCGTTTCGCCAAGTGCGCGACCGATACCCAAAATCACACCAGTCATAATGCCTGAACGTGCAGCAGGAACGAGTAGCTTAAAAATCGTGTAGATTTTCGAAGCACCCAGTGCAAGTGAACCTTCTTTGTACGTACGAGGTACAGCACGAATCGAAGTTTCAGAAACCGTGATAACGGTAGGAAGAATCATGATACCCAGAACAATGATACCCGCCAGGATAGTGTTACCCGCCGGTACTTGGAAAATGTTCTGAATCATTGGAACGATAATTACCAGACCGAAGAAGCCGTAAACTACCGACGGGATACCCGCTAGAAGTTCAACTGCTGGTCGAATAATATCTGCAAGACGCTTTGGAGCGATCTCAGCAATAAAAATAGCGGTTAGTACACCTACTGGAACACCAACAACTACTGCGCCTAGTGTCGACACAATCGATGCAACAATCATAGTTGCAACACCGAATAGAGCTGGAGGTAACCAGTCAACACCCAGAACGATGCCAGAAACACCGGCCTCTTGGAATGCAGGGATACTCTCTGCAACGATAAAGTAAGCGATAACGGCTAGTGATACGATGCCGATTACAGCACTCGATAAGAACAAGCCGTGGAAGATTCTTTCTCTCCAGTCAACGCGCTTTTTGGTGCGCAGACTCGGCTTATTGATTTGAGTCGCTTCAGTATTCATAAGCTTTTCACTATTTGCGATGGTCATATATAAAATCTCAAACTTTGTGGCTCAAAAAGAGCTCGAAATAACCAAAGTTGAAAGAAAAGGCTCAGCCTAAAGACAGGCTGAGCAATAATTAAAAGTGAGTCAGTTAAGATTAGTTAACTGTGATGTAGCCTTTTTTAGCTGAGATAGCTTGAGCTTCGTCTGCAACCATCCAGTCTAGGAATTGTTGAGTTTCAGCTGATGGAGCGCCATCTTTGTAAAGAACTAGGAAAGGACGAGCAACTTTGTAAGAACCGTTCTTAACGTTGTCTACAGTCGCAGCAGCGCCGTCGATAGTTAGAGCGTGAACAGATTCGTCAACTGTACCTAGAGAGATAAAGCCGATTGCGTATGGGTTGCTTGCTACAGAAACTTTAAGTGCGCCGTTACCGTTTGCAACTTGTGCACGTTGAGAGATAGCCGATACTTTCTTATCGCCAATTGTCTTCTTAAGCTTCATGATGTCTTCGAATGCACCACGTGTACCAGATGCAGTATCACGAGTGATTGCTACGATTGGCTTGTCAGCACCGCCAACATCTTTCCAGTTAGTGATGTCGCCTTTGTAGATTGAAGTGATTTGCTCAGCAGTTAGAGCAGATACTTCGTTGTTCGGGTTAACAACAACTGCGATACCGTCACGAGCGATTACTAGCTCTTTCAGGTCAGCTGTTTTCTCTTCTTCTTTTAGGTCACGAGAAGAGATACCAAGGTCAGCACTTCCATTTTTTGCTGCTTTGATGCCTGCAGAAGAACCTGGTGCTTGAATTTCGATGAACACTGGTTCGCCTTTATTCATGTAGGTTTCTGCAAAAACTTCAACCAGTGGAGAAGCACTGTTAGAGCCAACTACAGAGATAGTTTCTTTAGCTGAAGCTGTATTCACTGTTAGAGCGCCTAGTAGTGCGATTGCACCGATAACTGTCTTTTTCATCACAAATTTCCTTTAGTGGCGTTATTGCCGTAATGTTGTGTTTTGCTTGAACGGTGCCCACTTTAGAATCTGAATGTGACAGTTGTGTTTCACTAAATTGAAGCCTATATGACAACTGCAATTTATTTTCTTGGTTTTCCCTTACTAAATAGCATTGAGCTAATAGAACAAGTGAATTCATAGGCGAAAAATATCAATTGCAACGTCTTCAAACCAAAACGCTTAATATCTCACCACCCCTTGTCATTACTGACTACCAGCCTCTTACCTGTATTAAATACCCCACTTAAACCAAGGGTAAAGCCTTGTTTGTACAATAAATATTCAATATTTATCAAATACCTATCGCATATATCAAAATCGAATCTATTACTGATTGAATTGTCATTCTCAGAAGTTAGAATCACCTGCTAATTACAATAATAACAATTGCTTCTGCTCATTTACTTATTCAAAGAGGGACAATACATGCGCCAACTTCTCAGTGGCTTATCGATAAAAATACAAATTCTTATTCCAGTACTCTTTTCTGTCGTACTACTTTTGACGGGTGTCATCATCGGTGGTGACAAACTGGAAAACGCTTTTAAAGATGTATCAACAGCAACCGACCAACTCATCCTACATAAAGAAGAACTCAGCGAAATCGTCGACAACAGCTATGGCATGCGCATCAAAGCGATCTATAGCCTATTCAATGCTGATGATGTGAAGACACTGGTTGCAACGCTCAATGAAAAGCGTGACCAGAATACTCGCTTACTGAATTCACTAGACACAGTGCCAGGCATGCAAGATGAAGTAGCCGCAATGAGTAACGCGATGAATCACTATGTCGACTTTTCTCGAACCACTATGCTTCCTCTATTAAAAGCAAAGCATGGCGATACTGCGCTATCTTCTGATTTTGAGGCTCGCTACCAAGTTGCTATCGATCAATACCGTCACGCAGGTAATGACATGGTGCAAGCAATCAACACGCTTTCTAAAAAGCTGAATCTACTTGCGACTCAAGAAGTCGACATCAATGGTCAGCAACACACCAGCACGCTCAATACAGCGACCATTGCCCTACTCGTGATTCTTTCAATTGCATTAGTCATCAGTTGGACGCTTGCAGGTATCATTGTTAAGCCACTGAGCAATATTCAAGAAACCATGCGCGAAGTAGCCAAAGGTAACCTATTGGTTAAAGCGGAAGAGTATGGCGATAACGAGATTTCACGCCTAGCACAAGACGTAAACAAATCCGTTGAACAACTGCGTGACACGGTAAGTTCGTTGTCTCGAATCAGTATCGAAGTCGCTTCTGCATCTACGGAGTTAGCTGCGGTAATGACACAATCAAGCGCTAACTCAGACCAAGAGAAGCAAGAAGTTGAGCAAGTCGCTTCTGCCGTGAACCAGTTAGAAAGCACAGCAGCAAACGTGAACGAGAACGCAGTACAAGCTGATTCGGCGTCTAAACAAGCGGACGAAATGGCGACACATAGCATGAGCTTGTTTAATGAGAGCAACCAAGCTAACGAGCAAATGGCGGTTCAACTTAGCGAAGCGGCTAACGTTGTCGGCACGCTAAAAGAGCATTCAGAGCAGATTGGTAAAGTGATTGAGGTGATTCAAAGCATCTCTGAACAGACCAACCTGCTTGCGCTCAACGCAGCAATTGAAGCAGCGCGTGCGGGTGAAAGTGGCCGTGGTTTCGCGGTTGTTGCTGACGAAGTTCGAATGCTGGCAGCACGCACTCAAGATTCAACCAAAGAGATCCAAACTATTATTGAAGGTTTGCAGGTTCAATCTGGCAACGCTAACGAGAGCATGAGCAGCTCACTAGCAATGCTAGAGCACAACCAAACACTGACAGCGGAAGTGAGCACGGCCCTTTCAGGCATTGCTAACTCGGTAACGGATATGACGGAGATTAACACTCAGGTAGCCTCTGCCGCAGAAGAGCAAAGCCAAGTGACGTCAGACATCAACCGTAATATCTCAAACATCTACAGCTTGGTAAGCCAAAACGTAACCGGTATTACTCAAGCCGCAGCAGCAAGCCATGAGCTATCTAACCTAGCTGAGCAACAGAAGCAGCAGTTGGACTATTTTAAAGTATAAGTTTCAAGGTCTAGGGGCTAAGGTTTAGGCTTTAAGTTAATACCTGTTTACCAAAACCTAAAAGGCCGTGGAAAACCACGGCCTTTTTATTTACGTCTTAAGAACTAATTCATTCTGCAACTAATAAAACACTAAACTTGTATTGCGCAGCGTTGTACTGATAAACCTCACCATTAATGGAATCAAACGTCATCACGCTCTGTCCATCACTTGCAGGAGTCGAACTCCATATAAATGAAGCCAAGTTTCCTGCTTCAACGTTAAACGTATCACCGAACACCTTGTGACTTATTGCTGGAGAGTGGCAGGCCACTTCTTTTAATGACACTAACTCTTTGATGTTTGGCATACGCCATTCTTTTACACCTGAGAACTGATGCAACGCATGACTACCGCTCTGGTCATTAATTGATTCAACCATCGCAAGTGCACTCTGCCAGTGGTAGGTTTCAGCTGGTCCACTACAAGCTAACGTCTTTGCATCCCAAGTTTTCCCCAGCTGGCAACGCATCCAAGTCAGCCCTGTGAGTTCATCACTAAACGTCCCATTATCGTTCGCTACATAGCGCGTACTTGGAGCCGATTTTTCCATATCTAGGCTGCATTCTTGTGCCATTGCACCCGCAGAAAATAGGCCAATTAAAGTTATTGAGAGTAAATTTTTCATATCTATTGACCTTGTAGTGAAACTAAACGAACTGGGAATTGGTACGAATCATAATTATCTGAAGAATCAACATCACCTGAATAGATCTCTATGGAACCAACAACCCCTCTATCTGCTCCCTGAGTTCCAATCTCGTTATAATAGAAGCCACCTTCAACAGCTGTGTTCGTATATTGGCTATAAGTAATGGATTGAGTCCATACCGAACCAGTGTAAGCCGTATAGTCAATACCAAGGGTTTGATGTGGGAAGTACTTGTAAGTTAAACCATAAACTTCACCATCCGAGTTGGTTTCTGTCTCACCGAAGTCGAGCAAGTTGTAGAACTCATGGAACGTTGGTAAACGCCAATCTGACTTACCGCATAAGTTCATTACGTTGATATGCTCAACGTAATCTTGAGTGGTACATATCGCATCACCTTTCGTTTTACACGTCGCTAGATCAACATCCTGATCGTAAGGCGTTACTAATCCAGGTAACTCTAGCGCTAAGATCCGATCTTTATATTGAACAGAGTTTTCATCATCCGTTTTCGACTCCCAAATCAAGCCACTGCGTTGATCGAGGACACAAGACCACTGTGCAGCATCATCAGCAAGCACCTGACCACTTGAATCTAACTTTGCAAACTGGAAACCATTGCCAGTATTGCTATTCAGCTCCGTTTTATCAAAGCCGTATTCTGCATCTTGACCTGGGAATGAACTCTGTGGCTCAGCGACATTTTGTGTATCATCGATATCTGAGAAATAGCGTAGAACACCAGTATCATTCAATGCTGTGGCAGCTTTCAATTCACCTTCTAAGAAATTAGCAAAAGCGGTAACTTCATCATTTGTGAGCACGCCATTTACATAATCAGCCGCACTCTTATCAAATTTCGCACTCAACTGAGCGAGCATGAATGCACGATTCGAGTGCTTAAACGCCTTAATTGTTGATACGATATTTTGCTCCAAACTCGCGAGCTCAGACGCAGATAAATCGTCTTGTATGTCACCAGAAATAGAGATACCACTTTTCGCGAGCTGAGCTTTTAATTTGCTGTTGGCCTCAGCAACCGTCAGTCCATCTGCAACATAACCCGCCAACAATGAACTAATACCATTAATCTCATTTCCCGTATTTTTTTGAAGACCGGGAGCTGCAATATAAGCGTAAGAAGATGCAGAACCGCTCGTGTTATTGGCTGCAATCCCCGTAACCACTTGAGCTAATAAAGGAACAGATAAAATCGACTTCTTAGTACTAGTAATACTAAATTCGCCATTCGCGCTAGCCGTCGAACTTGGCTCTCCACTATCACACATGTAGTTTTGATTGATGTCTGCACAGACCTTACTTTGTAAATCTACATTCTGTGCTGTCACTGTACCTGAAACTGTGTAGGTTGGTGCTGCCGATGCAGAGGTATCGGAACCGCCCGAACCACCACAGCCAGCTAGGGCCAAAGAGATGGCCAAAATAGTCAATTGAGGTTTCATAGAGTTATCTTCTTGTTTTGTTTTTAAAGAGCCTTGCCATTTGAGGCAAGTAACGTGTAGCAAATGACCTGCCTAACGAAAGCAAAGACATAAATAGAATCAAGATAGGTGAAGCTGAGCCTCCAGAAGAGCTATTGGTAGCTGTTGGTTCTTGAGGTGAAGTCGTCGTTTCTCCACATTCGTATTTCGAAATAGTGCCGAGACCCCAGCGCTTTAAGCTCCCAGTTTCACCATTTACATAATCGGCAATTTCTAAACGCCAAGACCCATTAATAGGCTCACCCTTAAACGAATCAAGAACCGAGTCATGCTTGAGTGTGAAGTAGCCATCAAAGCCAGAAAAGCGTGTCGACTTATGGTTAAGTAAATCAACTCGAGTTCCCTTCGGTGAAATCAGAGTTACCACTAAGTCGCTTAAACGAGGATGCTCGATTTCTAAATACATACCGAAATTTTCGTCTGCGATCTGATCCGTTCCACTTAGTGTGAAATTGAATGTTTTAAAGCCAACGATCGGCTGATTAGTCGAGCTAAATCGGCTATCGGGAAGATAGCTATCCAACTCTTTGATATCGGATTCGAGTACAGGCAAGCCATATACAAGGGGCAAATCATGCTGCCACTTTTGTGATTTGAGTGTGTCGCTGTATCGATAGTCGACATTCGTATTCATGGTGACTGAAGAACCACACACCTCGCCTGTAGGAAGTGTCGCTTCAATCGTTAGTTGGTTAACCGGAGGACTCACAAACGACTTCACCAATTCTGAAATATTAATTTCGCCATCGACTTGAGCCTGTCTTAACGTCGGGTACAACTCAATCGTCAACGGCTTCTTTGGGTCAACATAATGATCAGGAACCTCTACTTTAAATGGCTCGATGATCAGTCCATGCACATCAAACTTTTGCTTCAATATTTCGGCATAATCTCGATTAGGATAGAGCTGTTGAGCCACAAACAGTGTGCTCTCAGCTAGATCATGCATTTTCACCCCTCGACCGAGCCCGTACATAGACTCAAGTATGATTGAATCGAACTCTTTAAAAGCGAGCTCACCATACTGTTCAACCGATGCTTTCAGAGCTTGGAACAACGGCGTTGACCAAAGCTCATCACCTAGCTCACCCGCAACACTTTCATGGGGGCGATATTCCGCTTGTCTAAAGTACCGTGCTCTTTGGTTCCAAAGGCTGCGAGTGGTATTTCTTACGCCAAAGTAGCCATCCCAGTTAAAGACGGTATCAATCTCGAACTCTTGTCCACGAGTTTGGGCATTTTCATATTGAGTACGAAAGCTAAAGCTACCCGCCCAGTAATCACCAAAACCCTCACCGACTGCACCGGTATGACCATAAGCCCAATCTTTTACTATGTGATAATGAATCCCATGCCCAAGCTCATGCAGAATGACGTCGCCGTCTAATGCATCTGGAGAACCACCACCGACACCAAACAGAGTTGCTTTAGGACCGTAGTAGTAAGTCGAGTTATCTGCAGATAGTCCTCTACCATCGAACTCAAGAGGTGCATCAAACACATCAAAGCCCAAGCTACTGATATAACGCAAAGACTGATCAAGGTGAGCAAAAACCATCAACTGTGGGAATCGCGTGTCTTGCCAATCTACATTTTGTAAATCAGCCAGGTCAGTAAACTTAGTGACACCTTCAGCTGCAAGGAAATTTGAAGCATCACGGTTCGTTACAGCACCCGAGTCAGGGTCAATTGAGTATAAGGCAGCTGCATCAACCTGAGAGACACGATCATTAGTAAGGTAGATTCCATCACTATGGTTCAACACCTCCACATCCGTTTGGACGTAGCTCGGAGAGTTAGGATACTGGCTCACATCCGTTAATAGCGTTTCTGGTGGCGCAGACCTGTCCATAGTTCTCAAGTCTGGACTGAACACGTTCACATGAGTCGCAACAACTTGCCCACTGCTTAAGCTCGGCGGACGTTCTGCTTCTAATAAACGAGGAGCTTCTAACTCAGCAGCCGTTGTCGGATTTCCGTTAAGTAACACGGTATTTTCTAAGCTTCTGAAAACACGTAACACCTGTTGGTCAGTATTCGTGGAAAGAACCATAGACTTCTGTTGTTGATACTCACCTTCGATCAATACATCGAAATTGTAGTGGTTCCCCAATTTAGACTGTGTTTCATAGCGAAACCTTAGCGTACCAACCTCAGGATAAGCATTTTCCAAATAAGCCTTAGCTTCTTGTTGCGTTGTCACAACGGTGCTGCCAATTGGGTAATCCCATTCAGCGGCACTGCTTGTTGCAGAAGCTAAGCACAAAGCAAGATAAAGAGAACTCTTCTTCATATGTCCTCCTTAAAACTCATACTTGGCGTTAACAGTGAAGTAACGACCAGGTTCTGTAGAGTAAAGTTTATTGCTGTCCGCAATACCCGCAACATCTTGGTATCGGATGTATTCTTTATCAAATAGGTTGATCACATTGGCGCTAACATCCAAGCCAAAGTTCCAAGAGTAACTCAAACCTAAATCGACACTCGCCCAGCCAGCGGTCGTCGCACAATCGGTAACGATACCTAAGTCATCTTCACATTGAGGTACGTTATCCATAGCTTGTGCCCAATTGACCTGCGCATAAGCAGAGATAGCGTTGTCGTCATAAGCTATCTCAGCATTACCTTCCCAAGGTGTGAGTGTACGAACTTTTTCTCCATCTTCGTCTTCTCCATCAACGTAACCAACCTTGGTACTCACACTCCAAAACTCGCTTAAACGATGAGCAACTGAAGCTTCAATGCCATACGTCTCGACTCCATTTACATTTTGATACTGCTTGTAGTAGTTACCTGTATTTGAGTCCGGCACAAACGTGATCTGTTTAACGTCGATAAAATTATCGAACTTTTGATAGAAAACGGCCGCGTAAAGCTGCGTTTGTCCATTATCAAACTTACTGCCTAATTCGAACGAATCACTGGTTTCGGCCTCTAGATCCATATTCGGCACAATGACAAATGGGGTGATTGGGACAAAATCATGGTTCTGGTAACCATAAATTTTGTCATAACCCGGAGCTCTAAAGCCGTGATTGTAAGAAAGGTATGTATTTAACGAGTCCGTCAACTGATAACTCACCGATAAGCTAGGAGAAAACTCACTCGAATTTTGTTCCTTCACTTCATAGCCATTGATCGTGTTCTGTGACTCAGGTTTCAACTGGTGTAAATCAAAACGAGCACCTGCCGTCACAGTCCAATGGTCAATTTCAATCGCGTCACGAATAAAGGCGGCAAAGTTATACGAGCGAGCGGGAGCAAAAGGCACATCCGTGTTAAGTGACACTCCGTTCCAATCTAAAACAGAAGATTGACTTGGACGCTCATGGAGGTTGGTCTCCATATTCACGCCATAAGACAAGGTATGACTCATGTTGCGATGTTGGAATGCACTAATGAAATCGGCGTTTACACCAAGAAGCTGATCGGTAAAACCACGAACATCAATCGTTCTGCGTAACTCAGAAACGTTGTTGTTGGTTCGAGACATCAAACGATTGGTGGTATCTTCATTAGTCATATCACGCCAATAGATCTTGGCATCCAATTCCTCGAACCAAGTATTGGAAGGAAGGTACTCAAAGCCCGCATACGCAGAAAAAGTCTCGGTATAGGATTGTTGATCAAAATCTTCAGTATCCCACTTGCCATCTTTTTGGATCTTAGAGGTGCCCTCTTTTCTATTCAGATTCTCTTTATAGTACTCAACATTCCCTTTAAGCATTAATGCATCACTTGACCAGTAATTCAGCGTATAACCACCACCGACACCATCTATGTCTCGGTTATATAAGTCTTCGTCAAAATTACGAGTTTCTTCACCTTCCCAATAAGAAAGGTTTATCAAGCTTTCAAACTTTCCCGAACGAAAAGCAAGGTTTGTCGCGCCTTTGTATTTATTACTGATACCGGTGTAGGTTGCTGAGACATCACTATAGAAGTCTTCGTTGTCGAGATAATCCCCCGGTTTTTTAGTCCGAACCACTACCACACCACCAATAGCACCCGAACCAAATACAGATGAACTCGCCCCTTTTATAACCTCAATACTTTCGAGGTTAGACATATCAAACGAGTTACGCCCAATTTTGTCATTGAGGTCATTGGCGCCAAAGCCATCAGCAGACTTTATTCCGTCTTTAACAATCAAGATACGGTTACCAGTCATTCCGCGGATAGTGATATTTTGAGGTCGCCCGGCTCCCCCAGAAACACTGACTCCCGGTTCGCTCTTTATTGCATCATAAAGCTCTGTTGCGCCCTTTTTTTCGAGTTCTTCACCAGTAATCACGGCAACTGAACCTGCAACTTCAGATAGTGGCTGTTCAATTTTATTCGCTGTTACGATCACTTCTTCAAAGTGATAAACCTCGGATTCGGCGTGCACGAGGTTGGCAGCAAGTACGCTCAGTACTGCCGCTGATAGGGGGGAAAGCTTCATTTACTGCTCCGCTTTAATGTCTTTCAGGGTAAGTGATAAAAGAAATGCGTACTCAAACGCTTGTTGTGACTGGGAGCGCCGCCTGTCGGTCGAGTGCCCCTGAGTAAAGTTTGTCGCTAACAGATAGGGCCCGCTTCCGGTCGTAAGCTCGTTAAGTTTCGCGTAATACTTAGCCCCTTCCCAATAAGGAACGCGGCGGTCGTTGAGGCCAACTTGAATTAAAATCGGTGGGTAATTTTGTTCTCTAAGATTCAAATAAGGGTCGTATTCTTCCATTGCCTTTAATTCATCGGCGACACTAGGGTTACCCCACTCACCGTATTGTTGAGCGGTTAATGGTAAAGAGGAGTCAGACATGCTGTTTACTACATCGACGAATGGCACTTTGAGGACTGCACCATTAAATAATTCAGGAGCCTGATTTAGAGCTGCCGCAACAAGAGTTCCACCAGCACTGCCACCCATCGCATAAATAGAACGCTTACCTAGATTGTATGTAGTCAAATTACGAGCAACGGCGATGAAATCCAAGATGGCATTTTCTTTTTTAATCCCCTTACCTGCTTGATACCAAGAGTCACCATAGAAGCCCCCACCGCGAACATGCGCAATCGCATAAATAACACCTTCATCAAGTAAGCTGATAATTTGAGGCATAAAGTAGGGCTTCATCGTCACACCATATGCCCCGTATCCATACAAAAATACAGGAGTATCCTGAGTGAGTTTATCTTTACGATAAGCCAGAGTAACGGGGATCGATACCTCGCCAGAATTCACCATAACTTGTTCAGTTTGATACGCTGATTGTTGGTATTGAGGGTAATGATCTTGAGAGAATAATTCTCGTTTTAGAGAACCCGTATTTAAGCTTGCCCACGTAGCAGGTTGGGTAAGAGACATACTTCTAATATGCAGTTTATTACTCGCGTAGTCGCCAACTTGGCTCACCCAAGCAACCTGGTCCACCTCGGTTACTGGTTGGCTTAAACGATATTTGTTGCTGCTATCAAAGAAATGTAAGGACTGAGTTGCCCCACTCTGACTAATAACCACAGGGCCAGATTCAAACAAATAAAAGTTGTTGATTCTGGATTCATCTGCCGGCTCAAAGACGGTAGTCCATTGCTCTACTTGTGAAGCTTGGTTCAGCGGTACAGAGTAAAATGCAAAATGACTGCGTGTATGGTTACTGTTGACGAATAAACGAGAGCCAGAAACATCAACGTAGTATTCCACGCCAACTTTACGTGGCAAAACGGGTTGAGATATTTCCCCAGAATCAAGGTTTAATAAGCGCTGCTCACTTGAACTACTACTGTTTGCCTGTACCACAGCAAATTGAGTATCACTTGATAGGTAATACGACAGTAACCAAGCAGAATCTGACTCTTCTAGTAGCTGAATGGGATCTGACTGATCTAAGAAGTATTTCGCTAACGCATAAGGTTTTGAGGTCTGTTTTTCAAGTTGAATCAAATACAGAGACAATCCATCTTTAGACCATGCCAGTGAACTGTCTACATTTTGGGCTACAGAAATAACTTGATGAGATTGAAGATCAACAACACTCACTCGGTACTGTTCTGCCCCTGTCACATCTTCAGCGATCGCAAGTTTTGTTCTGGTTGAGTCTAGTGTCCAAGCGCCTAATTGGTAATAGTCAAATTCAGCAGATCGAGCATCAATGTTAAGTAACTCAGTAAAATCTTCACTCCCAACTAACCGTGATAGCAAGGATCTCTTACCATCGCGATCTAGGATCGCATATTCATACCCACCAATTTCCTGCCATGGTTTGTCAGCTCGATTAGGACGGTTGTCATACCAATTTTTTTGTAGAGATTCACTCAAAGATTGAATACGTTCTTGATACTGGTGAGTTTTGTTATTTTGTTGTTCAAGATACTTGAGCACATTGCTCCCGCTACGAGAATCATCTCTGAGCCAGGAAAATTGATCAGAAGCACTAACCTCTCCCGTCAGCAAGAGAGCAAAAGCTAACAACACAAACGCTTTCATAAATACAACAAATCCATACGCTAATTTAATAAATTTCGCGTATACTGCACTTAAACGATAATGAGATCAATTATCATTTGCATAAATGTGTGATTTGAATCACGAGGAATGCATCAATTAATGATGGCTTGCTATTGCAACCATAGGGGAAATTTATATTCAAATAAGAGTGATAACTTAGTCAATAATGTTTCTTGGCGGCAAATTCATGGCCAATTATAGAACAAGCAATCGTTTACTTGATTTTAGGAAACGACTTAATTCAACAAGCTTAATCTATACATTTAACTAACACGTTGGCTCAGCAAACCTACTCACCAAGATCTTTGTCCCAGATCCTTTCTATCGCTTCTACTCTTCGAATCTGCTTTGAAGGAAAGTGTGCGACCCTAAGATCAGCGATCGTTTCTTGTTGTTCTATCTGTGACAGCGCAGCATCGTTGAGAATGTCGTTTCGTTCTAATTGGTAAACTTCCAAGGCTTCTTCAAATTCAGCTCTTTGTTGGTCGAGCGCTTCAAGCCTTTGCGCAGCTTCTTCGCCTACGAGTTCATTTCGCTGTAAGTATTTATCTTGTTGATCAAGCCCCTCAGAGCTTGATAACTGTTGCAGCAAGACCTGATTCTGATGGCTCGTTTGAACGTAATCAGGCTGTTCTAACATCAAAGCATCCATCCTTTGTTGATAGTCTTGCTCACCTAAGCCCTCTTGTTTCAGAAGTAACTTTTCTAAAGCGATTTCTCTCATGCGATTGTCATGAGTAAACAGAATGCTTATTTCGCTCTGGCTAAAGAATTGCGCCTGGAGATCGAGTAGCGCTTGATTAAGTGCTTGTAAGTCTTCGGCTGAGATTGATGTAGTGTCGAACTGAACATCCAACGAGGTCAGTGCCGATTTATATTCAAGGTATTTGGTAAACAGTGCTTCATCGACAACGGCACTTTGTGATTGATCGTGGTGTTTCGCCACGTTGTCACGAATATCTTCGAGGGTTAATTCTGTATTGCCTGACACGAAATATTCCATCATGTCTTTAGCTGATGCATTATCGATTTCGGTATCTTGTTGAGAGGTTGCCTTCAAAGAGGAGGCGCTGTGTTCTATTCTTTTGTTTGAATTTAGCTCGTCTGTCTTAACAGGAAAAAAGGTTGGATACAAAAAGACCGCCGCTGTACTCATCAGGGCTATCGTGGTTATCGACAAAATGGCGGTCTTTTTCATTATGTGTTCCTTAAGGTCTTAATAAATGGATAGGCAACCTAAAGGCCGGCCAGCTTCAATCGATTGGCGTGTTGACGATAAAGCGTTACAGGATCGGTCTCAAAGAGATGGTGAATGCCCAGTAATCCATTAATTTCGTCTAGGTGATTCATTTTATAGTCGTCACCAATCACTTTGCCCAAGTGCGCGCTGCACGCCCCCACTAACCCATCATTCGGTTCATTGAAGGCTAAGCCAAGGATTGTCATTGCTCCATCGGTAGGATCAAGAAGGTTGGTAAAAGTGGATGACCCTGTCCAGGAGTAGTAATAAACGCCGTTACCTGCTTGCCATTCACCATCACCGCACTCAGATGTTGGAACGCCTTCAGGGTAAAACTGATTGAATGCAAGCGAGCCTTCTGTCGTAAGAGCCTCAAGAGATGCGAGACCGTCTTGGTCAAGATCCGTTCCACCAGATAACAGGTTGATGAGCGTAGTCAATCCACCAGCAAGTTTAACCGCAATACCTTCTGTGGCTGAGCCTTCAGGTACGGTGCCACGAACTAAATCGGCCACCTTAGAGCCTTTATGAACACCACCAATACTTGTCACTGATGCAACCAGGTCTGGACGAACGGATGCCACATAGCGTGCAGTCGGCCCGCCATGGCTGTGTCCAACCAGATTCACCTTACTAGCTCCGGTTGCCGCTAAAAGTGTTTCAACTTGAGCCAGTAACTGTTCGCCACGAACTTCAGAGCTGTTGGTCGCAGAAACCTGAGCGACGTATACGCTCGCGCCATCTTTTGTCAGCGATTCAGGTACGCCATAGAAATAGTCGACACCTGCCAATGTATCGAAACCAAACAAGCCATGTACCAACACAATGGGATATTTCGTTTCAGTGTATCCGCTGACTTCTAATGCCGATGCGCTCGTTCCTGCATAGGCACCAAAACTGGATAGACAAGCTATCGTCCAAATTAATATCTTTTTCAATGCTCTTTCCTTAAACAGATTAGACCTCTGATGAGTAAAAGAACCGTAGTTGATGATTTTATAAAACAGAAAATAGCGACTCGATATTTGTGAGATTGAACTGGAATTAAACAGTAGTGATTAACATCAATACAAACAGATTAGGATCTAAAGCAAAGATTTTAACTAATTGATTAAATTAACATTTAACGTAATCACATGAACTCGCACTTTCAGTAAACGAATTAAAATATCAACCTAGCATTCGCAAAGTTCAAAAGCTCAATGACAAACGTTCAAGCGTTTAAACCGTTATTTATCAACCATAAACCCGTTGGAAATTTGATATTTATGCCAGTAATAACACTCCAATAGTTTGAATGTATTGACTTGAATTATTAGTTTTCTGTATAGGTCGTACCAGTCATTTAGTTATTCACTTATCAACAAGCAACAACGTTTCCGTTGGCTCACCTCAAAATAAAAAGAGAACACAATGATGAAAAATACGGCTTTAATACTCGCGTTAACCATGCCTTTTGGTGCTTATGCCGCTGAAGATCTAATACCAACACCTGAATCTATAACATCTGCTCAAGTACTAAGCACGCAAGGCTCAGAAACTTACTCTTATGTTCGATGTTGGTATCGAACCGATGCGTCGCATGACTCTGCCGCTACCGATTGGAAATGGGCGAAAAAAGAAGACGGGGACTATTACACGATCAACGGTTATTGGTGGTCTTCTGTTTCATTCAAAAACATGTTCTACAGCGATGCCCCGCAATCTGAAATCAAACAACGCTGTGAAGAGACGCTCGACATCCAGCATGACGCCGCAGACATCACCTATTTTGCCGCAAACAATCGCTTCTCTTACAACCATTCAATCTGGACCAACGATAACGCAGTTCAATCCAATACCATTAATCGCATTGTTACTTTTGGTGATAGCCTTTCTGATACTGGGAATCTATTTAACGGATCTCAATGGGTTTTCCCCAATGCGAATTCATGGTTTCTAGGGCATTTCTCAAACGGTTTGGTTTGGACGGAATATTTAGCCAAAGCCAAAGACGTTCCTCTTTATAACTGGGCCGTTGGTGGTGCAGCAGGCACTAACCAATATGTCGCACTGACTGGTGTCTATGACCAAGTCACTTCCTACTTAACCTACATGAAAGTCGCTAAAAACTATCGCCCTGAAAACACCCTATTTACGCTCGAGTTCGGGCTCAATGACTTTATGAATTACGATCGAGAAGTCGCCGATGTTAAAGCCGATTTCAGCAGCGCTCTTATCCGACTAACCGAGTCTGGTGCGAGCAACATCTTACTGTTCACATTGCCCGATGCGACCAAAGCACCACAATTCAAATATTCAACCGAACAAGAGATCATCAAAGTCCGAGGAAAGATCTTAGAGTTCAACCAGTTCATTAAAGCGCAGGCTGAATATTACCAAAGCATGGGTAAAAACATGGTGTTGTTCGATGCGAGTGCGTTGTTCGCCAGCATTACTGATAATCCTGAACTACATGGTTTTAGAAATGCGAGTGACGCTTGTCTTGACCTCAACAGAAGCTCAGCCGCTGACTACTTACGAAGCCATAGCTTAACCAATGACTGTGCCACCTATGGTTCAGACAGCTATGTATTCTGGGGCGTGACACACCCAACGACAGCCACACATAAATACATTGCAGACCACATCTTGGCGTATTCGTTCTCGACGTTCGATTTCTAGCTAATTACCTGAAGCTAATGGCTTAGAGAAAGTCGAGATACAAAAAAACCGCCTAATATTGGCGGTTTTTATTTATGTCAGTTTTACAAAAAAACGCTTCTAAACTGGCTGGTGATTACTCGTCATCCACTTTTGGCGCGACTTTCTTCTTAGGGATAAACACTGTGTCACCCACTGCCACATTTTGGTGGAAGCTCTTATCACGTTTAACCGGTTTCTTCGGCGTTTTCTTCGCTTGAGTGTTGGTCTTCTTCTTAGCAGGGCCGCCTTTAGCAAACGCAGGTTTACGTGGCTTAATACCTTTGAATTTACCTTTAAGGCCTTCAAGTACAGAGAAGTTGAGATCTTGTTGAAGGTAAAGTTCAACACGCTTGAAGCTGTCCCAGTCTTTCGGACCAACCAAAGAAATCGCGTCGCCTTTGTTACCCGCACGGCCAGTACGACCTACACGGTGCACGTACTCTTCCGTATGCTTAGGCATATCAAAGTTGATAACGTGGCTCACGTTTGGAATATCAATACCACGTGAAGCAACATCGGTCGTTACCAATATCTTGTAAACCGCACGCTCGAACTGGCTCATAATAGCATTACGTTGCGTTTGGTTTAGGTTACCGCTCAGTGCTACCGCTTTAAGTTTCTTCTCGTTCAACTTATCTGTTAAACGGTCAGTATCAGCGCGTGTTGCTGTGAAGATCATTACCTGACGGTATTCAGCTTCTTCCAGTACACGGTCTAAAATCGCTTCTTTGTGATCTAGGTGATCACATAAGTAGAATTTCTGTGTGATATCTAAGTGCTGCTCGTTAGAAACACCAACAGAGATACGCTTAGGTGCGTCTAGCATTTCATTAGCAATGCCGTTTACTTCAGCGTGATCTAACGTTGCAGAGAACATTAGAGTCTGACGACGACGGTGTTTAGCTGCATTGGCAATGCGACGAAGTTCTGGAGCGAAACCCAGATCAAGCATACGGTCCGCTTCATCAAGGATTAGCGTTTCAACACCATCTAGGAACAATGAACGATGTTCTAGGTGGTCAGCAAGACGGCCTGGAGTCGCAACGATAAAACGAGGGTACTTACGCAGTGCTTTAACTTGGTCGTTAAAGTTCTCGCCACCCAAGATAAGCGCCGCTTCGTAAGACAAACCACCTAGCATGCTACGTAATTCACCGTAAACTTGCTTAGCCAGCTCACGAGTAGGAGCCAAAATTACACCACGAGGATCACGAGCAGAAAACGCTTTGGTTTTTAATGCTTTGTGAATCATTGGCAACACAAACGCCAATGTTTTACCTGAACCCGTTTTTGATGAAGCCAATAGATCCTTACCGGCAATAGCAACAGGGATCGCTTTCGATTGGATCTCTGTCGCTTTCTTAAAGTCGTAATGTTTTAAGTTCTTCAGTAAGCGATTATCTAAGCCTAAATCTTTAAAGTGCAAAGGACTCTCCAGTCATGATGGTATTGAATAAAATTAATTTAACGTGACATGATACCGCGAAAGTACTTTATAAGGATAGAGATCACATTAAATTTATCTCTTTATCTGTCGTTAGCTAAAACATTCTATGCATTGCTAACAAAGGGATGGCTGCGATAAATCTCTTAAAATCGGATGCCAAATCTCTCATCTCATAAATGAGACAGATCGTGATACTGAGCTAATTAGCTCAAAAATTTAGCAATTTCTTTAGTTATTGTTTTTGCAGTTAAAAAATTAGTCGCTACAATCATTATTGAAGCGACTATATGATAAAGAATGTATAGCGCATCTTTTGATGATAAATAAGCAAGGAGTTCTTATGAATAAGACGTTAATCGCAGCTGCAGCCTCAGTTTTCATTTTAGCCGGTTGTTCTTCAGAGCCAGAAGAAGCTGCAGTGTCAGAAATGGATCAACTAACTAACCAAGTCGCTCAACTAACAAGCGAAGTTGAAGCACTTAAGAGTGACAAAGCCGCCGCTGAAATGAAGGCTCAAGAAGCAGAAGCAGCCGCAATGGCAGCGAAAGAAGAAGCGGACCGTGCTAACGACCGTATCGACAACATTGCAGAGTCTTACACGAAGTAGTTGAGATATAAGCGCTACTAGCTTTAGATCAAATAAGTCGTAAAAGTAAAAAGCAGTAATTAGATAGCACCACCTCTTAACGGAAGTGGTGCTTTTATTTGGAATGAAGAAAATGAAGATAAGGGACAGAGGAAAGCCATAACGCTTTCCCAAAAACCATCGAATTAAAACTCAATCACAGGTGGTGCTATCTCAACAGGCACACCGTTTTGGGCAAAGATAACCGCTTTCGCTTTTGAGTTAGGTAGATCTGCGTCTTCTAGCCACCATTTCAGTTCCACCGGGATTTCCAGCAACTTCTTAGAACCGTCGCTTCTCGTCAATGGTTCGTGCGCTTCAACAAACACACTTCTATCTGGTTCTAGTGACACTTTAATCGGCTCATTAATGATCGTGACTTGTTCACCGCGATTCACTTGTTCAAACAGCCATTCAATATCTTTAGGTTCCATTCGGATACAGCCAGAACTCACACGAAGGCCTATTCCAAAATCTTTGTTGGTACCGTGGATCAAGTAATCCCCTGCACCATAAGCTAGTCGCATTGCGTATTCGCCCAGTGGGTTTTCAGGCCCTGCTGGCACGACCCTCGGTAATTCGATGCCTTTCTCTAAATACTCATCACGGATCGACTTAGGTGGCGTCCAAGTCGGGTTAGGTCTTTTTTGACTTATCTTAGTGATCATCTCCGGCGTATCACGCCCAACTCGACCAATCCCGACAGGGAACACATGCACCTGATTCTTCTCAGGTTCAAAGTAATACAGCCTTAATTCGGCAAGGTTAATGACAATGCCTTTTCTTGGGGTATCCGGCAGAATTAAACGGCTAGGAATACTTAACACGTAACCTTCAGCAGGAAGAAAAGGATCAACGCCCTTATTTGCCGCCATTAAAGAGAGAAAGCCAATATCGTACTGCTTTGCAATAATCGCTAACGTTTCACCCGCTGCCACTTCGTGTTGTTGTATTCTGCCTACAATGCGACTCTCGGCTGGTGGCAACTCAAATGTAGCGGCATACACCCACGATGAAGCCATCCCTCCGGCAATTAAGGTAGTTCGCACAGCAAGCGAAGCGATTTTACGTAATCGAGTTTTCATAGCATGCAAAGGCGTCGAGCTAGCGCAATACGACATACAATTCCTTGGTTTGTCTTTTATCAAAGCTTAGATTATCGCTGATTAAATGTCGCGACAACGGTTAGTTACCGCTAAATTCATATCCCTTTCTCTCTCAATAGACCTGCGCTTCTGCTGATACAAAACGATTTACCCACACAAAATCGATTGCCTTTAAGGTTTCAACATATTTGGTTATCAATAATAATAAAACACTATGGGTAGACCCATTTTGTGACAAGCATCTCATGGAGCCTCGTTTTAACTCGCTAATATTGCCTCAACAAAACGAATTCAATTCAACAGAATCGGTAATTGATTAAATCCTGTTCCTATAATTACCGTTTAAACTTTGGAGAACGACCATGGCTACACCTCATATTAATGCTCAAGCTGGTGATTTCGCAGAAACAGTACTTATGCCAGGCGACCCGCTTCGCGCAAAATACATTGCTGAAACATTCCTTGATGACGTGAAGCAAGTTTGTGACGTTCGCAACATGTTTGGCTACACAGGCACTTACAAAGGTAAGAAAGTTTCTGTAATGGGCCACGGTATGGGTATCCCATCATGCTGCATCTACGTACACGAGCTAATCGCTGAGTACGGTGTGAAAAACGTTATTCGTGTAGGTAGCTGTGGCGCAGTACGTGACGACGTTAAACTAATGGACGTGGTTATTGGTATGGGTGCTTCTACTGACTCAAAAGTAAACCGCATTCGTTTCAACAACCACGACTTCGCTGCTATCGCTGATTTCGGTCTTCTAGAAGAAGCAGTAAACCAAGCTCGTGCACAAGAAGTTCCAGTTAAAGTTGGTAACGTATTCTCTGCAGACCTTTTCTACACTCCAGAAGCTGACCTTTTCGAAAAAATGGAAAAACTAGGCATCCTAGGTGTTGATATGGAAGCAGCTGGTATCTACGGTGTTGCTGCAGACCTTGGTGCTAAAGCACTGACGATCCTAACAGTATCTGACCACATCATCCGTGGCGAGAAACTAAGCTCTGAAGAGCGTCAAAAGTCTTTCAACGACATGATGAAAGTTGCTCTAGAGACAGCAATCAACATCTAACGATTTGATAAAAGATACATTGAAAAGCGTTACCCCGCAGCCAAGCTCACTTGGCTGCTCAAATAATCCCGAGGGGGAGATCGTGTCTAACGACAAGCTGCCAAAAGATGCGGATGGTTTGCAACTCAACTTTTGTAAAACATTGGCGTGTGACAACTTTGGCTTGAGCGATGCAAAACGGTATGTTTTGCAACACGCTAACCCTAAGCGTCCAGCGATGGTTTGTCGTGAATGTGGAGCTTTCCCCCCCTTACTTAACAATCGTGAAGTGTTAAGCGAACTTCATCGCCTAAGACAGCTTCACAGCGATGGGCTCCCTGCCTGTCGTAATGATGATTGCGGTAACTTCGGCTTATCGGTTCATACTCATAAACATCTTTATCATGCCTTCGGCTACAGTGGCGACAGGCAGCGTTATCGATGCAAAGACTGCCAATCAACCTTCGTTGATAAGTGGTCTGGATCCAATAAAAAACTCCAGTTTCAAGAGAACCTCATGGGCTTATTGTTCATGGGCTATTCCGTACGTGAAATCTGTAGAAAATTAGAGATCAACCCAAAGACTTTCTATGACCATGTCGACCATATCGCCAGCCGATGCCGTCGCAAATTAGCGATGATCGATGCACGATGGGTTAATCATGCCAAAGACTATCAGTTCGCTTCCCACTATCAGCGCTTACAACCACAAAGTAATAACGGTGTGGTTTGGATAGCGACGGGTGAGGCGCATTCTGGCTATATCCTTTGCCAACACGTGAATTACTCACAAAATGAAGAGCCATCAGGGAATGTTGATCACAACCCCTATGATGATGTAGCGCGCTTCGTTTCCAAAGAGCACTCTTCAGAGGCAAACCTTGAGCTTCCTCAACCATCAGACAAACTAAAAGAGCGTATTGAACAGCAATACCAAGTGATTCTGGCAAGAGGCAATGTTGAAGACCCTATGGGTAACCTCACAACGTTTAGCTACCCTTCAAAAGGGGCGCTCATTCGACCGCCTTATACGTCTTATGCTCACTTCCTGCATGTGCTTGATATGTGTGATGAGAACAAGCACGTTGCGATCTATATGCCACAAGATCCATTACTAAGATCTGCCGCCCTGAGCGTATGTTTGCCGCGTATACAGAGTCAAAATATTGACCTTATGTATGTGGAAGAAGATCCAGGCTGGCAAGACGAACAAAGTTTTGAAAAGATCGACATCGTTCACATGAGTTGGTGGCGCGATCGTTGGGCTATTGCTAACCAAGGTGATAACCAGAAAGGTATTTGCTATCTAACGGGTAACAATCCAGAACCAAAACAGTGGTTTAATACCGCCTCAATTCAACAAACTAAGTTCTATCAACAGCGTTTCCAGCTGTTATTTGATAGCTTTATCAATGAACCTAGACGTAAGCTTCGTCCTGGGGGCATTCTTCCATTACTTGACATATTTAGAGCTTGGCACAATCTGTGCTACCAAGATAAGCAAGGGCTCACGGCAGCACAACGCTTAGGTGTTGCAGAGCAGCCATTGACCCTAAAGCAACTGCTTTCATAGAAACTGAGCATCTAGTTTATTATTCGGGAACTCATTGATTTTAAAGTAACAACATGAGGTAACACCCATAAATGGAAAAGATAGATGTTCCTTTGACGCTCTACGAAAGATAATTGGTGCTTATCCTAAATCACACTCTTATAATGATTGTGTTATCAATATGTTCGATAATTATGGATCTAAGCCTTGGACAAAAATCAGTACCTTCTTGAAACAGAACTAGAACAACTCAAAACTCGCGTCGACTCTGAACCATTGGTGATCCTTGAGATCGCACAACAATGCCTCGTCAGATCTGAGCAAGTTCTGTTTGAAGAGGGCGCGATCCAGTCGCTGATGTTAATGGCAAGATGTTGTTGGAACCTGATGGATTACCAGAAAGGTTTAAAATACATCAAAGAAGCCTACAAACGACAAAGCCGATTAGACACCGATCTTTTTCTTCCTGAAATCCTCCACTTACACGCACTCCAATTCTGGGGACAAGCCAAGTATTACTCAGCACAACAGTTCTGGATCAATGCCTTAGAGCAATCAGCACTGGTTGATGAAGTCGAAATACAGATCGAATGCCTGATTGGCCTCGGCAACATCTGGCGAATGACCCATGAATACAAGCTAGCCCGCTCTACTCACCAACTTGCCGTAAAAGTCGCAAACAACAGTCGTATTGGTTGGTTAGAAGGTAAAGCAAGAATACTGCTGGCGTGGGATTACTACCTACTCAACAACTATGTTGAAATGCTGTCGGTACTCGACGGCGCAGAAGAAGCATTAAAAGAACATAAAGATAATACCTGGCATGCAGAAGTCTGGGATTTCAGAGGCTTAGCCCTACTTGGCCTTGAGCGTTTAGATGATGCAGAGCGTGCCACAGCCAAGGCACATAAGTTAGCTGTCGAACATAACCTTATATGGATGAAAGCCCACTCTTACATCAGCCGAGCTCGTCTAGAACTGCTAAGAAAAAGACCAGAACAAGCAGCCGAACTGCTTAGGCTCGCGGAAGAGTCAGCAAACGAATTCGACAATGGTGAACTGCTCAGTCAGATTTGTTACCAACAATCTTTAGTCGCAGAAGAAAACCAAGATTTCAAAGCTGCGTTAATCGCCTTTAAAAAGTACCGTCAATATGCTATCGGTATGCTTCGTGAGCAAACTACTCGCGTCGGTTTAGATAAAGCGCGCAGTTCAAAGCGCCAACTTGAACAGAGAGCCAGAAAACTCATCAATCGCATTCGTGGCCAACACGAATACGACCCAGAGAAGCACCTATCTTATGTGGTTTCCGAAACCTTTTGGTGGGAACAACTGGTGCTCTTCAAAACAGAACTTAAACGTTCAAACCACAGCATCATCATGTTCCAACACGTCGATACTGATTACTTAGACGTCTGTACTGAGATTGCACACGCCCTGTGTAACCAGAACGATTTCATCTCCAGACTAAGTTCGGAACGTGTCGCACTTATGCTATCCGAAAAAGGTGAAGCCGCTGAGCAAACCTTCCAAACGCTGAGCACCATGCTTGATATCTATCCATGGCATAGAAAGGGATTAAAAGGCTCTAAGCCGACTGTCAGCCTCAATGACATTTTGACGTTCCCTTTCACTCTTGAACAACTAGAAGAAGACGATGCCGAGGTAACTGATTAATGGAAACGCTATTGAGTAAGATCACAGACGCTGGTTTAGACCCTTCATCAGTATCGGGTGAAGAGGCGATCATATTCTGGGATCACATTCGTCAGCACGTGTCGACGACTAAAACAGAGCAAGCGCACTGTTACATCATCAGCTCTGAATACCGCACTGAGTTACAACAGAATCAAACCAGCATCGAAGAGCTAAGGTTGGCACTCGACCTACTCCACTTACCAACTGACATTGAAGACATTCTGACTGTCAAAACAAGCTTAAGTGACCGCTTAGTTGAAATTGGTGATTACACATCGGCACTCAATGAATTCGTCAGTTCTTCATCAATCGCTGTAGAGCACGGTTACATCGATGAATACGTCATGGCGATTTTGGGTATGGGTAACCTATGTGATGCCTACGGTGATCACGGCAGAGCCCTTCGCTACTACCAGAAAATCAACAGCATCGACCATGCTATAAGTAGTCGCTCACTTCGCCTCAAGTTCAAGCTGCACATGGTGGCAAGCCTGTTATTGCTCAACCGAATTACCGCAGCCAGTGATTTACTGAATGAGTGCGAAGAGCTCAGCATTCTGGTCAGCGACAAGCTGCTTACCGCTCAAATCTTGCTTTACCAAGCAAAAGTGCTGCGTGCTAAGAAGAAATACAACGAAGCGCTACGTTGCCTATCTAAGGTTCAGTATTCCGCCAACAATACACAAGCAAGTTGGCTAGCAACCATGACTCGACTCGAATTGGCACACTGCCTCAGCGCAACGGGCAAGCAAGAGTACGCAAGCATGATCTTGTCGAGCACTGACAAGCGCGTAAAAGCTTATTCATCCCCTGTACTTGCTAAACGTTTCTATGACTCGTTAAGCGACGTGTGTATGAATCAAGGACGTTTTCAAGAAGCACTGAGCTATGAGAAGAAAGGCTACCGAATTGAAACAGACCTGATGAAACAGATCCCTATCAGTGAACTTGGTGCAAGTCAGCTTCGCCGCCTGTCTCGATTCGAACTGCAACTCAAGCTCATTCTCTCTGAACAAGAGAACCGAGAGCTGAAAGAGACCACAGAGCAACACAAAAATGCCGTGGCTCAGCTACAACAAGATGTGTTCACCGACCCGCTGACTGGTTTACATAACCGTCGCTGGTTAGATGTGAAACTAAAAGACATGTTGCTACACGAGACCTCGTTCGCATTAATGGTTGTCGACATTGACCACTTTAAGTCGATTAACGATGAGCTGAGCCATTTAGTCGGCGATAAAGCGATTGTCAGCGTGTCTCAAGAGCTGCGTTCTTACTTCAAGTTCAGAGGCGCCTCGTGTGTCCGATTTGGTGGCGAAGAATTCTTGGTCATCCTAGAGAACACCAATCTTGCTAAGGCAGAAATGCACTCAGAAAACTATCGAGAACGCATCTTCCAATTTGGTTGGCATGAGATATTAGGAGAGCGTGGCTTAACCGTTAGTATTGGTATCACTTTACACCGCGAAGGGGAAAATACTCAGCGTACTTTCTACCGAGCAGATAAAGCGCTATACCGAGCCAAAGCCAACGGCCGTAACCAGGTTTGCACTGAGTAGGTAAGTAAGATTAGAGTAAGTGCAGAGCATGCTCTTTACTTACTCACCATTAAAAGTCGCAGATCCAATCTAAGTTATCGATAACAGGCTGATCTATTGATAGAAAAACAGAGATATTCCACCTAACGCCGCAAGTGTGCCGATGATACTTTGCTTCGACACCTTCTCCCCTTTAAGCGCGTAAATCACCAAAATAAACACCGGACTGGTCGCTATCAGTGTTTGAGCAATCGCAGGGTTGGCATTTTTCAACGCTACTTGCTGCAGCCATAACGCGAGAAACGTCCCGACAAAGATTGCTCCTAACAGCCAAAGCTTGTCGAGCTTGGTCATCGCCCATAAATCTCTTTTTATTGATACATAAGGCTTCTTCTCAATAAATGGGATAATCAACATCACGGCAAACACACCAATCGTCAGGCGAATCAAGGCGCCTAATAATGGCGGGATATCACCCGCTACTAACGCATAGTGAGAAATTACCACGCCCGAAGCCTGACATACACTCGCCACAAGCCCATAACCAATGCCACTCCATTTCGCTTTGTCACTCGATTCGCCATTGGTCGATTTAGAGGGTTGAAACACAACAAAAGTGACGGCGAGGGTTGTGATTACTACGCCTAGCCAGCTTTGTAAGGTCAAAGCAGCACCAAGGAACATCAATGCTAATACACCGGAAAGCGGAGGAGCTAAAGATTCAAGCAACAAGGTTTTGTTCGCACCAATTCTTTTCAAGGATGCAAAATAAGCGCTGTCTCCAATGGCAATGCCAATAACCCCTGAAATGGCCAATATCCAAAAGTGACTGGCGCTGAGTTTAAACTCAGGTATTGGGATAAGAGGCATCACAAGCAACATCATGCCTGAAGCCACTACGCCCTTAATAATATTGAGCTGCATTGCAGAGAAACGGTGACCAAACTGGCCATAAATCCAAGTTGCACACGCCCACACGATAGCCGCTCCAATCGCCGCTATTTCACCTATATACATTTGTATTCATCCTTGGAGTTATGTACATCCACTAACATTACTCCAGTCATCGCTTTATTAGAATGCCAAACAAAAACACAGAAGAAACCTCTCCAAACAGAAAGACGATTTTATAAGATGCAACAATAATATCGTTCACATTAGAAGCGAAAACACATTATTTGTAACTCGGTAAATCATTTCGATAACAATTACTTGGATGATAGCGTAGTATATTTATAACTAATATCTAACATTACAAGGATCTGTTATGTTTTTAGACTACTTTGCGCTCGGTCTACTTATTTTCGTAGCATTAGTAATCTTTTACGGCATCATCGTTATTCACGATATTCCCTATGAAATTGCGAAAGAACGCAATCACCCTCATCAAGATGCTATTCATGTCTCAGGCTGGGTTAGCCTATTCACCTTACACACTATCTGGCCATTCCTTTGGATTTGGGCGACGCTATGGCGCAAAGATCGCGGCTGGGGCTTCGCTAAACTCGAAGAAGAGCAGCACGATATTCACCACCGTGTTGACACCTTAATCGACCAAGTTAGCACCCTTCAGCAAGAAATCGCGCAACTTAAACAAGCCGATTCCGTTAAAGCGGAGCAAAATAAAGATCAGAATAACGCTCAAGATCAGGAGGTTAAGTAATGGATTTACTGCTGATAATGACTTATGCAGCACTTTGTATCACCATTTTCAAGGTGTTCAATATCCCGCTAAATAAATGGACGGTTCCAACTGCGGTTCTTGGCGGCGTCATCATCATAGGCACATTGATCCTTTTGATGAACTATAACCACCCTTTCACACAGATCGGTAACCAAGTTTACTCAACAACACCGATTGTTTCTGGTGTGCGCGGTAAAGTAATCGAAGTACCTGTCGAAGCGAACAAGCCCCTTCAGAAAGGCGATATCCTTTTCAAAATCGACCCTATCCCTTTTGAAGCGGCCGTTGCAAAACTGGAAGCGCAAGTCAAAGAAGCGAGCCAAGGCGCTCTAGGATTAGAGTCTCAAGTGGGAGAAGCTGAAGCCGCCAAAATAAAAGCGATTGCAGAAAGAGACAAAGCACAGCGTGAATTCTCTCGATACAAACGTGGCTTTGAAAGTGGCGCCTTCACCGAACAACAACTCGATACTCGTCGACAAGCGTACAAAGGTGCAGAAGCTGCAGTCAAAGTTGCAGAGGCGAATCAACAACAAGCTCAAATCGCACTCAACTCAGAAATTGGTGGCGAGAACACAGCCGTCGCTGGTTTACTTGCCGATTTACGTAAAGCCCAATTTGACTTAGACCAAACTATCGTTCGTGCGCCAACGGATGGTTATGTGACACAACTGGCCCTTCGTCCGGGTGTAATGGCAGTGCCACTTCCACTGGCGCCAGTGATGACGTTTGTTCACACCGAAGCTCAGTTCTACACAGCTGCCTTTAGACAGAACTCATTGCAGCGTCTGCAACCAGGGTTCGAAGCTGAGTTCTTATTCAGAGCTCTGCCAGGTAAAGTGTTTAAAGGCCGTATTGATGAAGTCTTGCCAGCGATTGGTGAGAGCCAATTCCAAGCTAGAGGTGCTTTACTAGGTACGGATGCTCTGCGTACCAGTGGTCGCGTGTTTGTTAAGTTAACCATCACTGATGACCTATCTGAATACCACCTACCTATGGGTACTGCGGTTGAGGTTTCGGTTTATTCAGACAGCTTCACCCACGTATCTATCATGCGTAAGGTGCTTATCCGTATGAAGAGCTGGCAGAACTATTTATACCTAGATCACTAAATCACTAAATCACTAAATCACTGTCATCTAGACCAAGAAATTAACGATACCTAGCCCTTAAATGGAATTAACACATTGTTAATATGAATGAAAAAGCCAGACCCGCTCTGGCTTTTTTGTTGTTTGATTAACCGTAAATTTGCGTATTTTTCATCATATTTACGTGTTCAGATGGAATTTTAGACATCTAGACACTTACCTTCCCTTATGGAAGGGTTCTACTGTATAATGCGCGCCTTATTTTTTATATTTGCCCAAAAAACGTTCTCATTGAGACGCATATTAATAATGGCGAATATTCGTTCTTTATCATGTTTTATCTTTCAGTATTCGAGGTTATCTATGAACTTTTCAGCTAAAACAGTCGTCGTTATCGCCATTGGCGCGGCACTGTACGGCATTGGTGGTTTACCTATGTTTGGTGTCCCAGTGTTTGCGAACACGACATTGAAACCAGCAATGGCAGTTCTAGCACTGTTTTCTGTTTTGTTCGGCCCAATTGTAGGCTTCTTGGTAGGCTTCATTGGCCACTGGGTAACAGACTTATTCGCAGGTTGGGGCGTATGGTTAACTTGGGTATTAGGCTCAGGTATCGTGGGCATGGTTATTGGTCTATTCCCTATGATGACTAAAAACCGTCTTCAACAAGGCGAACTGCCAATGAAAGATTTTGCGCTATTTGTCGTACTGGCTCTCGCAGGTAATGTTGTCGGCTACGGCTGTTCCGCATTCCTAGACACCATCTTATACGCAGAACCGTTTACTAAAGTCTTCACTCAACTGTCTATCATCGCAGCGGGTAATACCGTTCTGATCGCTGTTGTTGGCTTCCTGATCCTAAAATCAGTCGCTAAGCGTAACAAACAAAGCCGCAACCTGACTGAGGCATAAGCGATAATGACTATAGCATTTTCGAACTTCTCTTTTAGATATGAGTCGCTGGATAAACCGACGCTAAAAAATATCAATCTAAGGATAGAGAAAGGAGAGAAAATCGTCATTATTGGACCAAGTGGTAGTGGTAAATCTACCCTAGGTCAGTGTCTTAACGGTCTAATCCCTCACGCGATTAAAGGTGAGGTTTCCGGTTCTTTAGAGATCAACGGCAAGAACATCTCTGAGTTTTCAATGCACGACTATACCGAGCAAGTCGGCACGGTATTGCAAGATACTGACAGCCAATTTGTCGGCTTAAGTATCGGCGAAGACATAGCATTCGCATTGGAAAACCAGTTGATGTCGAACATCGATATGTATCCTCTCGTTAAGTCGACTGCAAAAATGGTCGACTTGGCGGATATGCTTGATCGCTCTCCACACGACCTTTCTGGTGGTCAAAAACAACGAGTATCGTTAGCGGGTATCTTAGTTGATGACGTTGATATATTGCTGTTTGATGAGCCTTTAGCAAGCCTTGACCCTAAGACAGGCAAGGCAACGATTGAGATCATCGATCAACTTCATAAAGAAACCAACAAGACTATCGTGATTATCGAACACCGCCTTGAGGATGTTCTACATCGCGATATTGATCGTGTGATCTTAATGGAACGCGGCGAAATCGTTGCAGACATGACACCCGATGAAATCTTAGCTTCTGAACTGCTTGAGACACACGGTATTCGTGAACCGCTTTACCTATCAGCACTTAAAGCAGCCAAAGCGCCTTTAACAAGCGAAGACAAACTGTCTAACCTCAAAGCTTTGGACTACAAAAGGTTCCGTCCTACGGTTCAATCTTGGTTTGCTGAACGCCCTACTCCTGTTGCTGAAAAGCAGTATCAACCTTTGCTCGAAGTGCATGGCCTGACTTACTCTTACGACGGTGAAAAAAACGCACTCGAAGATGTCAGCTTTAAGATTGGCAAAGGTGAGTTTGTTTCGATATTAGGTAAGAACGGCTCCGGTAAATCGACCATCACCAAGATTATCATGGGTGTGATTGACGCGGATTCTGGCTCTTCGTACCTGAACGGCGAAGACTTATCTGAGCTTTCTATCTTCGAAAGAAGTCAGAAAGTCGGTGTGGTCATGCAGAACCCGAATCATATGATCTCGCATCATATGATCTTCGACGAAGTTGCATTTGGCCTTCGTAACCGTGGCGTTACAGAAGACGAAATCAAAGGCAAAGTAGAAAACGTTCTTGAGCTTTGTGGCTTGAGTAAGTTCCGCCACTGGCCAATCGAAGCACTGAGCTACGGTCAGAAAAAGCGCGTAACAATAGCGTCTATCTTGGTTTTAGAACCAGAGCTTCTGATCTTAGATGAGCCAACGGCAGGTCAAGATTACCGTAACTACACATCGATGCTGGCGTTCATTCAAAAACTCAACCGCGACCTAGGCATCACCGTTGTGATTATCTCACACGACATGCACCTCGTTCTCGAGTACACCACACGTTCAATCGTGATTGCAGACAGCAAGCTGATTGCCAATGCCGCGATGACAGAAGTATTCAGTCAACCATCGCTATTAGAACGTGCAAATCTTTGTACCACAAGCATTTATGAACTCGCGACCATGATGAAAATCGACGACACCAATGCATTTATGCAGTACTTCATCGACTACGAGAGAAGCGCTCAATGAATGCATCAAAAGTAAAATTCGGCATCAATTACATCGATACCAAATCGCCGCTGCACGCTCTCAATGGCATCACCAAGTTTGCGCTGTTTTTAGCTTGGGTAACCGTTGTACTTACAACGTTCGATCTCAGACTCATCGTTGTTTTGATCCTGACTGGCTTATATCTATTAAAGCTGACTCAAGTTCCTGTGCGAGTTTACAAGCCGCTGTTGATTGGTACTGCAAGTGTTCTGAGCCTAAATGCCTTATTTATGTATTTACTGGCTCCACAACAAGGTCCCGAACTCATCGGCAGTGAAACGCTATTATTGACGCTTCCTGGTAATTACTCATTGAGCCAAGAAACACTGTTTTACTTGGTGACCGTGACGCTCAAATACATGAGCATGTTCCCGATAGCACTGATCTTTGTCTTCACAACGCACCCAACTGAGTTCGCAGCAAGCCTCAACCGTATCGGAGTTCCTTACAAAATTGCTTATGCGGTGAGCTTAACGCTACGTTACTTGCCAGAAGTTAAGAAAGACTTCGTCAATATCATGCATGCCCAACAGGCTCGTGGTGTAGAACTTTCCAAGAAAGCACCACTCATTACACGCATCAAAAATGTTGCAAAAGTGTTAGGTCCATTAATTTTTTCAAGCTTGGATCGAGCAGATGAGATCTCAAACGCGATGACATTGCGCGGTTTCGGACGACATAAATCTCGCACTTGGTACAGCTATGCACCTCTCAAACGAGTCGACTATATGTGCTTGGCAGTCATCACCTTGATAGTGATATTGGCTATTGTAAAACGTATTGTTGAACCCGAATTATTTTGGTATCCATGCTAGTTCTTATTTACCACATATAAACAACAGCTTAAAATAACACACCGCTCAATAGAGCGGTGTTTTTGTATGGACTCAAAGCCGATTAAATTTCAAGCAGGCGAGCTATGTTTATCGACTTTTGACGATAAACTGACGTTTTTCTTACCTCTATGATTTGAGATCTCATTCAGAAACCCTTAATATATGTTGTTTACAGAATGTTACACTCAATAGAGATTTGTAATGGCTCGAATTACTCAAGTACAGAAACTAGAAAACCAAAAACACTACGATGAAATCGTACTAAACCTTTTTCTGGCTGAAGGACATGAAGCACTAACTTATGCAAGGATTGCTCAAGAAATTGGCATTAGTTTAACGACGCTTCAGGGCTATTATTCATCGACTCGCGCTATCCGCTCAGTGCTTCACAAACACATGTTATCGATTGTTATCGAAAGCTTAGACTTCTCGTCAGAAGCCGCTTTTGTTCAGTCTTGGCAAGATGCTTTAGGTGATGAACAGTTCCAATACGTTATTAAGCTCATGTTCTTCCATGCATCTCAGGTTAAAAGCCCCGAAGAGTTCGACCTCAGCTCAAATGGCGAATTTCGAGAGAAGATGTTTGAGAGCTTTGGAACCGACTCGGTTCGTATTCTTGAAACTGTCGTTGGACGCTCTATGTTCCATCTTACGAACTTCAAGCAGCATTAAGCTAAACGAACATTTATATTCAATACAAAAAGGGAGCCCGAAGGCTCCCTTTTTTATACTTTCTACTACGTGAATTATATTACGAATTCAGTTTATAGAAGACCGTCGATAGCGGCGGTAAACGCAACTCAATCGATGTATCCAGACCTTCGCTTTCTACTGATTCGATCTCAGCAGTCTGCTTCACTTCAAAACCACTACCCGCGTAGTCAGTCGAGTCTGTATTCAACAATAGTGAGTACTTACCTTGTGCTGGAACACCTAAACGGAAGTGCTCGTGAGGAACTGGCGTAAAGTTAGACACCACCAATACACGCTCACCAGATTCACTGATACGTTCGTGCGCTAGGATACTCGCTTCTGCTGAATCTTGAAGACGCCATTCAAAGCCTTTCGGGTCAAAATCAAGGTCGTGCATTGCTGCTTCTGAACGGTAAAGATTATTCAGATCTTTTGTTAAACGCTGAACACCTTGATGACGCTCATAATCCAACAAGAACCATTGCAGTTGGTCGTCATGGTTCCATTCAGCCGTTTGACCAAATTCAGCCCCCATGAAGTTCAACTTCTTACCCGGTTGTGCATACATGTAACCCATGTAAGCGCGTAGGTTAGCCGTTTGCTGCCACTCATCACCTGGCATCTTGTTATGGATAGAGCCTTTACCGTAAACCACCTCATCGTGAGACAGAGACAATACGTAATTCTCACTGTGTGCATAAACCAGTGGGAAGGTAATTGTATCGTGGTGATATTTACGGTTGATTGGATCTTCTTGAATATAAGACAAGCTATCGTGCATCCAACCCATGTTCCACTTAAAGCCGAAGCCTAAACCGCCCATAAAGGTCGGTGCTGAAACACCAGGGAAAGCCGTCGACTCTTCCGCAATTGTCATTGCATTCGGGAAGTGCTTGTACACTTCTTCGTTCATCCACTTCAGGGTAGCGATAGCATCGTAGTTTTCGTTGCCACCATCCACGTTTGGAATCCACTGATCATGGCTACGTGAATAATCTAGGTAGAGCATCGAAGCTACCGCATCAACACGGATACCATCAATATGGAATTGCTCGAACCAGTACAGCGCGTTTGCCACCAAGAAACGACGCACATGTTCACGACCTAAGTCATAGATGTACGAGTTCCAGTCTTGGTGCCAACCACGACGTGGGTCTGGATCGTGGAATAACGGCGTACCATCAAAATTAGCTAAACCGTGATCATCGCTTGGGAAGTGTGCTGGAACCCAGTCAAGCACAACGCCAAGACCCGCTTGGTGACATTGGTCTACGAAGTATTTGAAGTCATCCGGTGAACCGAAACGGCTGGTCGGTGCGAAAAGACCAACAGGTTGGTAACCCCAAGAACCGTAGAATGGGTGCTCTGAAACAGGCATCAATTCAACGTGCGTATAGCCAAGATCCGTTAGGTATGGAATCAGCTCTGCTGCTAGCTCACGGTAATTTAGGAATTCGCCTTCAGAGTTCCGCTTCCAAGAACCGGCATGCAATTCATAGAACGAAAGCGCTTCTTTACGCTTTTGCGTCACTGGACGATTCTGCCACTTAGCATCTTGCCACTCATAACGAGCGTGATCGTAAGTCACAGAAGAAAATGATGGGTATTGCTCGGAGTAGAAACCCCATGGGTCAGCTTTATGTGGTAAGCCTTCGCCATCCGGTCCTTTTAATTCAAACTTGTATTGAGCGCCCTCTTCCAGTTCAGGAATGAATAGGCCCCACATACCGTAATCTAGACGTTGCATTGGGTGGCGGCGACCATCCCAAGCGTTGAAGTTACCCACCAAGCTTGCCGCTGTTGCGTGCGGTGCATACACCAAGAAACGAGTACCTGAAATCGTCTGTCCATCACGCTCTAGCGTAATAAACTGAGCCCCCATGTGATGGTACATATCTTTCGGTGTATGAAGATCTTCATAGCTCGCGTACAAATCATGGTACTGGTACGGGTCATCAATGATCTGCTCTACTCCAGCCCAATCAACCGCAAGCTTATAGTGAGTAAAACGTAAGTCTCTTTCTTGCTTAAGAATGAAACCACTTTCACCCTCTCGCGCTAACTCAATACGAGGTTCCTTTCCAACAATCAACTCGACCTTATCTGCTCCAGGAATCCATACACGTAGTGCACCTTGGTCAGAAGGTAGGTATGGACCTAAAAACGCAAATGGGTCTGTGAAGCAAGCCTGTGATAGTTGGGTATATATTTGTTTTTGCTTTGAAATCGAACTTAGTTCCAAAACGTTTCTCCCTAACCAAACATCCAAAAAATATAATACAAAAATGCCCGCTATTAGTGCGGGCAATATAACGACGGTTTATTCTACCAGATGAGCATTCATTATTGAGTGACCGAGGTTGTAGTTTCGTACGCCGTAAGCAAAAAACCACCTATATTCAAGTCACTCAATGTCATTACTTACCTGCTTTTTCTCGAACGTCTGTCAGCTTAGAAGCGATACGATTAACGCCTTCGTGAGCAAAGATTTCGTCCAAGTTCATTGATAGTTTACGACGCCAGTTCGGGTACTCATCGACGGTACCAGGAATGTTTACTGGCTTATCCATCTCTAGCCAGTCTTCCAATTGAACACTTAGCAATGTTGAACCACCCGCTGCAACGTGCAGTTGAAGTGCTTCCGCAAGATAAGAGTCCATCGGTACTTGGCTTGCATCGCGACCAACACCTTCAGGTAGGAAACCATGCCATGCCACTGAATCTAAGATACCTTGCTTACACTCAAGACGGTCATCGAACAGAGTTTCTAGCTGTGCTGCGTCTGGGTATAAACCAATCTCTTGACCCATCTTCAAGTCATCACAGTGCCAGAAGCCACGTAATGTTGGCATATCGTGCGTACACAGAGCCGCCATTGATTGTGATGCGTAGTGTTTCGGAGAGATGAAACCACCATCTTCTTCTGATGTTTCGAAGAAGAACACCTTGTAAGAGTGCACGCCAGCATCCGCTAGGATGTCTACGATCTCATCTGGCACCGTACCTAAATCTTCACCGATAACGCTACATTGGTAACGGTGAGATTCAAGCGCAAGAATCGACAGCATATCTTGTACTGGGTAGTAGATGTATGCGCCCTTCGTTGCGTTTTCACCTTTTGGAATCCACCATAAACGTAGCAGGCCTAACACGTGGTCAATACGCAGTGCACCACAGTGTTTCATGTTCGCACGAAGTAGCTTGATGTAAGCATCGTAGCTTGTTTCTAGAAGCACTTCTGGATTCAGTGGTGGTAAGCCCCAGTTTTGGCCCAGAGGACCAAGGATATCTGGTGGAGCACCGATGCTCGCATCCATTACTAGGTTGCCTTCGTCAGCCCAAGTCTCGCTGCCTGAATCTGCAACGCCTACCGCTAGATCTCGGTACAGACCAACCGCCATGCCTTTCTCTTCAGCAAGCGATTGAGCATCGTTGATTTGGCAATCTGCTAACCATTGCAGGTACATGTAAAGATGCACTTGCTCTAGGTTCTCTTTGATGTATTTCTGTGTTGCTGGGCTGTCGAATGTACGGTATTTCTCAGGGAATACCGGCCAACCCCACATGCCAGAATCTTCAGCATGCAATTCACCGTGCAGTGCATCGAATGCCGCTTGGTGCATCAGGCTGTCGCCGCCCTCTTCCACAAACGCTAGGAAGGCTTGTGCACGATCGCTGTTCTTGTCTAGGTGACGAGTCTTAAACTCTGCGAATAGCAAAGGCAAGATGCTCATCTTCAACTCAGACACTTCGGTGTAGTTCACCCAGTGTGCATCACGAGCTTTCTGTAGGCGCTGTTGGAACTCTGCGCTGCCTACGGTTTGTTGTGCTTCTGCACTTAATGCGAATTCAGGTACTGAGCTCACATCAATGTATAAGATGTTCAACCAGCGACGTGAAGACGGGCTGTATGGGCTCGCACCTTCAGGGTTCGCAGGGAACAATGAGTGAATCGGGTTTAGACCGACAAAGTCACCGCCGCGAGACGCGATATCAGCAACCAACTGTTTTAGATCGCCGAAGTCACCAATACCCCAGTTGTGCTGAGTTCTTAGGGTGTAAAGCTGAACACTTGGTCCCCACAGCTTTTTGCCTTGCTCAATTGGAGACTGCTTGAAACACGCTTTTGGCGTAATGATCAGTGTCATCTCGTAAGGCTTCTTACGGCGCTTACGGCTCACAATTAGCTTGTGGTAACCCCATGCCAAATCACTTGGCAATGCAAACACTAAAGGGCCACCCTCGGCACGCTCATCACGAACGACTTGAGATTGAAGATAGCCTTCGAGTACCTCTCCTTGCTCGGTTTCTAAGCGCCAGCTAAACTCGCTTTCACGAGCACTAACACCTAAATTCAGCGCCACTTCTACTGGCTCACCATCACGCAAGACAAGAACCGGGTCTAGTACATCTTTTTTGTGTTTTCTTTCTGCTGACTTTAATAGTGCATCATCGCTGCTGGTATCGTAGCCCAATGAAGCCAATAGAGACGTGATAGTTTCGTCTGATACCTGTGCTTCATCGCCCCACGCACTAACGTAACTGTCGGCAATGTTTGCCATTTCTGCGACTTGTTTTAATACGGTCTGTTCTTTCATCGCTCTCTCCGAAAACGTTCTGACGCTTTCAATTTTTGTAGGGTTGTTTATTTAATTTTTTACTAATCAATTAGCTTGTGACAATCAGTTTGTAAGCATTGCTATCGGATAAGCCATCTGTTTGCTCACAAGCTAATTGAGCCAAGGCAGAAGCTGCCTTGGCTACTTGGGAACTATTAACGGTTAACCGCTTCTAGTTTCCAGATGTTGTTCACGTAGTCGCGGATAGAGCGGTCTGATGTGAACTTACCAACCAATGCTGTGTTAAGAATCGCTTTCTTAGCCCAACCTGCTTGGTCTTTGTATTGCGTGCCCATGTCTTCGTGCGCTTTCACGTAAGATGCGAAGTCAGCAAGACATAGGTATGGGTCACCACCGTCTAGCAGGCTATCAAACGTTGCACGTAGAAGACCTGGTTGACCTGGAGTGAACTCATCGCCAGTCAATAGGTCTAGAGATGCTTTCAGTAGTGGGTCTGCATTGTAGTAGTCGTAAGGGTTGTAGCCCTGAGCTTTCAGTGCTTGAACGCCATCAACGTCTAGACCGAAGATGTAGATGTTCTCATCGCCAACTTCTTCACGAATCTCAACGTTCGCGCCATCCATCGTACCGATAGTTAGAGCGCCGTTTAGAGCCATCTTCATATTGCCCGTACCTGATGCTTCTTTACCAGCCAGTGAGATTTGCTGAGAAACGTCTGCTGCAGGGATGATGATTTCAGCCATGCTTACACGGTAGTCAGGGATGAATACCACTTTAAGCTTGTTGCCGATGCGAGGATCGTTGTTGATCTTCTCTGCAATCTTGTTAACTGCGAAGATGATCTCTTTCGCTAGGTGGTAACCCGGTGCTGCTTTCGCTGCGAAGAAACATACGCGAGGCTCACACTCGAAACCAGGTTCGTTAAGAATACGGTGGTACAGAGATAGAATGTGTAGCAAGTCTAGGTGCTGACGCTTGTATTCGTGTAGACGCTTGATTTGAACGTCGAAGATAGCGTTAGTGTCTAGCTCGATACCCATGTTCTCTTGAACCCAATCAGCAAGGCGCTGTTTGTTTTCTTTCTTAACAGCCATGAATTCTTTTTGGAATTTCGCGTCTGTTGCAAACTTAGCGATGCCTTCTAGCTGCTCAAGTTTTGCTGGCCACTCAGTACCGATCTTGCCAGTAATTAGCGTAGATAGACCTGGGTTACAGAACTTCAACCAACGACGTGGCGTGATGCCGTTCGTTACGTTAGTCAGTTTACCTGGGAAGATTTCGTTGAACTCAGGGAACAAGTCTTTCTTAACCAGTTGAGAGTGAAGCGCAGCTACACCGTTCACTTTGTAAGAACCAATCACACATAGGTTTGCCATGCGAACCATGCGGTGGAAACCTTCTTGGATGATAGAAAGCTTCGCTTGCTTCTCACCGTCACCAGGCCACATCTTGCGAACTTCTTGCATGAAGCGGTGGTTGATTTCAAAGATGATTTCCATGTGACGTGGAAGAAGACGATTGATCAAAGATTCAGACCAAGTCTCTAGCGCTTCTGGAAGTAGTGTGTGGTTCGTGTAAGCGAACGTGTGAGCACTGATTTCCCATGCTTGGTCCCAAGATAGACCTTTCTCGTCAATCAGGATGCGCATTAGCTCAGGAATCGCGATTGTTGGGTGCGTATCGTTAAGCTGAATCGTTTCTTGCTTAGGCAGATCTTCTAGAGAGAAACCTGCTGCTTCGTGGCGACGTAGAATATCGCGAACCGATGCTGCTGAGTGGAAGTACTGCTGCATTAGACGCAGTGTCTTACCTTTCTCGTGGTTGTCGTTCGGGTAAAGAACCTTAGTGATGTTACCTGCATCGATTAGCGAGTGTTGCGCTTCGAAGTAATCACCATTGTTGAAGCTTGCTAGTGAGAATGGTGCGATTGCCTGACATTCCCAAAGACGCAGCGGGTAAACCGTGCTTGACTCGTAACCTACGATTGGTAGATCCCAAGGCATTGCTTTTACTTCCATACCTGGAACCCAAGTACGTACTTCTTTACCGTCAATGAATTCAACTTCTACATGACCGTAAAAACCAATGTGTTGTGCTAGTTCTGGACGAGCAACTTCCCATGGGTAACCTTCAACACCGCGCCATGCGTCAGGTGCTTCTTGTTGGCGACCGTCTTGGAAAGACTGTTTGAATAGACCGTATTCGTAGTGAAGACCGTAGCCTACTGTTGGGTATTCTTGAGCGGCACAAGAATCCATGAAACAAGCAGCTAGACGACCAAGACCACCATTACCTAGTGATGGGTCGCGTTCTTCTTCTAGAAGGTCAGTTAGGTTTTGACCTAGCTCTTCCATTGCATGAGTGATTTGCTCATACAGGCCCATGCTGATTAGGTTGTTACCTGTCAGACGGCCAATCAAGAATTCTAGCGAAAGGTAGTTAACACTCTTCGCATTTTTGATTTTTTCATCGTTTTCTGTTTCTAACAGATCGAATGTCGTTAGCTCAGCAAGAGCACGACCCATCGCTAAATACCATGAACGGCTGTCAGCGGTTTCTACTGTTGTTGCGTAGGTTGCAGATAGATGTTTCTTAACACTCTCTTGGAATGACACTTTATCGAAAGTTTTTTGCTGAGTTGGTTTCATTTCAGAAATCTCGCTTTTAATAGTTCTAATTCATCTGTGACATATCGTGCATGGTCACCAATAACTAAACATCCTCCTGGCCGTACGACTAACTAGGAGTAGATGGGAGGGCGTAGGGGGCGTACCCAGATTGGGTTAGTGATCTGACTCTCATGTTCTAGCCCAGAATAAAAACTTGGAGTGATTAAGATCACAAGCTCCCGTTCGATAACTTAACTTCAATTGATGTGACTTTTATTTAACCCATTTAAAGTCATTGCCAAATCTGAGTTTCAGATCACGAAAATATTTTTGGACTCTCATCGATTACATAAAAACATGTGTAAGAAAGGACAAAGTCACATTCACAAATCACCCCGCAAGGTGAGCAAAGTCACAAATAAAGGGCGTAGAACCCCAAAAACATGCAGGAGTGCAAGGTTTCTGAGGAGGATCATAGTCGGTATCGTTTTGGTTCACGTAATATGAGTAAAGACTTAAGTAATTAGGCTAATGTCATTGGAGTGCACTCAACGATAGATTGGGATATTCCAGAACATAGCCACGGAATAGGTGTAAAACTTCGACATGTGGATCCCTTCGAAACTGACTCGTCCCGGCCGCTTACACAATGCAATTCTGCGACCTAGGGTTCTCGATCTGCTTCAGAATGCAGATTGCTATAAGCTAGTACTGTTCCGCTCTCCAGCTGGATACGGCAAAACCACCATGGCTGCCCAATGGCTGGTAGAAAAACCTAATGTAGGTTGGTACAGCATCGATGATAGTGACAACGATGCCTTCCGTTTCATCAACTACCTACTTCAATCCCTTAATAAAGCGACTCAAAATGCCTGCCCGAATGCCCAAAAGCTGGCAGAGAAACGACAGTTTTCATCGTTGCATTCTTTATTAAGTGAAGTTTTTGCTGAGATGTCTGAATTCCACCATGAGTGTTTCCTTGTGTTGGACGATTATCACTTGGTGAACAATGACGACATCCATGAAGCGATGCGCTTTTTCCTTAAACACATGCCCGACAACCTAACGTTGGTTGTGACTAGCCGTGGCACACCGCCGCTTGGCACAGCTAACCTGCGCGTTCGCGATTTGATGATTGAGATTGGCAACGACTCTCTGGCTTTTGATACGGAAGAAACCACACGCTTCTTCAATCAACGTGTCGCTGATGGTATTGACGACACGACCGCAGGCAGTATTTGTAGTTATGTAGAGGGTTGGCCTTCTGCATTACAACTTATTGCCCTTCAAGCACAGCACCAAAAGCGCACACTGGCACAATCTGCCGAGTCGTTCTCCCACTTTAACCATGCCCACCTTTGGGATTATTTGGTTGAAGAAGTATTTGACCTGCTAGACAAAGAAACCCGACAGTTCTTGATGCAGTGTTCAGTGCTTGATCACTTCAACGACGAGCTTGTTTGCGCACTAACACAACGTGAAGACGCGCTCGGTATGATTGAATCGCTCAACCGATTTGGTTTGTTCATCTACCCTCTTGAAGGCGAGAAGAACTGGTATCGCTTCCATAACCTATTTGGTGAATTCCTCGCCCACGAGCGCCAAGCTCGTATTCCGCAACAAGAAGCGGAATTGCATCGCAGTGCAGCTAAGGCTTGGATCAAACAGAAAACACCTCACCAAGCTTTGCGACACGCACAGCGCGCGGACGATCCACAACTGATTGTTCAGATCCTCAGTGAACACGGTTGGCAGATGTTCAACCAAGGTGAGTTGTCATCACTAGAGATGGCGATCAAGCAGCTGACTACTGACCAACTCTACAGCGAACCTAAACTATCAATGCTGCGTGCATGGCTAGCGCAAAGTCAGCACCGTTATGATCAAGTGGGTACTCTGTTAGAAGAAGCCGAAACTCAGTATCAAGCTCGAAATATCGAACTGGATACTCAGCAGCAAGGTCAATACAACGCGTTGCGTGCACAAGTCGCGATCAACAGCAATGAGCCAGAGAAAGCGCTCGAACTCGCAGAGCTTTCATTGAGCCAGCTGAATACCACAGTTTACCGTAGCCGCATTGTCGCAACCTCGGTTGTTGGCGAAGTGAATCACGTAATGGGTAATCTGAGCCGCGCTCTACCAATGATGCAGCAAACTGAGAAGTTAGCTCGCCAGTATCAGGTTTACCATCAAGCGCTATGGGCGATTCTGCAACAAAGTGAAATTCTAATTGCTCAAGGCTACGTTCAAGCTGCATTTGAACTGCAAGACAGCGCATTCAAACTGATTGAAGAACACCAACTTCAATACGTGCCTTTGCATGAATTCTTGTTGCGTGTTCGAGCTCAGATTTTCTGGTGTTGGAACCGATTAGATGAAGCAGAAGAGTGTTGCTACAAGGGCTTAGATATTCTTGGTCACCATTCACCAAGTAAGCACTTACACAGCTACTCGATGCTGGCTCGTATTTCACTGAGCCGTGGCGAGATTGATAAAGCATCGAAGTTTATCGACCAGATTCAGCACTTGTTGCGCCAATCAACGTACCACGTAGATTGGACGGCGAATGCGTCACTGTCTCTTATCTTGTTCTGGCAAGTGAAAGGCGATAAAGACGCAATCCGTGACTGGTTGAGCGTAGCAGTTCGACCTGAATCAGCAAGCAACCACTTCTGCCAACTTCAATGGCGCAACATCGTGCGTGCTCACATCATCCTTGAGCTGTATGAAGAAGCAGAAGAAGCGCTAGCATTCCTGAAAAGCGAGGCTCAGCGTTCGCATCTGATTACTGATACCAACAGAAACTTAATCGTTGAAGCGGTATTACGCACCCAGATCAACGATGAAGACAGCGCGCGCGTATTGCTAGAAGAAGCCCTACACATGACCAACCAAACCGGTATGGTCGGTAACTTCTTGGTCGATGGCGGTACTATCGGGCATATCTTGGATAAGTTGAGCAACAAGCCAGGCTTAGGTGATTTAGAACGTCACCGCGCGCAACAAATCATGAAAGATATCTCGACGACTCAACGCAGTCGCTCGGTTCACTTCGATGAAGACTTTGTAGAGAATCTGGTTAATCACCCGAACATTCCTGAGCTTGTACGCACGAGCCCACTCACCCAGCGTGAATGGCAAGTACTTGGCTTGATCTACTCGGGGTTCAGTAACGAGCAAATCGCTCAAGAACTTGATGTAGCAGGTACCACAATCAAGACTCACATTCGTAACCTGTACCAAAAGCTCAACATTGCTAACCGTAAAGAAGCGATAAGCACAGCAGAGAACTTACTTCAGTTAATGGGGTACTAAAACAGGTTCACGATTCAAGATTGATTCGAGAAAACATAAGCTAGTCACCGATGGTGGCTGGCTTTTTTTTCGCTTGGAGAATGGTGAGTAACCAATAAACACTAGAGATCGCCAAACGACAGGCAAAAAAATAGCCAACCGCAATAATCGCGATTGGCTCTATATATTTGTGAACAAATCATAAGTTCACTAACAACGTCAGTTGGCTAGGTGACCCTCGGCTTAAGAAGGGTCAGTTAATATAATGCAGTTAGCGTGCCAACTTTAATTTAGCGTTTTATAAGCCCTGCATCGCATAAAAACCACGATTTTTACATGCGAATTGCAAAGTGCATTTGCATAATGCAACCAAGATGCAATATCGATAAGACACCAGTTTCATCGATACTCTTAATGACAAATCACTAAGTGGTTGTATTTTAAATATTAGGCCAAAGTTCACTTCAACTTATTGCCTTACAATTAAAGCGGTAATAAAAGTATCGACCCAGTGGCATATTCATACTTTTTTTACACTAAAGTTTGTATACTGCACAAAATCATCCTCAACTCTATGAATCAATGAACTACTTAAGTACTTTTTTCAAAGGCATGGCAATGGGCGCAGCCGACGTTGTCCCTGGCGTGTCGGGCGGAACCATCGCATTCATCACTGGTATCTACGATACGCTGCTAGAAAGCATTCGCAGAATTAACCCTAGCGTACTTGGCTTATGGAAACGCGAAGGCTTCAAAGCTGCGTTTAACCACATCAACGGTTTCTTCCTGATTTCACTGTTCGCGGGCGTATTCACCAGCATTGCAACATTCGCAAAACTGATTTCTTGGTTATTGGTCACGCATCCTGTTCCACTGTGGTCTTTCTTCTTTGGTCTGATTTTGGTGTCGGTTTTCCATATTCTTAAGCAAGTAGAAAAGCGCGATATGATTCGATTCGTCTTTTTACTGCTTGGTGTTGCCTTCGCTTACAGCATTACTGTGCTTAAGCCATTGCAAATGGAGCCAACCAGCATCAACGTCTTGATTGCAGGTGCGATTGCGATCTGCGCGATGATTCTACCGGGAATTTCAGGCAGCTTTATTCTGCTTCTGATTGGTATGTATGGCCCAGTGCTTGGCGCTGTTAAATCGTTTCAAATCGATGTACTTGCCCTATTCCTTGGCGGCTGTGTGATTGGTCTACTGACTTTCTCGCACGTACTCTCTTGGTTACTACGCTCATTCCGCGATTTCACATTGGTGTTCTTAACGGGTTTGATGATTGGTACGCTACCGAAGATCTGGCCTTGGAAAGAGACCATTAGCTGGCGCATCAACTCGAAAGGTGAGCAAGTACCACTGATTCAAGAGAACCTATCTCCGTTCAATTTCGAAGCGGTAACGTCGCAACCTTCTCAGCTCACTTTATCGGTGATCATGATGTTGGTGGCTATCGCGCTAGTGCTAGGTTTAGAAAAGTTTGCTGAGCGCAATGCTGACTGATCTCTAACAATCGTGCTTAAGTTAGCATGTAGGGTGCCGAGCTTAGATAGCGACGCACCTTGTGAAATGAATCAAAGCGAAGCTTATGGCTTCGCTTTTTTATATCTACCATACGCACAAAATTGCTTTTTGATACAAGCACGTATTGAGGGGTGTGATAACATCGCCGCTCTTATAAAATTAGATGAGAACTCGACATGCACCCAGCATTAAAGGTTGCAGCTCTTGGAATCGCTCTCGTGGCAGGCTTTTATGGGCCACAAGCAATTCAGCATTTTAAGTCAGCGATGGTGCACGCTCCCGCTGATGTTAATTTAGATGATTACTGCATGCTTTCAACAGAATCGTGTGAACAAAATACCGTTGCGATGACGCTTGAACATGAGACGGCACAGCCTCTGGTTCCGACCAAAATCAAAGTCGTTTGGGAAGGCGCAGCATCTGAAACATTAATGCTGTCACTCACTGGATTAGAAATGGAAATGGGATCAGCACGTTTTCAATTAAAGAATATTGGCAACAATACCTATGAAGGTGATGTAATTTTACCTGTGTGTACCATGGATAAAATGACTTGGCTTGGCGAACTCACCGATGGTGTTGAAACCGTAAACCCTGCAATAAGGATGGCAAGATGAGTAAGAATTGGTCGTTAGCATTAGTGGTAGCGTTTGTACTTGGCTTTGGTGTCAAAAGCTACCTTGATGGGCAAAACGAAGCTCAAGAACAACACGCTGCAAAGCAAGAATTCTCTGCAACAACCCTTTTTGGTAAAGATAACCAGCCAACGGAAATCTTTGACCAAACCGACGACAGAATCCGTATCGTTTACTTCGGTTTCACACGTTGCCCAGATGTCTGCCCTACCTCACTAGCAATGTTAGCCGGCGCACTTAACCAAGTCTCTGACGAAGCAAAAGCAAAGATTCGCCCGATGTTTGTCTCTCTTGATCCTGAGCGCGATGCCGCAGAAGCTTCTTACGAATACGCACAATACTTCCACCCAATGATGGAAGGATTAAGTGGCCCGTTAGATTTGACAACAACGCTTGCACATAACTACGGTGTTATTTTCAGAAAAACCAAGCTTGAAGGTTCAGAGTTGGAATATACCCTTGACCACAGCTCATATTTTTATTTTTTAAAGCCCGACGGTACCTTGATTACTAAAGTACCGCACACGTTAACACCTGCACCAATTGTTGAGGCCATCAACAAACTGACGCAGTAAAACGTAATAACAAAGAACTTAACGAATAAAGTTCAAACATAAAGTCAGGTCCCAGACCAAAACATAAAAATAAGGACAACAACATGAAGTTAAAAGCACTTGCTCTAGCAGGCTTATTGCTCACTCCCTTTGCTCACGCGAACAGCGATATTATGGTTCACGACGCGTACGCTCGCGCAACACCACCTTCAGCAGTAAACAGCGCAGTATTCACGACTCTGATGAACCACAGCGATAAAGATCGCGCTATTGTTTCTGCGGCTACACCCGCAGCAGGCAAGGTAGAGCTTCATGATGTTATCGTTGATGGCGACGTAATGAAGATGCGCCAAGTTCAAGAGATCACAATCCCTGCGAATGGTGAAGCGATACTTAAGCCTGGCAGCCTGCACATTATGTTGTTCGACCTAAAAGATGGTCTAAAAGAAGGTGAGCAGATAGAGATGACTCTGACTTTCGCTAACGGTGAAACGCAAACCTTTGAAGCGCCAGTTAAGAAAGTAATGAGCGGCATGAAAAAGATGAATCACGATCATCACTAATCGGATTCACAATCAATGAAATAAATTAAGCCACGATGACTTCTCGCCATCGTGGCTTTTTGTTAAACTGAGCTCGCTTTTTATTCAAAGCCTGACCACATTAATAACCAAGGAGAATAGAAGATGATTGTAATGAAAACACTAAAACTGGCAGTAAAAGTAACGCGTTAATTTGTTTGGTTAAACAAACTTTAATCTAGAACGACCAACATCAAGCCATCTACTGGCTACCGCACACTTTTACCCGGTTTACTATTGATCTATAAGTGATCGATACCTGCATGCTCAATAACGCATGACTAAATCCGGGGTCCTATCTATTTGAATTCGACCCAAGCTCAAACATTTTTGACGTCTCGATGCTTTTATCTCATTAACTCTGTTTGGTCTCATAAACACTTTTTGATCTCGTCAATAACCTGAGATCTCACAAGATGTTAATGCACTGATAAGACTTTAATGCTCTCACAAGAAAAGAAAGCTCGCACGTCTGGGTAAATAAACATGAATTCACAAAACGCATTTTCTCATCCAATGTCACTTCAACAACTTGGATGGCAACCTGTATTCCAACAACAACTGACACTCGAAGACTATGACCAATCCGTCATTGCTCGTATCACCGCGCACCATCGCAGCGGCTATACACTAGCGTCAGAACAAGGCGAAATCGTTCTACCTATCCATCAAAACCAACCCGCAATGACGGTTGGCGACTGGGTAATCTTGAACTCTGAACTGCAATTCGACCGCTTGCTAGAGCGTCAATCACTCTTCAGCCGTAAAGCAGCTGGCAGTCGCGTCGCAGAACAATATATTTCGGCTAACATCGACACGGTTTTTATCGTGGTTTCGTTAAACAATGACTTTAATCTAAGCCGTATCGAACGCTACCTAGCGCTCGCCAATGAAGCACAAGTTGAAGCGGTTATCGTACTCACAAAGAAAGACTTATGTGACGACTACGAAGACAAAATACAACAAGTGCAAAGCTTAGATTCTATGCTGATAATCGAAGCAGTGAACAGCCTTGACCAAGAGTCAACTCAAGTCTTGTCACCTTGGTGTAAAACAGGCAAAACCGTCGCTCTAATGGGTTCATCCGGTGTGGGCAAATCTACGCTAGTAAACTCATTGCTCGGTGAAACTCAACAAGCCACGGGTGGCATTCGTGAAGACGACAGTAAAGGCCGTCATACAACTACATCACGATCGCTCCACTTGCTAACATCGGGTGGTTTACTGCTCGATACTCCAGGAATGCGAGAGCTACAACTTGCTGACTGCGCAGAAGGCGTAAGTGAAACCTTTTCTGATGTCGAAGAGTTAGCCATGCATTGCCGATTCTCTGATTGTCATCATGAATCAGAACCGGGTTGCAAGATACGCAAAGCCATTGAGGAGGGTGATTTGTCTGAAAGACGATTTACTAACTATCAAAAGTTATTAAGAGAGCAAGCCAGAAATGGCGCCTCATTGGCAGAGCAACGCGCGAACAGCAAACAGCTTTCCAAGATGTACAAAACCGTACAGTCAGAAAGCCGAAACATAAAAAAAGCGACCGACTAAACCAATCAGGTTAATCACAATACGCTTTATTTAAACGACTAAGCCCCACCGTGTTAAACACGTGGGGCTTTTTGTTTCAATTTGGTAGCAAAGCGACTATTTATGCACTCAATGTTCTTACCTATGAGCATTTACATTTCCAAATTTACAGTATATTAGGTCTAATAAATGCAGTTCCGCAGATTTATAGCTCAATCAAAATACAATTATTTAACATTTAGCTCTAAAAACACCACGTAGCGCAAACAATCACCCTAAAAGTAAACTATTCCTAGACACCCTCTAAGATCCCGCTAATATGACCGCCCATTCCACTAGTGTATAGTTGGATTTGGTACAACTTTATAAAAGATACATCACTATAATAATTTAACAATTGCAGGTATTTTATGCAAAATCACAACATGCTCGCCCGCATCGCTCGTGGGAATCTTGTCCTACAGATCCTTGCTGGTATTGTTTTCGGTGTCGTTCTCGCCATGGTTTCTCCTTCAGCAGCTCAAGACGCAGGCCTACTAGGTAGCCTGTTTGTTGGTGCTCTGAAAGCTGTTGCCCCAATTTTAGTCTTCATTCTTGTTGCAGCTTCTATCGCAAACCAAAAGAAAGGTCAGCATACTCATATGCGTCCAATCATTGTGCTTTACCTGATTGGTACCTTCTCTGCTGCACTGACTGCAGTAGTACTGAGCTTCATGTTCCCAACCACTTTGACACTGGTTGCGGGCGCTGAAGGTGCTAACCCACCTCAAGGTATTGCTGAGGTTCTTCATACTCTTCTATTCAAGCTTGTAGATAACCCAGTTAGCGCGCTAATGAACGCGAACTACATCGGTATTCTTGCTTGGGCAATCGGTCTTGGCCTTGCACTGCACCACGCATCTGCAACAACCAAAGCGGTTTTCGAAGACCTAAGCCACAGTGTTTCACACATTGTTCGCTTCATCATTCGTCTTGCGCCATTCGGTATCTTTGGTCTTGTTTCAACGACATTTGCAACAACGGGCTTCGATGCTCTAGCAAGCTACGGTCAACTGCTAGCGGTTCTACTAAGCTCAATGCTGATCATCGCACTTGTGGTTAACCCACTGCTTGTATTTGTGAAAACAAAACAGAACCCATACCCACTCGTACTGCAATGTATTCGTGAATCTGGCGTAACAGCATTCTTCACCCGTTCAAGTGCTGCAAACATCCCAGTCAACATGAACCTTTGTAAGAAGCTGAACCTAGACGAAGATACTTACTCTGTGTCGATTCCTCTAGGCGCAACAATCAACATGGCGGGTGCTGCAATCACCATCACTGTGTTAACACTTGCAGCTGTACACACAATGGGTATTGAGATTGATATCTTCACAGCGATTCTACTAAGCCTTGTGGCTGCGGTATCTGCATGTGGCGCTTCTGGTGTTGCTGGCGGTTCACTACTGCTTATCCCACTAGCTTGTGGCCTATTCGGCATTTCTAACGATGTAGCGATGCAGGTTGTTGCGGTAGGTTTCATTATCGGTGTGATTCAAGATTCTGCTGAAACAGCGCTTAACAGCTCAACTGACGTAGTGTTCACTGCTGCAGTATGTAAAGCTGAGCAAAACAAAGCGGCATAAGCTTTGGGTTTTAGCTCTTAAAGCAGACAGCACACAAATAAAAAGGGAAGCATCTGCTTCCCTTTTTTGTTGTCTGATTTTCGTGGTTAAAGCTGAAACGATCATCACTTAATAGTTCCTAGTCATATGCTTCATAGGAGAACCTATCAAGCCAATGAGCTCGACTTACTGGTTTCTGTTCCAATTAGACTCAACCGCAGACTGACTGAAGTCTAGAGGGTCACTATTTGGGGTCGCTTGTCTCTCTGTTGATGCTTGCTCGGTATTAGGTTGTTGGCTGTAATCGACATTCGTATCTTGAACACTCGAAGTTTGAGTATCTAAATGGCTCGCATCTACGTTTAATGCCTCACCTTCTTCATCAGACGCTTCTTTCACTTTCTTAGGGATCGGTATATTACGCTTGTAGAGCTTATTGAGCGCTTTAACGATTGAATGCTTAGTGATCGCTTCTTGAGTCAACTTGGTCATTATCGGCTTAGTCAGAGCTTGTAAGCCCACGACGGCATCCACACCCAGTTCACCACCAACTTTATCCCTCAAATGCTTTGCTTCTGAATAGCCAAAATGAGCCGACAAGAATAGCCAGATATAAGCAATTGCGTTGCCGTGTTCACCGTGATCAATCCAAGCTTCGCCTGCTCTAAACATGGCTTCTGCGCTATTCTTTTCTGCGGCAGTTTCAAACCAGTACACCGCTTCGCCGTGATTCGGTTCAACACCAACACCGTTCAAATAGCTCATACCCAGTTTGATCTTGCCATCTAGGTTATTTTTTTCAGCGGCCTTGTGGTACCACTCAAACGAGCTTTCGGCGGAGTAGTCTGGGTTTTCTTTGTCTAGACACCACTCGCCCATAAACAGCATGGCTTCGGTGTTCCCGCCCATTGCCGACTCTTCGATATAGGTGTAACCCTTGGGGATGTTCTTATCGGTTCCACGCCCTGATACGAGTGCTTTACCCATCTCAAATTTCGCCACCAGATCGTTGTCCATCGCTGATATTGCAAGCTGCCAGAAGTTGGCTTTTTCTCGTAAAATCAGGTCTTCTTTGCGCTTCATACTCAGGCGCACAATGCCATACATACCGTTGACATTATCTAGATGTGCGGCTTTGTCGTACCAATACAAAGCTTCCTTGATATTGTTACGTTCGGCCTCTTTCGCTAAATATAGAATCGACGGAACATGTCCGGTTTCGGCTTTGAAGTGACGCTCTTTTTGCTCTTGGATGCGCGCTTTTTCAATCGCTTTTCGGTAAGCGACTGCACGAGCTTTGCGTTCTTGTTCCAAGCGCTGTTTTCTTAGCGATAAAGAAATCAGCCACACAGCCACAAGTATTAACGAAAGAGCCGTCGCACCAATTGCGATTCCCATTGTACTCATAAAATATTTTAACCTAACTCGGCTGATACAAATCTCGATGTCGAGGTGTTATCAACCATAGTGAATGTTTCGAATTACAGGGAAAAGCGCCGTTATTAACGCGTTCCACCTTAAAATTAACTTAGTTCAGTATCTCAGGAATACATAACGATAAAAAGTCTACCGAGGCCTATCGGTATGCACTCCCTAAAGGGTGTGATCTTGCTTCAATATAGAGGTTAATTGAAGACTATCTTTCATCAGAAAAAATCTAAATGTCGGTGACAAAATTGATGGGTTTCCATCAGGAATTTCGCACAGTGATAGTTAAGTTAATTGTCCGTATATGTAAGCCAGTTCCGCAACCGTCTTCGCTGAGAATTTCTTCATCAAACTTGCTCGGTGTACTTCTACTGTTCTCATCGCAATGCATAATTCATCAGCGATTTTCTGGTTACGCTTGCCATCAATGATCTGCTTAAGGATGTCGATTTCTCGTTCGGTCAGCGACGCATAAGCTTGGCGATACACATTCATGTGAAGATGCTTTTCAGAAGCCTCTAACCCTTGCTTGATTGCTTCGGCCAATTCACCACCTTTCACCGGCTTTTGGAAGAAATTCACCGCGCCCGCTTGCAAGGCCTCCACCGCCATTGGCACATCACCATGCCCTGTGAGATAGATAACCGACAGCGGACTCTGTGCTTTCACCATCAACTCATGAACTTGTTGCCCTCTCATCTCAGGCATTCTGCTGTCTAGCACTACACAGCCCGGCTTTGTGAGATCCGCAGAGTCTAAAAAGCTTGGGCCATCTTCATAGGCTGACACAGTGAAATCATGCTCTTCCAATAAGAACACCAATGAGTCACGCATCGACTCATCGTCATCAACCACATAGACTGGCAACGTTTGATGCAGTTCAGGCATAACAAGATTCCTTATGAATCATTTGAAAGAGAAAAAGGTAACGTCACTGCAACGTGACAGCCATGAGGAGTCAATGACTTAATGGTCATTTGGCCGCTGTGGTCTTCAATCACGTCTTGGCAAATCGCAAGCCCTAACCCCAAACCATTTTCTTTGCTACTCACAAAGGCTTGAGTGACTTGCTGCTCAGTAAAATCTAAGCCCGTGCCGTTATCGATAACCGACAACATCATTTTATCCGGTTGATACTCGGTAATCACTTTAATTGTCGCGGGTTCACTGTTTTTATTATCAATATCAGACGTAGCGCTTTGTTGGCGGTGCTGTTGTGCATTACATGCGTCGGTCGCATTGTTTATCAGGTTTACAATCACTTGTTGTAGCCCCACCGAATCAACATGCAGCTCAATAGGCTTACCTACGGCATGGCGCTCAATGGTTATCTTGTGTTTCTGTAATCGAAATTGCAGCAACTCGATGGTGTCGGTGAGTAACTGTTCGATGTCGGTCTGCGACTTCTCAGATGAACGTTTCTTTATCATGTTCCTTAGGCGCTGAATGATCGCGTCAGCCCTATCCACTTGCGACTGAATCTTCTCAAAAACAGGTTCAATATCGGTCAATGGTTTGTTCTTTGAAATCCGTAACAAACCGCCTTCGCTGTAGTTACGAATCGCCGCCAAAGGCTGATTGATCTCGTGCGCCAAACTACTTCCTAATTCACCAACCACCGCGATACGTTGAGAGTGCTCTAGTTGCTCACTCTTGCTTTTTAGCTTGTGCAACGTGGCTTCTAACTGTTTTTTGCTGCGGCTGAATTTGTACTCCAACCAAAAGTGGTAAGCATTCAAGAACACGACTAACAAGAAAAACGCCCATGCCCATTGCTGATTGTACTTCAGCCAAATTAACGCTTCTTTCCACCAAGGTTGTTGTAGTGGATGCATGTCGAGTTGCTGATAGAGCTTGTCGATAGGCAGCAAACTGGTTGGTGATGTCCAGCCCGAGGCATTCGCCGCAATGGCTGGTGCACTGCTCTTTGGCATCGAAAACAGCACCTGACTCATTTGTTTAGCCAGTGCCGAAGAGGCTCGTTCTGTTTTGGCAAACGACCAGTTGGAATACAAAGGTGTAGACACTTGGCATCGGAAGCCTTCAGGGGCTTGATTACCGATGATTCGATATTGCCCAGCCACCAGCAAGCCTTCACTGATCATGTTTTCAACCAAACAAGCAGGGACGACAGCAGCCTCAATGTGTCCTTCTCGCAGTTGGTACAAACTGGCATCAATCGGGAAACCCAAGAACTGAGTATTAGAGAAAAAGTGATTAGGGTTCAACCCTTCTTGCATCACTTGGTAGCGCATAGTCAGGTAGCCACCAAACGCATTTTCAGAGACAGCCGCGATTGGCTTTCCGCTCAGTTGTTCAAACGAGATATACGGTGACATCCTTCTGACCACCAATGCCGAACCGATACTACGCGTGCTGCTCACACCTTGATCGTCGTAATTGTGACTGGTCATAGTTGCCATCCAAGAGAGCGCGTATTGACGCCCTAAGCGCACTGCTTGACCGGGATTGGTGACAACAAAATCGACCGTGACATCTTTTACCGCTTCCGCCATTTCTTCCAAATTAAAGGGCTTGAGAACAAAATGCTTTCCCGGAATGCGTTCAGATAACCAATCCATTGTTGGTTGCCAACGTTGCTGCGCAGAAAGCTTACCTCGAGTCGCCAATACACCAACCTCGATAATCTGGTCAGGTTCATCTGTGTTTTGGTTTGGGCTTATGCTTGAAGCTGCTACCGCTTGTTCAGATTGAGCAGCGACACATACACCTGCAGTTAGGCTCAACCAACAAAGGCTGACAAAGGTCATTAGTTTTCGAACGGTCACTGAAATCTCTTTCTCCAAACGGACTGTTTATCCAATTTATTCTGGCTTTATTTTAGGTTAACGACGTGTCCCACGCTTAACCATGTTTTAGATCGCCTTAAATAATCCTCTGAAACAAAGCATAACAGCTAGATTGCTAAAACCGCATTTGTTCTAGATCAACTTTAATATGGGTATGTGGAAATCCACAATACCCCGTGTACGGTCAAAATCTGACAATGAGCCCAACAGAACGAATACCCATTTATAGGTACCAATATGGACTCATTGAAAAGACGGTTTCTCAGCCAGTTCGGTAAGGTTTCCGCCGGTGCTGCGCTCATTCCCATTACCGGAATCAACACCGCAGTCGCAAGCACAGCCATTCGCAATAACAACCAACCAGACCGTAAAGGCGAAGTAGGCAAACGCTACGCCATGGCGATTGATTTGCGTAAATGCGTTGGCTGTCAGGCATGTACTGTTGGCTGTAGCGTTGAAAACCAAGCGCCAATTGGCCAGTTCAGAACCACAGTAAAACAGTATGAAGTCTCCCTTGATGATGGTTCGACGGCTCAACAAGAGGTGAAATCATTCATGTTGCCTCGCCTATGTAACCATTGCGACAACGCACCCTGCATCAAGGTTTGTCCTGTTCAAGCGACCTTCCAACGTGAAGATGGCATTGTGATGGTGGATAACGAACGCTGCGTAGCCTGTGCTTATTGTGTTCAAGCCTGCCCTTACGATGCTCGTTTTATTAATAACGATACACTGACCGCTGACAAATGTACCTTCTGTGCACACCGCCTTGAAGATGGCTTGCTGCCCGCATGTGTAGAAACCTGTGTCGGTGGCGCTCGTGTGATTGGCGACCTGAAAGATCCAAACAGCGAGATCAACCGTCTGCTCAATGAAAACCAAGACGACATCAAGGTGCTTAAGCCAGAGCAGAATACCAACCCACATGTTTTCTATATCGGCATGAACGAGCGTTTCGTTAGCCATATCGAAGGTCAACCTGCGATTTATGATCCAGCCGCCATCGATAACTCATCCTCTAGCAAACAAGGAGAGACAGCATGAATATCACTGAGGTGTTAGTTCCCGCTCAAGAGATCGCTTGGCTACCGTGGGCGGTTCAATATTTCTTCTACATTGGTTCTGCCTACGCGGCGGCTATTCTGTTTTTGATTGCACTGATCTTCAAAAATTCAACTAGCCACCAATTCCGCTCAGCCCTTGTGCTTGTAATGGCCATTGGCGCGATTGTTGGACCATTAGCCCTTACTGGTGACTTGCACCAACCAGGACGCGCGTGGCATTTCTACGCACACATCACGCCTTGGTCATGGATGTCATTAGGCTCTCTGTTTCTTCCTCTGTTTTCTGGTCTGGCTGTCGCAACCGCATGGGTTTACCTACGTGACGACATCGCACAACTTGAAGAAAGTGAAAACCCGCTTCTAAAACGCTTGTCTTGGCTAACACTCGGACAATGGCAGGTTTCAACCAAACTGATGATAGCACTCGCTGCTGTGACGGCCATTTCGGGACTAAGCATCGCGCTTTACACAGGAGCCGAGATTGCAATTTTGGCGAGTCGCCCACTTTGGCATCAACCGGCTTCCCCGCTGCTTTGGTTCACAACAGCATTTTTTGCTGCAACAGGTTTAACGCTGTTGATTTGGGCTCTGCTGCCTTCAACCAAGCCAAGCTTAAAACCGACAGACCTCGCTCTGGTACAAAGAACCATTACCTTAACGGGCGGCCTTGCCATCATTCTTACGTCGATTTGGGCATCTAACCATGGTCACTTCAACCTGTATGAGAACGACGCTTGGGGCATTAATTTAGGCATCATGACCACCAGCATTTTGCTGTGCATGATCTTGGTTCTTCCGCTGCAGCGTCTATCGCAAAGTAAGCTTGGCGTCATCCTTGTAGCGCTTGCGACCATGGTTTCAGCATGGGCGGTACGTTGGGTCACCATGATGGAAGTTCAAACCATTCCACGTTTTGATGTGGGTGCATTCCCTTATGAATTGCCAATGGGCAGCGCAGGTTTACTCGGCATTGTTGGTATGTGTGGTCTTTGGTTAGCCCTTGCCTTGTTCGCCTCTGAAATCGTGTCTACTGGTTCTGGAACAAAAACTATCTCAATTAAATCAGCTCAAAAAACATCATCACCACTTAACCGCTCACATAGCTTGTAGTCTGAGGAATCATCATGGATAACAAACGTCGTCAATTTTTGAAAACAGGTCTTGCTGCCGGTGGTGTTGGAGCTTTTGCTGCAGGTTATGCGACAACCACAAAACACATGGTTCACGGTGCTATCGATGGCACTGCGGGTAAGAAAACTAAGCACATCCACCACGGTAATTCGTTAGAGACGGAATACAGTGTCGATGAGCAAGGTAAGATCTCGCCGAATCCAAACCAACGCGTAGCGCCATCAATGTGTTTTGGTTGCTGGACACTGTGTGGCTTGCGTGTGCGTATCGATAACCGCAATGACGAGATCTTACGTATCTCAGGTAACCCGTACCACCCGCTATCAAGTGATCAGCAAATCCCGTTCAAAACGCCGGTAAAAGACGCCTACATTGGCTTGTCTGGTGAGTCCGGTATCAACAATCGTTCGACAGCCTGCGCCCGTGGTAATGGCATGTTAGAGATTCAAAACAGCCCATACCGAATCACTCAACCGCTCAAACGTGTAGGTAAGCGCGGTGAAGGCAAGTGGGAACCAATCAGCTACGAGCAGCTTATCTCTGAGATCACCGAAGGTGGTGACTTATTCGGAGAGGGCGAAGTCGAGGGCTTACGTTCGATTCGTGACATAGAAACACCACTCGACCCGAACAATCCTGAATACGGTCCAAAAGCCAACCAACTGCTTGTGACCAATGCCGGTAATGAAGGCCGTGATGACATCTTGAAGCGCTTTGCGTTTAACAGTTACGGCACACGAAACTTCGGTCACCACGGCTCTTACTGTGGCTACGCATTCCGTGCAGGTTCTGGCGCGATCATGAACGACTTAGACAAGTTCTCGCACCTAAAACCCGATTTCAACAATGCGGAATTCATTCTTTTCATCGGTATGTCTCCAGCTCAAGCAGGTAACCCGTTTAAGCGTCAAGCACGTCAACTTGCTGAGGCTCGTACTAACGGAAAACTGAGCTACACCATAGTTACGCCAAGCCTTCCTGCAGGATCTTCAAGCCTTGCAGCAGGCGATCGTAACAATTGGCTTCCGATTAAACCGGGCACCGATTCAGCATTAGTTCTGGGGATGATCCAATGGATCATCGAAAACCAACGCTACAATCACGACTTCTTGTCTCGCCCAAGCGCACAAGCGATGCAAAAAGCAGGCACCACACACTGGTGTAATGCATCTCACCTCGTGATCAGCGACGAGTCGCACCCACAAAATGGGCGTATGCTTCGTGCATCGGATATAGGGTTGCTAGAAACAGGCGAACCGATGTCTGACGATGATGGATTCGTCGCACTAGGTGTGACAACGTCACTATTAACATCAAATATTAAGGTCGATGAAGCGGCGTTGTTTGTCGATCAAGACGTAGAAATCGATGGTCAGACTGTTCGTGTTAAGTCTTCTCTACAAAGATTAAAAGAAGAAGCCTTCAAATATGACCTTGCTTACTACAGTGAGCAGTGTGAAATCCCGCAAGATCAGATCATTGCACTGGCAAAACGTTTCACCAGTTACGGTACAAAAGCAGTGGTGGATACTCACGGTGGTAACATGCACACCAATGGCTTCTACAACTCGTTCTCTATTCTGATGCTGAACGCGCTGATCGGTAACATCAACGCGAAAGGCGGGGCGATGGCGAAAGCAGGTGGCTACCCAACTTCTGTTGCAGGCCCTCGTTACGACTTTACTAAGTTCAAGGGTAAGACTAAGCCACAAGGCGTGTTCTTGTCTCGCAGCAAGTTCCCGTACCACAAGACCAGCGAATACAAACGTCGTGTTGCCGCAGGTGAGTCACCTTACCCAACGCGTGCGCCGTGGTACCCAATCTCTGCGCCGCTGTTAACCGAGCATTTATCAGCGGCCATTGATGGCTACCCATATCGCGCAAAAGCGTGGATCAACCACATGGCGAACCCACTTTATGGCGTTCCGGGGTTAGACAACCTATTAGGCGAGAAGCTCAAAGACCCAAAACAACTTGGTTTGATCGTCTCTATCGACGCCTTCATTAATGAAACCACAGCACTATCTGATTACCTTGTGCCAGACACAGTAACCTACGAAAGCTGGGGCATGGCAACACCGTGGCACGGCGTCGCAACTAAAGCGATCACCGCTCGTTGGCCGATAGTTGAGCCTAAAACCTCACGCACTCAAGACGGACGCGCCATCAACCTAGAGAACTTCTTTATTGATCTGGCAAAAACGCTTGATCTCGGTGGCTTCGGCGAAAATGCCATTAAAGACAGCCAAGGCAGCTGGCACGGTATCCACAGTGCAGAAGACTTCTACCTGCGATCTGCGGCTAACTTAGCATTTGCCAAAGGCGGTGTTCCAAATGTGGATGCAGAAGACATTGTTTGGTCTGGCCTAGAGCGCCTAATGCCAGTGATGAACAAAGCGCTCAAGCCAGAAGAGATGCTCAAAGTGGCGTACATTTTTGCACGTGGCGGTCGTTTCGAGGACGCCACCAATGCCTACACCAACGAAACCATGAAGTACAAATGGACCAAACCACTGGCTATTTGGAATGAAAAGCTTGGTACCTCTCGCAACACCATCAGTGGCGAACAGTACATGGGTTGCCCAACATGGTATCCACAAAAGCTGGCAGACGGCACGCCATTGGCTGAGCAGTTCCCAGCAAAAGAGTGGCCATTTACCCTGACTAACTTTAAATCCAACATTCACAGTGCAGTGTCTAACTTGTCACCACGTTTAGAGTCGATCAAAGGCGTGAACCCGGTGTACATTCATCCGCAAGACGCCTCTTCAGCGGGCATAAAAACTGGTGACGTATTTGCCATTGAAACACCGAGTTCAACCACACATGCGTTGGCGATGGTGATTGATGGCATCAAGCCGCGCACATTAGGCTTTGAACATGGCTTTGGCCATAAAGAACTCGGCGAACGTGCGCACTGGATTGGGGACACGCAGCAACCAGTAAAAATGAAGTCAAACGATGGCGTTAACATCAATGATATTGGCTTGATTGACCCGACGAGAGAAGGCAAAGGTGTAATGCTGGATTGGGTGGTGGGCGCTGCAGCAAGACAAGCGCTTCCGGCGAAGATCTACAAAGTCTAATCACAAATCCAATACACGCCCCTACTGATACATAGCTAGGGCGATAACAGAGCAACTTTACCGTTCGAAGTTGCTCTGCTTTTTTAACAGCCAATGCATCGATAGCATTCAATCCGCGACATCCAAGCCTCAACAACCAATCCAGTCGCAACAACCAAAGATTCTTCTCTTTTCTTCTCTTCACCACAGCTTTTTTAGTCAGAATCCATAAAGCGGCTATGCTTATACAATCGGTGCCATAAAAGAGCCTTAACAAGCAGTTACACCGAGGCGAACATGGCAGTTCCCTTGCATTTCGTTAACGGCAATCAGATTCGCCTATCGAAATTCACATAAATACCATCATGGTGACTGAGGTTATTAATGTGAGACTTACCTCAAGTTCCAAGTGAATTAATGTGGAAATCCACAATAGCGCGAGCAACCAATTATGTCGAAAATGCGTGCACTATAACCAATAGCGACGCCTCATGATTAAGCTGAACATAAAAACTCAAACTCTAACGCTTTGCATCGCTGCTCTGGGAAGCCTTTCTTTATCCGGTTTTGCACACGCAGCGCCTAATCCAATGCCAGAAGCCGCAGAAACCTGTAGCGGATGCCACCAAGCCGACGGAAAAGGGATGCCTAACATCGCCCCGATGCTTGCAGGGCTTAATGCTGACTACCTAGAACATCAACTGGTTCTATTCTCTAGTGGTGAGCGTCAAAGCGCGATCATGAAGGGCATGGCGGATGGTGTGTCTGATCCTGCGATTCGTCGTGAAGTTGCCGAGTACTTCGCTTCGCTGCCTTCTTATGAATTCACTGATTTAGAACAACGTGGCTCACAAGCTGATATCGATAACCCGTATCGTAAGCTGGTATTCCAAGGCGATTGGGATCGAAACATTCCAGCTTGTGCAACCTGCCACGGCCCAAGTGGTATGGGCGTAGACAAGTTCCCACGCCTAGCGAGCCAACACGCCGACTACATTCAAACTCAGCTCAACGCTTGGAAAAACGGCACTCGTAAGGGTGATGATTTGAACATGATGGGCAACATCGCCGGTAAGTTGACCGACGATGAAATCAAAAACCTGTCTTACTACTTCGCATCTTTCCGATACTAAAGGGCTCGCATGAAAACATTACTTTTAATTACCGCAACCCTTGCCTCTGGACTCGCTTACGCCGAAGGTGAGTTGCCTGATCGCCAAACCGAACTGCCCGCAGTTGAGAAACCTCAAGATAACAAATATCTGGTGCCACGAGACTTGGTCGATATTCCTGCTGGGGAATTTGGCGACAAAGTAAAACTGGGCTATTCGCTGTTTGTTGACTCACAGCAGATGCGCGGCGAGTACGTCGGTAACGAGCAAAGCTGTGTCAACTGTCACATGCAAGCAGGCATGAAAGCAAACGCAGCACCTCTTTGGGGTGCTTACATGGCCTACCCAGCTTACCGTAAGAAAAATGACAAGGTAAACAGCTACGCAGAACGTATCCAAGGCTGTTTCACTTACTCAATGAATGGCTTGCCACCAGCCGTTGGCTCAAAAGAGATGGTCGCGCTCACGGCTTATTCATACTGGTTGGCGATGGGTGGCATCTTAGATAAGAACGGTATGCAAGATACACCCGTACCTGAGATCAGCGATGCCGATTTACAAGTCGGTGGTAAAGCGGAAAGCTTCCCTCTTCCGGAAGAGCTGCTCAGCAAATACCCAATTGATGATCGTAGCAAGTTGGCAGGTCGTGGCTATCCTAAGATTGCTAACCCTGAACAAGAACCTTCGATCGCGCGTGGTGAGAAGGTTTACCAAACCAGCTGCCAAACCTGTCATGGTCCAAATGGCGAAGGCATTAAAGGAGCTGATGGTCGCTCATACCTACCACCACTTTGGGGCGAGAACTCGTTCAACTGGGGCGCAGGTATGCACCGCGTAAACACAGCTGCATACTTTATTTACGAAAACATGCCGCTTGGAAAGAGCCAACAGCTTTCCATTCAAGATGCATGGGATGTGGCCGCTTTCGTCAACAGTCATGAACGCCCACAAGATCCGAGATACAAAGGCGATGTAGCTGGCAATGCTGAGCGTTACCACAACCATCAGGGCTACTACGGTAAAGAAGTTGATGGCCACGTGCTAGGTACAAAATCTTACCCAAGTGGCAAAGAAGTAATTCACAATCACTAGCTAAGCTTTACATTGTAAATTAGTGACTGTCGGAAAAGTAAAAAGGAGCCAGAACGTATGACGAACTGGCTCCTTTTTTGATTTGATATGGCCGAGAAGCAACTAACCTTGCTGCATCTTCTCCCAAATGGTCGGAGAGCCAATATAGTCTTGAACCGTAGTGATGAATTCTTTAACTAGCTTGGTCTGCTTACGGTGTGGATAGACAGCATAAATCGCGGTATCGATTGTAGAAATCGGGTAATCCGGTAGCAAGGTGACCAAGCCAAGCTCTTTCATTGAGGCATAGAGGTTTGACTGATCAAGGAAGCCATAACCCAAGCCATCTTTCACACAAGACACCATGGTGCGAACATCACTCACCTTATAGTTGCCACGAATCGTTAGGCTTTGGAAAGTATTGCCATGCGGCTCTTCACTGATACGTAGATGATCAACCGTCATATCACCATTGGTATAAATCACCGCAGGCAAAGCTAGCAGATCTTGTGGTGTCTTAGGTTCACCGTGCTGCTCAACAAAGTCATTTGAGGCGACCAGCATGAAATTACTGTCGGCTATCTTCTTCGCTATTAGATTTGATTCCACCAACTTGCTGAAACGAAACGCGATATCAAACTGCCCTGCAATGATATTGGCAATCTTATCGTCCAGTGAAAGTACGATCTGAACATCAGGGTACTTTCTCATAAACTGAGTGATGATAGGTTGTAGGTATTGCTGACCAAAATAGATCGGCGACGTAATCCGCAGTACGCCTTTAGGCTCAGACTGATACGAGTCTGCAATACCTTGGATCTGATTGATGGTGTCTTTCAACACATAGGTTTGTGCGAGAATATCTTCTCCCGCCGACGTCAAAGAAAACGAGCGCGTAGAACGGTTGAGTAACTGAACACCTAAGTCTTGCTCAAGCTTTTTGATCTGTTTAGAGAGTGATGAATTGTCCATATCATGCAAGGTTGCCGCTTTGGTAAACGACCCTTGTTGAACCACATCTAAGAACAATAACAACTGATTAGTATTGGGCACTGCGCCTCTCCTGCAATAAAACTCGATTAGCGTTCATCTTTAGGGGTATCCATCACAACCATAGTCGTTATGGACTGAACCTGAGCACATTCTCCAAGCACATCGGCATGAAACTTCTTATAGCCCGGCAGATCTTTGGTTTCGACTCTCAGCAAGTACTCGTTAGCGCCAGTGATGTTATGGCACTCCACCACCTCTTTTTCCATGCTGACGTGTTGTTCGAATTCCAACTGAGCCGCTTTGCTGTGGCTCGATAAGCCAATTGAAACGTAGGCAATAAAGCCCACGCCCATCAAGCCATTATCGAGAACCGCACGGTAACCTTGGATGATACCTTTACGCTCAAGATCTTGTACTCGTCTTAAGGTCGCTGAAGCCGACAAACCAATTCGTTCTGAAAGCTCAATGTTGGAGATTCTGCCGTCCAATTTAAGCTCTTGCAATATCCTTTCGTCAAATCTATCCATAGGTACTTATTATTGTGCATTTAATGATAATAGAGGAAATAAAAGCACATAATTGCCTCACATTCCACCTACTATGTTTCTCAACACGTGAAAGTCATGACCGGTCAGTCACTTCGTTCATTTTATTGCTGGAGAACCATTATGCCTTTAGAACAACTTAGCGCACTTGCCTTGTTTGCGTTTGTCTCGACCTTCACGCCGGGTCCAAATAACATCATGCTCATGACATCAGGTGCGAATGTTGGCTTCGCCCGTACGATTCCACACATGCTTGGCATTGCTCTAGGGTTCGCGGCCATGTTGCTATTGGTTGGCTTCGGCTTAATGGGAATTTTCAATGCGTACCCGGTGACGCACCAAATCTTGAAATACCTGAGCCTTGCTTACCTCGTCTACCTAGCGATCAAGATAGCATTGAGCGGCAAAGCCAAAAGTACCGAAGCGTATAAGCCGATGACCTTTCTAGGCGCAGCAAGTTTTCAATGGGTGAACCCGAAAGGTTGGTCGATGGCGCTGACGGCGATCTCCGTTTATAGCAGCGGCAGCTCATGGTGGGAACTTGCAATCATCGCCGCGATATTCACACTTGCTAACTTGCCATCAGTGACCTTCTGGACGGCAGCAGGCAAACAACTGCAACACTGGCTAACAACACCAGTACGCATCAAAAGCTTCAACTATGGCATGGCGGGATTGCTGTTAGCCTCAACTATTCCAATGCTCTAATCGATTCACTATAGCTATTGATGGTTAGTACACAGGTATTAACCATCAATGCCATTAAAAATATCCAATAATTTCGCTAACCCAACGACCAAATTTCGCCTGCCCGCTCGGTGTTAACGTCCACACAAACGCCGCTACATTAATTACCACTGTTAGCCAATAAATCGCTCTAAACGGCTGCTTTTGCGTTTTATGACGCAGCTTTTCTTGTGCGATCAAAGCCCCCAACCAACCACCAGCAACAGACAAAATATGCAAGGTTTTCTCAGGCACACGCCAATTATCATTGATCGCTGCTCGCTTGTCTTTCGCGTACACAAAAAACGTCACTAATCCGATAGCCAAATACCACATTAATACCGCTTTCGAGCTTTCTGCAAACAACGCAGATACCGCCACCAATACCAGATAAGTAATAACGATTTGAATAGATGAAGACAACATCAACTCCTTTTGGGTAATGGCTCACATACTGTAGCAATTACGCCCTGTAGATTTTGATAAGGATGAGTAAGGCATATTGTAATTCAGTTAGCCTGCCAAGTAATAAACAAGCCCTTTCATCCCTACATAACATGATGGAAGTTAAAGGAATTATAAATATGTACAACCAAAAGTACGCCATCTACCAAGTTTTTACGCGTTTATTTGGCAATAAAAACACCCAACATGTTCCATGGGGCACAATCGAACAAAACGGCGTCGGCAAGTTCAGTGATTTTACAGATAAAGCGCTGTCAGAAATCCGCAAACTCGGAATGACTCACATCTGGTATACCGGAGTTCCACATCATGCGCTCATCAATGATTACAAACACCTTGGTATTTCAGACGATCACCCAAGCGTGGTAAAAGGCCGTGCAGGCTCACCTTATGCCGTCAAAGATTATTACTCTGTAAACCCAGATCTCGCCGACACCCCCGAGCGCCGTCAGGAAGAGTTTGAGGCATTAATCAAAAGAAGCCACGACAACGGCTTAAAGGTAATCATCGATATCGTCCCTAATCACGTTGCGCGTCATTATGAGGGGCTAAATAACCCACAAGGCGTCAGTGACTTTGGTGCGGATGATGACACAACACTCGAATACCATCGAGATAACAACTTTTACTACATCCCGAACAGCGACTTTGAACTGCCAGATATCGAGCCCGCCTTTACGCCACTTGGTGGTGAGCAGCACCCAAATCTAAGTTCTCCGTTTATCGAAAAGCCCGCAAAATGGACAGGCAACGGCTCACGCTTGGCTAAACCTGATTTCGACGATTGGTATGAAACCGTGAAGATCAATTACGGTGTACGCCCTGACGGTTCAAAGGACTTTCCAGACTTACCGAGTGACTATACTCAACGTGATTACCATGAACACTACCATTTCTGGAAATCTGTCGATGTGCCTAACTCTTGGGTGAAGTTCCGAGATATCGCCTTGTTCTGGTTAGACAAAGGCGTTGATGGTTTCCGATACGACATGGCTGAAATGGTGCCTGTTGAGTTTTGGAGCTACCTCAACTCATCAATAAAGATGAAAAATCCCAGTGCCTTTTTGATGGCAGAGGTATACCAACCAAACTTGTACCGTGACTACATACATCTCGGAAAAATGGATTATCTATACGATAAAGTGGATCTATACGATGGACTTAAAGACATCATGCAAGGCAAAGCTTCAACAGCTATCATCCCCGATATCCAACATCAGATGATGGATATTGAACATCACATGATGCACTTCTTGGATAACCACGATGAGCAGCGCATCGCGTCTCCTGAGTTTGTTGGTAATCCTAATATTGCTAAGCCTGCAATGCTCGTCAGCGCCTTATTGAGCAGTTCACCAACCATGATTTACTTCGGACAAGAAGTCGGCGAACCGGGGGCAGAAAATGCAGGCTTTGGACAGCCCTCACGTACATCCATCTTTGACTACATCGGCGTCCCACAACACCAAAAATGGATGAACCAAGGTGCATTCGATGGCGGGCTATTAGACGAAAACGAAAAACAACTACGTCACTTCTATCAGAAGATCATGAACTTTTCGCTTGAGCACTCTTCAATGACGGGGCAGTACCTAGACTTACATCAGAGCAATAATTTGAGTGATTCGGTTTACACATTTCTGCGCTATGACGACCAAGAGCTGACCATCGTTGCTGCGAATTTCAGCCAACATGTCACCGAGAATATTCACTTAACCGTTCCAAGTGATGTTATACAAACGCTCACAATCGCTGATGACAGTTACTTGTTAGATGAACATATTGAAGGCATTCAACAACAGGTATTAAAAGTTGAGAAAAGTACTGGCAGTTTTAGTCTTGAGCTAAAGCCACTAGCTTCGTTGGTTTGGGTATTCCCCTTATCTGAATAGGATATTTATCATTATTAATTCCCAAACAATTTGAGTTTTAATTAATTGACAAATAACTTAATTCCCACATTAAATTAACGTCACCTCAATTCGATACCTTCCTCACATTAATAAGGATGAGCTCTCATCCTTATTATCTACTCCCATCCTCTACGCCTTCTACTATTGATATTAAACATATGAGTTATTGATCCAATTAATTTAACTTAAACCAAATACAAAGCGTGATATTGACACTAGGTTTCCTATTTTTACACATTAAAAATAACTTTATACATAGCCATCACAAATAGTTGACCATCGTTAAGACTAGGATATTCATCTTCATAAAAAGTGAAATATGGATATTAAAACGTGAACAACATAAATATTAATAAAATTACCTCTCTACGAAATACCTTCAACATCACCAAAAAGAAGAGCTTCAAACGCTCTACATTGGCCAAATCAATTTTACCGCTCTTCACCGCTACTTTGATCGCGGGTTGTGGTAGTGATAATGATAGCGACAACGGTACAGACCCTGGCAACAGTGGTTTATACCCTGCAGCTGAAAACGAAGTCGTTATTTACTACAAACGCGATGTTGCCGCTGCAAGCTCATCTGGCTCAACTTACGACGGTTGGGGGCTGCACCTTTGGAATGGTGAAGGCTGTACCAGCACAGATTTAGTCGGCATGGGATTAAGTGAGACCGGAACCGACTGGAACAGCCCTTACGAATACGATGGCATTAGCGATACTTACGGTGCCTACTATGTATTGAAAGTTGACCCAGATGCCTCTGACCCACACAAATGCATGAACTTCATCTTGCACAATGGTGATGAGAAAGCGTTTGGCAGTGCGAACTCAAAAGTCGAGTTAACTAAGCTTGGCGATTCACAAGGCGTATTCGGTTTCCATGGCAGCAGCGAGTTGTACTACGACCCTATTTCAGAGCGACCAGTCAATATTGATGGCCAAAAAGCACATTGGCTAGATGCAACCACGATTGGTTGGGAAGCAGCGAGCAATGCTGATTCTGTAAAACTCTTCTATGCACTAGACAACAGCATCACAATGAACGATGACAAAGAGATTGTCGGCGGAACTGCAATTGAACTAAGCAAAGACGGAGAACTATCTTCTGAATTGAAAGAGCGTTTCCGACACCTAGCAAGCTTACCAGCAGTGGCAATTGATGTTGATGACACAACACTGCGCACCATTTTGAAGTCTCAGATAATTCTTGTTGCCTACAACTCAAATGGCGACGTTACCTCTTCAACTGAGGTTCAAAAGCCGGGTGTGCTTGATGCGGTATTTGCCAGTGAAGATGCTGGTAATGCGATGGCTGAAGAACTAGGCGCGATTGTTGAAGGCAGTGCGGCTACCTTCAAACTTTGGGCTCCAACAGCGCAAGATGTAGAACTCGTACTGTACAGTGAAGATCTACAAAGCTCACAAGTAATCCCGATGACGGAAAACACTGAGACAGGCATTTGGGCGACTGATGCCGTGTCTAATGCAGTGAACAGTTACTACCGTTACCAAGTGAAGGTTTATCACCCAACCACAGGCAATATCGAAACTCGCCTTGTGACAGACCCATACTCTCTCAGTTTGTCAAAGAACTCAGCATACTCTCAAGTGATTGACCTGAATGATTCAACCTTGAAACCAGCGAACTGGGACGACTACGAACGACCAACCGTAGAGAAAGACGAAGATCATGTACTTTACGAATCTCACCTTCGTGACTTTAGTTTCAGCGACAAACTAGGTACAGCAAACCTAAATGGAAAATACCTCGCTCTCACAGAAGCAGAGCGTGAGTCGGTCAAACATCTACAAGAATTGAAAGATGCAGGCTTAACGACGCTACATATCTTACCGGCATTTGATATTGCTACCGTTGATGAAGATGAAGCGAGCCGTGTCGATATCACCGACACCGTTGGCAAACTGTGTGATGTAAAACCGACAGCCACCTTATGTGGAAGTGAAGACGAAAATAAAGTCATCGAAGAAGTACTCGATGGTTATGATCCTTCAACAGGCGATGCACAAGCGCTAATGAACGATTTACGTATGCTCGACAGCTTCAACTGGGGTTACGACCCATTCCATTACACAGTGCCAGAGGGAAGTTACGCGACGGATCCAAACGGATCTAAGCGTATTCTAGAGTTCCGTCAAATGGTCAAAGCCACGCATGACATGGATCTTAAGCTGATTATGGACGTGGTATACAACCACACCAATGCATCTGGCGTAAACGATAAGTCAGTATTGGATAAGATTGTCCCTGGGTACTACCACCGTCTTAACGTCAACACAGGTGGCGTAGAGAACTCAACATGTTGTGACAACACCGCGACCGAAAACCTGATGATGGGTAAATTGATGGTCGACTCACTTAAGGTATGGGCTGACGACTATAAAGTGGATGGTTTCCGTTTTGACTTAATGGGCCACCAGCCGAAAGACGTGATGGTAGAAGCTCTTGCTGAAGTACGCAAAATCGACGAAAACACACTGTTCTACGGTGAAGGTTGGGATTTTGGCGAGGTAGCAAACAACGCACGCTTCGACCAAGCAAACCAAGTCAACATGGCAGGCACAGAAATCGGTACCTTCTCAGACCGTTTGCGTGACGCAGTTCGTGGCGGTAGCCCGTTTGATGGTGGCGTCGATTCAGAAGGTAATCACCCACTTCGCTTCAACCAAGGCTTCGGTAACGCTGCGATTGCTAACGATGAAACCAAAGTCGATCAAGACTCTATTAACGGTCGTTTACACAACCAAGATCTTGTCCGCTTAGGCATGGCGGGTAACCTCGCAGAATACGTGCTGATTGATTACAAAGGCGATACCAAACTGGGTAAAAACGTCGACTACAATGGTGCACCTGCTGGTTACACCAAGATGCCTTCAGAGAACATCTCTTACGTTTCAAAACACGATAACCAAACACTTTGGGACAACAACGCTTACAAAATTGCCGCAGGGACTAGCTCTGCAGAGCGTGCTCGTATGCAGTCTGTGTCGCTCTCTACCGTGATGTTAGGCCAAGGTATACCATTCATCCATATGGGTTCTGAACTGCTTCGTTCTAAGTCGATGCAGCGTGATTCTTACGACTCTGGTGACTGGTACAACCGCGTAATGTTTGATGGTACAGATAACAACTGGAACGTCGGCTTACCTCGTGAAGACAAAGATGGCGCAAACTGGGATCTGATCAAAACCATCATTGCTGACCCAACGGCGAAACCAGACGCAGACGACATTGAGCTAACTAAACAGCAATTCCTTGAGCTATTAAAGATCCGCAGCTCAAGCGAACTGTTCCGCTTAGATACAGCTGACGAAGTTATGAAGCGTGTCGATTTTCGTAACGTTGGCGAAGACCAAGTCGAAGGCCTGATTGTCATGTCTATCGATGATGGTGTGTCTGCAGGTACAGACCTAGATCCTGTGAACGATGCGATTGTCGCAGTTGTAAACTCAACCAATGAAACTCAATCGTTCAAAATCACAGGAGCGACAGACTTTACACTTCACACAGTTCAACAAAACTCAGCTGACGACACAGTGAAAAACGCAACCTTTACCGCTGAAACCTTCACAGTACCGGCATTAACTACCGCTGTGTTCGTGCAAGCTCAAGACGGTGCGCAAGGTGCTGGTCTGCCGGTTGATAACTCAGACAAGGATGTGTCTAGTATTCCACCATACGGCCAAACAACAGTTTACGTTCGTGGTGACATGAATGGATGGAATCCTGTTGATGATTGGGCGATGAGCTTTGTTGCTAATGGGGTTTATTCTGTAACAGGCAACTTGGAAGCGGGTAACTATGGCTTCAAGTTTGCTGATGCTGATTGGGTATCACCTAACTTTGGTTGTGATTCCGTTGAACTTGCTGATGGTTCAATCGACCTAGGTACTGATGGTAACTGCCAACTAAGCGTAACAGAAGCTGGTAGCTATACATTCACTCTGAATGCGATTCACGAGCTGGATGACAACGTAGATGGTCCAGTTGTTTCGGTCACTAAGCAGTAAAGCTTAAAGTATCGAAGCGAAGTAACAGATAATAAAAACCAGCGAAAGCTAGCCTTTGGGAGACGTCAGTCTCCCTTTTTTTGTCCTCAACAAACACCATTCCCAATACACCACATCATTCCCTCGCCTCCATTAACTCCAATGTTAAGAGATAAATGAACCACCTTAGTTCTTAGTTCTTAGTTCTTAGTAGAAAGCATAACGACTTCGTGTAAACGTATAATTCCAGTGTACGTAAAACTTAGGAAGCCGAGCTTAGGTCGGTAGATGAAATGGTGATACGTCAATAGAGTTCGTATTAAACTGTTTGAGGGGAGTAAAATAGACGAGAGTGTTTTAACTAATAGTAAATAAAAACCATACACACGCATTTATATTAGCATTGGTTATTATGTGTAAGTCTGTGGTTATTTACAATCAAGTATTCTGTGAATATGGGTATTACTTTTAATTTATTACCGGCAATAAAAAAGGCTCCTATTTAGGAGCCCTTCTCTTTATATCAATCGGTATTTACAAACTCGTCGACTACTTTTTATTGACTGCTTTGACAAAAACTTCTTGTGCGCCTTCAATACCCAATGCTTTTGCTTCATCTAGTAGGCTCAGAGCTTTTGGAATATTATCTGCGTCTACTGCTGCTTGAATGGCATTATGGTAGTAAGTTTGTGTTTCTGGTTGAATTGTCTCAACCTTAGCTGCTGCCGCTGGTTTAGCGTTAGATTCACTGCTAGACCCAAATGAGAAGAAGCCCACTCTATCAATCGTTACTTCTATCTTACCGACATTCGCATTTGGAACTGGAATATCTTCTACTTCTGGCAAATAATTACCGCGGCCTTCCGCATCTAGACGTGCAGGGTGAATTACATCAGTAGAACCACCAAGATCTTCTTGCTCTGTATAGATAACTAAGTACACAGACTCAGCAGTTGTCGGTGGGTAGAAGTCATTTTCAGCAACAAGACGGTTGCCCAAATGCAACCTAGGCTTCGCGTATTCAAAGCTGTCTTTACCGTAACGCTCTAACTCACGACCATTCTTATCATAGATAACCGCATTAGGAACAAATGCAGTCTCACCGATCATGCTAGTGATCTTAATAGAGTATTCACCACGATCCGCTGGTAGTTCGATCGCAACTACAGGGCTATTTATACCCTGATAGTTTAAAATTTGACTGTCTGGTGTTACATCGAAAATTGCCGAGCTTGGAAGCTTCATAGGGGCAAATTGAAGACCAGCAATAGAGTTAACTTGTTCAGCCTGTGCCACTTGCACTTGCTCAACTACTTGTGCAGATTGACAACCGGCCAACGCAACACAGCCACTCAACATTAGAGCTTTAAAATACATAACCCTTCCTTCTTGTTATTTTTTTAAGAAATTTACTAACTTTAATTACCACAAAGAGAACTATTCACCTAGGGAACGATCAACTTAATCGTACATTCCTTAAAAAAATAGCCGACGCGAGCCGGCTATGAATTAGGACAGTTTAGGATTTGTTACGCTAGGTGTTTACCACCAAGCTTCAGCTTGGATACCGAATACATATTCTGTATCGTCGCCATTGAATGCTTCTTTGTTTTCAGTATCTAGGATGTAAGAACCGTAAACACGGATTTCAGGACGAGCCCAGAAGCTGTCACCCATAGCCCAAGCTTGAGCTACTGTGAATTTAGCGTTACCGAAATCTTCAGTCGCTAGACCACCTTCAGCAATTCGCTCACCAGCGTTGTAGCCAGCTTCAAATACTGTACGCATAGTGTCGTTCCACTTGTACATTGGACGAACTACAGCAGAGTACTGGTCGATATCGAAAGTCTTGTTTGTGTAGTTACCATCTTTGTCTGCACCACCAATATCGCTACCCGCTAGGTAAGCTAGTTGGTGACCCATTTCCCAAGATTCGCCAAGGTTCATTACACCCCAGTTAATTAGACGGAAACCAGATGCTTCGTTGAATGCTTCAGTACCACGTGCGTAGTAAGAACCAGAACCCCAGAAGTTTGCAGCTTGTACGCCGTAGCCGTTAGTACCGTACTGAAGTACTGTTTGGTGGAAACCGTTGCTAGTTCCTTGGTGTAAAATCGCAGAAGCTAGTAGGCCGTCGTCAGCAGACTCGCTTGCGTCATCTGAATCAGTTGCGAAGTTGTACGCTAGAGCAAACTCTAGAGAAGCATCTTGCCAAAGACCGATGTTCGCTAGGCGAGCATCAAAGATGTAACCAGTTGAATCATCAGTGTCGCCATCTTGAATCAATGCAACAGATAGTTTTTGGTCGCCAATAGAAATGTTTTCAACACCGCCACCAGTACCAGATGTATTTAGGTAGTAGAAGTCGGTAATGTGGATGTCTTTACGTTGGTAGTATGTTTTACCAGCCCAAAGAGTCGCTTCTTGGTCAAAAGATAAAACGCCTTTCGCTTTAACTGCGAACTGAGCAACGTTAAAATCAGAATCTTCCCAACCATTTGCGCCTGGTGCACCAGAAGCAATCATTGACTCAACGCGCCACGTTTGCTCACCAGTTTTTAGTTCTTCAGCTAAACCAAACTCAGAGTAGTTGTCATTTTCGTTACCTAGACGACCAATACCGTTTTTGTTAACTGATACATCACCATTACCGTTACCGCTGATACCAGTACCAGCACGCATGTAACCGTTAAAGTCAACAGCGAACGCAGAGCCAGCAGCTAGCGTAGTCGCCACTGCAGCAGCAATCAAACTTACTTTTTTCATTCTTAACTCCATTAAGGACGATTTATTTTTAGGTTTTTATATTTTGCTCTCTTGCGGCAACCAAAGGCAGTAATGGTAGTCGTAAGATAGAGAGGTTTAGGGTTTCCCCTGATTCGTTTCAACGGGGTCAATATTAAGAGGGGATGACAAGTTTGACTTCCTCCACCCCTAACTAAATTAAGGGGGACTAGAGGGGAGTAGAAAATATACAGAACGGTGTTTTAAAGAGGTAGATCACTTAATCTAGGAGGAGTAGACAGCACTCAGATCTAATTATTCAGCATAAGTGAGATCTACTTCAAATATATAATTTGAACTTCATCGATGAATTATTTTTTTAACCGTAATTATTCTGTGAAGTTGCTTGACCTTACTGTGACAAAGCTTTTTACTTATAGTTCACTGATGTTGATAAACGAACAAGAAATCAAGCAATGACTAGAACGCTCGCTCGCCCTTATCCGCTAGGCGCAACGCTAGGTAACACTGGCTGCAACTTCTCAATTTATTCTCCTGACTGTAAATCTCTCTCTCTCGCCCTTTTTGATGAGAACGATGAATTCACCACTTATAAATTGGAAAATGAATACGCTGATATCAGATATGTATTTATTGAAGGTATTAAAGCAGGACAAAAATACGGTTTCATTGCAGAAACAGACAATGGCCCTATCCTGCTTTCAGACCCGTACGCGAAAGCAATAAGCGAACCGCTCGATTACGTCACGCCCTATAGCAATGAGAAGAGCTTTGCGATGGCGAAATGTGTCGTTGTCGATGACAACTTCGATTGGCAAGACGTGGAAAAGCCGCGAATTAGCCGTGAAGAGACTGTTCTATTTGAAACCCATGTAAAAGGCTTATCTCAACTTCATCCAGAAGTAGAAACCAACACTAAAGGCCGTTACTTGGGATTAGTCAGCCCTGAAATGCTTGCGTTCTACAAACAGCAAAACATCAACTCTCTACAACTTTTACCTATTGCTGCATGTATGCACGAACCTCACCTATTGGATATGGGGAAAGTGAACTACTGGGGTTACAACCCATATTTGTTCATGGTGCCTGACCCTCGCTATGCAGAGAAAGACGCGGTTACTGAGCTTAAGACTGCGATTCGTGAGCTGCACCGCAATGGTATCGAAGTCATTCTCGACGTTGTCTACAACCACACCGCAGAAGGCGGTGAAGGCGGCACAACCTTCAACCTAAAAGCGCTAGATAGTCGCTACTACATCAAACATGGTTGTCATTACGCGAACTTCACTGGTTGCGGCAATACCGTCGACCTCACCCACCAGCCTGCACTCAACTTAGTCATGGATACACTCCGTTACTGGGTAAGTGAGTTCCAAGTCGACGGCTTCCGTTTTGATTTGGCCGCGACACTAGGACGCGAAGGTGACAACTACAACCCTGAGGCTGCTTTCTTTAAAGCCGTGGCTCAAGATCCGGTACTCAAAGAGACCAAATTAATCGCAGAACCGTGGGATATTGGCCCTAATGGTTATCAAGTGGGTAATTTCCCGCTAGGTTGGAATGAGTGTAACGACAAGCTTAGAGACATCACTCGTAGCTTCTGGCGTGGCGATCAAGGCTACCTGAAAGAGTTTGCGACTCGCTTAATGGGCTCACGTGACATCTATAGTGCTGCGCACTGGCCTTACAAATTGACCGTCAACTACATTACTTACCATGACGGCTTCACCATGCAAGATCTTGTCTCGTACAAGCACAAGCACAATGAGGAAAATGGTGAGAACAACCGCGATGGGCACGGTGACAACCGCTCTGAAAACTACGGTGTAGAGGGCGAGACCGAAAACCTATTGGTTATTGCAACCCGTGAAAAGCAGAAGCGTAACTTCATGGCGAGCCTACTGTTTGCCTTCGGTATCCCACATATCCTGACAGCAGACGTGTTATCGCATACTCAAAAGGGCAACAACAACGCTTACTGCCAAGATGGTGTGACAAGTTGGCTTAACTGGGAAGACTCTGAGCGCAAGACTTACTTCAAGACTTGGCTGTCGGAAATGATTTCTGCTCGTCAGCAATACATGGTGCCATTTATTAAGGCATTCAGTGGCGAAAAACGTAACTCTAACCGCATCTTCTGGAGCCGTGTCGATGGCACACTGATGGAACATGATGATTGGAACCGTTTAAGCTCGGTAGCACTACACTTGGGAATTGGCAAAGACGGTGACGAGTTGATTTATCTCATCAACCAAACCAACGCCCCTGCACGCTTCGCATTACCTAAGGATCGCGATCAAAACTGGGTGACCATTTGTGATACAAACCTGAGAAATGTAAAACCGGGTCATGCTGAAGGTGAAATGCTGTTATCGCCAACGTCGATGGCTATTTTGCATTATTCGCCAAGTAAGACTGAGTCAATCTAAGTTAAAAGCTAAGCCAGCTCAATAAAACACCAAAAATCATAAAAGCCAGTTATGTTTGTAGCTGGCTTTTTTGTTAGCTGAATATCACAAAACTCATTCTTTTATATGGAATCATTTGCATTGCTGTGATTAAGAAAACTGTTTAGTATGGCCGTACTATAAAAATGAATCTATTACGTCTTTGGATATCATGGCTTTACCTAAAACACTTATTCGGCTTTTCAAACCATACATACTCTTATTAACCGGAGGAATGCTTTACCTAGCGGCAGCTCAATTAGAAAAAGTAGAGACTGCAGCAACCAACCAATCATCATCAAATATCCGCATTGCTAGCTCCACTATTCGTTCCAATATCGAAGCGGTATTTGGCAAGCTTTACTTCCTAGAAACCAGCCTAGGTTTACCTCAAGCCACCAGCTTTGATGACAAAAAATTCCGCGAACTCAGCGATAATATTCTAAAAAGAACACCTAACTTCTCTGACATCATTCGATACCAACCTCAATCTCAAAACTATATTTCCACTCGAGGCCTGCCTCTATCAAATGAACAGATATCAACAATACAGTGGCATTCAATAGACAGTGTTGTTGAAGACTTCTATATCTCTTCCGTTTACCAAAAGGCAGATGGTCGTTGGGTATTCGCCGTTAAACACACTGCCGAAAGGTTGAATGAGGAAATATGGATTGAGTTTGATCTTCTGCACACCACGCAAGGCTTAAGAGATTTAAAGACCCTTAACCATGGTTATGTGTTCGTGGTGGATAGAGCAACAGAACGACTGGTTTTTCACCCTGACCCGAAACGTATCGGCTCTAAGTCCATCAGCTATCATGCAGGAATCAGCCATCAACTCTCACTCGGTGAAACCGTCGGTAAACACGAATACTACTATCAAGATAACTTCAAAATATCGGTATTTGACGCTGACAACAGCTTGAACTGGGTATTCATCGCAGGCACTGATCGCCATGACATCCTAACCAGCTCGCACCAATTTACATTAACGGGCGTGGTGCTTGGCTCCCTGCTTCTGTTATGGATTGGCGCAAACTATCTGGCTTACCGTTTAAACGTCTCTTTGTCTCGACTGAATAAAGTGGAAGATCTTGCTAGCTTTAAGCGGAAGTTGAAATCCATCTTAGATAGCTTTACCTATCATAAAGGCATCCAATTCTGTCTGTATCAGCCTGAGAGCCACTCATTCAGTACCATCGACTACCACGGAAACAAGTCAACGGTGTATTGTGATGATGCCTTAGCGGAGCGCTTTGCCCCAGACACCATGGCTTACAGAAACGGAAAGTACGCCGACCCACTGGCGCGTAAACTCAAAATACACCAACGTCATTACTGCATTCCTTTGTACTCTCGTAAACAATTAATCGCGGTGATTTACCTAAACGCTAACTTACCGATCAGTCAGAGCATTCTACGAATGATCAGAGATTACACCGAAGTCTCGTTATCTAACTTGCTGCTTCAACATCAATTAAGCAGTAAAGACCTGATGACACAGTTAGACAATAAAAGCAGTTTCAACATTGCGGTCGAGAACTACGTAAACGAGCCCGACACCTATGTCGCTTTGCTTGATATTGACAACTTTGACCACGTAAACCGAGCTTACGGTGAAGCGGTTGGTGACAAGATGATCAAGCTGACTGCAGAAGCGCTACGTTCTTACTTCCCTAAACCAAAAGGACTTTGTTTAGCTCGTATTGGAGGTAAAGAATTTGCCGTCTTGTTCAAAGCGAATGATGCCAAAGATGCTAAATTCCAACTGGATCAATGCCGACTTGGTGTTGCGGAGAAAACCATTGTGACTCCAGACATCACATTGTCGTTGGGCGTCAGTGTCGGGTTCTCGCACATAGAAGGCGAACGTGATTCTGCTTTGGCACTCGCGGAACAAGCCAAACTGATTGCCCAGCAGCTTGGTAAAAATCGAGTGGAAGGTCATATCAGAGCTGTCGCTAAAGCATCATAGACACGAGCTAATACACTCGTATCACAATTGGTACGATACCGAGAACAACAAAGCACCTAGGATTCATACCCTAGGTGCTTTTGTTTTTATGGAAAGTCATTACAATGCGCGTTCAACACGACAATACCCCTTTTCTAACGACACGAGCCTTATGAAGCTAAGTAACCGACTGCAAACTCTCCATTCCCTTGTCAGCAATGACTACCAACATATTTGGGATTGTTGCTGTGATCACGGCTTCTTGGGTGTTCAATTACTGTCGGATAACAAAGCCCCTCAGATTCACTTTGTCGATATCGTCCCGTCTCTGATGAATGAATTGGAAGGCAAGCTAACTCGTTACTTTCCCCAAGATAATTCAGAGCAACAAGCGGTTACCAGCCAATGGCAAGTCTACTGCATGGATGTTGCAGCGATTCCATTGGAAAAGCACACTGGCAGACACTTGGTTATCATAGCGGGTGTGGGTGGCGATCTAACTCAGAAACTAGTCGATGATATTCACCATCAGCACCCAGACAAAGCGATCGATTTCTTGCTGTGCCCTGTGCATCAACAATTCGAACTAAGAAGTCATTTAAAAGCGCTCAAATTCGGCCTTATTGACGAAGTGTTGATTGAAGAGAACCGCCGTTACTACGAAATTTTATTGGTCAGCAATAACTTAGGCGAAGCTGAAAAGAGCCGATCTGTTAGTGAGATATCAAACGTGGGTGACAAAATCTGGGCACCGAGTTGTGATGAAAAAATGAAGGTATCTCAGCAATACAAAGCCAAAACACTGCAGCACTACTTACGTATTCATCAAGGCCAAGAGAAGCAAGGTAAGCCTAGTGAAGTTAAACATATCATTGATGCGTACCAAGCCATTTAATGGTAGTAAGCACTAACTTTTTCGCTTACCTCTAGTAACCCTAATTCAATAAAAAAGCCGATAGTTCAATGAACTATCGGCTTTTTTAATGCTACCGATTTGGTTTAGGTTTACTGCTCTTGTTTCTTATGAACCGCATCGGGCTCACCAATCGTTTCAACCTCAGAGGGTGTATCAACCCCGTAAACCGTATCAAGGTAGGCGTCTTTCTCTTTCCACGTGTTGTTTAACCAACTGTGGAAGCGACGTTTAAACGCTTTATCTTCAAAGTAATTACCGTTTACGTTCTCGTCCATCGGGTGCAATTTAATACGCACCACCACCTTGGTCATTTTGCCTTTCAGCATATCTTCAAACGGAGAGACTTGGTTTTCAGGGTAAGCCAATGTGACATCCACAATGCCATCTAAGATTGGGCCCATTGCAGAGAGAGCAAACGCCACACCGCCGGTTTTTGGCTTCAACAGGTGTCGGTATGGAGTTTTCGCTGTCGCCAGTTTGTCGTGGTTAGCACGCGTCCCTTCCACAAAGTTAACCAATGTTGTCGGCGCTAGCTTGAACTTAGTACACGCTTTGTTGATGGCATCGAAATCATCATTACGACGCTCTGGGTTGCGTAGCAAAAACTCGCGTGAGTGACGTCGCATGAACGGCATATCTAAGCCCCAGCAGGCCAAGCCAACAAAAGGCACGTACAGCAGTTCGTGCTTAAGGAAGAACTTCGTCATCGGCATCTTGTCTTTCAAGATAGAAGACAAAATCACAATATCCGCCCAGCTCAGGTGATTCGACATCATCAAATACCACTGTTTAGTCGAGATATTTTCCCCGCCTTCCACTTGCCACTCGATGTCATTATTCACATTTAACATCCAAAGATTGAGCGAAGCCCAACACCAGAATGTGAAGTTAGCTAAACGAGTACACGACTTTTGTACAACAGAGATTGGCAGAATCAGTTTGATGAGGCCAAAGAAGCTCACGGTAAACGCAGTCATTGCGGTATTGATGGTCACGAACAACACGTTCAAGGCCATACGAAGATTATCAAGCATAAAACACGGCTATATTGAGATCGAAAGCCGCCATTATACGCATCTGTAAATTATTCTCTTTAGTTATTAGTGCAATACTTCAGGGGTCAAACCACTCTGCAGACTTTGCTAAAGCTCGGCTCTAGATCCCCCAAAACAACGCACCACGCAAACAACAAATACACTTAAGAGTCATTTGGACTAATTTACAGAGAAGTCTTTTTGACACGAAAACATTTAATTTTATCCACCAAGTAAGTATTGATAAGCATTCTCATTATTGGCATGCTACATGCAACTCCAAAGTGTAAATAGTTGAGTATCCTTAATGAGATAACTTCTCTTCTTAAAGGTGATGATATGACAGATATTCCTCATGGTTTAGTAACCGGAAAAGTCCTACACAAGACAGAATGGACAGATCAATTGTTCTCGCTCCAAGTCAGTGCTCCAGTCTCCCCTTATCAAGCGGGCCAGTTCACTAAGCTCGGTTTGCTAAACAGTGAGGATGAGTTCGTGAGACGTGCTTATTCAATGGTTAATGCGCCGGAACACGAGCAAGGTCATCAGTATCTAGAGTTTTTGATTATTAAGGATCAAAACGGTCAGCTCTCTCCTCAGCTTCATGAATTGAAGGCAGGCGATGACATCTTTGTCGGCAAAGACCCAAGCGGCTTTATGACATTGGATGAGATCCCAGAGATCGCCGACGATCTATGGATGCTTTCAACCGGAACCGCGGTTGGTCCATTCATCTCAATGCTCGAAAGCATGCAGATCCAACAACTGAATGGATTGGCTTCAGACAAAGCCTCTTCATTCAAAAATCTGGTTTTGGTACATGCCGTAAGAACAGAACGAGACCTGACTTATCGAGACCGTATCACTCAACTCGTCGATCACTTTCAAGGGAAACTTAAATATGTGCCAATTATTTCTAGAGAATCAGTCACCGGAACTTTGCGCGGACGAATCCCAAGCTTGTTACTTGGAGGCGACCTTGAGCAAGCCGCGTCTGTCGCTTTCAATCAAACCCGCAGTTTCTTCTACCTTTGCGGCAATCCGCAAATGGTTCGTGACACAAGTGAAGCGCTAGCCAGCTTAGGTTTCGAAAAGCACTTACGTAGAAAGCCCGGTCAATTCAGTAGTGAGAACTATTGGTAAAGATTGCTCACCTACGACATAGAAGTACCCATTTCAAAGAACAGTCAGATAAGAGGTTTTATATGAGTCATTTACGTATTCCGTCACACTGGAAAATCCAACGTTCAACACCGTTTTTCACCAAAGACAACATCCCAGCAGCACTCCTTAACCATCACAACACCGCGGAAGGCGTGTTTGGTCAGATCTGTGTAATGGAAGGCACAGTGACCTTCTATGGCTTTGCTGATGCAGAAGCAACAGAACCAGAAAAAGTGATCACAATTGAAGCCGGGCAATTTGCCACTAGTCCACCTCAATATTGGCATCGCGTAGAGCTCAGTGGCGACGCGCAATTCAACATTAACTTCTGGTCAGAAAAAGAAACCAAGAAGATGTTCAACACTCGAAAGTAAGATCCATTCGATATTGATGAACTTATAAGCAAGCTACTTCGTACTGTGATTTTTAGTGTTCAATAAGTGAAGATAAAAAACCAAATAACCATAGTAATAACAATGACTAATGGTGATGGACAAGAGAAAAAAACTCTAGCACACTGAACAGAGTTATTAGTTTTAGCCCGATTTTAGATTAATAAAACAGACGGGTTATTTATATTTTAGGTAAGAGAGGAAGCCATGCTCAACATTGCTTTTTTTAGCTCAAAATCATACGACGAAAAATCATTCAACCTAGCGAAAGGCGAACTCAACGCTGAGTTTCATTTCCATGATTTTCGCCTCACTACAACCACAGCAAAAATGGCACACGACAACGAAGTGGTTTGTGCATTTGTAAACGACGACCTATCACGAGACGTGCTAGAGATTCTTGCACAAGGCGGCACAAAACTGATTGCGATGCGTTGTGCAGGCTTTGATAAAGTCGATCTAGACGCAGCCAAAGAGTTTGGCCTGCAAGTGGTTCGCGTTCCTGCTTATTCACCGGAATCGGTAGCAGAGCACACAGTAGGTATGATGATGTGTTTGAACCGTAAACTGCACAAGGCATACCAACGCACTCGTGATGCGAACTTCTCCCTTGAAGGCTTGGTAGGCTTTAACTTCCACGGTAAAACCGTTGGTGTGATTGGTTCAGGTAAGATCGGCCTAGCAACGATGCGCATTCTGAAAGGTTTGGGCATGAACATCCTATGCTACGATCCATATCCAAACCCATTAGCCGTTGAACTAGGTGCTAAATACGTAGAACTGGATGAGCTTTATCAAGAGTCTGACGTAATTTCTCTGCACTGCCCAATGAGCAAAGAGAACTACCATCTGTTGGATGCGACTGCATTTGAGAAAATGAAAGATGGCGTGATGATCGTTAACACTAGCCGTGGTGAACTGCTAGATTCAACGGCAGCAATTGAAGCACTAAAACAGAGTAAGATCGGTGCGCTTGGCCTTGATGTTTACGACAACGAGAAAGAGCTGTTCTTCCAAGACAAGTCTAACGATGTGATTGTCGATGACGTATTCCGTCGTCTATCTGCTTGTCACAACGTGCTGTTCACAGGTCACCAAGCTTTCTTGACCAAAGATGCTCTGTTCAACATTGCCAATACAACCCTAACCAGCGTTGACGCTTTCTTTGCAGGCAACACCAGCGGCAACGAACTTGTTCAATAACGAGCTGATTTAATAACAAACTAGATCTACAAATACAAAGCCACGCTATTCCTAAGTGAACAGCGTGGCTTTTTGGTTCATGCCTGTATAGTAAACAGAACTAGATGCAGAAGTGGCAATCCTCGATGTCTAATCCGTAAGTACCTTTTCTAATAGCCAGATGCTCTTCTCCTGCCTTCACGCCCATCTCATAACCTGCATCCAAGATGCTTTGATCCATAGTCAGTCGCTTAACCGCGAACGCCTCAGGTGGCGCTATCACCTTAATGGTCGCATCTTTTGGAGGGTTACGAATGAACTCTAAAGATTGGTTGTAGTTTTCGGCACGCACCGCCATCGATTCGGCAATGTTTGGGAATTTCTTTAACAGCTTTTTCAGCATCCATTGATACTTCTGCGGCTTCATTCGGTAGCTCAGAGGGTGAGATAGAATCACGGTAATATCGCGCGCACCTCGGCGGTATGCTTCACGAACCGGAATCGAATCCGCGACACCACCATCGGTATAACAACCACCAGAGAAACACGGTGTTTCACGGTAAGCGATGGGTAACGCCGTTGTTGCTTCAACCACATTAGACAGGTTTTCAGGCTTAATGTGATAATAATCGGCACTGCCTGTATCCACATTCGTCACAGCGGCAATCAGTGGGATACTTGAAAACATCTCACCACAATCAAGCGGGTAGCGTTGGTTTGATTCATTCCATAGCCACTTCACGTCCACCAAGTTACCACCCTTGGCAAAACGAGCTGGGTTGAAGAAGGTTTTATCGGTCGCCATCGTGGTGATCACGTTGTAGCTGCGTTTGGGCGCTTGAGATAAGTAACCAACCAAATTGGACACACCCGCAGATACGCCAATGGCAAAATCATAAGGACGGAAATCGTCTTCCATAAAGGCGTCCAACACTCCGGCAGCGAAGATGCCTCTCATTGCCCCACCTTCAACGATTAATGCGCTTTTACTCATCTCAAACTCTACTACTTTATAAACTGATAGCCGTAGGATAATCCCGTCCATCTTATAAAGATAATGGGATAGATTTATCAATTCGATAGGTAAAAGCTATCAATATAGATAGTTCAACTTTTCAATGATTTAGGGTGATTTGATGAGCAGCAAGATCAAAAAAGGCCATTGAGTGATTCACTCAACGGCCTTTCATTTAACTAATCAAGTTTATTGATTACGACTTAAATTCGCTTACATCGATTTCAAGCAGTTTACCAATGCCTTCGCCGTATGCTGGGTCGGCTTTGTAACAGTGTCTTAGGTGACGCAGTTGAATCTCTTTAGGTACGCCGCCTAGGTTACGAGCTGTGTTATCAAACAGAATTGCTTGTTTTTCTGGTGTCATCAAACGGAATAGGTCACCCGGTTGTGAGAAGTAATCTTCATCTTCGCGGTGATCCCAGTGCGCTGCCGCACCATCCAAGTTCAATGCTGGTTCTGCAAAGTCTGGTTGCTCTGCCCATTGACCTTCATTGTTTGGCTCATAGCCTAGTGTGCTACCAAAGTTACCGTCAACACGCATCGCACCATCACGGTGGTAGCTGTGTACAGGGCAACGAGGTGCGTTCACTGGGATATGCTGATGGTTAACACCTAAACGGTAGCGCTGTGCATCACCGTAAGCAAACAGGCGACCCTGCAGCATCTTGTCTGGTGAGAAGCTGATACCCGGAACCACGTTTGCAGGGTTGAATGCAGACTGCTCAACTTCAGCGAAGAAGTTTTGTGGGTTACGGTTCAACTCAAACTCACCCACTTCAATCAATGGGTAATCTGCGTGTGGCCAGATCTTAGTCAGATCGAATGGGTTGTATGGTACTTTTGCCGCATCCGCTTCTGGCATCACCTGTACTTTCAGTGTCCATTTAGGGAAGTCTTGGTTATCGATGCTGTCTAGCAAATCACGTTGGTGACTTTCGCGGTCATCGCCGATCACTTGTGCCGCTTCTGCATCCGACAAGTTCTTAATACCTTGCTGAGATTTGAAGTGGAACTTAACCCAGAAACGTTCGTTGTCTGCGTTAATAAAACTGAATGTGTGGCTACCAAAACCGTGCATATGGCGGTAAGTCGCAGGGATACCACGATCACTCATCACAATAGTAATTTGGTGAAGCGCTTCAGGTAGAGAGGTCCAGAAATCCCAGTTGTTCTTTGCGCTGCGCATATTAGTGCGCGGGTCGCGTTTCACGGCATGGTTTAGATCTGGGAATTTAAGAGGGTCACGTAAGAAGAACACGGGCGTGTTGTTACCTACCATGTCCCAGTTACCTTCTTCGGTATAGAACTTCAATGCAAAACCACGAATATCACGCTCTGCATCAGCCGCGCCGCGCTCGCCCGCAACTGTCGTAAAACGTGCAAACAAGTCGGTTTTTTTACCCACTTCAGAGAACAGTTTTGCCTTGGTGTACTTTGTGATGTCGTGTGTAACGGTAAATGTGCCATAAGCACCTGAGCCTTTCGCGTGCATACGACGCTCTGGAATCACTTCGCGGTCAAAGTGGGCCAACTTCTCCAAAAACCAAACATCTTGAAGAAGTTGTGGGCCACGTTTACCCGCAGTTTGAACATTCTGGTTATGAGCAACAGGACAACCCGCAGCTGTAGTTAGTTTTTTACTCATCATCAATTCCTTATTACCATTTAGGTACAGCATCTTTGCTGCACCTTCACTTCTGTATGGTGGTTATTCATCAGACAAAACCACGCAGCAATTAAGGATATAGAATAAGCCTGACTCAAAGTAAAATATAATCGTTTGTAATTATCGTTATCATGGATAAAACCTATCGAATTAATGATCTAAATCATAATCATTCAATATTGATAATAATATTTAGAATATAATAATCATGAACTTACATGACTTCATGAACTAGTTCCAAGGTTCTCCCTTTTTCATCATAACTCACTAATTTTTCGATATTTTGTGACCTAACCGTAAAGTCGCAGCGATATTTCTTGCCGTTCTCGTTAAGTTAAGCTCTGCCTCTTGTAATACTTTTCCTAAAGTTTGTGGCGATCTTACGGTCCCGAACAAGCTGCTCATTTCACCATATAAGGCTTCGACGTCAATACCTAATGATCCGGCAATCCCTATAGTCGGAATACCTTGCAAGCTCGCACGTTTAGCAATGCCATAAGGCGTTTTGCCTTGCAGGGTTTGGTTGTCCATTTGCCCTTCACCGGTAATCACAAGGTCTGCGCCTTTCAACACTTCATCGGCTTGTAAAACATCGAGTACCATCTCAATGCCGGGTTTAATCTGCATATTGAATAGCAAGCCAAGTCCCATAGGCGTGCCACCAGCCGCGCCATAACCAGTGCGCTTATGAACGGGTTCATCGCCACTAACACAACTCTGCATCTCAGCTACGTGAGCAAAGTTCGCAAGCGCTTTATCCAGCATCACAACTTGTTCTGGACTTGCGCCTTTTTGTGGACCGAATATATGGCTGGCACCGTTTTCACCACACAGCGGATTATCCACATCACACGCGACAATCAACTTTATATCAGCACAGCGTGAATCTAGACCTGTTAGGTCAATAGATGCTAACTCCGCTAGCGCAGCACCACCTCGGCTAAGCTCTTGCCCCGCATTATCTAACAGTGTCCCACCTAACGCTTTAACAATACCCGCTCCACCATCATTGGTCGCACTGCCACCTAATCCAAGAATAATAGTTTGAGCACCCTGCTCTATCGCTTCTAATATCAGTTGCCCAGTACCGAAAGAAGAGGCAACCAAAGGAGCTCGTTGGGCTGGCGTCAGTAAATCCAATCCAGATGCTGCGGCAATCTCAATCAGTGCGGTTTTGTTTGGATTACGCGCTGACGGTTCAAGCATTGCCCATTCTGCGTTTACAAGCTCACCCAGCGGCCCTTCTACTTGGTGGGTTAGCTTCTGCCCCACTAAACCTTGCAGCAACACATCTACTGTCCCCTCTCCTCCGTCGGCCAAAGGTAAGGTCACATAGTCAGCGTCTGGGAAGATTTCACGAAAGCCCTTTTCAATACACGCCGCCACCGATACCGCCGATAAAGATTCTTTAAACGAGTCTGGTGCAATAACAATTTTCATACTGATAAATCCAAAGGAATAATAATTTTGATAGGTTGCCGATCCAAAAATGCCCCTATGTCAGATTAGCAAGCCAATCAAGCAATAGGGGCAGTATATAAAGGAATTAGTAGACTCATCACGTTGCAGAGATTGAACCACCCAGTTTGTGAGAGAGATCGACTACTTACATATTGGAATCATAGTTTGAGAACATCGACCGAAACTTTAGACTTGGTAGAGTAGAGTTAAATAAATCGATAATGATATAGTCCACCAAAATCAAATACCTTGGACACGACCATGCATTCTAGCGACATCATCAAATTGGCTAATTTAGGCGTTAATATCGAAATTTCAAAAGACTCTTCATTGCATCCTTCTGATGCGTTAGAAGTGGTAAAGATTGTTGCTGAAATCGGTAGCCAAATCGTTATCAAGAAGAAATACCACACGGACTACCTCATTCAGATGGCTGAAGTGGGTCGTGATCACGTGACGATCGCTGTTTAAACGCAGCCACTATTTCGACATTGACAGAACCTCAGCTTCAAAAGTTTAGAGCGACATGTTGATATAAAAATGCAGCATATTGGGGGCAATATGCTGCATTTTCTCTTTTCGTTAGGAACATGGAGAACGCAAAGAGAAACTCGTTAAGCATCCTAAATAGAGCTAGTGGTCAAACAACATCGGAACACCCGTCTGAACACACACTTCATTCAAGCGTTTTTGTGCCGTAAGTATATTCTCTTTCCAGCATTCATCTTGAGCCCACATCTCGATCACGAGTGGTACAACGCACTCAGTCTCTTTCAACGTTTCAAAAATGGCATTGAAGTCAACTTCACCATCACCAATCACTAAGTCTCGGAATTGCCCTTTGTACTCGTCAGTCACTTTATACGTGTCTTTGAGGTGGATCTGAGTGATATGAGGCTTACTCAGTTTTAGCTCAGTCACTATGTCGTAATTCCAACCAGAGATATTGCCCACATCCGGATACGCCGTGAAATACGGTGAATTAACTTCGCGACTCAGCACTTCGAACTTACTCAAAGAGTTCAGGTAATCGGTGTCCATGATTTCCACGGCAAGCATTAGGCCCGATCTTTCAGCCAACTGCGCCGAAAGCTTCATTCCTTCAATGAACCTCTGGTGAGTTACTTTATCAGCAGGCTCATAGTAGACGTCATATCCAGCCAGTTGGATGGTACGAATACCCAATTTGTAAGCCAACGAGATAGCCTTCTCCATATGGATAACCGCTTGTTCACGAATCGCCGGATCTGCTGAACCAAATGGGAACTTGCGATGCGCGCTTAAACACATGGATTGCAGAGGTACACCATGCTTTTCACACAGGCGACGTAGGGCATACACTTCCTCGTCATTCCAATCTAAGCGGCTGCGGCGCTCGTCTGATTCATCTACCGATATCTCAAGAAAATCAAAGCCGAGTTCTTTGGTTGTTGCCAGCTTATCTTCCCAGCTAAGTTCGTTAGGTAGGGCCTTTTCATAAAGCCCTACACGGTGGCGTAACAAGTTTTGATACATAACGCCTCCTAGTTCCAGTAGCGATCGATCTGAGCTTTTAGTGCTTCTGCTGTTTCTTTACCTTTGTCACCCGCAAGTGCGCGACCCGCGATAAAGGTTTTCGCTTTAATTCCTTCAAATAGGTATAGGTCTTCAGGCACGATGCCCCCTGTGATAGAAAGCTCGATGCCCATTTCAGATAATGCACGCATCTTCACAAGATCCTCTTCTGTCCAACCCACACCCGCTAATTCAGCGTCACGAGAACGGTGGTAAATCGCTTGTGAAATACCTAGGTCGACCCAAGATTGAGCGTCATCCATTGTCCAGTTGCCGTAAATTTCGATTTGGATTTCACCGTTAAATTCGTCAGCGACTTTCTTACATGCACCAATGGTTGCGATGTGTGCAGCCGCAGAAACTGTTATCCAATCAGCACCGGCTTCGAATGCCATGCGAGCCAAAATCGCGCCACCATCTGTTGTTTTCATGTCACACACAAGGATATGGTCTGGGTGATTCTTACGAAGCGTAGAAACCGCCGTCATTCCTTCTGCAAACGCCAAAATAGTGCCTACTTCAATTACATCAACAAAGCTTTCAACGTTGTTTGCCACTTCAATGGCAGCAGGAAGGTTTGTTTGGTCTAGGGCGATCTGAATCATTGGTTTAGTCATGTTGTTATCCTTTAATTTGTTCACGTATTAGACGGGCTAAGCCGTCATGGTTGTTATCTGTTGAGCACACGCACTGAACGTGTGACTTGACGATGTCATCAGCATTGAGCATCGCTACGCCTAATCCGGCGTACTTAAGCATGGAAATGTCATTGTGGTTATCGCCGACGGCAATCACGTCAGTCGGTTGGTAACCTAGGTCTGCGATGTATTCAGCAAGGCGTAGGCCCTTACTGTTACCTTTCGCAGAAAAATCAATTCGGTTTGACCAAGAACGCTCACCGTTGAAGTTCTCTTCTATCCATGGGTGTTGCATTAAACGGTCTACCGAGTCTTGGCTGCCTTCCACCACAAACTTCCAAACATGTTCGGCTTGCTGAGCCACTTCAGTGAATGATTCCACTTGGTATATTTGAGGTCTGTGTTCCTCCGGTGCGGTTTCAGCCCAGCTTTCCAACGCCAGCATGTAAGCAAATGGGTTGTACTGTGAGTACGTCATAGCATGTGTGATGTACATGACCATTTTGAGTTGAAACTCGTCAGCCATATCGATGAAGGTAAGCGCCTTATCTTTCTCTATGGCGTTTTGAGTCAGTACCGTTTCAGTCTGATAGTCATAAACATAAGTGCCGTTACAGCAGATGATTGGCGTATCTAATCCCAATTCGTAGTAGTAAGGTCGCGCAGCTGTGTGGTGTCGACCTGTAACAATCACGACATGACAACTTTTTTTGGCTTCTTGAATCGCCTTTTTTACCTCTGGATGAATCGTGTGATCATCCTTTAACACGGTTCCATCGAGATCTAACGCCAGCACTTTATACATAGAATCCTCTCACTTATTCCCTGAAATCAGGCCTAATCAATATTGAAACTACTTAGAATCGAAACTCGTTGAACGGCAAATTTAAACGGCTTACTTAAACAAAAGCCGATTTACTGTTGGCCGTAATAAGCATTTTCACCATGCTTACGCAGGTAGTGTTTGTCGGAAAGCTCTGGCTGAATTTTGATGCCGCTGTTCAAGGTGCGCGTTGCCAATGCCATTGCAGATACTTCCTCTAGTACCACCGCGTTATGAACGGCGTCGTTAGCGTCTTTACCCCAAGAAAATGGCGCATGTCCTGCGACAATCACGCTTGGAACTGCCATAGGATCAATTCGGCGCTGCTGGAACTCTTCAATGATCACTAGGCCGGTATTTTTCTCGTACTCTTCAGAGATTTCAGAGTGAGATAAACGACGCGTACATGGGATATCACCGTAGAAGTAGTCTGCATGCGTGGTGCCCAAAGCTGGAATGTCGATACCGGCTTGCGCCCAAATCGTGGCACTGCGTGAATGCGTATGAACAATGCCACTGACCTCAGGGAAAGCTTTGTACAGCTCTAAGTGAGTCGCTGTGTCACTTGAAGGGTTAAGCTTCCCTTCAACAATGTTGCCTTCTAGATCGACGACGACCATATCTTCAGCGGTCATGTCGCAGTACTCGACACCCGATGGTTTAATGGCTATTACGCCGTTAGCACGGTCAAACTCAGAGACGTTTCCCCAAGTGAAAGTCACCAAACCGTATTTAGGAAGTTGCAAATTGGCTTCTAAAACACGTTGTTTCAATTGGCTATATTTAGACATCGTTGCCTCCTTACGCCGCTTCCGCTTGAAGCAATGCAGCATCAATTAAACGCGCCACTTCTTCTGGGCTTTTGCATGCACGAAGTTTCGAGAAGTCTTCATCGAATTCAATCAAGTTCGCCACTTGCATGGTGCCTTCGATGTGCTCTTCTGAGTCTTTACCCGCTAGCGTGATCAACACATCTACAGGCTCATCAACACCTTCAAACATGATTGGCGTTTCAAGTACAGTTAGTGCAAACCCAGTACGAATAACACCGTCTTCAGGGCGGCAATGCGGCAGTGCGAACGCATCGTGAATACAGATATAAGGACCTTCTTCACCAATCGCTTTGGTAATCGCGTCGTAGTAACGCTCTTCTGCAATACCCGCTTTCACCAATGCATCAGTCCCAAGCTTGATCGCCGCTTTCCAGTCAGCCGCTTTAGCGTTGAGTAGGATAGAGTTGTTCTGGATAAGAGATTCTTTTAGGTTCATGTTATTGCTCACTTATATAATTGTTTTTATTGGCTCAGTAGCGCTATGCCACTGAGCCATTTTCATTATTTGTGGAAGTTATTCTCGATGATGGAAACCAGCTCGTCGCCGAAGGTTTTCACCATAATCATGTTCTTCACTGCTAACTGCTGTTTGCCCTCAGGAAGCCCCGTGATCTTCGCTGCAAGAGCAACCGAAGTAACGATGATGTCGAATGAGCCAAGGTGCGATTTGTAATCCGTGATAGCGCTGTTGAATGTCGTGCTTGGGATGCCTTTCTTGTCCAAGTACTCTTTGATTTTCTTAGAGCACATCATTGAAGAACCTTGCCCAGAACCACAGCACACTAAGACGCGAACTGGTTTCTGCTCAGCTGCTGGCGACACTCGATTTTCTGATGTTATAGAAGTAGCCGTTGCAGAAGCCGATGGTGTTTCAGTGGTTGCTGTCGATTGTTGTGGTACCGCAACTTCAACCTCAATGCCTTCAGGCGTTACGGCAGTCATTGTTTCAGCAGCAGCTTCTGCGTCTTCTTCAGCTCGTAGTTGCTTAGAAGCGAAGTACATGTAGATGCCAGCCAAAGCCAAAATCACAAAGAAGAACATGCTAGAGCTTGAGATACCTTGCATGATTGGTGGGAATACTAGAGCCCAGTCAGCCATGCCCATCCAGCCATTAAACTCAGTACCTGATTGAGCGAAGATATGGATTGCCCACGCAGAGCCAACCACTTCGATGATGCCCATCACGAAACAGATCTTCATCACCGCTTTCCAGCCACCAAAGTGGTTAGCAAACACGCCGATGGTTGCGTTCGAGAAGAACATTGGGATAAAGCCAGGGATGATCATGATTGGTGCGTCAAACGCGAGCATTGCAAGCACTGCCGTAAATTGACCCACTGCACCCCACATGAAACCGAATACCATTGCGTTCGGTGAGTAGGCATAAATAGCCGCACAATCGATTGCTAAAACAGCGTTTGGAATAAGACGTTGTGAGATACCGTTAAAGGCCTCAGACAATTCAGCTACGAACATACGAACGCCGGTTACGATAACTTGAATCGCCACTGCGAATTTCAAACCCGTTTCGAAAATGTAGATAAGCCAGTGAGTCTTGCCTGCCATGTCTTGAAGGTTATCAAGACCGAACGAAAGAAGAATAATGCCGAAGAAGCCAGTCATCACTAACGTTGTTGCAGCGATACTGTCGTGGAAAATGTGTAACCACTTAGGCAGTTTGATGTGGTCAACACTGTCGTTCTTGTCGCCAAGCTTCGGTGCAACCTTGGTGGCTACCCATGAAGCAAACTGTTGTTGGTGACCAATCGAGAAACCCGCACCGCCAGTGACTTCTTGAGTCGGCTTGAACATGATGTTTGACGAAATACCCCAGTACAACGCCATCAATATTGCAGAGTAAATGATGGTTTCCCACATGCTTGCGCCAAGCACGAAGTAGAAAACAGCAATAAGGCCAGCTTGCTGGAACATGATATGTCCAGTCAGCATGATGGTTCTGATACCTGTAATACGACGGAAGGCAACAAGAAGAATGTTCAGCCCAAGTGCCAGTAATACTGCATACCCAACCCAAGAGTAATTGTCGCCCATGGTTTCCATGGTGGACATCATGGAGGTGTACGGGTCAATCACCGACCCCGTCAATCCATGTATTTCACTCATTTTTTCAATAACTGGTTTGAAACCCGCTACCAATGTTCCCGCACCTACCTGCACTATCATGAAACCAACGATGGTTTTTATAGAGCCGGAGATAACAGTTGTTGCGTCACGTTTTAAAAGGATGTAGCCGAGACAAGTAACAAGACCGAGTAGCAACGGTGCTTTGGTCATTACCTGACTGTAAAAAATATAGAAAATATCATATAAGAATTCCATATCTTTACCCCTGGTTAGTTTTTAATTTTAATGATTTGTAGGATGTGATGATTCTAAGTTTTGCTCACGAACTAGACTTTATCAATCAAAAGTAATCATTCAATGCTCACTTGTGATTACTTTGATTTATGTCAATTAACCACACTAGGAATACGCCTAATTGAGCTTGGGATCACACACAAAAACAATAAATTATTTAAAATCAATGGCTTATAAAACATTGTGATTGAGATCCTATTTTTATATCGATGTAGTTTGACAATCATGATGGTGATTATTAGAATCAAAACAAATCAAAAGTAATCATCAAATTGTCACAACGACATAAAGAGTGATAAATATGAATGAAGTACAAAGACATAACGGCATCGTGTCGCTGTTAGAAGATATGCAGACAATCAACGTCTCACATATCATTGATAAATTTAGTGTTTCACCAGCAACTGCAAGACGTGATATCGCTAAATTAGATGAGCTAGGCCGACTTCGAAAGATTCGAAATGGGGCAGAGAGAGTAGAAACTCAGAAAAGAAAGTGGTCACCACTGAATATCAACAGCACTGAGTTCTATGAAGAGAAATCTGAGATTGCACAAGCAGCCGCTGGGCTTTGTCAGTCGGGTGATACAGTCGTAATCAACTGCGGTTCTACGGCTTTTCTACTTGGCCAACAGCTATGTGGGGATGACGTTCAAATCGTAACGAACTACTTCCCACTCGCAAGCTACTTGATCAACGAGGATCATGACGATGTCATCATCATTGGCGGTCAATACAACAAAGCGCAGAACATCTTTTTGAATCCAGCCCCTAATTCACTAGGCGGTTATGCAGGAAACTGGATGTTCACTTCAGGCAAAGGCTTAACTGACGCCGGGTTATATAAAGCCGACATGTTAACAGCCGTCGCTGAACAGCAAATGCTTGAACAGGTTGATAAACTCGTGGTGGTGGTCGACAGTTCAAAGGTTGGACAACGCACCGGAATGCTCTTTTGCAATACCAAGCAAATAGACATCGTCATCACCGGTAAAGACGCCAATCCAGAAGTTGTTAAACAGATTGAAGCTCAAGGGACGCAAGTCATCTTAGTTTAAATCACAGGGCAACCTGCCCTCCCAATAATAATAAATTCAGCTCAGTGCCTTAATCCAAATTAAGGCGCTCGGCTCCCTACATCCAAAATTAATCAAATTATTGAAATAAAAGGTATTATCATGAGCAATGTAAACGAAATCACTCGCGAGTCTTGGATCCTAAATACATTCCCTGAGTGGGGCACATGGTTAAATGAAGAGATTGAACAAACAGTTGTGCAACCGGGTACGTTTTCTATGTGGTGGCTGGGTTGTACGGGTATTTGGCTAAAATCAGAAGAAGGTGCAAACCTATCAATGGACTTCTGGTGTGGTACTGGTAAAAAAACACAAGCCGTACAAAAAATGAAAAACCAGCACCAAATGATGCGTATGGGCGGTGTGGAAGCACTTCAACCAAACCTACGTACCGCGATCTTCCCATTGGACCCTTTCGCTATTAAAGAGATCGATGCAGTTATGGCATCTCATGACCACGGCGACCACATTGATATCAACGTTGCAGCGGCGGTTCTACAAAACTGTGGCGACCACGTTAAATTCATTGGTCCTAAAGCGTGTGTTGATTTATGGATGAAATGGGGTGTGCCAAAAGATCGTTGTGTTATTGCTAAAGTTGGCGACGAGATCAAAATCAAAGACGTGAACATCAAGGTCCTAGATGCGTTTGACCGTACTGCACTTGTAACACTACCAGAAGGCACTTCTTCTATAGACAAAGAAATTCTAGACGGCATGGATGACCGCGCGGTGAACTACTTAGTAGAAACAACTGGCGGCTCTGTTTACCACTCTGGTGACTCTCACTACTCAAACTACTACGCTAAACACGGTAATGATCACAAGATCGACGTTGCACTGCTTTCTTACGGTGAGAACCCACGTGGCGTAACAGATAAAATGACATCTTCAGACATTCTTCGTGCTGCTGAGTCTTTGAACTGTGAAGTGGTTGTTCCGTTCCACCACGACATTTGGGCAAACTTCCAAAACGACCCACGTGAAATCGAGATGCTTTGGAATATGAAGAAAGAACGCCTGCAATACGGATTCGCTCCTTTCTTCTGGCAAGTAGGTGGTAAATACACTTACCCAACAGATAAAGGTCGCATGCACTATCAACACTTCCGCGGCTTTGCTGACATCTTCAAAAATGACCCAGAACTGCCATACCGAGCATTCTTGTAATCATTAGTAACCACTTTAAATAGGGAGCGATTCGCTCCCTTTTTTCATCATCGAATAAGGACATTGATATGGTATTACGCGAATTTAAGAATCACTTTAGTCGTGGCGATTTGAAAGCAGCCATTGGTGTTGTTTCACCTTGTGCGAATGGCTATTACTTAATGGTGAAAAGCAATCAGTGGGGTGTGAATAGTTTTCTCGAATCTGATAGAAAGATGCAACCCAGAGTATTTAAGACTCAACAGGCGCTACTGAATGCGGCAAAAGCGATCGGTTTTCCTTACCACTCGATCGATATCCAACATCTCTAACCGCTCATATTCCGATTAAACTAAACTCGTAGAGAACCGTTACTCCAACTTAAGAAGCAAGTTATTCACCTAACGAATACAATAAAACAGAAAGCATTTATTAATCCACTCGATAAAAATAATTCTTACAAATAAGCGTGTTTATTCGTTAATAATATTGTTACTCAGCGGCATAATAGTCACGAATCCATTCAACGAGTTAGGTTATGTTCTGCAAGCGCCTTTTGGCATTGGTTTTACCCATTTCTGTTATCTTTTCTACGCACGCTGAAACCTTTGGTGAGCGAATAGAGCGCATCGAGCAAGAAAATGCATTAGCGAAAACAATCAGCGAGACACAAGCAGAGCTCATACAGAAGGTAGTACAAACCAACCACTGCGCCAAAGTGGCATTAGTCCATCATCATCGGATTTTAGGCCAATACAAAAAGCCAACCTCGTCTTCTGAACTATTCGTTAAATGGCGAGAGCTAGGCAAGCAACTAGACAGCAAATATGAGACGAATTACCCGGGCTATCCCAAGCATGTATTTCAAGAATACCCAACCGCTTCAAGCAAGGTTGATGGTTATCTCTTTGCTCTAATCGACAATGGTTTGAATGAAAAGTCATGGATCGCCAAAGAGTTCAAGCAGTGCAAAAACAATAAGCTAATCTCAAGAACCTAGCTTCGATTTCATGGTCAGGGCTTCCCCGAAAAGAAGCCCTTTTAACAAGTGACATCACTTTCAATATCCGCCTAATAAAGTAAGAACAGTCCTTCATAGCCACCTATCTCTATTTGCGTGACATATTCTCCGATGTTGCCGTTTGCATCGACAGGCTTCATCGGCACGTCTAATACAATCGTCAGTTTCTCTGCCTCATAAAAGCTCGCGTTCTTACCGTTGAAATCCGTACGGTACAACACTCGCCCCTTATCAAACTCTCTCGCCAACACCATATCTTCAGGGCCACCAGCCACAACTGTTCGCTCAGACTGATGTAAGAAATAGGTATAAGTAGGCAATACGTGTGTCATTCCATCGGGTAAGTCTACATGCACCATTTCATTCATCGAGGAATCACCAACAATGGTGTAATCCGCAGGTACAGGCGTAGTTGTCGAAAGCATCAAGGGAATGGCTTCAAAGCCTTCAGGTATGAGATTGCTCGGTTCTCCTAAATCGACCGCCAATAGCTCACTTGGTTGATAAGCGACATTTTTCGGCACACCATTTTTCCAAAAGTTATCCGCTGTGGTGTTGTCACTCCCATAAACATAACCATTGTTCCACTGGTTGAAATAGCTGTGTTGCGAATGATGATTCAAGTAATAAATCGCCAATGCTGAGTATTGGTCTTGTCGCCAGTTTTGTTCAGAACCACCAAAGAACTGAACACGACCAAAACGCGTTGTCGCTTGAAAGATCACGCTTTGATCGGCATACGCTAATGCCGAGTTATCCCAAAACTTGGAGATACCCGAATAACCGCTAAAACCAGTCGATGGGAACACGTAGTGCTCCCTGAAATACAAAGAGCCTGCTTCCACAAGGTGAGATTGACCATTACGCCCAAGTAAGTTGGCTGTCCCTATATTCAAGCCTATCAAGGCATCACGATTGAGAGTTGCGAGGCTTTTTAAGAAAGCAGAAAATTGCGCTTTATAAAGATCATCGGCCTCGGTAGAACCCGCCACCAACCCTAGCTCTTGCACCGTGCCACCAGAGTGAACATAAAACTGGTTTCCCCCAAGCAGCTTGCTGGTATCATCGTTATAAGCACCATTTAGCCCCTGCTCTACCCAGCTTTTCTGATAATAAGCGTGAACCGCCGATAGGTAATTGAGATCGGCGACATTAGCTAGCGCCCATGAAGAACTCTGACTCCACATTCGGCCAAATGGCACCACGCGCGACTCCCAACGAAATCGAGCGGTGGCATTTTTATTGGTGCGATTTTTATATTCACTTTGTGACAAGTAGTTGTCTTGATTCAAGTCGGCTGACACATCAAAACCACGGATCTTACGCCACTGGCTAATAACATTCCCATCAGGGGTTGTTTCAGGCGCATCGGTTAGCTTCACCACAGGAAAACTGTTTCTGAGTTTCACTTCTTTGAGGCGCGGTCTGTTATTGGCGTTATCACCTTGCCAACGAATTCTCATCACATACAGACGCCCGCCGTCACGCACAAAAGTAGAACCGAAATATTGGCCTCCGCCATAGCTAGCGCCACTGCCGTCATGAGTTGTAGCCCTTACCCAATCAGATGGAAGGTTCCACAACACAGATTGGTTCTTGGTCATGTTGAGGGTTTTGTCTTTCTTTAGATCCAACGCAGACCATTGTGATACCTGCCCATGGGCATCAACTTCTGTTGGATACTCAAGCCAAAATTGACCACCAGAGGCGAATTGAGAGAACTTTAGTGTCAGCCTATCGAACTGCTCTGCGTGATACACATAAAGCGCACCGCCTTGTTCGAAGTTCTCAAACACATCCGCATCCCAAGGCGGTTGTTGATAGAGCCAAAACCCGGCATGATCTTCACTTGCGGTGTAACCGACGATCATAGGTTTTCGATTAAGAAGGGTATTTTCACCGTGGCTTTGGTCGACTTCAGCAATCACTGTATCTTCAGCGAAATGCAGAAAGAAGTCTTCATAATTGGCACCGTTTAGCGCTGTGTTATTGCGAAGATCGTTTTCTAACCAGCCAGAGTTTATCTCCAACTTTTGGTTGTACATGTAACCAATCGCTGTAATTCGCTCATTGTCAGCTTTGTCTGCATAAGAGCCAAACACGATATCATTGTTTGTGATTTCCCAATCAATGACATCAGTTGCCGACATTGTCGAATCGCTTAAGTCGACACCTTGCTGGTGTGATCCGGGCAATACAATCGCTTTACCAGCAGCAAAAGCGTTACTAGCGGTTAGGTAGAATGGAATAAGTGCTAGTAACCATAAAATGTAGGGGTTCATCATTCAGTTTTCCTAATCGATACTGTCGTTACTCAAAAATACGAGACGAAAAGTCAGCCAACTTACGTGTCAATTTAGGAATCAAAATACGAAAAAAGTATCGGTTAGAAACATGTATTGATCAAGCTCCATCGGCTCAGTATCTCTTGCTTCGAAAAATACCTCCTAATACATACGTAAAGTCAGCACGTTAGAACGAAAGCTAAAAACTTATAATCTTAATTTTGCTGACAAGCTAAGTATTCCAGAATCACGATTCTCGGCTTCACTTTTTCTCATTATGAGAATTAAGTCGAACGAACAGTGAATGCGTGATGGCTACAAAGACAATTCAGTTTGGGAGAAGTTAATCTTGTTGTTCGAAGGAAAATGGAAGCGGGAATTGGATTTACTGCATCTAATCTCAGTTTCAATGCCACTCTATTGAAACTCAATTGGGATAGGTTAGTCTCTGAAGCTATATAAGAACAATGGCAATAAAGAGTGGTAAATAAAGCAATGTACGTTGACTATCATACGCGGCTGATTCCCGTTGTCCGCTATCTAGAGAAGCACTTTAACGAGCCACTCAACCTAATCGAAGTCGCGGCGTTGGCCAGCTTTTCACCCTACCACTTTCATCGCACTTTCAAGGCTGTTCAGGGCGAGACCCTTGCTGATTTCATTCGCCGATTGAGACTCGAAGCGGCAGCTAATGATCTATTCAAATCCAAGCAACCCATTATTAATATTGCATTGGATTACGGGTTCTCATCGTCACAAAGTTTTGCCAAGGCATTCAAACAACACTTTGGTGCCACACCCAGTGCATTCCGTGATTGTGAAGATTACCAAGCGTTTTCTGAGTTAACTCGAAATAGCAAGATTGGACACACGTTGCGCAAGAATGGAAACGATGCAGTCGCAGGCAATTCATATACTGACTCCGAACGAACAACATGGAGTATGACAATGAAAACGCAACAATTCGAACCATCAAAACTAGCGTATGTACGAGTGACAGGCCCTTACGGACAAGGTTATGAAGGGCCAAGCGGTCGTCTTTATCAATGGGCCGAAATGAAAGGGTTAGCAGGTAACAGCTGCATCTTTATCTATCATGACAATCCGGAAATCACACCGAACGATAAATGCCGTACAGACATCTGCTTAATGGTTTCAGACGACACTGAAGTGCCCAGTGGGATCGAATTGAAAGATTTTCCCGGCGGACAATATGCAGTGATGCGCCAAACGATCACAGAGCCAAGCCAATACGCTAAAGCATGGGACGACCTAATGAGTAAGCTCATAGAGTCCGGCCTAGAAACCGAAGACCGCCCTTGCTTTGAGCTCTACCACAGCTACGATCCACAAACTCAGCATTCAGACGTTAGCTTCTGCACCGCAATTAAATAATAAGAGTAAATACCGTAACAAAGCCTACCTCGTGTAGGCTTTCGTTCTTTAGTTAGCGAACCAATCAGAACTCTGACTAAAGCTTCTTAAAGTCTATGGTTCCACTTACCTTGATGGTCACGGTCGCAATTCTCTTGTGTATCGAAACTCACGTGCTTATCGATATTCTTCAATGTAATCCCAACCTGACTAAACGCCTTTTGGATGGTAACAGAGACCTCCTGCTGACCACCTCCCTCTAAGAAGTTAGCTCTATCTTGATTGGTGTCGAATACGCAGACGATTTTTAAACTCTGTGGAAAAGAAGATAAATTGACCGTATGAGTCACCCATAGAAAACCATCGTAGCTCTTCAACGTATCTTCACAAACGTCGGTTAACACGTCTCTGATCTGATTTTCGATCTTCTTATCTGATTTACGCATGCAGCAAATCTCCTATTTAACACCTTAAAAAATAAGGTTTTTCGGTCAATATTGTTTGAACGACATTGGACACTGTGGCTGTTTCAAATGCAAAGTATTTATTGAGGATAATAGGATAGAGGGATTAGAAAAACGCCTCATGCTTGATAGCTTACTAGGCTACCAAGTATAAGGCGTGTACAGAATTTGGCAAAGACACTAGCTAGCCGCTTGCTCCCAATCAGTCAGTAACTTCATGATGACGCAAGAGTCTTGATGGGTCGCCATTGGCGCAACAAGTTGCGTGTCACCTCGCTCAACTGCTTGGCGGATATTACGCACTTGGTAATGGAAGCCATCGCCTTGCGCTTCGACTTTCACTTCACGTGTCGATGTTTCATAGATCTCGACCGTGAATGTATTCTCTTCAGTCGGTAGCCATGGGTTGGTGTCGAGCGTGATGCAGCCTTTGCTACCTAAAATCGTAAAGCCATGCTTTAAGCCGTGGTCTTCTGCAGTATGAATCTGCGCAGTGAAGTGGTCATTGAAGCGCATTATCGCCGATGATTCACAGATGTTGCCATCTTGGCCTCGTCGGCCGATTGCAGAGATCTGCAGATCATCAAACACACTTTCACCAAACTGGTGTTGTGCGACAGAGTGAATCAGCGACATTGGGTAACAACCTAAGTTGTACAGTGCACCCTTGCTCGCAGGATTAACGAACTGGTCAATCGCAGCGACGTATGAACCTTGAATAGAGCGTACTTCACCGATCTCACCTGTAGCTAATTCTTGATGAAGCTTGGCGATCAATGGATGATTCAAGTACATCAAACCTTCTGCAAAAAATACGCCCGCTTCTTTCACCGCTTTCAGAGCTTGTTCGGTTTTTTCCATATCAACCGATAACGATTTTTCACACAGAATCGCTTTGCCTTTTTGTGCGGCTTTAATCACGTATTCGTGGTGAACGTGGTTAGGTAGCGCGATGTAGATAATGTCGACCGACTCGTCTTCAATCAAGGCTTCATAGCTGTTGAAGGTTCGTGTTGGTTGATACTGCGCGGCAAACTCATTGAGTGTTTTCTCTGCGCGTCCTGCAACAGCATACAGTTCGCTTTGAGCATCGCCTTTAATCGCATCTGCCATAACACCTGAGATAAAGCTGGTTCCTAGGATTCCCCATTTCATGGCTTACTTCTCCTGCTCTTTTGATTCAAGCTGCGTTTCGAACGCCTGAACCAACTCGGTAATATCACGCTCAATAAATGCTTGCGTGTGGGCCATTCCAAAATGCTGATTGATCGCTTCGCGGTTAACGTATTGCTCTAGCAAGATCACGCGATCGCTTTGGTTTTGATCATAGGTTGCTATGGCTTGTAGGCAGCCCAGTTCACTCTGCATGTCTAAGCAAAACTGTTCGAGGGCTTCAACTGCAGCCTCACGTTCAATGTTGGTTTTAATCTTAAGTTCGGCAGTAACAAAGATGGTTTCGTTTATTTGAGGCATTTCACGCTCTTATTTTAGTTAATTATCGGTTTGTCATTAATATAATTAACCCCTAATAATTGATAAACTCACCTTTTGTTTATTATTTATCAACCAAGAGTGTTCAATGGATAAGTTAACCAGCATGAAAGTCTTCGTTTACGTAGTGGAGCAAGGTAGCTTTCGCAGTGCCGCCAACCACTTCAACCTATCGGCGACCATGATCAGTAAACATGTCCATCACCTCGAATCGAGCCTCAACTCTCAGCTGATTCATCGCACCACACGTAAACAGTCTTTAACCGATTCAGGTCAGCTTTATTATCGAGAATGTAAGCGAATTCTTGAAGACATCAGCAACGCTGAAAACCTGATTCAAACCTTGGAAAACCAACCTCAAGGCACGGTAAAAATAAACTGCCCAGTCACCTATGGGAACAAGGTGCTTGCCCCAATAGTGGCGAAGTTCCTTGCGAATCACCCAACGATTAATGTCGAGCTCGTGCTGAACAACGACCTTGTCGATCCTTATTCCTCCGATATTGATTTGATTGTGCGAATAGGCGACCTGTCTGACTCCAGTTTAGTCGCTAGATACTTGGGAGATTACGAGATGTGTTACTGCGCGGCTCCAGAGTACCTTAGTCAACATACAGAAATCCGCGTATTGGAAGACCTTGCACAGCACCCATCGCTTGGGTTCAGTTATAGCAGTCGTCGTGATGTGAGTGGTCGAGATGCACAAACGCGGAGTGCGCAAAGCAGTGAATCGCAACTCCTAACCTCTCAGAACCACCAAGCAACGCATAGCGCGGTGAATAAAGGGCAAGTTCGTTTGATGTCGAATAATGGGGATGTGTTGCGATATGCCGCCCTGCAAGGCGTAGGTGTGTTATTGCAGCCAACTATTTTAGTGGCAGAAGAGATTGAACGTGGTGATCTACTGGAGATACTACCCGGCATGGCACCTTTGCCTAAGCCGATTCACTTACTCTACAAAACCAAACAACTGTCGTTGAAAAACAGAACCTTTGTCGAGTTCTTGTTAGCCGAGCTTGCTGAATAACGAGATGGTTTATGTAACTAGGACTTTTAAGCAACGATAAACGTTAAACCGTTTGCCAATGACTCATCAGGCGCTTACCAAGATCAGAGGGCGTGGTGTTATGGACGACCATCTCATCACATTGATTGAACACCATGAAGTGTTTTAGCTCATCACATAAGGCATGAACAAATGATTCATGTTTTTTGATTCGCTCTTCCATAACCAAGTTGCGAATATTGAGTAAACGACTCTTCCTGTCGACCTTACAATCCATTCGTGCCACCAGTTTTCCTTGCCACAGAATCGGTAAACTAAAGTAACCAAACTGGCGCTTGGCTTCAGGAACATAACACTCCAGAAGGTAGTCAAAATTGAACAGTGATTGCATTCGCTTACGTTGAATCAACAGATTATCGAACGGAGACAGTATCTTTAACTTAGTTCGAGATAGAGGCTGATTCAGCAGGTCAAACGCATTAGGCAACACATAATAATCAACACCTTGAACATCCACCTTCACGACTTGTTTATCTTCAAGCATCTGTTGGAGTGTTTTCTGTATCAGTGGTTTGGTGTTCTTAAGGAGATAGCTCATTTCCGATGCGATTCCCACACCGTTCGCTTCTAAATAACGCGTGATCAGATGCTCGATATACTCTTGTTCCGTTGGTTCAGAGGTATCAATGCCACTCGGCAAAACTCGCTCGGTTAGGTCATACACCTTATGAAAGTTCACTCGACTCGGCACCATTAAGTCACCTTGCATGAACAAAGTTTCTAGCGCCTGTTTGGCCGGTTTACCGCCCCATCCGCCGGGGTTGGGTCTATCCCCTTCAAAGTCTTTCGCCATCAATGGCCCTTCGCTCTCAATACGCTTGAGAACATGCGCCATGAGTGCGTCGTCTTTTTTATACCAATGCTTAAGCTTACCGCTCGCAAACCCATTCTTTCGATGTAGGCTGAAGCGGTAGTCACGCATGGGTAAATACGCGGCGGCGTGCGACCAATACTCAAACACTTCTCGACGCTCTAACAGCTTATCCAGATGATTCAACTGGTAGTCTTGATTGCGATTCCAAAGCGTGTGGTGGTGAGCTCGCTGAATCACGGAGATGGTATCAATTTGTACATAGCCAAGGTTTTCAATCGCAGACAACGTGTTCGCCAAAGCGCCGCCATTACGTTGCTTTTTGGGCGGCAGCTTCTTAGGTGGTAATTTTTGCGAAAGCAGTACCATTTTTTGCGCTTGTGCGAGTGAAAGTGATTCCATGAAATTCAGACTCTAATTGATACCAATGATCGGCTTATGATTCGGCCATAAGCTCTTGAAGGATTTGCTTATACGTTTCGACCGTCTGCGCGCCTGTCACTGCACTCTTACGATTGAATACCACAGTAGGAACCGCAGAGATGCCCATGCGCTGCCATTCAAACTCTTGCGCTTCAATTTGCTTTAAGTTGTCGATGTTCTTCAAGCGTTTCAGTGCCTTCGCTGAGTCTAAGCCAACCGCTTCAAGTTCTTGTGCAATCACTTCAAGATCAGACAGATCTTTCTGCTCTGAAAAGTGCGCAGTAAAGAAGCGTAGCTTTAGCTCAGTCTGTTTACCGTGCGCGAGAGCAAAATCAAGCAGCACATGTAGGTGACGTGAATTCACCATTCTCATGCTGTCATAGAAATTGAAATCGAACCCTACCGCTTTGCCACGAGCAGCCAGTTGCTCACGTGAACTTTGGCTCTCTTCCGCACTAGAGCCATATTTTCTCATGATGTGGTCACGCAGGTTTTCACCTTCTTGCGGCATGTCTGGATTCAACTCAAACGGCTGCCACTCAAGTTCAATCTGTTGTTCTAAGCCAAGTTCTGAAACGGCTTGCTCTAGGTTTTTGTAACCGACTACGCACCAAGGGCACATTACGTCAGAAATAATATCGAGTTGAAGCTTCTTGCTCATAATCTTTCCAAATATCGTTGCTAAGGCGTATCCAATTCGAAGTGGATACCCATCTTTCTGATCAGACTACAACAAACTGAACACTCGTTCAAATTAAACTCAATGCACCATTAGCGAACAAAAAAGCCGACTCATGTTAGTGAGTCGGCTTTGATAAAAATCGGTACGAGCTTAACCGCGTTACGCTAGCAGTTTCTCAAGTACTTGGAATACACCTGCATCGACGTTACTTGGCGCGCCAAAACGTGCGATCTCTTTCAACTTAGGGTGTGCGTTTTCCATTGCGTAAGAATGGTAGCTCTCTTTGAGCATTTCGTAGTCATTCAGGTAATCACCAAAGCTCATCGTCTGCTCGAAAGTGAAACCTAGTGTGTTTTGTAGATGTTTGATTGCCGCCCCTTTCGACGCTTCAGCATTCATCACATCCAACCAAATTTTTGCACTCACAACCACTTGGTAGTTTTCACCAAACTTAGCATTGATGCTTGGGTTTACTTTCTCTTGTGAGCCGTCGAAATGGCAGATAGCAACTTTGATGAACTCGTCTTCTACCGCCAGTAAATCTTCTACTTGCTCGCGGCGGTGGTAGTACTTAGAGATCTCTTCTAGAGCACGTTCGTCTTTGGTTTCGATGTATGCTGACTTCTTACCACACAGCACCACGTGAGCACCTTCGATAGCACGCGCTTCTTTGATGATGTCATTGATGGCATCAGTATCAAGCAAGCAGCTGTAGAGCTCTTGGCCTTTGTGCATCACTAATGTGCCGTTTTCAGCAACAAACATCATGCGATCTTTTAGTGGAGCAAATGTCTCCATCAAGCTGTAGTACTGTCGACCCGATGCCGCAGCAAAAATGATGTCTTGAGCTTCGAGTCGCTCATAAAGATTGAAGAATTCAGGGTCTAGCTTTCCGTGTTCATTAAGCAGAGTGCCGTCCATATCAGCAGCGATAAATTTGATGTTCTGTTGTGGCATTTCTGGGCTTACCTATAAGTAAAAATTAAAGTGTAAATTATGATTTTCGTTATCTTGTGTGACGGTTCTATGTTCGATTATATCGCTAGAGTAGCCAGTGAATACAATGCTTATTTCTGAGCTCTAATAAATCGCTTCAAATGTGGTTCAAACGCAAAACTGAATTGCTCGACATGTCGCTTTGAATGATTGAGTCCTACATACCTGAGGTGAACGAAAGTCCTCAAGACTATACGATCCTTAGACTCTATCACTTTATTTTTTGACCACTGTAATCATGATTCTAGCTATCACTTCGACCTTATTTTGCGTCGTTACCATCAAGTTTTTAATCACACTTGCCAATTTGGCGCGCCATCGCGTTCACATTACGCCTAAAGTTTCTCTGAACAGAACGAAATGGCCAACCGTGTCCATTATTATCCCTGCAAGAAATGAAGAAGATAATATTGAGACCAGCCTCAGTTCGCTAATGAAGCAGAGCTACCCAAGAGACAGGTTTGAAATCATCGTGGTTGATGATTTTTCTACTGATTCGACAAGGGCTATTGTTGATAAGCTCATCGACACATCAAGTGTTAACGTTCGTTGTATATCAGGAAGAAAGTTACCGCCCAATTGGCTCGGGAAAAGCAACGCTTGCATGGTCGGCTCACAACACGCAACCAGTGAGTATTTGTATTTTATCGATGCAGATACAAAGTCTGAACCCTTGATGCTACAGAGCGTTATCCATTTCGCCTCAAGACACAAAACGGATTTGCTGTCGTTCAACCCTAGACAAGCATTCACATCAACGGTTGAGAAAATCACCTTACCCGGCATATTTCTTTCAGTTGCGTCTTACATGAACTTCAAGAACGCAAACGACAAGTCAAAATCAGACGCTATTGCTAACGGCCAAGCCATGCTTTTTACAAGAAAGTCATACGATGCTGTCGGGGGACATACTGCGGTAGCCAGTGAGATATCCGAAGACATCGCTTTTGCAAAACTCATAAAGACATGCGGTTTAAAAGCATTTTGGGCTTTTGCGGACGAGCTTATGAGTACTCATATGTATTCAAACTTTAGTTCGATTTGGGCGGGCTTCTCCAAAAACATGAATCTTATTGTAAATTGCCAATCAAGATTCCAAGTACTTGGTGCATTCATCAAAACGAATATCATTGCATGGGCTGCCCCGGTGATGATGCTTGTATCAACTCACCATTTCATCGGCGACCCTTCATCAATCAATAGCTACTCCTTAGCGATCAATGCTCTGATGTTGCTCGCTTCCATTGTCACTTATCTTATTTTGGTCAAAGAGCTATTTATACCAGCTCGTTATGCACTAACCGTGCCTTTGGGGATTTCGTTGCAAAGCTTGTTGATTCTCAACAGTTATCGCTTATCAAAGAACAATAAAATCACTTGGAAAGGGCGAGCACTGTCATGATCAGTAAGATTCTAACTTTCGTTATGATTGCGACGTCTTTTTCAGTGTTAGCGTCGGATGCCAATGAATGGAAGCTCGTTCGTGATAAGAAAGGCATCGAAGTCTACAATCGAAAAATCGAAGGTAACGACTTCAAGGAGTTTCGTGCGGAAGCCGATATCCAAGCCAACCTTACGTCAATCATCGCTTTGTTTACGGATACTTCAGTAGGCACTCAGTGGGTAGAAAACATTGATAAAATGGAAGAGATAGAACACTTTAGCGAAGCACACACGGTCACTAAAACCTATACAAAAGCGCCGTGGCCCGTCTCGGATCGTGAAGCCATTGTCGAAAACTTTATCGAGCAAGATCCAGACACATTAACCGTGATGATTACCCAGCATGGTAGGCCTAATTATCAACCAAATGACGATAAACGTATCGTCAGAGTGGCTCATTTAGAGTCGCGATGGATTCTCACACCACTGGATCACAATACAACTCACATTTCTTATCAAGTGTTGAGTGACCCAGGAGGATCGATTCCATCTTGGTTAATCAATATGGTCGCCGTATCTCAACCCTACAGGACGCTTCTTGGTCTGTCTGAGATGTTGGATTCACATGCCTACTCAGATCGTACACTGGATTTCATCAAGAACTATGAGTCAGCTGAGTAACAGAGTTTTGAAGCTCCAAGATAGAATTGTTTAATGGAGATAGGGGCAGCCTATCTTCGTTAATCTCCTTAGGAATCAAGCTAAAGTCGCTAAAACGTTTAGTGCTTGTTGGTAGGCTTTTTTCTTGGCGTCATGGTTTGAATCTGATGTTGAATCAAACTCACCAAATTCACTTCTTACAATCAGCCCTTCGATAAACGTCATAATCGATTCTGTTCGTCGTTCGAGCGTTGCAGCGTCTGCGGCTTCGCCACCGCTTACCACATTGTGGATCGTATTCTTTAGCCAAACCTTGTGTTTGTGCGAGAGCATTGCAATGTCATCTTCTGACTCTTTAAATTCGGCGAGTGCATGCATGAACATACATCCTTTGAAGTCAGGTTGTTCAAACCATGCAAAATGCCAATCTAACAGAGCATTCAATTGGTTATGTAACCCACAAGTGGATACTAGTGCCGCTTCTAAACTCGACTCAAAACGCTGGTGACGCCTTTCCAACACCGCTTCAATCAGCTTGGTTTTAGAACCAAAGTGACGATACATGGATGTCTTAGAAACCGCTGCCTCATCTCGGATCATATCCACTCCAACAGCGGTATAACCAAACTGATTAAACAAAGACTCAGCCACATCCAAGATTAGTTCTTTCTTACTCATCCTATCCACTCGTTCAATTAGGGTCGCAAAATTTTACGTTGTAAAGAGTGTACAGATCTGTATCATTCAAATCAAACAGTACAGATCTGTACACTTTTATTTTCTACTCATAGGCGAGGAGTTCGTGATGATACAAAAACTGATCGGTGGAGGAGAGCTACCTCCAAAGGCAACATTCAGCCAACTACTTAAGGGTTTTGTCGGTGGTACGGTAGGCATATTTATCTTGTGTTTACTTGCCGAGCAATCACAAGTGCCTTGGTTAATGGCACCGTTCGGCGCGACTTGTGTGCTGTTGTTTGCAGTACCCACCTCGCCGCTTGCTCAACCACGCAACATCATTGCGGGTCATTTCATTTCAGCGGCAGTCGGGCTCGCGGCGCTGTATGGTTTCGGGGATTCTTATTTAGTGATGTCGGTAGCAGTAGGTAGCGCGATATTTTTGATGCAGTACTTTCGTGCAGTTCATCCGCCAGCAGGCGCCAACCCGATTGTTATCGCGTTAGCAGGCACATCACTTGTTGATTGGACCTTCTTATTTACACCGGTTTTAGTCGGCAGTGTCGCACTCGTTTTGGTGGGCGCTATGCTCAATAACACCTCGAGACAACAACGATGGCCACTGTATTGGGTAGGAAAATAGAGCTGATCACTTATTTCTAGCTCGCACAGTGATCACTAAATTGGTCTTAATCGCGCATGTGAATATTGCATGTTTGGTGCTTAAGTTTTGCGACTTTTAAAATTCGCGTTGACCGCCAAAAGAAATAGGCTTACTATTAATCGTCTTTTAACGATTAGTAGTAAGTGAGCCACCTAAGTATGACTGCAACATGCCAAGCAACAGAAAGCTGTTCTCTACCTCTTCCGCCGAGTAATGCTGAAGCAGAAAAAGAGATGGCTGCGTTAGCAAAAGCACTCGCTCACCCAGCAAGAATTCGCATACTTAGTATCTTGTCCGCATTAGAAAAATCGGGCGGCTGCTTAAACAGTGATCTGGTAAGTGAATTGGGTTTGGCTCAATCAACGGTATCAGAACACCTAAGAATATTAAAAAGCTCAGGTTTTATCACTGCTGAGTCTATCCCGCCGAAGATGTGTTACCGCATCGACCGCGACAATATTCAACGCTTCGAATCGGTATTTAACAGCATTTTAAAATAGAAGTTCACGCTTGAGGGATCGGCTTTGATAGCCTTTACTTTTAAGCGTTTTTTTTTTGCCACAATTAATCGTTTTTCGACGATTTACGATATCAACAAAGAGAGATTACCATGAAACCAAAGTTAGGTTTTCTAGATCGCTACTTAACACTCTGGATCTTCATCGCCATGGGTATTGGTGTGCTACTTGGCACCGTGTTCCCACAAATCGAACAGTGGAACGAATCTATGTCTGTTGGTACGACCAACATTCCACTCGCGATTGGCCTTATCTTAATGATGTACCCTCCTTTGGCTAAGGTTAACTACAGCCTATTGGGTACTGTGGTAAAAGATAAGAAAGCCATCAAACTGTCTCTGATCATGAACTGGTTGGTTGGCCCTATCCTAATGTTCGTATTAGCGCTGACGTTCTTGGGTGATCACCCAGGTTACATGGTTGGTGTGATTCTGATTGGTCTTGCTCGTTGTGTGGCAATGGTTCTGGTTTGGAACGACATCGGCGGCGGTAACAAAGAGTACGGCGCGGCATTGGTTGCTCTCAACAGTGCATTCCAAGTGGTGAGCTACAGCTTTATGGCGTGGCTATTCATCAGCGTTCTTCCACCAGTATTTGGTTACGAAGGCATGATGGTTGATATCTCAATGATCGATATTGCACACAGTGTTCTTATCTACCTAGGTATCCCATTCTTAGCGGGCTTCCTAAGCCGTAAGATTCTTGTGTCGATGAAAGGCGAGCAGTGGTACAACGATGTGTTCATTCCACGCATCTCACCAATCACACTGATTGCTCTACTGGCGACTATCGTTCTGATGTTCAGCCTAAAAGGTGAGATGATTGTTGAACTGCCAATGGACGTATTATTGATTGCTGTTCCACTGACCATCTACTTCACAGCGATGTTCTTCATCAGCTTCTTCATTGGTAAGAAGATGGGCATTGAATACGACAAGAACGCATCTATTGCCTTCACAGCGACAGGCAACAACTTTGAGTTGGCTATTGCCGTAGCAATCTCTGTATTCGGTATCAACTCAGACCAAGCGTTTGCAGGCGTTATTGGTCCACTGATTGAAGTGCCAGTATTGATTTACCTAGTGAACGTTGCGCTTAAGATGAAAGACAAGTACTACAACGGACAGACCGTTAAATCTAGCATCTAGCAGAAGATTAGAAAAAATAAGGGCTTACCTTTCGGGGTAAGCCCTTTTTATTTGTCTGTCGCTTATAAAAGATTAGTCGAGCAAGGTTTTGAGATGCTCTTCTAACCACAGTAAACCCGGCCCTTTCATCGCTTTCTTAGAGATCACTAAATCGACAGGTGGCGACCATGTTTTATGGTCAAACGAGACATTAATCTGGTTAAGCTTTCCCTGTTGAATCTCATCTTCCACCAAGTAACTTGGCAAGTATGCCCAGCCCACCGAGCTATGTACGATCATCTCTTTGATAGCGACGAAGCTGTTCGCCCACCACACCTTGCCAGCGACTACCGGAAAATGGTCAATCACCTTACCTTTGTTACCGCGTAGAATCAGCTGACGGTGAGAGATAAAGTCGGGCAACTTAGCAACCGACACTTCAGCTAAAGCATGATCTGGATGACACACTGCAACGAAAGGTAAGTTACCAATAAAACACGGCTCTGAATCGGCATGGAATGCGAGGTCGGTAAACATCAGGCCGATATCTGCGCGGTCTTGCGACACCAAACGATTCACGTCGGTACTCGCCGCAGCCATTAACTCTACTTCGGTAGCTGGGAATGTTCGGCTGAATTTATCCAACACCTTAGGCAATGAAGGAAGCAACAAGGCATCATCTAATGCGATACGCAGTAGCCCTTCCTCTTGATTGTTGATGGCATTGACTGATGAGTTGAGATCTTCCACCTGCAGAATAATCGCTTTGACCTGTTTGAAGATCTGTTGGCCTTGCGCCGTCAGCGTTGGTTTGCGCGTCGAACGGTCAAAAAGTTGAACATTAAAATCTATTTCAAGATTACTGATGCCTTGGCTCACCGCCGACTGCACCTTGCCCAACTCACGAGCGCTGGCAGAAAATGACCCTAATTCAACGGCATACACAAACATCTTCAACTGTTCTATGTTGTACATTCGGTGTCTCCCAACACTTACTATCACCATATGTGATGCTAACTATCTTTATATTATCACTTAAATAGATATTATCTAGCCAAGTCATTAGCCCATAGAGGCTAGAAAAACATAAAGAGAGTAAAGAGATGTCACATAAAGAACGCATGTTACATATGGTGCTATTTGAATTAGCAGCTTTGATTTTGATGGCCGTGGCGGCAACTTACATTGTCGGTGGCGGAGCAGTAAAAATGGCAGGCTTGGCGCTGTCTTTATCGTTGATTGCGATGACGTGGAACTACGTCTACAACTACGGTTACGACAAGATTTACGGCGCTGACCGCAGCAAACGAACCAAGAAAACACGTATTCTGCACGGCTTAGGTTTCGAACTAGGTTTGATGTTGGTGTCGTTCCCGCTACTGATGTGGGTACTTCAACTCGATTTCTGGACAGTATTAATGATGGATATCGGGATTGTTATCTTCTTCGTGCTTTACGCAATTGCGTTCAACTGGGTGTATGACTCGATCCGAGCTCAGTTGGTTGAGAGAGGAAAGGTCGCAGCTCTGGTTTAGAGAACCAAGTTCTAGAAAAACAAACACCCAAATTAAAACTGCCAAACTACACCGTAGTTGGCAGTTTATTCATTTATGCATATAAGCTCACTGGTTAACGCCCTTGTTACATAGCAAGAACATCGCCTAGCCCTTCTTAATTAAGTCTAATTATCGACCACTCACGAATCAGCATCACAAATCCAGCCATCAACTCCTCGTACCAGTTGTGCATCCGTTTACATACAGGTAATTTTAGCGGCCTCAAACACATCAATTCGAGCAATGACGTTCATGCGAGCTTCTTTTTCGAACAAAAGTGTTCGGATTAACATTTCAAGTGACTTTAATTAACAATTCTATGCTCAAACGCTCACTTTTAATGTTCGTTTATTTTCGAGTTCGCAAATTTATGCACAATACACGTGCTAGATAAGCAAAACTAAAAAGGACTCGAACATGACAACAAATAAACACCCTTCTTTATTTGGGCAATGCTTAGCCGAATTTATCGGCACAGGATTGCTCATATTTTTTGGCGTTGGCTGTGTGGCTGCACTGGTATTAACCGGTGCAACATTCGGACAATGGGAAATCAGCATCATCTGGGGCTTCGGTGTTGCTATCGCGATTTACTGTACTGCTGGTGTTTCTGGCGCACACATTAACCCGGCAGTGACCATCGCACTGGCAATGTTCCACGGCTTTGATAAGGCGAAAGTTGTACCTTACATCATCTCTCAGCTACTTGGTGCATTCTGCTCTGCAGCTTTGGTTTACAGCCTATACAGCAACCTATTCACTGACTACGAAATCGCGCATAACTTCCTTCGTAGCAGCCAAGACGCACTATCAACCGCTGGTATCTTCTCGACTTACCCACATGCTTCACTTTCTTTCTTCGGCGCTTTTGCTGTGGAATTCGTGATTACAGCAGTATTGATGTTTGCCATTTTGGCGCTAGGTGATGAGAACAATGGCGCATCTCGCGGCGCGATGAACCCACTGCTGATCGGTATTCTTATTGCGGTAATTGGTGGCTCTTTAGGTCCACTAACTGGCTTCGCAATGAACCCTGCTCGTGACTTTGGACCAAAACTTTTCGCTTACTTTGCAGGTTGGGATTTCGCATTGAGCGGTGCTCGTGATATTCCTTACTTCATCGTTCCAATTCTTGCTCCAATTGCTGGTGCGTGTTTTGGCGGTTGGTTGTACCCACGTGTTATCGGTGCTTACCTACCAGTAGAAGGCCAAGGCTGCACAATTCCAAACCAATGTGAAACAGCAGAAGAAGCTGAACAAGCTCAAGCTTAATCCCTAAGCGACCCTACATTTACTAAAATATAAATAACAAAAGAAAAAGGATTCTTACCATGACCGAGCAAAAATACATTGTTGCCCTAGACCAAGGCACCACAAGCTCTCGCGCTGTAATCCTCGACCACGATGCAAACATCGTAAGCTCTTCTCAACGAGAATTTACTCAAATCTACCCGAAAGCGGGCTGGGTTGAGCATGATCCAATGGAAATCTGGGCGACTCAAAGCTCTACATTGGTTGAAGCACTTGCTAAAGCAGGCATTCGCAGCGACGAGCTAGCGGGTATTGGTATCACTAACCAACGTGAAACCACCATTGTTTGGAACAAAGAAACAGGCAAACCGGTTTACAACGCAATCGTATGGCAGTGTCGTCGTACAGCAGACATCTGTGAAGACCTAAAAGCACGTGGCCTAGAAGACTACGTACGTGACAATACTGGCTTAGTCCTTGACCCGTATTTCTCAGGTACAAAAGTAAAATGGATTCTAGACAACGTTGAAGGTGCTCGCGAAGACGCTGAAGCAGGCAAATTACTATTCGGTACGGTTGATACTTGGTTGGTTTGGAAGATGACTCAAGGACGTGTACACGTTACGGATTACACTAACGCGTCTCGTACTATGTTATTTAACATCAACGACCTATGCTGGGATCAAAAGCTCCTTGATGAGATGGGTATCCCTTCATCAATGATGCCAGAAGTGAAGCGTTCTTCTGAGGTTTACGGTCAAACGAACCTTGGTGGTAAAGGCGGTACTCGTATCCCAATCGCGGGTATTGCGGGTGACCAACAAGCTGCACTATACGGTCAAATGTGTGTAGAAGCAGGCCAAGCGAAGAACACATACGGCACAGGTTGCTTCCTTCTAATGAACACTGGCCAAGAGAAAGTAACGTCTAAAAACGGCCTACTAACAACACTGGCATGTGGTCCTAAAGGTGAACCAGCTTACGCACTAGAAGGTGCGGTATTCATGGGTGGTGCATCAATCCAATGGCTACGTGATGAGATGAAGCTACTGGCTGGCGCAGAAGACTCTGAGTACTTCGCAACTAAAGTGGATTCTTCGAACGGCGTTTACGTGGTTCCTGCATTCACTGGCCTAGGTGCACCATACTGGGATGCTTACGCTCGCGGTACGATTGTTGGTCTAACTCGTGGTGTTAACTCTAACCACATCATTCGTGCAACGTTGGAAGGCATTGCTTACCAAACTCGCGACGTACTGGACGCGATGCAAGCGGACTCTGGCATCAAGCTAGCTAACCTACGTGTTGATGGCGGCGCAGTAGCGAACAACTTCCTAATGCAATTCCAATCAGACGTGCTGGATACTGAAGTTCACCGTCCTGAAGTAACGGAAGTAACCGCTCTGGGTGCGGCTTACCTTGCTGGCCTAGCGGTTGGTTTCTGGGACAGCATTGACGAGCTTCAAGGCAAAGCAGTTCTAAACCGTACCTTCTTGCCACACCACGATGAAGAGAAGCGTAACCGTCGTTACAAAGGCTGGAAGCGTGCTATCAAGTGTGCTCAGGTTTGGTCTGAACTACACGATGACGACGAAGAGTAATACTGAGTCTTCGGCTATTCGCTACTCGTTTAATACTAGCCGTTCACTGAGCTAAAGCATTCGAATAATCACTTTCATGTCGATTGAATTGTTCGAATCTCAGTAAACGAAACTCAAAAGAGCACTATTTTGTGCTCTTTTTTGCGTTTCAGGCTTAAATTTTCCGCTCTGAGCACCGTTTTTGCGGTTTAGACACGATTCCTTACCATCATTACTTCTCTCTCTTCGTCAATTCGAGCACAATAGCGCGAGTTTATATTTTCGATTTTGACACGTCAGAGCCTTTGGCGTGCAGGGAGTGGTAAGTTAAGTGAAGCAGATACCAAGACACCAGCAGATTGTAGACCTGGTTAAAACACAAGGATATGTGAGTACCGATGAGCTCGTTGAAAAGTTCGATGTCAGCCCACAAACCATCAGACGAGACCTCAACGAACTGGCCGATAGCAACAAAATCCGTCGCTATCACGGTGGTGCAACCATTCCTTTAAGCTCCGAAAACACCTCTTACAACACGCGTAAAGCGCATAACTTCAACGAAAAAGACGTGATCGCCGACGAACTGGTTAAACATATCCCAGATGGCGCAACCTTGTTCGTTGATATCGGAACCACACCTGAATCGGTTGCTCGCGCGCTCAACAAGAACCATAAACAGCTACGAGTTGTAACCAACAACATTAACGTTGCGAGCATCCTTCTGCCGAACCCAGAGATCAAGGTTATCTTGGCGGGCGGAGAAGTGAGAAACCGCGACGGCGGCATCGTGGGTGAAGCAACACTCGATTTCGTTAAACAGTTCCGTCTTGATTTCGGTATATTGGGGATCAGTGGTATCGACTTTGACGGTTCACTGCTCGATTTTGACTATCACGAAGTTCGAGTGAAACAAGCTATCATCGAAAACAGCCGCAGTATCTTCTTAGCTGTCGACCACACTAAGTTTGGCCGTAATGCGATGGTTAAGCTTGGTAATATATCTCAGGCACACATGGTGTTTACTAATAAGCAGCCGCCGGAAGAGATTCTTAACATCCTTAAAGATTCAGACATTCCGTTAGAAGTCATCGATACCGCTCAGCCTTCAACACCAAGTGAATAGCCCTAGCTAAGCCAAGCTAGACTAAATTGGTTTGAGCCGAGCTAGGTAAGCACTCGCGTCCGTGAGCAATCAAAAGCCAGTTCTATTGATAAACACTTATCGATAGCTGGCTTTTTTAATAACTGAACCATCAATACTTGATCCCTGTTCATGTCACTTCTATGCTCGAATAAGTTTTATTTGAACCTCTGCTTTCATAAGCAGAGGTTTTTTTATGCGCAAATCACATAAAACGCGCATAAACGAAAATAATAAATGACCGCAAACGAAAGTTAATATAGGATTCAATTATGTTCTAAAATGCTCGTTCGCTCAGCAAGAGGTCAAAACCATGAGTGCTCAACAAAATAATTCAAAAAATAGTACATCTTCAACTCTAGACTTAATCGTGATCGGCGGCGGCATCAATGGTGCAGGCATCGCGGCAGATGCAGCAGGTCGTGGTCTAAACGTTGGTTTATACGAAGCAAATGATTTCGCCTCTGCGACATCGTCTGCAAGTTCAAAACTTATCCACGGTGGCTTACGTTACCTTGAACACTACGAGTTTCGTTTGGTTTCGGAAGCACTGGCCGAGCGCGAAGTATTGCTAAGAAAAGCACCTCATGTTGCTCAACCAATGCGTTTCCGTTTACCTCATCGACCATTTTTACGCCCAGCTTGGATGATCCGCTGTGGCCTATTCCTTTACGATAACTTGGGTAAACGCACCACGCTTCCTGGTAGTAAAACAGTGAACTTGGCGAAATCAGGTTTACTAAAGCCAGAGATGAAAACCGGTTTCGAATACTCAGATTGCTGGGTAGATGATGCGCGTATGGTATTGCTGAACGTATTAGCGGCGAAAGAGAATAACGCAGAAGTTCGTAACTACTGCCGAGTTGAAAAAGCGCACCGTGAAGGCGATGTTTGGCATGTAACGATTCTTGATGTGATGACAAACCAACGCTTCGAGCGAAAAGCAAAAGCGCTTGTTAATGCTGCTGGCCCTTGGGTGAAACAGTTCTTCGATGATGGTTTAGAGCAGGCGTCTCCACGTAATATTCGTTTGATCAAAGGCTCGCACATTGTTGTGCCACGCATTCATGACGAACCACAAGCGTACATTCTGCAAAACAAAGATAATCGCATTGTGTTCATGATCCCTTACCTAGACAAATTTTCGATCATCGGTACTACCGACCTTGAATACAAAGGTGATCCGCGCGAAGTGGCTATCGACGATGTAGAAGTGGATTACCTGATTGATATCGTTAATCAGCACTTTGTTAAGCAACTTGGTCGTGAAGACGTAGTGTGGACATACAGTGGCGTAAGACCGCTTTGTGATGATGAATCTGACTCTCCACAAGCAATCACTCGTGACTACACATTAGAATTGGACGCAGAGCTGGATCAAGCACCGCTGCTTTCGATCTTTGGCGGCAAGTTAACGACTTACCGTAAGCTAGGTGAAGCAGCACTGAACAAACTGCAACCTTACTTGAAACACATGGGCGCACCTTGGACAGCTAACGACACGCTACCAGGTGGTAACTTCAGCTGCAGCAGAGAACAACTGGCGACCATGATTCACACCAAATACCCTTGGGCATCAGAAGCGCTGTTGCTTCGCTATGTCACTCAATTTGGTACTTACACGTGGAATCTGTTGGAAGGGGCAACCAGCGAAGCTGACCTTGGCATTAAATTCTCGAGTGAAGCACATGGCGTTTATCAAGCTGAGATCGATTACTTGATCAATGAAGAGATGGCGATGACAGATGAAGACATCTTGTGGCGCAGAACCAAGCTTGGCCTGTACATGAGCGAATCAGAGCAGCAAGCCGTGTCCGATTACTTAAAAGAGAAGCTCCAAAGCAAAGTCGTGAGCTTTTCTCAAGTAGGCTAATTCCACCAGCCAACAATACATTTCAAAAACCTGATTATCACGAAGCTTAGCGTCCCCCGCGCTAAGCTTTTTTATTGTCTGCTATTCCGCTCTGAGTGAGACGTTGTTCGCACTTCCATTTTCAATAAAATCTAAATAGTGTTTTATTAATCCCGTTGATTATCAACTTCGTAAAAGGTTGCTATTCTTTATCTCAACGAAACAACACATTTAAAAACGCTCGCGATGTCAGCGCTTTAATAAGGAATCTATTCCATGCAAAAAGTTATTCTGATCACAGGCTCTACCGACGGTATCGGCTTCGAAACTGCAAAAGTACTCGTTCAACAAGGTCACCACGTTTTATTGCATGGACGTAACCCAAGCAAACTCAAAGACGTTGAGCAGCAGCTTGTGGCTATTTCGACGGAAGCAAAAATTCAAAGCTACGTGGCAGACTTGTCTGTTTTGGCTGATGTGGATGCGTTAGCTGATGAATTGATTGCTGAGCACGATAAGATTGATGTACTGATCAACAACGCTGGTGTGTTCAACACTCCAAACCCAATCACTAAAGACGGGTTAGATGTTCGTTTTGCTGTAAACACAGTGTCACCGTATCACCTAACCAAGCGCCTGCTGCCAGTGTTAGGCTCATCTAGCCGCGTGGTTAACCTATCTTCAGCAGCGCAAGCCGCAGTGAGCATTGAAGCGCTAGAAGGCAAGAAACCAATGTCTGATGGCGACGCTTACGCACAAAGTAAACTGGCGATCACCATGTGGACTCGTGAAATGGCAAAAGAGCTAGGTTCTACAGGCCCTATGGTTGTTGCGGTAAACCCAGCTTCGTTACTGGGCAGTAAAATGGTGAAAGACGCGTACGGCATTGCAGGCGGCGACCTAAGCATTGGTTCTGATATTCTTGTTCGCGCATCATTATCTGACGAGTTCGCACAAGCGGGCGGTCAGTACTTTGATAACGACAACAACACCTTTGCTAATCCGCACCCAGATGCCATTTACGGTGATAAATCACAGCAAGTTGTCGCTAAAATTGATGAGATCATCGCAGCAACGCTTTCTTAATGACAGCTCAGCTCAATTGATTGTCTGATTCCAAGAAAAAAGCCCTGCGTGACTAACGTATAACTTAGTCATGCTGGGCTTTTTCGTTAAATCTATCTGACTCTACTTTTGTTCCCAATACGGCGGATTGCCATAATACTCAGAGAAGTAGTCAATAAAGGCTCTCACTTTAGGCGCAAGCAACCTTGTGCTTGGGTACACCGCCCAAATCGCCGCTTCAGAAGTGAGTGGGTAATCTTCCAACACTTGAATCAGCTGACCGCTTTTCAGCTGTTCGTACGCACACCAATTCGACGTCACCGTAATACCAATACCACCTAACGCCGCATCACGCAGCGCTTCGCCGTTATCCGCTCTAAAAGATCCTGAAGCCTTAATCGTTTTAGGTCCGTTTTCAGTGTGGAAAGTCCAACTTTCTAAGCCAATCAAACTAATACACTGGTGGTCATTAAGATCTTGAGGCGTGGCTGGCTTACTGTATTTGATGAGATAATCTGGCGATGCACAAACGACACGCTTGTCTGTTGCGAGCTTGCGAGCAATGAGTGTCGAATCTTTCAGTTCAGAGATACGAATCGCGATATCGAAGCCGCCTTCTACAAGATCGACCATAGAGTCTGACAGTCTGAAATCGACTTTTAAACCTGGGTAACGTTCTAAGAATCCAGGTAAAGCAGGCACAAGATGCAAACGCCCAAAAGATGCAGAAGCGGTAACGCGCAATGTTCCGGTTGGAGAGTCACAGCCCACACCAACCGCCGACTTGGCAGCATCAACACTCGATAACACCTCTTCAGCGTGAGGTAAGAATGCTTCCCCCTCCTCTGTTAAAGACACTTTACGAGTGGTGCGGTGCACTAAGCGAACGCCCAAATTGTCTTCTAGTTTACTGATGTGTGAACTAGCGACCGCAGGCGACAAACCCAGCTCTTGGCCAGCCATGCTGATGTTATGTGTCGAAGCTAAACGAACAAACAATTTGAGGTGTTCAATATTCATGTGATTACCAATAAAATCTTAAAAATCGTGTACCAGTAACCCTCATTATGCGTTATTCACATAACAATACAACGTATTAACTCTGTTTAATTGTGGGCATGTTATTGAGCCCAAACGAAAAAACTCCCGAAGGAGTTTTTAGTATCTAAATCTGCAATTCGCCATTTAGCTGATAAGCCAAATTGCCAACTGATTAAGCAGTTAAGCGAGCGTGCAGTGCGTCTTTCAGTACCGAACGATCATGTTTTAGTTGGTGCATCGAGCCGTCATCAATGGGTGAATCTTTCAGCTCAAGCTTACGAATCTCTTTATCAAGGTTGTCGTACGTCTTCATGTCTGCTGCAAAGCCATCGTCAGTTTTAACAAGCTCAGCAATTTTATCTTTCATTTCAGGAAATTCGTGAACAAGAGAATGATTTTCACCTAGCATAGAAACCTCTTAAGTTGAGTAAAGTGATTGGTATTACACATATTCATTATTTACCTTAGCAAGGGACTCAAATAACAAATGAGATCCAGTACACAGCATAGAATATAGACAATTCAGATTCACAAATTTACAACATGTACCTAGAAAATGGCTTTGTTGATTTTGAATTGTCTCAGTAACGAAAGTAGGTTCACGGCGATCATCACGCTTCACAAACACTACTTCCATTTGTATTGTTTTATCTTTGTCGCTTTGTTGGCAGGTATCGCTTTTAAATAAACGCTACCAAGCAAACGTCTGAATAACGCTATCTTTAGCCATCGGGTTTGATGCTATTGCATGGTTCACCTTCGCTAAAAATTGCTCTCTAGAATCCAGCAAGAAGCCTTTCTGAGTCACGATGTTATTACCATGGTCACCCCAATAGAAAGTGTCGATGTTTAGATTCTCAAGCAGATACTTTTCTTCTTCCAGAATCTGAAGTTGAGTCGGCATAATGAACTTGCCGTCTTTCACTTCTTGTTCCATCACAGTGCCAGGCTGAATCGCTAACGCCATTGGCGCAATTTGTTCAGGCTTCATGATGTTCAATAATCTTGTGGTTTCGACAATGTGCTCACGTGAACGATCACGGCCACCAAGACCAAAGATGAACGACAATAAAGTTTCAATGCCGGCTTCTTTTGCCAGAGCCATGCCTTCAAGCGCTTGTTCTGGGGTCATGCGCTTTTTAATGTTGTCGAGCACAACCGCATCACCCGACTCAAGACCCGCATAAGCCATGGTTAGGCCTGCACTCTTAAGCTCTTTAAGTTCGCTCAGACTTTTACGACGGAAATCGTTCAGGCCACTATAAAGCGATACTTTTCTGCTTTCAGGAAAGGTATGACGAAGCTTATCCAAAATCTTAAGAAGGTAATCTGTGCGAGCGGCCATCACGTTGCCATCAATAAGGAAAATCGATTCAACATAAGGATAGATCAGGCGCGCTTCTTCGATATCTTTAAACACATCTTCGATGTCACGAACCTTGAATCGCTTATCGCTGAACATATTGCAGAACGTACACGTGTTGATGTTGCAACCTAATGTGGTTTGAATAAGAATGCTCTTCGCCTCTGTCCATGGACGATATACTTTTCCCTCGTAATTCATATTGGTTTCTCCGGTCTATAAGCACGAGAGCGTGCTTGAATAAAACAGAGTTTATCAACACCAATATTCATTGATAATCCGCAATATAGTCGAATCAGTTTTTAGATTTTGTATAAAATAAAAGCCTTGTGAGAACACAAGGCTTCATATTGGTAACTCTTGATTGGATCTTTTATAGGGGGCGCTATCGGAGCAGCTGAAAAGGTGTTGCCACAAAAAAAGATTAGCTGCTGCACCCCTGAGTATGAACTCGATTCATGTCGTCACCAACTTGTGCTTCTTGAGAGCCCGTCGATTGGCATCCTGCCACGAATAATAGCGTTACAGATAAGATAAGCCATTTCATAATAAATCCTCTTTTGGTCATGACTAAGCATAGTGCTTAAAAGCGCGGATACCTCAGCCATTAACTAAAGCCTTACCTGCCGATAAAGCCTTGGTTAATGAACAAAGCATCGCTTCATTAATTAACGACCTGCTTTTGTACAAAAAACTTTCACTCCTATGAATAAAAATTACACAAAAGCGAAAAGAGGACAGTTATGGAACCAAAATAATAGCTAGATTCTAGTCACTCGTCGCCAAGCGTACCGCCGCCTCAGCGTGGATAGCCGTGGTATCAAACAGAGGAACATCGGTGTGTTGCTGTTGAATCAGGAGAGCGATTTCAGTACAGCCTAGAATAACGGCTTCTGCCCCTTGCTGGCTTAGCTTCTCAATGATCTGACTGTAGATAGTGCGAGACTCTTCTTTTACTTCGCCTCGGCACAACTCTTGGTAAATGATGTCGTGGACTTGTTTTCGGTCACTCTCATCTGGAATAACAACATCGATACCGAATTTTTCGGTTAAACGCCCTTTGTAGAAATCTTGCTCCATCGTAAAAGCCGTACCGAGTAATCCGACTTTCTTAACGCCATGTTCTAACAGCTTCTGCGCGGTGGTATCGGCGATATGTAAAATAGGAATCGTGATCTTCTCTTCGATTTCAGGCACAACCTTATGCATGGTATTGGTACAGATAAGGATGAAGTCCGCCCCGCCCTTCTCTACCGATAAAGCCGCGTCCGATAATATATCTGCTGTCTCAGCCCAACGACCTTGGTGTTGCAGTTTTTCTATCTCATCGAAGTTCACGCTGTACATACAAACCTTTGCAGAGTTGAGCCCGCCAAGGGTAGCTTTCACACCCTCGTTAATGGATTTGTAGTAGCTCACTGTCGACTCCCAACTCATACCACCAAGCAAACCGATCGTTTTCATTTTTCTATTCCTTTAATTTCTGACTATCCCGATTAAAGCGTCATACGTTGAAAATTTATAGTACGTTCTTGCTTAAAATGAGACGAAGCCTTCGCTATTTAGCAAAAAAGCTCGAATCAAAAATCCGAGCTTTTATGAATCAAGAATAAATTAGGTGTTAGTACACCTCACACCAATCAGATTTCATGTCGATCAGCGTCCAATCATCTCTAGAGTTCGCTTCGTCGAGTGCTTTATCAAGCTTACCAACATGGGATTCGCGATCGTACTTCCACTCACGCTCGGCATCGGTGTGATGAACAATCATTGCCATTGAATTTGGTTGACTGGTTGCCCACTGCATCATCGCTTGGTCGCCGTCTGAATTACCCACAGCTAGAATCGGCTTCTTACCGATAATATGCTGAATGTTGGTGACTTTTCCGGCTTTGTCATCAATCGTCAAAATGGACGAATCTTTGGTCACGGTCGGGTTGCCATCGTTGTAGCTGTAATTGTATTTGAGCGCGCTGCCGATGATCTGTTCTGTAGGAATGTTGTAAGCTTGCGGAGCCCACGCTCGCATGAAGTCAACGCCACCTCCCGACACGATGTAAGTCTTAAAGTCATGCTCTTGCAGATAGGTCAGCATCTCTTTCATTGGCTGGTAAGTTAGGTCTGTGTACGCTTTATTAAAGCGCTCGTCTTTTGCTACCGCCAACCATTGCTTAACGTCTTGCTGGTATTGTTCAACTGTCATACCTGAATGTGTCGCCATGATGATTTTCAATAACCCTTCTTCACCACTGCCCAGAACGCTCTCAATATCCCCTTCAAGTACAAACTTAAACGGTACTTCTGTTTTCCATTCAGGGTGTTCAGGCGCCATCTCTTTTACACGGTCTAGCGCAAAGGCCAGTTGGAAGTAGTATGGCTTTTCTGACCAAAGCGTACCGTCGTTATCGAACACGGCGATGCGATCTTCAATTGCCACAAACGTATCGGATTCAGCTTTGGTGGCTTGGCCAACAAAGTCGACGATGGCGGATTTACTCTCACTGTCTTTCCAAGAAGGCAGCAATGTAGGGTCACAATCTTTAGCAAAAGATGAGAAGGAGATACTGGATAAAATCGCGACTGACAAAAGGGTTATTTTCTTCATAGCACTACCATGTTGTTGAATTAATTACCGGGTTTAATGTAATTCATCCTAGTTGGTCTACTCTGATTTTCCACTTATGAACACTATAACCAGTGTTTATGTTGCTCTTGGTACAGACGTAAAACGAGGGCTGACCTCACAGCCGACCCTCATTGTTTTAACGCTAAATTGAAAGCTTAAAGGCTAGGCGGAGTGCCTTCACCATTGGAAGCGATGGCATCAATTTGCACCAAAGCCCCCATAGGAATATCAGAAACACCGATAACCGTGCGCGCAGGCAATGGGCCGTCAAAATAATGCGTGCAAACGTCATTGAGTACATCTAAATCAGCCATATATCTTAGTTGGATATTAAGCTTCACGATGTCATCCATGACATGTCCAACGCTCTCAACCGCTTCTTTAATATTATTGAGGCACTGCATCGCCTGCTCTTTGGCACCATGCGTCACAATTGCGCCAATTCTAGGGTCAAGCGGCAACTGGGCAGAGATATTGTTGTAGTGAGAAAAAGCCACGGTTTGTGTTGAGATCTCACTGATTGGCGCAGCTTTGGTATTGTTTGCCTTAATCACTATTCCATGGCGATCTTCAACCGCTTGTGGTGGTGTGCCATCGCCGTGTGAAACGGTCGCATCCATCTGTACTAGCGCTCCCATCGCTAAGCCTTCTGCAACCGTCACCGAGCGCGCTGGCATATAGCCGACGGTTCTTGCAATCGCAGAGTCAGGGAAGAAGGTGGTATACACTTCATTGATGGCAGCAAGGTCATCCAAACTTCTCACATGGATATTCACCTTCACAATGTCGTCTAGTGGAACATCAACATTTTCCAAAATCGATTTGATATTTTTTAGACATTGAATAGCGTGCTCTTTGGCTCCACCAACAACGATATTGCCCGATTGAGGATCAATCGGTAGTTGGGCTGAAATATGGTTATAGTGAGAGAAAGCCACCGTCTGAGTTGATAAAGAACTGACTGGTGCGTGTTGGGTGTTTCTTGCGATTTTAACTAACTCACAAGCCGCTTGAGGATAGGTACCTTCACCATTCGAGATCACCGCATCCATTTGCAAATGAGCACCTTCTAGCGGTAAATCGGCTACCGCGAGTGTCGTGCATGTGGGTACATAGTGTTGGAAAAAAGACGCATAGATTTCATTCACTGAGTCAAGATCCGCAATGTTCTTCAAGTATATGTTTACTCTCACAACATCGTGCATGCGGTGTCCAATGCTCTCCACAATCGCTTGAATGTTTAATAAGCACTGTTTTGTTTGATCTTCTAAGGAGCCTGGGATCAGGCTACCTGTTTTAGGATCAATCGGTAATTGAGCAGAGAGGTTATTGTAGTGTGAAAATGCCACTGATTGTGTTGAGAAAGGGCTCAATGGTGCATCTTCAGTGTTTCTTGAAACTTTAATAATATCGGCACTCATGTCGATACATCTCCTATTCGAGTATTGATGTCAGATAGAGCCAATTAGCTGCGTGTTTACCGACATTTCAAAATAAAAGGTACAAAAATAGCCGAACCAATAAATCGTGATAAATATTGGTTCAGCTTAATTCGAGCATCACAGTGGAGGCTCTTACGCCCCCACAAATAAACCCCTACAGAGTGCTTAAGAAGCTACTGATTTTTTCTTCATGATGCTTAACGGTTTCTTGTGTTGGGATAACCGCATCTTTATGTGTGAAGTACACCAAAATCGCCATCTGAGCAGTGAGTCGGTTTTCTGCTTCATCGAACGCCACTGAGTATTCACTTTCTAGTGCGCCGCGAGTCACTTCTTCTTTGTCATTCGCAGGTAGGCAGTGCAGCAACATTGCGCCCGGACGAGCCTTAGCCATTAGCTCTTCTGTAATCACATAGTTAGGCATGAATGCCGCAAGGCGCTCTTCCTTCTCATCCATTTGTGTCACCCAGTAGAAGCTGTCGCCGTACACCACATCACAATCACTGATACGCTCTACATCATCGGTAATTTCAATCTTGCCACCAGACTCTTCACAGAAGTTCAGCGCCATATCGATCCACTCTTGCTCCATGTGGTATTTCTTAGGACCAATTTGCTTAAAGCCCATGCCGTACTTAGCACAGGTCAGCATCAAAGAGCGGCACACATCTGTCGCGTCACCCATGAATGCCAATGTGAGGTCTGACAGTTTACGTCCATCTGTGATGTGCTCTCTGATCGTGTAGAGATCCGCTAGCATTTGAGTTGGGTGGAAACGCGTATCAAGGCCGTTGATTACTGGCACTGTCGACATTTCAAGTAGGCCATCGAGTGTTTCAGGGCTATTGGTACGAGCCATGATGATGTCGCACATACGTGATAACACACGAGACGTATCATCAATCGACTCTTTGCCACCTAAGTGAATATCTTTTGGAGATAGGAATAGTGCGTGACCACCCAGCAATGTTGCCGCCACCTCGAAAGAAACACGTGTACGAGTAGAACCCGCTTCGAAGATCATCCCTACTGATTTGCCTTTAAACAGAGGTGGAATTGCATTGTCTTTACGCGCCTGTTTCAGGTGAGTCATCAGCTCCATCATGTTGTCCATCTCTTCTACAGAGAAGTCTTTCATGGAAACCATGTGCTCTAGGTTTGCTTTGTTTAGTTCAGTTGCGCTAGAAGAAGGTAATTTCATAATAAGTTCCTATTTTTCATAATTTTGTGTGCGGTTTTTTCCGTTCGATTTGATTTCGAATACCTGCCATCACTTTCAAGAACCGCTACGTTTGGATTAAATATTGGTGTTAACGACTTTGTTAAGCCTTTGTTTTCTTTCGATTTTTATTTATAAATTGGTTTTATTGTTCCAACTAAACTCTTGGCACTTGTTGGGTGATGCAATGGATATTGCCGCCACCTAACAAAATTTCTCTAGCTGGAACGCCGTTCACTTCGTAACCGGGATAAATATCTTCTAAGATCCCGATAACATCGTTGTCGTAGCGTTTATCCAATAACGGCAACACAATTTGGTTATTGGTAATCAGGTAATTGGCATACGACGCCGCTAAACGCTCACCCGCTTCTCGCTCCATTCCGTCTGCGATATCGATACCTGCCGCTTCTTCCTCGGTCATGAATAGAGGACCTGGCATTGGCAGTTTGTGTACCTTTATCTGACGCCCTTTTGCATCGGTCTGACTGGTGAGGTAGTCATAGGCTTCATTGCTGATCTCATATTGAGGATCGTTCTTGTCATCGCACCATGTGAGAACGACTTCACCCGGCTTCACGACGTGGAGAATATTGTCGACGTGACCATTGGTTTCATCGTTGTATAAACCACGAGGCAGCCAAATGACTTTCTCAACATTGAGGTGTTCGCAAAGCACTTCCGTCAGCTCTCCTTTACTCATGTCTGGGTTGCGGCTTTCGTGTAATAAGCACTCTTCTGTTGTGTAGAGCGTGCCTTCGCCATCAACATGAATTGAGCCACCTTCAAGAACGATTGGAGCGCGGTATCGAGAGTCACGAATGGTTTCACACATCTTTTGAGCGACTTGGTTGTCGCGGTTCCACGGTGAATACAACCCATCCACAAACCCGCCCCATGCATTGAATTCCCAATCCACACCTCGGCGTTCACCGCTGTCATCAACAACATAAGTCGCCCCGATGTCGCGCATCCAAGAGTCATCCGTCGAGATTTCCAACACTCGAATGTCCTCAGGTAAACGGGATACCGCGTTATCGTATTGCTCAGAGCTCGCTAGCATGGTGACTGGTGTTGTATGGCTTATCTTGGTAGCAACGTCTGCAAAGACCGCTTGTGCTGGTTTTGCACCATTGCGCCAGTTGTCGGTACGCTCTGGCCAAGCCATCCAAATTTCGCTGTGTGGCTCGTGTTCCCCCGGCATTCTGAAGCCATCATGTTTTGGAGTAGTCTCAATCAGTTTTTTCATCGTTATGTCCCCTAAATTATGCTTGAGCTTCTTTTTTATCTTGCGAATCGGCAGCGTCGTTGTCGTCCGAGCCTTGCTGTTTCTTGCGCTTTAGCGCACCGAGTAGAATCCACTCACCAGCGAGAACGGTGGCAATCACGCCAATCAAAACAGGTCCTGTGTATCCCCAATCAGCAACGGTTAGATCAAGCGCCTCAGGGAAAATAAATAAAATCACGGCTTGAAGGATGACGAAGAAACAAACAATGGACATAACCCACTGAGCCGCCATACCACCCGGTACTTTGAATGGACGTTCACGTTGACCATCAACCACACGAAGCTTTAGGTATGCTGGGAACATGAACAGATAAGGAAGTAAGAAGATGCAGCTAGAGAAAGCAAATATCGACCAGAACAGATCATCATTCCCTTGTGCAAACAGTGCGTAAGACAGGATAACGACCGTTGATACGGTACCTGTGATGTTGTTTGCACCAACTGGGGAACCTTTCTCTGATACTTTCGCGACAGGCGCTGGAAGCTCACCTTCTTGAGCGGCTTCTGCTGCAGCTCGGCTAGCACCCATTGTCCAGCTCACCATGTTGCCGATAAGCGTTAACAGAGCGAAAGTTCCGAAGATATAGACCATGGCTGTGCCAAACACGCCACCACCAAAGAGTGTTTTGAAGGTGTCGATAAGGCCCGATACTAAGCCAATGCTTTCGACAGGCAGCGCCATCAAGATGCCTACCGTACCGAAGATGTATAAGAAAGCGGTGATACCGATAGAAAGGAAAACAGCCTTAGGCATGTCGCGAACATCTTTCATTTCTTTAGTCATAGTCGCAACCAGTTCAAAACCCATTAGGTTGAACACAATCGCTGGTAAGAAAGAGACAGCTGAATCCAATGAAGGCATCATTGCGGGTAGCGTAAATTCGTTGGCAACACCGTTTTTCATCGCATAGATGAAACCACCTACACCTAATGTGCTGATCACGATAATTTTTAGTACCGCGCCGATATTCGTAACCCAAACACCTATGTCGGCTGACACATTACAAATCCAAACTGTTAGCCAGGTAAGTAATATACAGATGGCGATTTGGCCCCATAAAGACAGGCCCGGCATAAAGAGTTCGGCAAACATGCCTGCAAACATGATGTATACCGCTGGCATCCATAAGCCAACGTTAATCCAATAAAACCATGTTGTTCTGACTGCCCATTTAAAGTTGAAGGCTTGTTTTACCCAATCGTAAATACCACCTTCACCTGGATAGGTTGTACTTAATTCAGAAGTAATTAAGCCGTATGGGATAACAAAGAAGACCAGCATTAACACCCACCAGCCAATGGCACTGACACCAATACTGGCTGACGCGGTTAATGTGTCGACCACCAAAACTGCACACAGTGTAAAGAGTGCAATTCCCGTAACCCCCATTTTTCCTTGCGTTTCGTTACTCATCTCTTAGCTCCTTAATCTCTAATTCGGGATTAATTAAACGGCAAAGCGATGAAGTGAACTGGGATGAGAATTGAATATCGGTTTTGCACAAACGAATTCGGGTAAAAAACAAAATAAACCCAACAAATATTAGATTTATAATGATAAAAGTCGGAATACTTGATTTTGGTCAATAACCATTCGATTAATAAATACATTTTCTATTTCAAAACCAAGATCACATATCTAGTTAATTTAGAGATAATTAAGGCTTTCTGTGACATATAGGTGACTAAAAACATCAAATATTGAGTACAAATCGAATTGTGATTTTTATCCCCACGACTCCGACAATATTTAAATACAATTCAAACCAACTTATTTGCTATGAGCGAAATATCATTTGGAGAATTAAACATGTCGAAGCCTATTATTGTTGTTGCTGTCGGTGGGAATGCTTTACTACAACGTGGTGAGGTAATGAGTTGCGAAAACCAAAAAAAGAGCATCGCGCAAACCGCCGCTTCTTTGGCTGAACTAAGTAAAGATTACCGTTTGGTTGTTGTGCACGGAAATGGCCCTCAAGTAGGCTTACTCTCGTTGCAGAATAATGCTTACAAAGATTGCCCACCTTACCCATTTGATGTGCTTGGCGCTGAGACGCAAGGGATGATTGGTTATCTTATCCAACAAGGCTTAAACGCTGCGATTCAAGATCGCTTTACCACCACGATCTTAACTCGAATTGTTGTTGACGAAAATGACCCTGCAATTGCTGACCCGACCAAATTTATTGGCCCTGTCTATACAGAAGAACAAGCTAAACAACTCGCCGAAGCCAACCAATGGATTGTGAAGCCTGACGGAGCACACTGGCGCCGCGTGGTTCCGTCCCCTTCACCGAAAGAAGTACTAGAGATAAAAGCCATCAAAGACTTGCTAGAGAAAGAACACTTAATTATTTGTGGCGGTGGTGGCGGTGCTCCAGTCGTCGAGAAAGATGGCGCTTATGTAGGTTTCGAAGCGGTCATCGACAAAGACATGACAGCGGCTCTTATCGCAGAAGAAATCGGCGCAGAACATTTGCTGATCCTCACCGACGGATCTCATGTTTGTTTAGATTGGGGGACCCCAAAAGAAGAGAAGCTTGAAAACGTGTCAGTTGAGCAAATGAAAAAGTACACTTTCCCAGCAGGTTCGATGGGGCCGAAGGTCGACGCATGTTGTCAGTTTGTGGAGAAAACAAAACAACACGGACACATTGGTGACCTGTCGAGTGCATTAGAGATCATAGAAGGAAAAACAGGGACACATATTAAAGCCTAATAACGGCTTATCATGCTTTATATAAATAAAGGGTAACAAAGTCTAAGTTTTGAATATTCCAATTGGAACTTTGATTAAAAACCCTTTATGTTTTTCGTGTTCCAAATAACAGTGAGGACCATTAGATGCGCAAAGTAACCACCGAAGAAAAGTTAATTCGAATTCATGATGCTGTTGTGCAACTAATGGAACGCCGTGAAGCGACTGATATTTCAATGTACGATGTTGCCAAAGAGTGTGGAATGGCAACATCCACGGTTTATCATCACTACCCGAATATTGAAAACTTATTCCACAACTTGTTAGACGACGTATTTATTGACTTCGATTCTCTGCTCGGTAAATGTATAGATGTGGAACATGTTAATCACTGGACTGATATCAATCGTATGATTGAAACAGCGTATGTGAATTACTATAACAATCACCCGATTGCTAAAAAGCTTATTTTAGGTCGTCATACATTTACAGAGTTAGGTCATGCAGACACAGAGAATGACTTAATTTTGGGCAAAGAAGTAGAAACGATTTATCGACAGTTCTTTGATGTTCCTCAGTTACCGCAATCAATCAATGTCTTCGCTATCTCGCTGCAAGTTGCTGATAAAATTTACTCTTTGTCCTATCGTCAACACGGTCACATTACTCCAGAGCTTGCAAATGAAGCCATCCGACTCACGGAATCATACCTACAATTGTACATTCCTCACATTTGCCCTAAAACGATGAAAAGCCAAACCCACTAGTCTTCAACAAAGGCTGTTTTGAGGTTTACCCCAACCTCAAATGTCGTTATGGTGATTTGTAATACATCATAAAAACAAGGACAGTCTGAGAGCTATGAACAGTACGATTGAGACCATTTTGGGGCACCGCTCCATTCGCCAATATACGGACCAACCAATAGAACAACAGCACCTCGATTTAATTGTTCAGGCAGGCCTTGCCGCGTCGTCATCGAGCTTACTGCAGGCTGTTTCTATCGTGAGAGTGACAGACAAAGAGAAGCGCAAACTGTTAGCAGAATACGCAGGCAACCAAGCTTATGTGGAGAGTGCTGCCGAGTTTTTGGTGTTTTGTATCGACTATCAACGCCACGCTCAGATTAACCCAGAAGTAAAAACCGACTTTACCGAGCTTACCCTGATTGGCGCCGTTGATTCTGGCATCATGGCGCAAAACTGTATGCTGGCGGCTGAGTCTCTTGGTTTAGGTGGCGTGTACATCGGTGGCTTGCGTAACAGTGCGCAACAAGTCGATGAACTACTGGAACTACCGCAACACACGGCCGTGCTATTTGGTATGTGTTTAGGTCACCCTGCGCAGCAGCCTGAAATAAAACCTCGCCTTCCTGCTCACGTGGTGATGCACGAAAACCAATATCAGCCGTTGAGCTTAGACGAAATCGCACGCTACGACGATTCGATGCAGAGCTACTACGCAAACCGCTCAAGTAATCAAAAGCAAAGCAGCTGGTCACAGCAGATCACACAAAAGCTGTCTGGTGAATCTCGCCCTCATATTCTGCCTTACTTGAACAGCAAGCTGCTGACCAAGCGATAGATCGAGAGCAGATCTAAAGACAGAAAAAGATTCCGATGAACGAGCTCTGTTTTCGCCATCACAAACAAAAATGTCAGCGTATTATGCGCTGACATTTTTCTTTTCTATGAGGTCGATTCTCTTAGAGATATTTCTCTATCGGGAGAAGCTGTAAGAAGCCTGACTGCATTCGTTCCCATTTTCCTGTTTCTGGCTCGCTGTCCCAACTTTGGTCACCTGAGTACCAATACACGTCACCGTCTTCAAGTTCCAAGCGCCAACTGTTGTCTTCGCTCATCGCCTGTTCGATGGTTTCAGCTAGTGTTTCAGCAATCGCTTTGTTCTCGATGATTAGCACCGATTCCGTGTTGAGGTAGGTCGAACGTAGGTTGAAGTTAAATGAGCCAATACTCGCGATACTGCGGTCAAATACGACAGATTTAGCATGCAGACCATAAGCCGTTTCAGGCGCACATTTAGACACGTCTTGGGTAGATGCTTCACACAACTTGGAATCTGGTTTTAGCTCAAACAAGTCGATGCCATGTTCTAACATGTCGTAGCGTCGACCCGCGTAAGCAGAGTGATTGGTCACCAAGTCATTCGAGGCCATTGAGTTGGTCAGTGCCTTTATCTCAACGCCTTCGTTGTTCAACGTTTGCCATTCTTCTAACTGACCGTCATCGAATACCAGGTAAGCCGACTCAAGCAAGATCTCTTGTTTCGATTCGCTTGCGAGCTGTCCTAACAGAACCGCCGTTGCTTTAGGTTCATCAGTATTGTCTGAATCGACAGGCACAGGGCGGTCGTAAGCAAAACGAGCATTCACCCAAGTCATCTCATTAAGCGCCTCTTTCAGCAAGCTATCTGCCGCTTCGCGATTTAAGGGTAACTCTGGGTAGTTTTTGTATTGTGGAACGGTGATATCGTCAATCTTTGAAAGATCCGGTTGTTCGTCGTCACCCAGCATATCAACAGGGTAAGACCAACGGCTGTCCCAATACTCAATAAAGCTGGTTTGGATCGTGGTAACGACTGAGCCCATCACCAATACATCACGATCTCGGAAGTTGATCTCGTCAGAAAGGTCGAAGTATTCATCACCAATATTACGCCCACCAACTACTGACAAGGTGCCATCAACGGTAAACGACTTGTTGTGCATACGACGGTTTAAGCGAGAGAAATCGCCAAGGAAGCTCAACCACTTACTGAAACCACGGCGTGTTGGGGTTGGGTTGAAGATTCGGATCTCGACGTTTTGGTGTGCATCCAGTGCCGATAATAAGCCTTCACGCTCATTGAGGTTAATGTCGTCCAACATCACTCGCACCTTAACACCACGATCAGCTGCGGCTAACAAACGACTCGCTAGGTATCTGCCCGATTCGTCAGAGTTCCAAATATAGTATTGAATATCAATGGTGTGCTCTGCACTTTCAACCAACGCCAAACGCTGTGCTAATGCATCCCAACCGGATTCTTGTAAGCGAACGGCGGTAGTCGCCTGCTCTGATGCTTGTGGTTGATATTCATCCGCTAAAACCGACAAAGTGCTTGGTCCATAAGAGGTGTACGGTTCTGCTGGGTGGTCAATGCCTTCTGGTAATGAAGAACAGCCGCCCAAAATAGCGGCCAAAACTAAGGTTAAACTGATGCGTTGGAGCACAGGCATGTGTCTGACTTCCTTTTCACGATGACGTCTTTAGAAACTGTCCCGACAGCTTTCGACTCACAAGCTGTTCAGGTCTATTCATTGATTATTACTGCTAAAGCCTGAAATTTATAGGTAATTATCCACTATAAATGAAACATCAGCACTCCGTCGCGAGCAGCACATCACTAAACCGCGCCCTGAAACCTTCATCTTGGTTCTGAAATTACTGCACTCTCAGCTGTTCGATACCCAAGCAGTAAAGGCCTAAAGGCTTCCTCACCATCTCGACCGTAATTTCCGTTCTATCTGGGTTGCAGTTGAGTGCTAGCGCATAGCCATGCAGGTAGTCCACCAGCAAATGAAGAGCGTCTTCCGATTGTTCTGATGTTAACTCCAAAGGGCTCATTACCGCTTCAAAGCGCTCGCTAAACACCTCAACAGGCCCAAGAGATTTCATCGTCAGCAGGGTTTCGAGCAACCCTCGATAGTCATTCAACACCGACAGATAACTCACGCTGAGTTGATAAAGGTTCTCTTGCCACACTTGGTTTTGCTCAGGCTGCGCAACTTCTCCTACCAAAGACACAGTGATCGATTCCAAGAGATCATTTTTATTCTTGAAGTAGTGGTAAATCGCCATCGCATCCACACCGAGCTCTGTCGCTAACCCTCGAATACTCGGTACTTTGCCACTTTCGCGCATCATGCTTTTGGCCGTATCTAAGATCTTGTCAGCGCTGAGTTGGCTTGATCCACTCTTTGGTCGACCTCGCTTTTGATCCTTGACAGTCATAACACCACCTCTTAAACTTAATTTCTACACTGTAGAATATTTTAATTTATTACGGTGTGGTTGCCAAGTTCCTGTTCAATTTCGGAGTTAAAAATGTCAAATATTGTCTTTATCGGCGCGAGTCTTGATGGTTACATTGCAGACAAACAAGGTGGCCTAGATTGGTTACACGCGATCCCAAATCCAGAGAGCGATGACATGGGTTACAACGCCCATACTGATCGCATTGATGCTTTGGTCATGGGCCGTAACACGATGGATATGGTGTTGAGCTTCGGTATTGATTGGCCTTACAGCAAGCCGGTATATGTCCTGAGTAACACCTTGACGGAAGTGCCTAAGGAACTGGAAGGTAAAGTGTTTCTGATGAAGGGCGAGTTAACTCAGATCATCGAGGGTCTGAACAGCAAAGGCATGAACAACCTTTACATTGATGGCGGCGTCACCATTCAAAACTTCATAAAAGAAGACCTGATTGACGAACTGATCATCTCGACGATTCCCGTCGTTCTTGGTGGTGGCTCCCCTTTGTTTGGTGACTTAGTTTCTCCTCTCGACTTTACACTGAAAGGCGTCACGACTTACCTTGATGAGATTGTACAAACTCACTACTTGCGTAAGCGTTAAACGGCTAACCCACATACTCGGGTTAATTATACTGATGAGCCAAAACTGACTTGGCTCATCATGAAATACCATCATGCTTGCTAGATTATCCCCCTGCCCACTTTGCCTTAGCTCTTGCCCAAGGCCGTTCTATATTCTATTGACAAGATATGCCGACATTGACATTCTGTAATGCTGCGTTGATTTTGCCGCACTAGCTGCACTGCAGTTCTAACTTTTTCAAGATAGGTAAAATATGAACTACCCAAGCACTCTTCCAGCACCTCACAAAACACTTCTTATCAAAGTGATTGATGTCTTGTCTCGAGACCCTCGAATTTGTGGTATTGCCGCAAGCGGATCTTTTGGATCTGACTCGATGGACAAATACAGCGACTTAGACTTTGTTATCGCAATCAACCCAGCCGACTACGAAAGCGTGATGCAAGAACGATTCGACATTCTTGATAACATTGGCGGTAAAGTTGCGGCATTTACTGGTGAACACGTTGGCGAGCCACGCTTAATTGTGTCGATATTTGGCCCAGAACCAGTACACGTTGATTTCAAATTTGTCTCTCTACCAGATGCAGCCGTTCGAGTTGATAACAACCATGTGTTATGGGAACGAGATAGCTTATTGACCGATGTATTCAGTACCGCTGAACCACACTATCCACAACCAGATCCACAATGGATTGAAGATCGCTTCTGGATCTGGACGCACTATGCAGCAACCAAAATTGCTCGTGGGGAATACTTCGAGACGGTTGAATTCCTCTCCTTCCTTCGTCAAAACGTGTTATCTCCGTTAGCCCTCAAGCAAGCTGGGCTGACGCCATCTGGCGTGAGAAAAATTGAAGAGCGACTGCCTGAATTTACACAAGCACTCGTAAAAACAGTCGCAATGCCAGAACGTGACGCATTGATCCCTGCACTCAAACAAGCTGTCACACTGTACCTTGAGTTAAGAGGTAACGAGCAAGTCAACATTGATGATCACGCTCAGTCATTTTGTCTTCAATATGTGGAAGATGAACTGAGCTAGTTCATACCAAATGAATCCACCCAAAGGGTGTAATTGTTCATCAACCAAAAACGCCGAGAGTGATTTGCTCTCGGCGTTTGTATGTTGCCCTTTGTAATCTGTTCGCCGCTTTTTGTTCGATGTAATGTATTCGCTATAGCCTTTAAATTGTCCTTCCAACCCGCAATAAAATCCTCCCTACCAAAACCTCCCCTAAAGTAGTACCATTTATCGTATCTCATTCTTAATGGTATCTGGGTCTTATGAAGCTTTTAGTCGATCGTACTGGTGAACAGTTTTTAGAAATTCTGGAAGAATCGGGAGACAAACTGACGGTTCAATTCATTAGCAATGAAGGCAATCGAAAGGGTAAACCGTTCCAAGATAGCTTGAGTGGCTTGTTCCTCACAGGTTGGAAGCCTCGCACGACCTCAACTGCCATTGGCCTAGAACGCTTTAAGCAAGGCAAGCTACAAGACCCGAAAGTGAGCTTTGCGCTTCACCAACTCTACCCGCTCGGCCGAGATGTAAAATTGCCTTCTGGTGATATTGCAACAGTCGCAAGTTATGCGAACACTCACAGCGATGGCTACTACATGTTTGTGCGCCTTAATGACGAATTGAAACGCCTGAAGATGACGCCAGAATGGGAACTGCTCCCTTCCGTTGTGAGATTAGCCCTGCCTTATTACCCTGCCCCAAGAAGTCAGCAAGAACTCGACAACATTGATGATTTTGATGCTTGGGCGGGCGGGTTTTAATCTTCATTCAAGGTAAAAAGTTACATTGGATGTTGGGTATGAAGAAAACCCAGACCTCTAATCAAAGATGCTTTTCCTAAAAGAAGTCCGCGTCATATTTAACACTACTCACCCACCCACTTGCCACTGATAAATATATTTCATTATTGCAATTCTTGACGGGAAGAGATTTTTGCATGTTGCTTCAGGTAAACACCAAACCAGTTTAAGCAATATGACTTGCTTTATGAAAACATTCTAAGAGAAAGACACATCACTTCTGCCTAAAACAACGCTATTAAAATAAAAACAAAAATTTACGATCAATTGAAAATTATCAATCGATAGTCGCCGAACCAATTCTACTTTGCTTCGAATACTTAAAATGTATTTTGATGCATCATGCAACCCTCACATTAGCCAAGCCATCAACCAATTAAGCAAATATTCATCAAAAGACCAACCATCAAGATTGATTTACATCAAGTTAGCATTTGATTTACACAATTCATACCTCAGGTGGGTGATGCCAACGCAACCATATTTTTTTAACGTGATTTCAATGCTAGGAACGGCACCTGAAAATATGGAGGCACTATGGAAGTATCTAAAACAGCTATTGCGTTGACACTAGCGACCAGCTCATTGTTGACAGCTTGTAGTGACAATGACAGCGCTTCTTTAAATAACACTGACCACGGGCAATATTCTATAACCGCCATTGACGGTTACCTTAAAAATGCCAAAGTTTGGCTCGATATCAATCATAACTTTGAACACGATCCCGCAACCGAACCTGTCGCCTATTCTAATGGTGAGGGCGTGGCGAACCTTGAATTGGATGGCTTCGAACTGCATGGGCTAAGCCCACAAGAGTATCCTGTTGTCGTGGCGGCAATTGCCAACCTTACAGAAGATCTTTCTAATCCAGGTCAAACAGTCACTTCCGACTTTCTTTTGTCAGCCCCCATAGGGGAAGATACCGTCACTCCTCTTAGTACCTTGGTACATCTGCATATCACTCAAAATTTCGCGGCAGGTACTGACACGACAAAAGAGGAAGCGGTAAGCCACGTTGCCAACACTTTCAACCTCTCACCTTCGCAAGTACTTGGGGATTATATTGCAAGTAACGACGGTTCTTCAGAAGATAATGAGACGCTATTTATCGCAGAGAATATTGTCGCTTCTCATGTTTTGAACCTTAACTCACAGCAACTTGAACAATTGGCTAACACACCTACTGGCGAATCCGAGTTAGATGAAAAGCTAACCGTGGTTTCCGACAAAATTCAGCACGCACTCGAAACAACTGGGACAGAAAGCCCTGTGTATACAGAACAGGATTTCACTCAAGATGATGACGGAGATGGCGTTATTAATGTTGACGATCTATATCCCAATGACTCTTCCAAAGCAGGCGATCCTGACAACGACGGAGTCGATAGCATCCTAGATTTATTTCCCTACGATCCTAGAGAACATGCCGACAACGACTTAGACGAAATTGGTGACAATGCCGATACCGATGATGATAACGATGGTATTTCGGACGATTTAGATGAATACCCTTATGACATATCACGGGCGGGTGACCCTGATGGTGATGGCTACGACACGTTGGTTGATGCATTTCCCAATGATTCAACAGAATGGCAAGACAGCGATAAGGACAATGTGGGCGACAACCAAGACCTGTTCGACGATGACCCGACTGAGTGGAGTGATTTCGACCAAGATGGCGTTGGCGATACAGCCGACCTTGATGACGATAACGATGGTTACCCAGATCTAGAAGACCAATTCCCTAACGATGAAATGCAAGCAGGGGACAACGATAACGACGGAATTGACTCTGTCACAGACAACTGCCCTTTCGATGCCAATCCTTCACAGTCTGATATGGATGAGGATGGAATTGGAGACGCATGTGATAGTCATTCACAGCTTGACGCTACATGGAATCAAACTAAATGGAACCAATCAAACTGGCAGTAACCTTGCCTAAGGATAGAATTATGCGAAATATAAAACGGAACCTGGTCACTACTCTTTTGCTCACCACCACTTCCATAAGTTTGGCCCATGCCCAAGAGCTTGTTACCTTTTCAGCAGGAACCCCAGCGAAGGCAGAAGAAGTGAATGCTAACTTCTTATACCTTGAGGAAAAAATTGAAGCAGCTAATAATAGTGAAGACTCAACGGTATCTATTAACTGCAGTGATGATAGTCAGGCACTAAAAAACCTGCTGGACTCGACCTATTACCCAAGCCCGCTCACTGTAACATTCAGTGGTAATTGCACAGGCCCAATTACCATCAACAAAGACAACCTGCTTTTAAGTGGTGAAGACGGCAGTGTGATCTCTGGTGCAGTTGAAACAGCTGATGACCCAGAGCTCTACGCTTTGATTATTTTAGGTAAAAGTAATATTTCTTTTCAAAACTTTAATATTGCCTCGGGTATGATCGATATCGACAGAAACAGCTATGTTAAGTTAAGCAATGTTGCCCTTCCTGCACCTCAAATACTAGATGGTGAAGTGCTGGACAATATCTACATTAATTCATCAAACCTACGAATAAAACAAGGTAGCTTAGATAACCTTAAACTCGGTGCTTATCATGGTTCGTATATCCGTTTTGATAAAAACCTCACTGGTATATCACAATCAATTAGACTCGCTGGCAACTCTGTTTTAAAAAACAAGTTAAGCCCTTTAAACATTAATGATTCTTTAGAGCTTTACCTAAATGCGACCTTTTATGGCGGAGAATTAAAGGCGCATTCACTGGAGGTTGCAGACAGCTCGACGCTTGAAGCAGAAAGCATCTTGCTCTCAGGCTTTCTTGCTCTGAATGCAAACTCTTCTCTCTCTGTTGAAAAAATAGAAGCGAAAGCTATGGAATGCCACGCTGCTTCTTTTTACCTACCAGGCGATTTTACACTGACAGGTATAGACGAAGAGGCGGGCTTTGCATCATTTGAGGCTTATCATGGTTGCAATGCTGAGATAGAAGGAAGTGTTATCTTTGATGGATTATATGGAGTAGAGGCATGGAATAGCCGAGCCAACATCGGTGAGCATAGTGCCATAGATCACTACGACCTATAACTTATATAAGAAGAAAGACATAAAGATAGGTACTAGGTCATACATTTAATAAGACATAATTAAGTGCGACGCGTTGTTATTAGCGTGTCGCTTTTTTACTCTCTTCAACCCTGCTGTTCATTTTGGTCGTCAAAAACAAACTCATTCCACCATCACCAATCAAACCAGAATAGGAACTGCTCCCTTCTGTTGTGAGATTAGCGCTACCTTATTACCCAACCCCAAGAAGCCAGCAAGAACTCGACTACATTGATGATTTTGATGCTTGGGCTGGAGGGTTTTAATATTCATTAAACTATGTCCGATAGACTATAAACCTCGATTTATTATCAATTAATTTTTGATAATAATTCAAACGTAGCGCGGTTTATCGTTTTGAATATTCCTACTATTATTTATCCATCGACACAGATGAGGGCTCAATAAACATAGACCCGCTCTTGAGCTAATAAGCCCTGTGACAAAGACCAACACCACTTCGGTGAATCAAATAATATAGGTAATGAACATGACTCAACTGACTATCATCGCAAACATCGTCGCTAACGAAGATAAAATTGAATTGGTTAAAGCAGAACTACTAAAACTGATTGATATCACTCGTGCGGAAGAGGGTTGCATCAACTATGACCTTCACCAAGACAATGAAAATCCAGCGCATTTCACTTTCTACGAAAACTGGATGTCTCGCGAACTTTGGCAAACACACATGGGTAATACTCACCTTGCTGAGTACATGGCTGCAACGGAAGGTTGTGTTGCGTCATTCACACTGAATGAGATGACGAAAATCGCTTAAGTAAAGTCCAATAACCTTTTACGAGTAAGTACGCTGACAAGCTATCGAGTAAGATTTGAAAGCCCCGCTGCACTTCAGCGGGGCTTTTTCATTTGAGCAACGTTTGTATAGCTCACCCAACATTACTCAATAACCACATCTGCTCGGCGATTCAATGCACGACCTTGTTTATCATGGTTTGAGGCGATAGGTTGGGTTTCTCCCAAGCTTTTTATTGTCAGGTTCTGGCTGGGTACGCCCTCTTTTTTAAGTACTTTCGCTGTTTGGTCAGCTCTTCTGAACCCTAGGCCTTGGTTGTATTCTTCAGTACCAATAGCATCGGTATGGCCTTCAACTACCAACTTCTGCTCCGCTTCGGCAACCCCCAAGCTAAAGTGTTCCAATGTTCGTTGAGCCATTGGAGTGATAGCGTCACTATCAAAGGCGAAGTTCACGCGCATCGCGACAGGTGACTGGTCATTGAGCATCGAAGGCGATGCAACAAAGCTGTTGCAATCACCTAAACGGCGGGTCTGCATCACCTTGTCCAATAATACTTGTTGTACGTGATTTCCATCCGGGTAAGCCTCCACAACCAAATAGCCTTGTCGGTGCGTACCTATGCCGGTCACAGCCCCAATATCCACTGCATGTTGAAACTCAATCACACCGGTATCGCAGTAATATTGTTGAGGCTCTGATTGCGCCGAAAATGCGGTGAGCACCAACGCAGTTGCAAGGCTCAATGTCGAATTCCTGTTCATAAGCACTCCTAATAAAGTTGGGTCACACCGTTACTTTTCGCCCCACGGCGAATAAGCTCTTCAATACTTTCTTTTAGTTGTTCAAGGTTCGTCACGTCAATGATGTCTTTTGAGTCGAGAACACAATCTTGATAACCACTCTGTTGAGAAGCCTGGAAATCAATTCCAATTACACCAATGAACAATCCAGGAATGAGTTCTCTCGCTTTGTCACACATGCCAGCATCAACTAAGCCACCAAAAATGCCGTTATTAGGGCTCTCCTGACCATCAGTTAAGACAAACAACATTTTTAGTTTGTTGTTATAATCCTCGATCTCATCCGGATCATTCGTCTCTGGTTTACCAACAGCAAGCAATTGAAACCCTCGCAACATGCCTTGAAATGCTGCAGTACTTCCCCCGGCTTTCATATCGTAAACACCGTAAGTACTGTGCGATGTGCCATCAACATTGACGCCAAGAAGTGAAATCAGATTATTAGTTAGAGCTATATTGTTAAATTGATCATCAGCACTCGATCCATAACCTTTGTAGAGCTCAACACCTTCGATTTGGTAATAAGTACGTTTTAATTTAGGCGTTTGTACTGGCAAATCGACTGTTACTTTATTTGTAAGTAGATGATCCACACTTGCTTGGTAGTCCACATAATCAGTGTTATCAGGATATTCATCATGGCTAGAAGTAAGAACATCGTACGCACGTATTATTCTGCCCTTTACTTTTCCTGACTTATTCAAGTCTTTATCATCACATTCAGATACGTCTTCTACACAGTCAATTAGATAGCTGAGCTCGTAATCTCGTATCGCGTTCCAGTTTACATTGAGGTATTTTTTGCTAGTTAAATCTACTGTAACGTCTCCTCGATACATCAACTGAGACGCTGCTACGGTGATTCCACTAACCACTTCTCTTGTTCTAATGTTAAATGGAACAATACCTATGCGGTTTGCCCACTCATTATCAGTGTCATCAAGGGAACAAACCGTACGGTTCTTTGTTTTTACAACCTCATGACATAACACAGTCTCAGCTAGTGACCGAACCGCGTCTTTCAGATCATTGATTTTACAACTACTGTAAGTGCAACTTTTTCTACTTCCCCAACGCCAATTCATAGACCCTGAAAAATCAGAAACAAGCATCAAATCAATATTATTATCACCAAGTAGTACTGGGTATTTTTTCGCTACCGATTGACCTGTGATGACTTGTGTTTCATCAAATGATGGTATGAATTGACTGGCAAACCAGGATTGATGCGTTGTACTCGCAGCAACGCGATACTGAATGTGCTCTGGTGTTTCCGTTGCTTCTATCCACTCTTGATGTTCCCACTCCGAAGTGATACCAATATCCTTCGCTCCGCGAACATAGGCCTTAACATAATCTGTTGCTAACTTGTTGGTTTCATTCTCGTCTCGATAGTCAGCAATAGTGACAGCAATAGCTGCAGCCTCTAATGAATCATTCAAGCGCGCCGATGTTTGGATGTATCTCGTCCCCTCTACCGATAAGAAGGTAAAGCCCATAACAGGAACTAAGGCCAACGCTAGCCAAATGGCTGCAACACCTTGTTGCTTTTTTCTCAAACTCAAATTTGCTTTCATCATTACCTCCCCGTCATCACAGATGTCGAAGATAATGTTAATGTCTCAGAAGAGCTGGTGAAGACGCCAAACCAAGACGGATAGGTTTCACATACTGTCACGCTGTACAGTGGATATATCACTCCATCTTCAACTGGGACCAAGTTCTTAAATGTCTCACTATCAATCTCTGGCACGTCGCAATTTACGGTTTGTAGCGCCTCGCTCTCAATGTCGCCTCTCAACTCTCCCTGAGTCAGAGATTGAATATTAATCATCACTGAATCAGCTTCTTGACCAAGTAGCCGTGCTGCCAGCTTTTGCATATCTTCCAGTTGCTGCTGTTGAACGTTTAGGTTTGTTCCATCTTGAACATCACCGTCGTAATAGCGAGTCCGCTCTTTAAGGATGTTCACCAGCGCAAATGATGTGCGGTCTAGCGCAGATTGCATAAGTAGTTTGTGGCTTAAATCTGTCGAAAAAAGGTAAATCAAACACAAGACCATCAGCACTAAAGCAAGCTCGACAGTAAAAGAACCTGTTTGTAAAAGTCGGCTATTCGTTTTCATTTGGCCACTCCTCATGTTCGAGGTTCAACACCATAGTTCGAGAGATAGGCATGCTGATCGATGTAAACAAGTGAGTCATCGGTGAAAAATCGTAACTTACCGTCAACTCTGCAAGACTATAATCAAAACTCTCAACCTCACTGCTTTCACCGCCAAAGCTGATGGACGTGGTACCCGCTACAAACGCGGTATAATCGTCATAATAAACACCGGTAATTGAAAACTTATCCGGTGCCACTAAAAAACTCCACAGCTGCCCACTTTGATTAATCAATGCATCAAACTGGTCTTGATAGAACTTGTGTATGTCACTAGGAACATTACTGTCATGCAGTTTGATCTTGGTATTTCTTATCGTTTCTCGCAGTGAGTAATCCACTAAATTAGTCACATATACCTGATAACTACTCTCAAAAATAATCAGGGTAGACAAAATCAAAACCATTGCGCCTAATGCAAACTCAACAGCAGTCACACCCCTTTGATGTTTCCGAAGACTCATTTTCATACGTCACTCCTTACGCCCTATTTGGTAAAGGATATGGTGAATATCTTCATCACTGTAATCGGCTTCGAGTAACGAACGGGCATCCTGATAACGACCGAGTTTTGATAACGCCAGTGCCAAGTTAGCATTGACGGTTTTGTTTTGGGGTTGCTGTTCAATAAGAGGCGCTAATATAGACACCACAGAGCGGTAGTCGGATTTCGCTAAATAGACAACAGCGAGGTTATTCTTGACTGTTGCTTCATCATACCCTTGCAATCGAGCTTGATTGAACGCTGTTGTTGCAGATTCAAAATGCTCTAATCGAGAGTACGAAATGCCGATCAAGTTGTGCACTTGCGCGCCCTTATTGCCCAACTCAATTGAATCAAAATAGTGGGACAACGCCTCTTCGTCATTCCCTATATCTGCCGCCACTTGTCCCATCAATTGAGCGACTTGCTGATTGGCATAACCATGTTCACTGATATAACGGGTATAGAAACTCGCAGATTCAACATCACCAGTTTGATAATAGGCATGCGCAATCGCATCCATAGCTTCATAATCATCGGGATCCGTTTCCAAGCGTTGTCGATAATGTGCAATTACCCCTTGATAGTTACCAATACTCAGCATGTTTTGCATTGAGCTAGCTTGTTCATCAGGAGTAGATTGGCAGCCGACAAGAGAGGCGAATATCAGTTGGAGCGCCAATATACGGAATAATCGGTTCATTACTGGCCTCCCATTGCGTCCATAACTTGGATAATGCCCGGTGCTAAAATCAAAGCCACAATCGGCATCAGAATAAGCAAAATAAGTGGGACACTCATTTTTGAAGAGAGCTTGCCAACCTTCTCTTCAATCGTGAGTACTTGCATCTTGCGCATGTCTTCTGCCAAGTCCCCCAGCACTTGCGCGATTGAGGTACCGTAGTTCAAGTTTTGTAATATTGTCAGCACAAAGCTTTGCACGATATTGGTAGGCACTCTCTCAGAGAAGTCATTCAGCGCACGCTCAAGGCCAATCAGTTTCGCCGAGTCTGATGTGCGTTTAATTTGGTAGCAGAGATCCTTATCGAACGCCTCAAACTCTTGTCCCAAATAATCTAACGAGGCTTCGATTGTCATCCCGGTTTGCACACACACCGCCATCATATCTAGCAGATAAGGTAACTTTCCTGAGATCTTTCTGATCAGCAAAGCTTTGCGCATATTGAGTAGGATATCCGGCACAATGATGATTAACACCAACGCCATTGGCACCGCCATCATTCGCACCTGAACGGAAAGTTCGACAACAAACAGTATTGCGATGAAAACTAGCGCGACGGCGACTTTTAACGGAAAGTAGTACTTGGCGTAGTCTCGATGATACAGGCCAGCCTCAACCAATTTGACCTCTATCTCGCTGCGATAATGCTGTCCGAAACTGATGAAATAATTACCAATAAAAGAACCCATGGTTCGATGTGAACCTTGGACGTATTTCCCAATTCGTTCACGACGTTGTTGTTGGAAGTACAGCTCAAAGATTCCCCACAATACGGCGCCCAAAAAAAGAAGTATCGCAATGGTGCTATTCATAAGCTGACTCCTTTCACAAGCAACCAAACAATAAACAACCCCAATAACTCACTACCAATCACATAGATAATCACCCAATTACCAATAGGATGTTCCATCAGGATCTCTAAGTTGTGAGGGGCGATTTGGCTGATCAGTATAGTGAAACCAAGAGGAATGGCCGCGACGATCTTTGCAGAAACTCGAGCTTCGGAAGTCATCGACATTTTTTTCTTCTCAAGAGTTCGTGCGTCAACTAACACTCGAATCAATCGAGCGAGCACGTTCTTAAGTTGCCCCCCTCGGGCAAGGTTGGCTTTAAGCGTAAGTGTAAAGAACACAAACTCTGGGTAAGGGTAATGACGACAGGCGCGATCTAATACCACTTCTGGTGCCTCCCCCATTTTCAAGCGCTCACTCATGATCTTAAACTCATGGCCGATGGCGGTATCGATTTTCTCGCCAACGTAACCAATCGCATGCATTAAGCTATCACCCGCAGTCACTGCACTCATCAGCATATTCAATACATCAGGAAAGCTATTAGTAAACAACTTACGGCGACGATTAACCAAATATCGATAGCCTACAAACAGCAGCACCATCCACATGACGACAAACATCCAGAGCGAGCCAAATCGAGCAATTTCTGTCATCACATACCACAACATGAATGCCGTACCTAAAGTATATAAGGTGATGTAAAGTGCCGATCTTGGACCTAAAACATCGGCAACCAATCTGGCATCCGACATAAAACTCTGCCAACGCTTTCGATTCGTGAGTTCGTTAACATTGATGGCGTGCAAGTTCACCAAATCTCCACTGTCTTCGAAATCGAAGTACTGGTTAATTTTCTTTTTCTTGTCGCCTCTCATCATCAAAATAGCGATGGAGCCTAATATCAACGCAACCCAAAGCATAATTACCTCTCCCCTTTGAATGACTGCATCAACTCATCATACAAACCGTAAAAGTGAGCTTTTTTCACCAACTCTGAGCGTTGCATGATACCGCTAGTGACAAAATCACCGGTGACGGTGTCGCGATACTCACTATCATTGAAATCAAATCGGTAAATTTCTTCTAATACGACGTTGTCTCCCTCTAATCCAACAACCTCAGAGATGCTGGTGATTTTTCGCGAACCGTCTCTCAAACGGTTTATTTGAATGATAAGTTGGACCGCACTAACGATCGAACGGCGAATCGCATCAAGGGGTTGGTTCAGGTTCGCCATCATCACCATAGACTCAACACGAGCAATTGCATCACGCGGTGAATTGGCATGAAGTGTCGACATTGAGCCATCATGGCCTGTGTTCATGGCTTGGAGCATTTCAAACGCTTCACCACTACGACACTCACCCAAGATGATCCGATCAGGTCGCATACGCAGAGCATTAATAACAAGGTCTCGCTGAGTAACTGCACCTGTTCGCTCCACGCTTTCAGCACGAGTTTCCATACGCACTAAGTTCATTTGATGGAGTCGCAATTCAGCCGCATCCTCAATGGTCACGATGCGTTCATCATCCGCAACGTAATGAGACAATGCGTTGAGCAAAGTTGTTTTACCTGAACCTGTTCCTCCGGATATCAGCACATTCATTCGGCATCGAGCCGCTATCATCAATACTCGAGCCATATCTGATGACATGCTTCCGTAATTTACCAAGTCTTCAAAACCAATATTCTGTTCCCTGAACTTACGAATAGAGATGGATGTGCCATCAAGCACAATTGGAGGGATAACGATATTTACACGACTACCATCTTCCAAGCGCGCATCCACGGTAGGCGATAATTCATCGACTCGACGGCCGACACGCGAGGCGATACGCTTGGCTATTGCTAGCACCTGGTCTTCATTAACGAAGGTGATATCAGACTTTTGGATTCGCCCATTTCGTTCATAGAAAATACGCTCAGGTCCATTGACCATGATATCGGTGATGGACTGATCTTCGACTAAGGGCTGTAACGGACCAAGCCCAAAAATCTCATCGATCAAACTTTTCACCAAGCCCGCTTTCATCAAGCCCGTAATAGGTCGGCCATAGTTCGACACTAGCATCTCAACCGCATTACGAATCTGGCTTTCTAGCTCGTCTTGACTCATCTGCTGAGCCGCTTCCACATCCATGGCTTCAAAAATTTGGCTGCGAAATGCGAGGTACAATTCTTTATTTGAACTCATTTACGTGCCTTCTTTGTTAACCAATGTGAGAACAAACCATGCTCTACAGGTTGCCCCTGGATCAAACTAGCAAGGCTACAAATTGAATCTCGAATATGTCGGTCATGCTTATGTGCACTCTTACCATCGACAATGATGTGTGAAAGGTTGCTACAGTAGTCGAACAGCAAATCCACAGGTGTTCCCAAATAGTTCTCTAGCTCTTTAGAATGCAGCACAAAGGCTTTATGAGGGCGATGATGGTTCACAACGGTAAGCAAGCGCGTTTTACGAGATTGAGAAATACGTGCGTTTTGCAGTTTCTCTAGCAAGACTCTCGCATTACGTACAGAAGAAACCGATGCGTCGCTGACGACCACGACCACATCGTAGTTATCGATGAGTTCTTGAGGGATAACCTCAAAATCAACACTGCCCGAGAAATCTTCAATTACAAAGTTGGTCGAGCGAGAAAGCAGTTCATACAAGGTATTAGTATATTGCAGAACATCTTCTTGTTTCTTTTCGCTATCCAAGGCCAACAAGCGTAAGTTCTGACGAACTCGGATGAGATAACTTAAAGCGCCCTCTTCGTCCAACTCATGAATGGGTGCGGTAAACTCGTCGATGTTTTGGCGAGAAAAATCATCCAAGGAGAGCAAAACATCCATATTGCTGTGATTACCGTGGTGATCAACAACGATAGTGTCACTGCTTCGAATGGATAAGTACGACGCCAACTCACAACAAATGAACGACACCCCAAGCCCACCTTTTGCACCAACAACAGCAACACGCTTCGCTTTGCGGTGTTCGCTCACACCGGCAAACGATTTTAAGTTCTGCTCTACGTGCATTAAGAAGTCAGCCAAATCGGATTTACTAAAAGGCCAAAGCATGTAATAAAATCCAATATCACGAAGCGCCCGTATGGTAAAGATCGAGTCTTCTTTACCAATAACAATGATCCCTTTGTGAGTAGGGAGCTTGCTAGCAAAGCGTTTTGCATCTTCAACGACATCATTAGATTCACTGAGCTCAAAAAGAATGATTTCATCTTCTTCTTGTTCATCTATATGAGCGAGGTTAAAACGAAGTAACTTGGGTTCATCCCATCCTTCGAAGCGAAACACCTCTTGAACAAGATCTAAACACTCCTGAGTTTGGTAGATAAAGGTGCAGTGAATACCACTATTGTCCACTTTTTCTTGGAGAGTCGCTGATTGCGATTTACTACTTAGCGCCTTAGATAAATCAAACATTATTGACCTCCTATCAACCGCTGTTTATTCGCGACTTGCTTAATGCGTGCAGATTCTACGAAACAATTGATCTGCCCTGTTTTCTTAAACAACTCTATGGCCTGACACAACTCGGTATGGGCTGCTAACACCTTTGCTCTAATCGTGAGGTCAGCAATATTGTCTGGCGAGTAAATGTAATGAACACGCTTCGTCGCGCTCGATAACTCAGTCAATCCTTGCGTAGCCGCAGAAAATACTTGTTTGCTATTGTTATTTCGGTGCAACACCGTGTATTGGGCATATGGATCTTGCTGGTGAATTTTCTCAATTAATCTCGCAATCACTTTTTCTTGATCTTCATGTCCACGCAAATCAATATCAAACGAATGCCACTCTTCGTAGACCATGGCTTCTGCACCATTACCGGTGAAGTAACGTTCTGCAGAGCAACCACCAAGACTAACCAACAAAAGCATCAAACTGCATATTAGATAATTTCTCATTGGATGAATCCTCCTTCAGACAGCAAACGAATCGTCGCATCAGACTGCGGAGCCTTATGGTCATCCAACTCAATATTTAACCAGCGTGTCAGTGTGTTGGTTTTGTGGATATAAGGCATTTGGATTTCAGTAGAACGAATCGGCTTAACCAGGTTAACCGTCGCAACAATAATGAGCTCTGTCTTACGCCTTTCGGTGATGGCCTTACGAAATGCCGCGCCAATAATCGGAATGTCACCAATTAGTGGCGTTTTTTGCATCTCTTCATAGTCCGCACTGCTCATCAATCCACCCAGAATAAAGCTATCACCATCTCCTAGCTCAACCGTGGTCATAGCTCGTCTTGAAGCTAATTTGGGGACTTCAATACCAGCAGCGGTCACATAACCATCAACCTCGCTCACTTCCGGAAAGAGCTGCATGCGAATACGATCATCACTCTCTACTTTTGCGGTTAAGTCGAGGCGAATACCAAACTCTTTAAAGGTAATATTGACGTTGCTATTGGTTGAAACAATGACAGGTACTTCACCACCAACAAGGAAACTGGCGGATTCTCCGGACATCACGCTGAGATTAGGTTCAGCCAGAACCTGAGCGACTGAGTCGTTGCCAATAGCCGAGATAACACTAACAAGGTCTTCCGCCTCAAACTGATTGAAGACGAACTCACCCACATTAGAACCCACCGAACTCCAATCCACACCGATGGTTTCACCAAACGATTCGGTAACTTGAGCAATCGAAACTTTTACGTTTACCTGTCGTGTACCAGCCACTTCTAAACGCTCAATAATCCCTTCCCAAGTCATATTGCGCGCAAAGATCATGCTCTCCGGTTCTGACACAGATAACGTATCTGATTCAAACTCTAGCGTTTGTATTTCATTCCAACGCTCAACCTTTTCACGCCCCAATAACGTAGCGACCATGCGATAGATATCATCGCGCTGCTCTTCAGACTCAACCACACCACTGACCGCGACTTGAGGACCGACTGACTCTAACTTGATATCCAACTCAGGGTAGTAGAAGTCAATTTGACGGCGTACTTGGGTTAAGTTCAAATCGACAACTATTCGCTCAGATAACAGCACGTTCTCAGACACGCCATACACAAGCAATCGAGCTTGACCAATGCTATTGGCAAACACCACCACTGTGTTGTCGTTCATGACCTTGTAATCAGCCACGTCTGGGTTACTGATGAACACTTTGCCAATAGCTTCGTTCAACCGAATGTGCCTTGCATCATTCAGCGTGATATAGCGGTCACCACTCCATGCGCTAACACTGAATAGCAAAGCAAACAGCAGCGCCAACAAGGAAGAGTTTGCTCTTATAATTACTCTGTTTTCCATAACTAGAATCCTTCTGTGCTCGCTGTTTTGTTTGTTCCGCGATACTCTTCAATGCCGGTGTAATTGGTAATCACATTACGCACTTCCGCGTAAACAGGCTTTTTATAGGTTTGGCTTCGATACACTTCCATATGCATGGTGCGCTGCGCCAATGCTATGTTCGCTAACTGCTCTGGATGAATCTCAATCACCACAGTGCTGTAACCAGCTTTCGCTTCTTGACTCGGTTTAATGACCTTAGCGCTTGAGGTTTTACTTTCAGGATCGATATAGTCGATTGCTAGTACTTTGACGTGTTTTAGAAACAGCGAAGCTTTTACGCCATGAAACTCAGATGGGTGGTCGGCATTGTCTGCTAAATTACTGGAAGGTGAGCTCACAGTGAGAACATCGACAAACACGCCAGGGCGAATATAGTCTTCAACTAAATTCGTCGCGCTGACTTGCAGCGGATAGATGGTCATATCCTCAGAGATCAACAGGTCTATGTAACCAGCCCCTCCTTGCGGGGTTTGATATTCAGGAAGGATAATCTCGCCTTTGTTCAGGTCACGATTGAGTAAAGTTGAGGGTGAGAAATCAATCACCGTGTCTTCTTTGATGCCGTAAGAGAGTGCGTCTTTCAACACAAGCTGTTGCTTGGTGACATCCGACGTAGAAATCGGTTCGCCACGAGATAAGGAACGATTGAGCGACCAAACCGCGACGAATTGTTTAGTGACAGGTGCTGGTTGGTCAGCAGTGGTAGGAGACGCTTGTTGAGTCTGGGTTATCATGTCAATTAAACCATAACAACCGAAACCAAAGGCAAGCAACGCAATAAAAAGGACAATCCGCGATCTCATAAGTCGCCTCCATTCAACATCATTTAGAGATAGGGGTGACAGTGCTAAATCATATATAGTTCACCCAATGGCTAAAAATCATCACATAAAACCCAACACTGATTGCGACCCCATAAGGGATACCAGCATTGTATTGGCTATCATCTACTCCTCCATTCACGTTGGCTTTTATTCGTCGAACAAAGTTAAATAACAAATAAAAGCTGGCTAGGACTCCACCAGCTAACATGGTTAATAACAATGCACTTGGTAACAACTCCATCGGTAGGCTCAGTGACAGTACAGCAGCGTATTTAATGTCACCACCACCTAACAATCTAAATGAATAAACGATAACACCAGCTAATAGCACTATTGATGTTGTTGAAAAATATAAGCACCCTCCAAGAGAGAGAAGATAAACTTGTATGAACAATATTAACAATAGTGCTACCATCTTAATTATCCTGAACTTAATATCGATTAATGAGCAACAAGCACATACAGTCAGGAGAATAGTTAAATATAAAATCATCACATGATTAATAAGCTGTTGATAATGCGGTTTTGATGGCAGTAAAAGCAGTATCAAGGCTTTCTTTAATTCCTCCTGTACCATAAAATGCCGCGATCAAAACTGCTCCCATAGCCCCAGCAATCAACCCATATTCAATTGCAGTGACGCCACGTTCATCATTCTTAAAGGTGGTTAAAAAGGATTTTATTTTGCAATATAAGTTAGTCAACATAATGTGTACTCCTTGTGGTGGTGAACTTTACTATTAGTAATTAAATCTGTTGCTATAACTGTATACCTAAATAAAAATATGAACATTTTCACCATGATAAATTTTATCTATCAGCCATCTTATATAATTATCAACAATAAACGTTTAACGCTAAATATAATCATAACTCAGACTATATAAATTCAAATGTTTGATAAAAATCAAAATAACATCAAATAAACATAAAATAACTTATGTGAAATATGTCACAAATTTATCGCTATTTTAAGAAATTAAGGAATAAATAAAAATGAATCTATCACCAATATGGGTGAAGACAAATGTGCGACTTTTTAAGTAGTCTAAGAAGAGAACAACTGTCAGCCTTCCCTCATGTATCAATATAAGGATATATTATGCATCTCAGTTTTGAGCAATTATTGTCGTTCGTCACTATTGTCGATGAGGGTTCGTTTCGTGGAGCAGCCCGTAAGTTACATAAAAGTCAACCTACCATCAGTACAGCGATTCAAAGTCTAGAGTTAAACATAGGTTTTCCCTTGTTTAAGAGGGAGCAGAGGAAGGCGCTCTTAACGCACAAAGGGGCGCGCTTTTATGAAATGACAGCCCCCCTTATCACTGAATATCAGGCGTTGCTGCAGACTATGACGACAATGAATGAATCAGATCAAGTCGTATATCGTGTCGGTATTGATCCCCTACTTTCTAACCATACCGTTCGTCATGGAGTACACGAGTTTTCCAAAGCCTTTCCGGACACAAACCTCAAACTCGTAACTAGACCTAGTTCAGTACTAGGTGAGATGCTTGCCCATGGGGAACTCGATCTCGCGATTGCCAATCCCTACCATAAAAATATGTATGAATTTAGATTTACTGAGCTTTTTAACATCAACTTTTGGTGGGTTGCTCATAAAGCATTAATCTGTGATCAGGATGCAAGATTATTACTACTTGAAGGTTGCAAAGAAATTAATAATGCATCAATTATGAAACAACATCACATCTGGCAGTGTGAAGACCTCAATACCATTGTGAACCTTTGCTGCCAACAATCAGGCATCGCTCTACTTCCCGATTTTATCATCGAAGCATTGAATAATGAGCATCTTGTAAAGGTAAACAATCACCCCTATTTATTTGGCCGAAAAGTGACAACGGCTATCGTCAGCCAAGCGAATGAAAGTCAGAGTCGATACCATCAATGGTTCTGTGAACAACTGGCACCAAGGAAAGTTATTAGGATTGTGTAATACGTAAGCCAAATACCCCTTTTCTATCTATTGGTTAGGTACATTATAAATAAGTACTTAAATACTATTAGTTTTAAACTACCTCCTACATTTTTAGGGGAGAAGTTAATAGAAATTGATATCATTTGTAAAACTAGCATTTCCATATATTAAAATAGTACTCGTGATTTATATCAAAATTAGTAACCGTATAGGTAAGGGTTACTCCGTTCATATCGCTAGACATCTTCCATTGAGAAAAAGGGGTTCTCATGAGAAAAACGGCTTTGTTGCTTAAATCGATGGAACTAAATCAAAGCCTCATGTCTAAACCTCGTGACAAAACAACCAACTGGAAACAGTACAATAGAGCCTTGAACAACCGTCGTTCTCTAATCTTTTGGATTGATGAAGAAACAATAGCAACACAAACAAGGTAAGCGTGGTAGACCTCGCCGATTCAGCGACTTGGCGATCACTACCGCACTGATGGGAAACGCAGAGTATGGCGTAAGCTGCATATCGAAGTAGATACCAGCATCCACAAAATAGTCGCAGCAGAGCTGAGCTTATCCAACGTAACCGATGCCGAAGTGCTCCCCAATTTATTCAAGCAAACACGCCGTAAAATCATTGAGACATCTGGTGATAGCGCTTATCTCGCCACAAGAAGGGGCTGCCTTTTGGGAGCGAGGACACCCTCGTAATCTAGCGGTAGGTTGTCAGAAGCTCCACGGCTCTAACAAGAAGTGGAAAAAGCGGTTAAGGTAAAACAAGAACCAAAGTTACATGTTGCATTATAGCGATAATGGAAAGTTTTACAGCTCAACTTATATCTGATATTAGGGATATAGCATTGATTAACAATTATTTATAGTCAATTATAAAAAGTAAGGAATCGCATGTAATTTGATCTCAATCATTTAATTTATCACTTTGTTAAATTTTCTTTAAATTTCACCCAATAGGGTGATGATAGTAATCTAACAAAATGAATTAATATTAATACGTTCTATATCGATACAATTAAAAAAGTGTTGGCTACTGTATGGTTAAAAAAAACAATAACGAATTGACAGATCAAAATATCTCCTATCTTCCAAACGAACTGGAAATTGAAGTTCGTGAAGGACTAGAAAAAGTCGGAATTGAGCATGTTAGTCTTATCATTCTCTCTGAAGGTATGGACATAATCTTTGAAAATTTAGAAAGCCTTTCTAAACGAATATCCATCAGTAAAAGAATATCAGAAAACATCGAAAGTTATATTGATTCAACGCTATGCAATCAGAAAAACATCTTAAACTTTACCTACGACAATGTGCTAGAGAATCGAATATTTGATCATCAAAAACTATCAATAATCACCAAGCACCTAAGTAAATATTCTATTTTCTGTCCTCTAAACTATGAACATAAAATGGTTGCTATCTTTCACAGTGTAGAATCATTACCTGAGCATCAAACCAAGCAGTTAGAGCTTGTATCCAATATCATGGCTGCATGGTCTAACTCATGGGTTGCTCATAATACTATGATGCATTTCTGGAAAAAGTACTCAGAGCCCAAAAACATTGATATTACCTCTGCACTCACAAAGTCAGAGTTCAACGTTTTAGAGTTGTTAATAAAGGGTTTTACCGGGCCAGAGATATCTAGTATTCGAAATGTTTCAAAAGAAACGGTACGAACTCAAATCAAAAGTATTCTTCATAAAACTCACTGCCATAGTCAAAATCAACTGATATCACGATTCTCTCAGGCTCAATGGACTCTGAACTGTCACCATCGCGGAGTGTATTCTTGAAATAGCTAAACAATAACTTAAGTAGAGTATAATTTCATTTGCTTTAGACGAGAGAATAGGCAGTTATGAGTGTTCTTAACTTTCTTGTTATTAAAAGGAACATATTGATTTTTGGCATTAGCTTTCTAGTGTCGTGTCTCCATTATAACAGTATCAGTCGTGTAGTATATTCAATAGAGGTTGAGAAAAAGAAAAGAAAAGAGTTAATTTCAAATCTCATTGAGAATAATGTTGAATACAACCTCTCTATTTTCAAAGAGATTATTACTAGCTTTGAGGAAAATCCAATTTTAGAAAGTAAAACGTTATTCACAGGAAGGGTAGGACAAGCTCTTTTGCAAGAAGTCAAAAACCGCTTCACCTTAAATTATCACTTTGCAAAAATGCCTATTTCTAGTGCACGAAACATAATTCTTCATGACCGAAATAACCAGTTTTTCCTACTTTCAGGGGACCCTATTCGTGTTAGCTTCTCCTCTTCTTCACCGCTTAATTCTGAAGTCACTCCACAGCTGAAAGTAACCCCTATATCCCTACTTTCACTCAACTTGCACCAATTGGATACACAGAAAAATCGCTACTTCCACCTGATAAAAGTGCCTCTACCCGCACTCGATGGTAATGTGCTCGTCTTCGATGATGTGACAAGTTCAGTCATCCAGCTGAAAAATGAAATGCAGAGCCTTTTAGAGGTTCTATTGCTCATTCTTGCTAGCTATATTCTCTTGGCTACTTTTGCGCAGTATCAACACAATACAAATACCAAATTAACTTCTGACACTCTGACCGGCTTGAAAAATCGAACCTATCTACAATCAGCAAACGTTAGGATGAAGCATGAGCACCTAAAACACCCATGTATCTCGGTGATTGTTATCGACCTTGACCACTTTAAAGATATCAATGATCAGTATGGACATCCTACCGGAGATGAAATCCTCATCAGAGTAGCAAAGATTCTATCTGAAAATGTTCGCTGTAATGACGAGTGCTACCGCATCGGAGGCGATGAGTTCATTGTCATCGTTAAGTCTCAAACTCTTTCCGACACCAAAAAATTAGCAGAGAGACTAAGGGAAAGAATCGCTGAAGATGAGAAGCTTCGGATTATGTCAATGGGAGGAGTTTCAGCGTCATTAGGACTAGCAATATTATTACCTAACCAACCCGTCGAAGAAGTTGTTTCAATCGCAGATGAGATGCTTTACCAAGCTAAAAGACAAGGCCGAAACTTAGTGCAGAGCTACATTTAAACGCAGTTATTTCTGAACATAGCGCCTCTAGTTTGTATAAATGACCGCAAAGTCTACAAAACAAAGTCTATATTGTAATATTCTCAACTAAACATTATCTCAGCCAGTCATCAATTAACGGACTAGGCGCACGATACCCTTCATAGCCATTACTTTACATCGATTTATGAAACATTCCGATTTCAATCTAATTCCAATCTTCATTGCGGTCATGGAAGAACGAAATATCAGTGCTGCTGCACATCGTCTTAGCATTAGCCAATCAGCAGTGAGTCAAAGCATCCATAAGCTCAAGATACTATTTGATGATCCTCTTTTCTTTCGTGAAAGCCATGGTGTTTCACCCAGTAAGTTAGCAAAAAGCATTTACCCACACCTTGCCGACGCGATTCATCAAATTAGGCTCACCACTCCCCTTCTCTCTAACTTTAATCCTGAAACCAGTTCACGAAACTTCATGATCTCAACGGTGTCAGTCATCGGATTAAGTTTACTCCCTATCGTTTCCAACTTCATATTCAATCAAGCGCCCAATGTCACTGTAAATGTGGATTCAAATGCATCTAACTCGGATATGCAATCGCTACTCAGAAACCAATATGACATATCAATTGATATCGATTTTGGACAGTACTCAGGGCTTAAGTCCCAAGAGGTACTGAATGAGGAGTTATGCGTATTGTGCAGCAAGGATCACCCGCGCTTAACGACCTCTATCGTATCTGAAAACCAGTTTTTATTCGAAAAACATGTCGTGCACACCACGTCGAGCCAGAGGAAAACTTACTTACACGACAAAGGGTTGAGTTATGAAAAGATCCTAAGAGAACGTGATATCGTGTGGAGTGCTAACAGCATAGTGGAGATGATGAGTGTGATTGAAAATAGTCATCACATCAGTCTGTTCCCTAAACGATTACTCAGCAAATATCTAAAAAATTCAAACTTAAAGCTCATTCCTTGTGACTTCATTACCGAAAACATTAAGGTTGCTATGTTTTGGCATCCAGCACGACACAATGACGCCGGACATCGTTGGCTGAGGGAGATCGTATCTAAAGCCAATCATCACCTTGAGCTGGAGTTCAGTGATCCCGTCAGTGAATTAGGGACTTTAGAAATCCCTACTACAAATTCAGCCGAGGCTGTATGAAATCGATAAACGCGGAGATACGCTTGGATACCGATGACGACTTGTAGAACACCGCATTCACCAGTTCTCTGTCTGTGTGATTCAATTTCACTTTTTCCAATACAGGAACTAGCCGACCTTCCGAGATATCTTGCTGCACCATAAAGCCAGACAAACACGCAATGCCATTTCCTGCCAATACTAACTGCCTGATGGTTTCACCGCTGCTGGCTTTGACGTTTGGCTCAATATAATGGTGATTGGGCAACGGCCATTGATTAAGCACCTTATTATCCGAAAAACCGACCGTAAGATGACTGCTGAGATCGTCTGCCTTCTGTGGAATACCACGCTTCGCCAAATACTCTGGTGAAGCGACCATATACAACAAACTCTTACCCAATGGGCGTGCATGGAGTGTTGAATCGGCAAGCTTACCAATTCGTATCGCGACATCGGTGCGCTTTTCTAATAGATCAACAAAGCCTTCGTTTGAGGTTAGCTCGAGCTCGATATCTGGAAAAGCTTCATTAAATGATTGCACCAAAGGCACCAACTGATGAAATACAAAAGGGCTGGCTGCATCGACTCTTAATCGTCCTTTTGGCAGTTCACCGCGCGATACAATCTCCTCTTCAGCGCTCTGAATCATCTGCAAACCGAGACGAACAGAATCGACGAACTGACGTCCCTCTTCGGTTAGCTCGACACGCCTTGTGGTTCGGTTAAATATCGATACGCCCAATTGAGATTCAACCTTACTGACAGAGCGAGATACCTTCGCCACCTGAACATCCAACGCCTCTGCTGCCGCTGAAAAACCACCAGCATCAACCACGGTCAACACCATTTCCAAATCATCTGATCGCGTTAGCATAAGGATCCTTATCCACTCTCATCTTGGTTGAAGTTACTAGAGTGCTTAGTCGATTGAACGTTGTATCTGTTAAACACCTAACGGATTAAGTAGCTCACAACCTACCGTTTAATTACTCTGTATTATTGCAGATAACACAAAAGTTATTTGTTAATAGTGGCATTTTTCACAAATATATTTTGCTAGATAATCCTCCCCATCAAACGAAGCGCTCTTATTGCAGCCACAAACTGCCCCACTTTATCGCGCTCGATACTTAACACAGAATAGTAAGAGAGATGATTATGCCCTTAGCATTACTCGCATTGACGCTCAGCGCCTTTGCCATCGGAACCACAGAATTTGTCATCGTAGGCTTGATTCCTACCATGGCGAGCGACCTGAATGTATCACTGCCATCAGCTGGACTCTTAGTGAGTTTGTATGCGTTAGGCGTAGCGATTGGCGCACCAGTACTCACAGCTTTAACGGGAAAATGGAACCGTAAATTGGTGCTGTTAACCGTGATGTCTCTGTTTGTTGTCGGTAACTTATTGGCATGGCAGGCTCCGGGCTATAACACGCTAATCGCGGCACGTATTCTTACTGGCCTTGCTCATGGTGTGTTCTTCTCAATTGGGTCGACCATAGCGACAGGATTGGTCTCTAAAGACAAAGCAGCGAGCGCAATCGCGATCATGTTTACCGGTTTAACCGTCGCATTAGTAACGGGTGTGCCGCTGGGTACTTACATCGGCCAAACATTTGGCTGGCAAGCAACCTTCTTGATCGTTGCATTGCTTGGCCTTATCGCTCTGATTGGCAGCGCTATTTTAGTTCCGAGTAACCTTAAACAGCCACCAGCGGCTAAAATTTCAGCACAATTAAAGGTACTGACTCAGCCTCGCTTATTATTGGTTTACGCTATCACAGCGCTTGGTTACGGCGGCACATTTACAGCCTTTACCTTCCTTGCTCCAATACTTGAAAACGTGTCAGGGTTTGATTCAAGCTCTATCAGCTTAATCATGTTGGTTTACGGAGTTTCCGTCGCGGTAGGTAACATCTGGGGCGGTAAGATGGCCGATAAAATGGGCCCAATTAAAGCGCTGACAGTCATCTTCTCTGGTCTGGCAGCTATATTGGTGGTGTTCAACTTTACCGCAGTTAACCCATACGCATCAGTGGCGACCATTTTGGTTTGGGGTGCATTCGCATTTGGCAACGTACCGGGGCTACAAGTGTATGTTGTTAAACTGGCAGAGAAATACACACCAGACGCAGTAGATGTGGCATCTGGACTCAATATTGCCGCTTTCAACGTCGGTATCGCCATAGGCTCTTGGGGCGGAGGTTTGATTGTTGCAGAGTCAGGGCTAATGAACACCCCTTGGGTCGGTGCTGTGATTGTTTTAATTGCTCTTGGATTGACTCGATGCAGTGGTGCGTTGGATAAAAAGAAAGCTCAACAAGCTGTTCCATCTAACATCTAGCAAAAACAAAGCCCGAATCTAAGTTCGGGCTTTATCATTTAAATCTGATAATTAGGCGTTATCAATCGCTTTCAAAACTTTACACGGGTTACCGACTGCAACCACATTGTCTGGAATATCTTTGGTCACCACACTACCCGCACCGATCACACTGTTCTTACCAATGTTCACGCCAGGGCAAATGATCACACCTGCACCAATCCAAGCATTGTCACCAATCGAAATTGGAGTACCGAACTCTACACCTTCGTCAACACGACTCTTCACATCAAGCGGGTGTCCTGCTGTTAACACCTGAACATTAGGAGCGAACAGCACATTGTCGCCAATCGTTACTTCTGCGACATCTAGCACGACACAGTTGAAGTTGGCGTAAAAATTCTTACCCAGTTTGATGTTTGAACCGTAGTCGCAACGAAATGGCGGCTCTAAATAGGCACCTTCCGAATCAGGGATCAGCGTATCAATCGCCGTGCGCCACTCTTCTGTATCAGGGATACTATTGTTGAGTTTTTGTAGAACCTTACGACACTCGATTCGCTCGCCATACAGCTGCTCGTCCCATGCTAAATAAGGCTCACCAGCCAGCATTTTTTGTTTTTCTGTTTTCACGTTACTTACCTACTCTTTCACATTACTTACCTAATAATGGTCAACACATCGACCAAAAAACGCAATATCGCACATCTAATAAAACGGAGTAAGCAAGGTTTGAGCTCGATTTCAGAGATGTGTAGCCCATCACTTTTTGTAGGCTAAATATGAAATCGACTCTCTGTTAATTAAGCTTAAATACGCTGAACAACTGAATCACGAATCACTAAACTGCCCGTCGTACTCAAGGCTTGCGCTTGCTCAGTTTCACCGACAATTTGCAGAATCGCCTTTTGCGTCATTTGCTCTAATGGCACACTCACCGAGGTAAGGCTTGGTGTTAAAAACGCACCCACTTTACTGTTATCAAAACCCACGATAGAGATGTCTTTAGGCAATGAATAATCCAGCTCTGTTAACGCTTTAATCGCACCAATCGCCATGTCATCGTTTTCAGACAATATAGCCGTAAAGCTTGCTTTGCTTTCAACTAAAATTTGCGCGGCACGGTAGCCACTTTCCATCGTCCAATCGCCTTGAACAACGTTAGATTCGTTTAGCTTAATATCGTGCTTGGTGAGCACATCTTGATAGGCTTGATAACGCTGTTCATCGGTCGACGAGCCTGCTTTACCACGAATGACCGCAATCTCTATATGACCCTGCTCGATGATGTGTTCAACCATCAAACAAGCACTTTGGTAATGGTCTGTGGTGATTGCATGATTGGGCTTCGAAGGCATTTCTCGGTTGAGCACTAAAATCGGCGTATCAGTGCTTTCGATAATCTGCGCTATCTCACTTTCCGTTAAACATTGCGGATAAATGATGATGCCGGCGCATTTCATGTCGAGTAGGAAATTGATCGCCTTCCTTTCGTCTTCAGCACTGTGTTTACCATCGGTGATAACCAGTTGGTGATTCGATTTTTCGCTATAAGAAGCCGCGTGATACATCAAGGAAGAGAAGTAAGGGCCGTTGAACAGCTCATTGGTGATAACAAAGCCGATGAAGTTGGTCTTCTTGGTCGCCAATTGCTGAGCTAACAGGTTTGGTCGATAGCCCGTTTCTTGAATCGCATCAAAGACCTTTTTCACCACATCAGGGCGCACGATATTCTTGCCATTTAAGACACGAGAAACCGTCGACTTTGATACACCTGCGCGGTTCGCGACATCAAGCATTGTGACCATTTGCTTATTTTCCTCATATAAAAAATTAGCCGACATAAGCCGACTAATTTAATGCTAATTCATATTGCGTATAACTTTATATTGTTTGTAACTACGCAGCACAACGCATTCTAAATAGTGGCACCATTAGATGCAATCACACCTTTATACCACTCGAACGACTTCTTGCGTTTGCGCTCTAAAGAACCAGATTGATCGTTGTGCTTATCTACGTAAATGAATCCGTAGCGCTTTTTCATCTCACCTGTGGTGAACGACACCAAATCGATACAGCCCCAAGGGGTATAACCCATCAGGTCAACGCCATCAATCGCAACCGCTTTTTTCATCTCTTTAATGTGGTCGCCAAGGTAAGCAATGCGGTAGTCATCATTAATGCTGCCATCTTCCTCAATGGTATCGACCGCGCCAAAACCATTTTCAACGATGAACAATGGCACTTCATAACGCTCATAAAGAGAAGCTAAACAGAAACGTAAACCTGTTGGATCAATCGGCCAGCCCCAGTCGCTCGACTTAATAAACGGGTTATCAACCGAGTTTTGATGGCCGCCGTCCATAGCTTCTTCAGTCGATTGATGCGAAGAAGAATCCAGAGTATTCGACATGTAGTAACTAAAGCCTAAGTAATCGGCCTTACCTTCTTTTAGGATCTGCTCATCTTCAGGCTGCATTTCGATATTAAAGCCTTTGATAGCCCAATCACGCTTGGCGTAGCTTGGGTAGCGACCTCGAACCATCACATCTGAGAAGAAGTAACGATCACGCATCGCTTGCTGCGCTACCATGATGTCTTCGGGCTTTGAAGAACGAGGGTAGAAAGGCACCATCGCACACATTGCACCGATCTGAAGATCTGGGTTGATCTCGTGGCCTTTCTTAACCACCAATGCGCTTGCGACAAACTGGTGGTGGACCGCTTGATACATGGCTTCTTGCGGCTTTTCGTATTGTGGAAACTTCACGCCAGAGCATAACCAACCAAAGATGTCTGCCGAGGTGTTCATCTGGTTGTTGATCTCGTTAAACGTCATCCAGTACTTCACTTTGTGCTGGTAGCGTTCCATCACCGTAGTCGAATACTTAACAAAGAAGTCGATCACTTTACGGTTCATCCAGCCGCCGTATTCTTTGGCTAGATGGTAAGGCATTTCAAAGTGGCTCAGTGTCACTACTGGCTGAATATCGTATTTCAACAGCTCATCGAACAGGTCATCGTAAAACGCTAAACCCGCTTCACACGGCTCGGCTTCATCACCATTCGGGAAAATACGCGTCCAAGCAATACTGGTTCTAAAGCACTTGAAGCCCATCTCAGCGAATAACTTAATGTCTTCTTTGTAGCGATGGTAGAAATCAACCGCTACTTGGTTTGGGTAGTTTTCGCCGTCGATGACGCCATCGGTAATTCGACGTTGAACACCATGAGCACCAGCCGTTAACACATCGACCACACTCACACCTTTACCATTCGCATCCCAGCCGCCTTCTAGCTGATGCGCTGCAACCGCACCGCCCCATAAAAAATCGTTCGGAAATTCGTTGTTCATACCATTACTCGCTACAAGTTGTTCGTGAAAAGATCAGGATCAGAGAAGCGACTTCAACTCTGAAACCGATTTCAATAAAAGTAAAGATACAGACTGAAACCGGTTTCAACAATGCATTTTTGATCTTTTTTTGATCAGAGAGGGCTCTCACTACATTAGATAAACTTCAAATTCTCGTTTGACCCGTCTACAAGTGTAGGCTTTAGACTACGCGGCTTGCTTGTGGCATGACAAGCAATCCACAGGCTCAAATACGGCCTGTGAACCACGTAAAACTGTTAGATGAGGTAGAGATTATGGCTATTGGATTTGATTACGGAACCGCAAATTGTTCGGTTGCTCAGGTGGTGAATCAAGAGGTCAAACAGATCCCTTTAGTGGGCAATAACTACTACATCCCTTCAACATTGAGCGCGCCAACCGCAGAAACAGTTTCAGAGTATTTGTTTCGTTGTTTGGACATCAAACCGATTGGTGAAATCGGTGAAAGTGTTCTTAGTCGCGCAATGAAGATGAACCGTAATGAAGGCATTGAGGTTCAATCTGATGATGTACGTTTCGGGCAACCCGCGCTCGATCTTTACTTAGAAGACCCTAAAGAGATCTACTACGTTAAATCACCGAAATCGTTCCTTGGCACTATAGGGTTAAGGGATCTACAACTGTCATTTTTTGAAGATTTGGTCTGTGCCATGATGGCGAATGTGAAATGCCAAGCTGAGGCATCTATTCAACAAGATATCACTCAAGCGGTAATCGGTCGCCCGGTTAACTTTCAAGGCCGTGGTGGTGACGCATCCAACTTGCAAGCTCAAGGCATTCTAGAGAGAGCTGCCACTCGCGCTGGCTTCAAACAGGTTGAGTTTCAATTCGAACCTGTTGCGGCAGGGCTTGAATACGAATCAACGTTAACCGAAGAACAGAATGTGTTGGTCGTCGATATTGGTGGAGGCACCACCGATTGCTCGATGATACGTATGGGACCTAAATGGGTCGGAAAAGTTGAACGTTCTGAATCTTTACTTGGTCATACTGGCCAACTGATCGGCGGTAATGATCTGGATATTTTTGTCGCCTTTAAGAACTTTATGTCTGAGTTCGGTATTCACAGCTTACGCAAATCAGGCTTAGCAATTCCAATTACTCAGTTTTGGAACCCTATCGCCATCAATGATGTACAAGCTCAACGACGTTTCTACGGTAGCGATAACCTAATCGAGCTCAAGAGTTTAATGGGTGAATCTCTGGTGCCAGAGAAACTCGCTCGATTGATAAAGGTTCAACAGAACAGCTTAGGTTACGGCCTAATCAAAGAAGCCGAGAACGCAAAGATAGCATTGGGTGAACAAGCGCATTACGAGGCAAGTATCGACCTAAAAAATGAACTACTAACCATCCCAATGTTAAGCGAACATATGAAAGACGCCATTGCAGACCCAACTCGTAAAATACAAGCCTTAGTAAAAGAAGCTCTAGCCCAAAGCCAAACTAAGCCGGATGTGATTTACATGACGGGCGGTTCGGCTCGTTCACCTATTTTGCGTGACGCAATTCAATCAGTTGTACCGAGCACGCCTATCGTGGCAGGTAATTACTTTAGCTCAGTGACCGCAGGCTTGGCTCGTTGGGCAGACCTGCGTTTTAGATAACGACCTCGACTCGCTGTATCGCTGGCAAAATGAAAACCAGCGGCCTCTAGCAATGCCTTCATTGATTCTTCAATGGGGTATTGCTCGCTTACTACTCCCATCTATTGACCTGTCTACCAGTGTAGACCTTATGCTCTGCACTCACTTATCACGAGGTGTGTTATGTCTATCCATCGTTCCTTTGCAGTCCCTCAGCCGCTGCTTTCTTTTTTTAATGGACTATCCAATCCCGCAAAAGGAATTGCACTCGCTTTAATCTCAAACGCGCTGTTTATTTTAGTCGGCGTGATCGTGCGAGAGCTCAGCCAGACCATCGATATTTTCCAAATATTGCTATTCCGACAGCTGGTTTTTGTCACCCTACTGATACCCTCTATCGTCAGTAACATGGATGCGATGCTCAATCCTAAGATGGTGTCGATGCATGTATGGCGTGTCACCGGGGCATTCATCGCGCTCTACTTTAGCTTCTTAACCGTGAGTAACATCCCGTTTGCCGACGCAACGGCGTTAGGGTTTATAAAGGTATTATTTGTGGCAGTCATTTCCCGTCTGTTCCTACAAGAAAACGTAGGCTGGGCAAGAATGGCGACCATATTAGTGGGATTTACTGGGGTGATGTTGGTTGTGCAACCTACTCTAGAGAGCGAATCTCTGTTCTACGTTGGAACGGGCTTAGTGGCTGCGTTAGGCGCAGCAATTGCCGTTATCTGCGTAAGGAAAATGGCGAATGTAGAATCGAAAGTTGTGGTACTGGCTTATCAAGCGATCTTTGTTGGAGCCGTCGCACTTATCCCTGCGATCATTGAATGGCAATGGCCAACAGGGTCTGAACTGGCTTTATTGGTGTTGGTCGGCGTGATTTCTTCCATCGGCCAATGGTTTGGCGTCACTGCCTACAAGTGGGGAGAAGCGAACGTGGTATCGAATGTCGAATATTCACAGATGATCTACTCAATGATTCTTGGGTATCTGTTGTTCGCGGAATTACCAAACAGCTTGGCGTTAATTGGCGCGGCAGTGATCGTTTTCAGTGCGGTTATGCCCTTTGTAATCAAGCGAAAGAAAGCCCAGTAATTCACGACTTAAGGCCCCTACACATTTGATAGGGGCTATTTGTTATCCCAACATCAATGCTGCTCAAAATACTGGTCGTGTTGTGATTTACCAGACTGGTCTTGAGTTCCAGGATAGAACTGTACGAGTGTTTGATCGGCTAAAGTGAGGTGAATCCAACCTTCTTTGACTCTCAGCCAATTAGTACCGCTTGTCTCATAAACGCTAGGAAAACTGCCCCAGCCTGATTCTGATACTTGCAGTTCTTGGAAGCGATTAATCGGAGTGAGTTTGTTGCTGTTGAAGTCAGCATTGGTGTAAACCAGCAGAGGCTCGATAGCATCGGTTGGCTTAAACGTATAACAGCTGACAGACTCTGAAGTACGATCAAACCATTGGTAAGGCTGTGCACCAGTTAAATCATAAACGGTGCAGTCATTGAACTTAATCGCCCACTCTTGGTGAGCTTTAAAGCCGAGGTAGCCTATTGGCTGTGATGGTTCAGGCTTAGAGTCAGTCCCTGGCTCATAAACCGGTTCTGAGGTAGCACATCCCATAAGCCCAAGACTAAAAAGAAAAGTCACAGCACGCTTGATCATTGTAATACCTCAGTTCCGTTCGTAGATGAGTCACTCCATTAAGTCTCTACATTAAACGGTAAGTTCCAAGCGATTACCATCAGGATCGAGTACACAGCTCTCATAATAACCATCACCAGTTCTTCTTGGTCCATCTAAGCGCTCATAACCCTCTTCAACCAAGCGGCGAGTAAGCTCATCTACTGCCTGCTCCGACCCTAATGAAATAGCCATATGAATGAAGCCGGTGAATTGATCATAGATGTCATCTTTCGATTCAGGTACCGAGTCCATTTCCATGATCTCTAAACGGCTACCACTCTCAAAAGACAAGAAGTAAGACGAGAAGCCTTTGGTTGGGTTATGGTATTTCTGGTTAGATGTCGCACTAAAGTAATCTTCATAAAAGCGTTTAAGTACTTCGAGTTGTTTGGTCCAAATCGCGATATGTTCAATCTTCATTTTTATCACCTAATGTTTACGTATGACACTAGATTACTCGCCAAATAAGGAAGGATAAACAGAACAGAATTCATCAAAGATGTTCCTATTTAAGGAACGATTGAATTATCAAAATAACAACAATTAGCTGCACAGTATTAACATCTAAGTTTGTGTAATACATAGCTTTGATCCATAGTCGGGTTTTTACACAATCCGAGATTTACACTGTGAGCTTTTTAAAACTGATCATGCTAGCTGCAATATGGGGAGGCTCGTTCCTTTTCATGAGAATTGCGGCTAACCCTTTAGGCCCAGCAGTCCTAATTGAAGCGCGAGTTTTGTGCGCAGCAATCACCCTACTCTTGGTTTCTTTTTATCTGAAAAGGAAGCTCTCTTTTAATGCTCACGCTAAGCACTTTTTCATTCTTGGGTTGTTTAACACCGCGCTTCCTTTTCTATTTTTCGCTTATGCGGCTCAAACACTCAATGCGTCGACCCTTGCCATTCTTAACTCCACAGCGCCAATTTGGGCAGCGATCATCGGAGCGATTTGGACAAAAACAGCGCTTGAAAGCAAGGTATTACTCGGGTTAGGTATCGGCGTCACAGGCGTATGTGTGCTGGTCGGTTGGGATGCGATGAACATTGGGCAGGAAGCCATTGTTCCTATTTTTGCCGCAGTTATGGCGGCGTTTAGTTACGGTATCGCCTCTAACTACACCAAGACAGCTCCAAAAGTAGAAGCCTTCAATAACGCGCACGGCAGCATGTGGGCGGCAGTATTAATCGTATTGCCATTTGTGTTCTTCATTCCGATGAGAGAAGCCCCCGATCTCACGATTACCACGTCGGTCATCTTGTTGGGCGCTGTTTGTACTGGGCTAGCGTACCTACTTTATTTCAACCTCATCAATGAGCTTGGCGCACCTTCAGCACTATCAGTCACCTTCTTGATTCCAGTGTTTGGTATTCTTTGGGGGAACTTGTTCTTAGATGAAGCGATTGGTATCAACACCGTGGTTGGTTCCATTCTTGTTATCACAGGAACTATGTTGGTGACGGGCTTATCCCCAGCTCAGATGATCAAAAACGCACGTGAAAAGCGCCGACAAAAAGCGAGTTAGGCTCAAATCAATTCCGCCTTTAAAGCAATAAAAGTGGAACAATCAGATACAGAAACGGCCTCATTTTCGAGGCCGTCTTTATAAGTGTTGTCTAGAAATTTAACTGATTGCAGACTTGTTCATGTATTGTTGAATCTTGTTTCGCAGCCACTGGTGAGCCGAGTTCACATCGGTTCGTTTATGCCAAATCATATATTGCTGCATTGGCAGAATTTCAAACGGTTGATCTAGCACTTGCAGTTGGAAGGCTTCTGCAAATTGATTGGCAAAATCACGCGATGTACTGCCTACGCAATCTGAGCCCGACACCAATACACACATGGTCATCAGCGAGTCACACTCTGCGCTGACCTTACGTTGCTTGAGTGGCGACTTAGTGAAGTAATCCGCGGTATACAAGCGAGTACGACGCATCCTAAAAGTAACGTGCTTTTCGTTGTAATATTGTTCTTCGGTCACCGAGCCATTGATTCTGGGGTGTCCTTTTCTGGCAATGAGTACCAGTTCATCTTCAATTACTGGCTGCTTCATGTAGCCATTCACTTGCGGATAGTGAACATCAATGGCTAAATCCGCCTGCTGCATACTCAAGCTCTGCAATAACTCTTCTTCGTTATTCGGCACCATGTTGAACTCGATTGAGATATTACCCAGCGTATCATCTTGCTCGACAAGAGGTTGAAGCTTGGTGAGGCCAATCTCGTTAACCAGAATGCGAAACACATGATGCTGCTGAGTATCGAACTGCTTTAGGGTGCTGACTGCGTTAGTTATCCCCTCTAAGGCAGGTTCAACTCGGATTGCCAATTGCACCGCCGCATTGGTCGGAGTGATCCCGCGCCCTTCTCGAATAAAGAGATCTGTATCCAGTTGAGATTGCAGTCGCTTCAATGCACCGCTGACTCCGGGTTGAGTCATACCAAGGGATTCCGAGGCTAAGGTAATCGACTTTAATCGATACACTTCCAAGAACACGCTCAGTAAATTCAGGTCTAACTTTTCAACATCACTCACGGCTATCTCTCCATGTTCGCTTGAGGTCGTATCGAGCATACGACAAGGTTCGGTTTCAATAGGTCACTGATAAAGCGTACAACACATAACAGTTCGTGATGTGTTAAATAAAGCTTACTTTATTTTTTACTATATGTGTTAGTCATACAATTTCCTCATCGAAACGAAATTAGAATTGAAGAGGCGCTAATGACAACTTCACGTACTTTCAAGAACGCATCCCTGTTCCTTGCAATCTCTCTTGCATTCCCATCCATTGCAGCGAATCACGACCATGCACATTTTAGTGAAATTGGCGATCAAGGTGGCAAAGACGCGACCGAGATGACAGCAAAAGCCAACCAAGAATTTGCGAAAACGCTGAACTACTCAGACACGCGCGCCTTCGACAATAACAACAGAGGTCTGATCGCGAGCTTCGACCAAGAAACTGGCGATATCATCCGAAACAGCTTCAACTTTATCGAACCCAGTGTCACCAACGCCGACAAAGCACCAGACTCAGTCAACCCATCATTGTGGCGACAAGCGGTATTGAACCAAGCTGCCGAAGGCCTGTATGAGGTTGTCCCAGGTAAGGTTTACCAAGTTCGTGGTGCCGATTTAGCGTCTATCTCTTTTATCCGCAGTGACAACGGTTGGATCGCTTATGACGTTCTGCTCACTAAAGAGTCGGCGGAGAAATCGCTTAAGTTTTTCCAAAAGAATGTCCCTGACGGCGGTGACTTACCTATCGTCGCGATGATCTATTCTCACTCACACGCCGATCACTTTGGTGGAGCGAGAGCGATCAAAGAAGCGTATCCAGATGTAAAAGTGTATGGCTCTAAAAACATCACTAAAGAAATCGTAGATGAAAACGTATTAGCGGGTAACGCGATGTCTCGCCGTACCGCTTATCAATATGGCGCAACACTGAATCGCCATGAACACGGTATTGTGGATGCAGCACTCGCGAAAGGCTTGTCGACAGGTACCATCACTTACGTATTGCCGGATTACGAACTGAACCATAACGAAGAGATTGAAACGCTGGTTATCGACGGCTTAGAAATGCAATTCATGGATGCATCGGGCACTGAAGCCGCGTCTGAAATGGTGACGTATATACCAAGCATGAAAGCACTTTGGACGGGCGAACTGACTTATCAAGGCATGCACAACCTCTACACGCTACGTGGCGCAAAGGTGCGTGATGGCTTGAAGTGGTCTAAGAAGATCAACGAGATGTTGGTGACTTGGGGTGAAGAAACCGAGGTGCTGTTTGCTTCTCACTCATCGCCAATTTGGGGCGAGCAAGAGATCTCTGATTACCTAAAAATGCAGCGTGACGCGTACGGTTTTACTCACAACCAAACCCTTCGCTTGGCGAATAACGGCGTGGTTCTTCAAGACATTGGTGACGAGATCTACAAAGTAATGCCAGACAGCATTCAACAATCTTGGCACACCAATGGTTATCACGGCACTTATTCGCATAACGCTCGCGCGGTGTACAACATGTACCTTGGCTACTTCGATATGAACCCTGCGAACCTGAACCCGCTACAAATTCACCCGGAGTCGGTCAAATTTGTTGAATACATGGGTGGCAGCGATGCTGTGATTGAAAAAGCGCAGCAAGACTTTAAACAAGGTGAATACCGCTTTGTCGCAACGGCGTTGAACAAGGTTGTTCAAGCAGAGCCAGAAAATAAAGTCGCACGTGGCTTACTGGCCGATACTTACGAGCAACTGGGTTACCAATCTGAAGGTGCAGGTTGGAGAAACATCTACCTGACAGGGGCACAGGAGCTGCGTATCGGCACACAACCGGGCGCACCAAAAACGGCTTCTCCGGATGTATTAGCGAACATGACCATCGAAAACCTGCTGGATTACTTAGCAGTAAAAGTGGATTCATTGAAGGCACAAGACACGCCGTTCACCATGAACATTCAGCTGCCTGACGTGAAAGAGTTCTACTACGTAGAGATGTCGAACGGCAACCTAAACAACATTCAAGTGAGCGAACTGCAAGAGGCTGACACCACACTGATCATCAATAAATCAGACGTGTCTGACATCGTGTTGAAGAAAACGACACTCAATCAGCTTTTAGAAGAAGGACAAGCAGGCGTGAAAGGCGACAAGTCGTCTTTGAACAAGCTGTTGTCTTCACTAACAGAAGCCGACACCTCGTTTGAGATTGTCCCACGCCCGAATAAAGGCGAAGAAGTAGACGCTAAGCTATACCAAGATTCAGCTGTGCACGCTCATTAAACGCCCGATACATTAAACCTAATAAAAACAACAAGCAGTTAGCTAGAAAAAACGTTCTATAAAGAACATAAAAACAAGCCCCAACCTTCGGTCGGGGCTTTCTTGTGTATTGTGTCGTAGTTGGGTGATTTACTGCGTTTGACCGTTCACTTCACAGTCCCAATAAGATGGCGAACCATAATACTGAACAAAGTAATCGATAAAGACACGCACCTTAGGCGCAAGCAATTGAGCACTTGGGTATACCGCCCAAATTGCAGCCGCATCTTTCAACGGGTAATCCGGTAACACCTCAACCAATGTACCCTCAGCCAGCTGCTTGTAAGCAATCCATGACGCGCACATCGCAATCCCCAAACCATCAACACACACATCCCTTACCGCTTCACCATGATCGACACGAATCGCACCCTTTTTCTTGATGGTGACATCACCTTCGGGCGTATCAAATGTCCAACCTTCTAAACCGGTTTGATTGATACATTGATGCTGCTTTAGGTCTTCTGGCGTTTCCGGATAACCATGAGTAGCTAAGTATTCTGGCGACGCACACAAAATGCGTTTATCCGTAGAAAGCTTACGGGCGATCAGGCTTGAGTTTTGCAGCTCGGCATTACGGATCGCTACATCAAAGCCACCATCAACCAAGTCGACGATTGAATCACTCAGTGAAATATCGACCGACAAATCAGGATACTTAGCTAAAAAGCCTTTCAACGCGGGCATAACATGCATTCGACCAAACGATGACGGAGCCGATATTCGTAATACACCTTTTGGCAGTTCGTTACCGGTTCCGACAGACGCAACACCCGCCTCCACACTCAACAAAATTTGTTTAGCGTGAGGGAGAAATGCCATGCCCTCTTCAGTAAGAGACACCTTTCGCGTGGTGCGATGCACGAGACGAGCACCAAGGCTCTCTTCCAGCTTACCAATATGAATACTGGCAACCGGAGGCGACAACCCCAGTTCTTGTCCGGCTTGACTGATATTGTGCGTAGATGCGAGTCGCACAAACAATTTTAGATGTTCAATATTCATCAATATTTATTAGCCTGCGCTGAGTGTACACTGCTTATTGGCAGCAGCGGCACGAGGAATAATGTGAGTTTTAATATAGGCATTAAGCTTAAACCATGCAAAAGCGCCCGCTAAAACATTGGCGATGGTCGCAGCAATAACCGCATTGATCATATCTCCGGTTAGCGCCCCTAGCCATATTGCCGGAATGTAGAACACAAACAGGCGAGAGAAGGACACATTCAACGCTTTGCGAGGCACTCCCAATGCGTTAAACACCGAAGCCACCAACATACAAAGCCCCAATGGTCCATAGCTAAATGGTATGAACAACAAAGTCACCTCAAACCAACTTCGAATGCTCTGTTCTTCTGAAATCACAGGAATAATCCAGCCACTAAAAATGGCTAATAGTGCCGCCATCGCGGTGTGGAAAATCAATAGGAACTTCGCAGTAGTATTTAATAACTCAGGGATTTTACATCGCTGCTGCGCACCTAAGTAACGCCCTATCATAGGGGGAATCGACATGGTCAGAGCAAGTGAAAACACCAACATGAAGCTCTCAACACGTGCTAACAGGCTCCAAAAAGCCATCTCACTTGTGCCGATTCGAGCAATCAAAAGCACAGAAACGAACGCGCTTACCGCGGGTAGAATCTGATTCGCTGTAGTAGGAATGACCGTCTTAATTAACTCGAAGCTATAACCTCTGATCTGGTCATTACACGCACCATTAAAGCCAAACCACCCTTTACCTCGTGATTTAACCAACATGTAAATCGCACCGAATGCGTAACCAATGCTGGACGCAATCGCTGCGCCTGCAATGCCCATATCCAAGCCAAAGATCAGAATAGGGTCGAGAATCAGGTTGATCACACTCGCTGCCAAAAACATGCTGCCTGTCGTTTTGGTATCACCGTTTGCTCGATAAACACAGGTTGCCAAATAAAGCGCAGCGACAGTCAGTGCACTGAACAACCATAGCGGCCAATACACATTAAAAATCGACAACATAGATTGGTATTGCGCCTCAGACACATCATTGACAAACGATGCAAAAACAGAGTCGCTAAAAACCACTAACCCGACGCAAATCAAAGCAATGATTGTGACACCAAAGCCAACCGATAGCGTGGCGATTGAGGTCGATTTTCGTTGCTCTTTTGCACCCACCGCCTGAGAAATAATAGACGTCGCTGCCACACCAATGCCCACTTGAACACCCGTAAATGCCGCCTGAAATGGCAAGGTAATACCATGAACCGCCAGCTCATTCACCCCAAGTTGACCGATAAAAATCGAGTCGACCAGTTGCACCATCATGATCGCAAACACACCCAGCGTCAGGGGCAGCGTTTTATCAATAATGGTTTTCAAAGTCGCGGATCGCATCAACATAGGTCGGTTCACTCTCATCTGTTGTGTGGGGCATTAATGGCCTAGTTGAGCAGTATACGAAGCGAGAGTGAAATGATAAGAGCGCTAAAAGCTGAATGAGTTTTTAGTTTTCGTTAACAATCGAATTGGTAAGCACAATCAAAACAACAAGTCTCATTTAACACATTGAATTTATTTAATTTAGCAACAAAAAGAACACTCTTAATAATTCGTTAATAGTGTTTCGTTTAATGGTTAATTGTTGGTTTGAGCATTCCTAGCTAGCCTGAATTTAGGCCGCATTCACCACCGAATAGGCTGAAATGAAATCTTTCAGAAGGAATATGGAAATGGCATATCAAGGTTATACAACGTTTAAAGCTCAAGCCGAAGATGGGATTCTTACCGTCACTTTTGACTTCGGTACTGTGAATGTTCAAGGGCAAGAGATGCTTGCCGATTTAAATGGCTTAGCAATGAGACTGGAACGCGACCGTGACATCAAGGTTGTGGTATTCCAATCAGCAAACCCTGAGATTTGGGTCTGTCACTACGACACCAATTTATTAAAAGACATGTCGACAGAAGCTGTGTCTCGTGAAGAAGCAAAACTGCTCGACCTGCAATCTGTATTAGAGCGCATCAGCAAACTACCGCAAGCCACCATTGCCAAGCTTGAAGGGTTCGCTCGAGGTGGAGGCCATGAATTTGCACTGGCGTGTGACATGCGATTCGCCGCTCGCGGTAAGTATAAATTCATGCAAATGGAAGTGGGCATGGGCATCCTTCCTTGTGGCGGTGGCGCATCACGAATGGCTCGCCAAGTTGGTTTAGGTCGCGCACTCGAAATCATCCTAAGTGCTCGAGATTTTGATGCAGATGAAGCGGAAGCGTACGGCACCATCAACAAGGCTTTAGAGCCAGATGAGATCGGTGAATACGTTGACACGCTAGCGAAGCGAATTTCAAAATTCCCAGCAGAATCGATCAACGCATGTAAGCAAGCGGTGTACGAATCTATCGACAAACCTATCGAAGAAGCACTAAAAGCGGAAGCATACTGGCTGTACCAAGCAACCAGCAAAACCCCTGCGGTTAAGCGTTTCCAAATTGCCGATGAACAAGGTTTAGAGCACGATATCGAAAACCAACGTAACTGGGAAACTCTGGTTATGAACGTTCAAGACATCAAATAGCTCGTTCACTTCTCTTATTTGGGTCAGCCAAAATCTGACCCATTTATCTTCAAATTAGCCATTTTTTGTCCCATAGACTCACATTTGAGTCTTCAGCCTGTGAGCCAAATGCAACTATGTGTCATTAATCTTTGTTATAACGTTGTTCAAACTATTTTTTGAAGGATCAAAAATGCAAAAAATAATTCTGATCACAGGAGCCACAGATGGCATTGGTTTAGAGACCGCAAAAGCGCTGACTCAGCAAGGACACCACGTTCTCATTCATGGCCGCAACCCAGCCAAAGTCCACAAAGTCGTGACGGCTTTATCTCGCCTGTCTAAGAACGCCATCATCGAAAGCTACGTCGCCGACCTATCGACGCTCTCCGATGTTGATAAGCTCGCGACCCAAATCAAAAGCAACCATAAGCGACTCGATATACTCATCAACAACGCTGGCGTCTACAAGGTGTCGGACGTCACCACTCCTGATAATCTTGATGTGCGTTTTGTGGTGAACACTATTGCGCCCTATCTTCTGACCCAGAAGCTGCTCCCTCTTTTTGATACGACAGGTCGAATCGTGAACCTATCTTCAGCAGCGCAATCATCCGTAGATTTAGACGCACTTACCAGCCCAAACGCAGGCGAACTGGATGGTCCGGTTTACGCACAAAGTAAGCTTGCGCTAACGATGTGGTCTATTGAATTAGCCAACTCCTTATCGAAAGAGGGCACTTCGGTTATTCCTGTCAATCCAGCCTCTTTTCTCGGCAGCAAGCTAGTAAAAGATGCTTATGGCGTTGATGGTAACGACCTGGCGATTGGTGCGGATATCCTCTGTCGTGCCGCACTGTCAGAAGAATTTGCTAACGCTTCTGGGAAATATTTTGATAATGATTCAGGGTTATTCAAAGACCCTCACGCGGATGCATTAGACCCTACCAAAAACCGACAACTGGTCGCGGTGCTTGACCAGTTACTCGAAGAGAAGTTGTGCGTAGCGCACTCATAAATCGACGCTAACACGTTCATAGATAGCCCCCAACAAATAGCCGCGAACATCACCTAATCCGAGCACACAGTTTTTCCATTTCAATAAAGAATTGTGTGCTCATTCGATTATTAAAATTTCTTTAACACTGATTCCCTGCTTTGCCCAATTATCACCCAAGATGCAGATTGTTAGACTTGTCCCCGTCGAAACAATACAGGCTAAGGCCGAGGAGCATTTATGCGTTTTGAAGGCAAAGTTTATCGTCCTTGGATGGAAGCAGAGAGCGTTCTCATCCAGACAACATTGGGCTGCAGCAATAACCAATGTACCTTCTGCACGATGTTTGATGATAAGCGTTTCAAAGTAAGAGACATCAAAGACATCTTTGAAGATATTGATGCTGCGAGAAAGATCTACCCGCATGTAGAGTCTATCTTTTTGGTCGATGGTAACGTGATGGCAATCCGAACCGAGATGCTGATTTCGATTCTGGATTACATCAAAATCACCTTCCCAGAGATCAAGAATATTTCCCTGTATTCAGGCTTCAACGACTTCCGTCGTAAGAGCTTATCGGAGCTGAAAGAGATCAAATCGGCAGGTTTAAGCATGGCATATTCAGGCTTGGAGTCAGGTGACCCTATTGTTCTGGATCGAATTAAAAAACGCATGACACGTGAGCACGCTATTGAAGGCATGAACCTAGCGCGAGAAGCCGACATTAAAGTACTTGCTTCGTTTATCTTTGGTCTTGGTGGTCGTGAACGTTCAAAAGAGCATGCGATTAATACCACCAGCTTGCTAAACATCATGCAGCCAGATGCAATTGCACCTATGGCTTTGGCGGTTCAACCGGGCTCAGTATTAGAGAAAGAAGTGCAGCGCGGCGAATTTGTATTGCCAACACCATTGCAGATTTTAGAAGAAGAGAAGTACTTGCTCGAAAACCTAGAGGACTTCGATTGTTATTACTGGGGTGATCACGGGAACAATATCTCGCCAATGCGTGGCATGCTCCCTCAAGCGCGCAAGCCGTTTCTTGATAAGATCAATCAAGACATCGCGCATAACCCGATCACTAAGCAAAACGTAATTAAGACCTTTGCTTGGTAGTCGCTCGATTTAACTCTTAACGAATAAACGTAAACAAGCTAAACGACAGGCGTTGCCACTCCATATTATGGAATAATCAAAGTACAGCAGCGCCTAACGTATATCTTAGTTTTTAGGTTTAAAGCCCTAAGCCAAAGCCGCTAACAACAAGTCAGTACTCGCTTCAACATGCGCTTCAATCTCTTGTTCTGTTGGTGCAGGCATTCCCATCAACACACCATCTCTGATACTCATAACCATACCAAGCCACAGATTTATCTTGGTTTTCGGCTCTGCAATATTGAATCGGTCATTAAAAAACTGCATCAGCACTCGGTCGGTATCATCTGGGCCAACCTCCATAAAACGACTGACCAATTCGGGAGACTTACTGCCCTCTGCGATGAGCAGCTTAAATGTCGCGATGTGTTCACTTGAAAGATGGAACGCGACAAAGTCTTTTGCGAAACCCACCAATGCTTGTCGAGTATCTTCCTGTTGTAAATGCACCACCAATTTGTCGTCGGTTTGGCTGCCCATTTGTCTCAAGGTCGCTTCAAACAACACATCCTTAGACGAGAAGTAACGATAGAGCGTTTGCTTGGTCATTTTCGCTTCGCTGGCAACTCTGTCCATGCTGGTCTGCACGTAGCCTTCTGCCAAGAATATGTCTTTCGCCGCTTTCAAAATCGCGAGTCGTTTCTTCTCTTTGTTCTGCTCAATCTTGCTCATTACTTCATCCACCTCCAAACAAAGATCATACTTTAAAGTATGATCTTTATTGACTCAACCAATTTTAAAAATCATACTAGTCAGTATGATTTATTGATAGTGAAAAGTTGGATAGAGAAATGACGACAATGAACCTCCCGAAAACAGAAGTAAGAAACACACGAACCTTCGGCTTCACCCTCGCGATTGCAGGTGCTGTATTGATGAGTATTGATCCGATATTCATTCGCTATGCTGGCGTAAGTGGCTTCGACACGGCCTTCTTGTTTGGCTTGTTCAGCGCGATATCGATGCCGATCTTGCTTAAGTTCAACGACAAACGTGGAATCCGAAAAGCTGTGATTCAGAGCAGTTGGCCACTATTGGCGGCGGGCGGGCTTATGCTCGGCAGTGCATCGGGCTTGGTGTTCAGCATCAAGATGACTTCGATCGCTAATACCTTTGTGATCCTCAGTGCTGCTCCTGCTGTGGCGGCTATTTTCAGTTGGTTGATCTTGAAAGAAGCCACCAGCCGCTCAACCTTAATTGCGATTGTGGCCGTGATGATCGGCATTACGATCGTCGTCTCAGGTTCGTTTTCTTCGGGTAATTGGATGGGCGACGCTTTGGCGGTGTTCGCGGTGATCTGCCTTTCAATGATGTTTACCTTGCTGCGTAAATATCAAGATGTCAGCCGATTGGCGAGTGTTGGCTTAGGTGGCTTGTTACTGGCGATAGTGATGTTTTTCTTTGCAACACCATCAAGCTATAGCATTGAAACGTGGTTAATCATGGGCATGATGGGCTTGTTTACCGCTCCAGTTGGGCGTGTGCTTTCCATGGTTGCCACTCGCCACATTACCGCACCTGAAGTATCAATGACTCTGATGTTGGAGACGGTATTAGCTCCTGTCTGGGCGTTTATCTTCTTCACCGAGATCCCGCCAATGACCAGCATTATCGGTGGTGTCATAATCTTGATTACGATCTTCATCTACACCTTCGTGACCATGAAAAATGATGACAAATAGGAGCTAAATATGTCTGCAGAACTGAAATTCATTGGCCGAATTACCACCCCTTATTATTCGGTTTCAGAGTGCCCAAATAACATTCAACCGGACAACGGCCCAATCTGTGAAATCAAATTAGACGCTGAGTTCCAACAAGGTTTGCTTGGTTTAAACTCCGGAGACCACATCTTGATCTTATATTGGTTAGAAGGCGCGAAACGTGACGAATTGATACAAAGGTGGGACGAAGATACACCAACCAAAGGCACCTTCGCACTGCGCTCACCTCACAGGCCAAACCCAATCGGCGCAGCCGTGTTACCGCTTGAGAAAATTGAAAACGGCACAGTAACCGTAAGAGGTTTAGATTGCTTGAACAACACACCGCTGTTGGATATTAAGCCGGCGATCTATAAAGAGCTGAATGAAGGCAAATAAAAAGGGCCAGTATCAGCTGGCCCTTTCGTTTTCTATCTATGTCGCTATCTATCGAACTATCTCGAACCGATCGCTCGGACTAATTCCGCTATTCCATCCCAATCACCCTTATCCATTTTGTCGGTAGGAACCATCCAAGTCCCACCGCAGGCAACGACTGATTTTAGCGCTAAGTAAGAATCTACGTTAGCTGGGTTCACGCCACCTGTCGGCATAAAGTTAACTGGATAAACAGCCGTAAGTGCTTTCAACATGGAAACACCACCTGATGGCTCTGCAGGAAAGAACTTAAGTGTTTTAAGGCCCATTTCCATTGCTTGCTCGACTAGGCTCGGATTGTTAACCCCAGGTACAATCACAACGCCACGCTGCTGACAGTATTTTACCGTTGTTGGATTTAAGCCAGGGCTCACAATAAAATCAACACCCACGTCAATCGCAATATCCACCTGCTCTGTTGTTAATACAGTGCCAGCGCCAATCAATAACTCAGGATAGGCTTCACGCATCAAACGAATCGACTCTGCTGCCGCTTCTGTACGAAATGTCACTTCAGCACAAGGCAAACCATTCTCAACCAGTACTTTCGCAAGAGGAACCGCTTTGGCAACGTCGTTAATCGCGATCACAGGAACAATTCGAATATCTCTGAGTCGCTGTTCAATAGTTTTCATTATTCGTTTCTCTTATTTTAAACTGGGAAGATTACGCTAAATCACTGCCATTGCTCGCAATGACTTTTTTGTACCAGTGGAACGACTTCTTCGGAATACGATTTAACGTACCATTGCCTAGGTTGTCTCTGTCCACATAGATAAACCCATAGCGCTTGCTCATCTCTCCAGTCGACGCTGCGACTAAATCAATACAACCCCAAGGTGTATATCCCATCAATGGAACACCATCTTCCATCGCTTCATGCATCGCAACAATGTGCTGACGGAGATAATCGATACGGTAGTCATCGTTCACCTCACCCTTGTCATCTAACGTGTCACGAGCGCCTAAGCCATTCTCAACCAAGAAAAGCGGTTTCTGGTAACGATCATATAGGGTATTCATCGTGATACGAAGACCAGTAGGGTCGATCACCCATCCCCAATCACTTGCTGGCAGGTGAGGGTTTTTGATTGACTTGACGACGTTCGCTGCACTCGTATTTCCTGCATTCATATCAGCGGAAGCACAGCGTGAAGCGTAATAACTGAAAGAGATGAAATCGACAGTATTTTTCAGGATCTCGAAATCTCCTTCTTGTGTTTCAAGCACCACACCTTTGTTATCAAATACTTTTTGAGCATAAGATGGATAGTAACCACGTGATTGAACATCGATAAAGAACAGGTTCTCGCGGTCTTTTTCCATGGCCATGAGAACATCTTCAGGCTTACAAGAGTAAGGGTAGAAATTACCGCCCGCTAGCATACAACCCACTTGATTTTGCTCATCAACCTCATGGGCAATTTTAGTCACTAAAGCACTCGCCACTAGCTCATGGTGGGCAGCTTGGTATTTCACTTGATCGTGATTTTCGCCTTCTTGGAACAACAATCCAGCACCAGAGAATGGGCTTGCCAGTAAGATATTAATTTCATTAAAGGTTAGCCAATACTTCACCAAACCTTTGTAGTTCTCGAAACAGGTTCTCGCGTAACGGCTAAAGAACTCAATCATCTTGCGATTACGCCACGAGCCATACTCATTAACTAAATGCATTGGCACATCGAAATGGCACAAGGTTACTAGTGGCTCAATACCGTATTTCTTACACTCTTCAAAAACATCACGGTAAAAGTCTAACCCGGCTTGGTTCGGCTCTAGCTCATCACCTTTTGGAAAGATTCGGCTCCATGCGATTGATACACGGAACACTTTAAATCCCATCTCTGCCAGTAAGGCGATGTCTTCTTTATAACGGTGATAAAAGTCTATCGCGTTATGGCTTGGGTAAAACTCGTCTTCGCAGAGCGTCACCTTATCAACCTGACCAAGCTTAATTGGCATGCGGTTCTCACCGTAAGGGATCATATCTACGGTTGTAAGGCCTTTACCACCCGCTAAGTGAGCGCCTTCAGACTGGTTTGCGGCAATAGCGCCGCCCCATAAGAAATCTTCGGGAAATTGAATGTTTGACATCGAATACCTCGGAAACAATAAAAGTCACCTTACGATGAAGTAAGGTGACTGAATAAATTAATCAATTCTAATTAAGAAGCGGACACTACAGTGGTCTTCTCTTCTGCCTTGCCAGTTTCTTTCTTTGCTGGCTCTGAAGTTGCTTTCTCATCGGCATCATCTTCTGGAACATCTTCAAAGCCTAGAACTAGGGTTAGAACGAATGACAGAACAATAGACAATGCGATCAGACCGAACACCCAAACGATACTCATCGGGTCATTCACATCGAAGAACTGAACGCTCGTAAACAAGCTTGGCGCTGCCATCGAGTGACTCGCAAGGCCACCCATACCCGCTAGTGCACCAACGATGAAGCCAGTAATCATTGTTGCGATAAGTGGACGTTTAAGACGAACAAGCACACCGTACAAAGCAGGCTCAGAGATACCGGCGAAGATAGCTGAAGCACCCGCGGCTAATGATGTCTGCTTTAGTGCGCTGTTTTTGGTTTTGTAAGCAACAGCCAGACACGCACCACCCATACCAAGGTTGGCACCGATTTCTGAAGGCATAACCATACCTTCACGACCAGTCTCGGCAATGGTTTGAATAATTGTTGGAGTAAATACGCGGTGCATACCAGTAAGAACCAGTAGAGGCCACAGTGCACCCATGATAGCGACCGACAACCAACCTAATGTGTCATGAATTGTGTAAACAAGCGCTGAAAGTGCGGTACCCACCCAAATACCAAATGGACCGATAAGTACGATAGCAACCGGAGCTGCAATTAATACGATCAACATAGGTTTCAGGAAGTTTTTAGTCACAGCAGGGGTAATGCTATCTACCCAACGTTCTATGTAAGAAAGAGCCCAAGTCATCACAAGTACAGGAATAACCGTGTAGGTGTATTTTACTGACGTGATTGGGATACCGAAGAAATCAACGTGCTTGCCTTCTGCAGCTTGTGCCATCAATTCCATAAAGTTCGGGTGAATCAAGACGCCAGCAATAGCAATGGAAAGAGACATATTGGTCTTGAACTTGATCGATGCAGAAGCGGCAACCATAACCGGTAGGAAGAAGAAAGCACCATCGCCAATCGCTTTCAAGATAATCAAAGTTGGCGCATTTGGCTCAACCCAACCCAGCATCTCAAGTACCATGGCGAGCAGTTTGACCATTGAAGCGCCAATGATTGCTGGGATAAGAGGCGACATGGTGCCAACCAGTGCATCCAACATTTTCGCACCAATTGACTTAGCCGTTAGCTTCTCTTTTTTAGCAGGAACCTCTGACTCAGATACAGTGGATAGCTCACAAAGCGCCATCACTTCTTTGTATGCATACGATACCTCGTTACCAATGATAACTTGTACTTTGTCTCCATTATCAACAACACCCATCACACCTTTCAGTGCTTTTAGTTTGTTGATATCGACGCCATCTTGGCTGTGTAAAACGAATCGTAGTCGAGTCATACAGTGTGTCAGGGCTGCCACATTTGTCTTGCCCCCAAGATGCTCAACAACAGATTTCGCAATTGCGCGGTAATCGTTGGCCATTTTATCCCCCAAAGATCTCTTTCCAGTGATTTTTAAACGCGAATATAGTGAGATGTGACTAATTTTCAGTCAGTAGGATGCAAAAACAATCACAATTGTTGTGAATTGTTGTTTTGTGTCCTTCATCACACTTCCTTGAGTTACCGGTAACATGTTACCGATAACACTTATAAGATAAAGCCATATTTACAAGCGATGTTCAAAATTGAGATCACGCGCAAATTTGTTAAGAGGATTGAGTTATGGCTGGTAGTAGTGTCATCGTCATGGGTGTCAGTGCTTGCGGGAAAAGCACGATAGGCGAGCAGTTGGCAAAAAAACTTGGGCGTAAGTTTATTGATGGTGACGACCTTCATCCTCGTGCAAACATTCAAAAAATGGCGTCAGGCCAACCTCTTAATGATGATGATCGTATTCCATGGCTGGAGCGTGTTCGTGATGCAGCGTACAGCCTAGAAAGTAAAAATGAGCACGGCATTATTGTGTGTTCTGCGTTGAAGAAGAAGTACCGGGACCAAATTCGCGAAGGGAACAAAAACCTCACCTTTCTCTTTTTAGATGGCGATGTTGACCTGATCTTGCATCGAATGCGTCAGCGCCAAGGTCACTTCATGAAAGAGAACATGATTAAAAGCCAATTCGAAGCATTAGAAAGACCCGATCACGAACCAGATACGGTTGTAATCAGCATTGATGGCGATATTGATGACGTTGTGGACTGTGCTGCGATTGTGCTTTCAATGACTGATGAGGCAGAAACCGTATGACACTTCCAACTATCCAAGCAGTTACTCAACGATTAATCGAACGAAGCACAGCGGATCGTGAAGCGTTTCTAAACCGAACTCAACATCAAGCCTCTGCAGGCAAAGGTGGCAAAGGGCTTTCTTGCGGTAACTTAGCTCACGCTGTCGCGGCTTCTTGTTCCGATGAGAAACGCTCCATCCTTGATCTCACTAAGTCTAATGTGGCGTTAATCAGCTCTTACAACGATATGTTAAGCGCCCACCAGCCGTATCAACACTATCCTGATCAGATCAAAAAGGCGTTAGCTAAGTTCGGCCACACGTCTCAAGTTGCGGGTTGTGTTCCTGCAATGTGCGATGGGGTAACTCAAGGGCAACCAGGAATGGATATGTCTTTGTTTTCAAGAGACTTGATTGCTCAGTCCACGGCTATGTCGCTCAGCCATAACGTTTTTGATTCCACACTATTACTTGGAATCTGCGATAAAATCGCCCCAGGGCAGTTAATGGGAGCACTCTCCTTTGCACACCTGCCTACCGCCTTTGTTCCAGCAGGATTAATGGCAACCGGGATTAGCAATGAGGAGAAAGTCAACGTCCGCCAAGAGTATGCCGCAGGTAAAGTAGGAAAAAGCGCTCTACTTGATATGGAATGCAACGCTTACCACTCCGCTGGTACATGTACATTTTACGGCACCGCGAACACCAATCAGCTCGTATTCGAAGCAATGGGCTTGATGCTACCGGGCTCAGCGTTTATTCACCCTGACTCTGAATTGCGCGCATCGCTCACTCAGCATGCCGCCATTGAAATTGCGTCAATGACACCACAAGCTTCAAATTTCCGTCCACTTTCTGAAGTCTTTACCGCTAGAAGCTTAATCAATGGCATTGTTGCCCTACTCGCGTCAGGTGGCAGCACTAACCACAGCATTCACATGGTCGCGGTAGCACGCGCGGCAGGATTTATTCTGACTTGGCAAGACATCAGCGATCTATCCGATGTGGTGCCTTTGCTTGCTCGAGTTTATCCCAACGGGCCTGCAGATATGAATGCATTCCAAGCAGCTGGAGGAGTACCCGCGCTGTTGCGCCGTTTAGATCAAGCCAATTTACTGCACCGAGATGTCACACCTACCTTTGGCTCATTTGAAGATCAAATGAGTATTCCAGAGCTGGAAAATGGAAAGCTAACATGGAAAAAGTGCGAGCAGTCGGCAGACGCAAAAGTAATTGCAGGTCTAGAACAAGTATTCCAAAGCACAGGCGGAACGCGCGTCCTGTCAGGGAACCTTGGCAAGGCAGTGATTAAGGTGTCAGCTGTTGCAGAAGAGCAACGTGTAATAGAAGCACCTGCGGTAGTTTTTGATTGCCAACACAAGGTAGAAGCCGCATATCAACGAGGTGAGCTCAACAAAGACTGCATTGTTGTGGTGATAAACAATGGCCCAGCAGCAAACGGGATGCCGGAACTGCACAAGCTCATGCCGATTCTAGGCAACATACAAAAGCAAGGTTTTAAAGTGGCTCTCGTTACAGATGGTCGCCTTTCCGGAGCCTCAGGGAAAATCCCGTCTGCGATTCATGTCTCTCCGGAGGCTATTCGAGGCGGAGCCATTGGGCTTATTCGCGAAGGCGATATTCTGCGCTTAGATTGTGCGAGTGGTGAACTCAATAACCTCAACGACATGCAGTCTCGCCAAGCGAGAGTGTTTGAGGTAGACGCCAACCAACAAACCATGGGGCGCAACCTATTTAGCGTGATGCGCCAAAGCGTTTCGAGTGCAGAACAAGGGGCGAGTTTTATCGTCTAATTTTGTTATCGCTTAAATGTAAACGCAAAAGGGGCATCATTTCGATGCCCCTTTCGGTTTCCACGATACTTGGTTAAACGCTTTCGCCATCAGTGATGCGATAGCCCATATCCACTACCGTTTCCGCGACTGGCTCACCTTTCAATCGGGCAAGCAGTAGCTCGGCACTTTTCTTACCTATTTCATAACGTGGCGTATCCACACTGGTCAGTTTGGGGCGTATCGTTTGACCGATATCTAGAGCGTTATAGCCCACCACAGATAGCTGTTGCGGCACTTGGATTCCACGTTGCTGGGCAATGAGCAAGGTACCTATCGCGATGTCATCATTAGTGCAGAACACGCCATCTAGATCTGGATAATCTGCAAGAGCGCGATCAAGCAGATCCTCAGCCAAAGAGAAGTTAGAGTGCTGTTCAGTCAACACGTGCTTAGGCTCTAATCCAGCCTCATGCATCGCTTTGTCATAGCCTTGCAAACGCAATTTAGTTCGCGCATCCAGTCGAGCGCCAAAGTAAGCAATAGAGCACTTACCGGCTTCAATCATGCGCTTCACGACGTGATAAGAAGCATCGATGTGGTCTAAGCCGACAACCATATCAATCGGTTTACTCGGCAATTCCATGGTTTCAACCACAGAGACCCCAGAGTTCTTAATCATCTGTAACGTGCGGGGGGTGTGGTGGCTTTCTGTCAATATCAACCCATCAACTTGATACGAAAGCAGCGAAGCAATTTTTTCCTCTTCTTCCACAGCATCATAGCTAAAGTGAGCGAGCAACGTCTCGTAGCCGTTCTCTTTGGTAACCGTTTCGATACCTTGAACAAACGCGGCAAAGATTTGGTTTGATAATGAAGGGAGCAAGATACCGATCGCTTTACTCGACGACTTAGAGAGCATCGCTGGCGCTTTGTTTTCGATGTATCCCATCTCTTCAATAACCGCAGCAATTTTCTCGCGAGTTTTGGCTGCAACTGAATCGGGATTACGCATGTAACGAGAGACGGTCATCTTGGTGACGCCTACTTTGTCTGCCACATCTTGAAGTGTGGTTCGAGTTTTCTTGTGCGGCTCTTTCATAACTATGTGAACTCTTTATTATGTTACAAGTAACATTATAAAGTTTCCGCTCCCTCAACTTCAACCCATTCGTTCTCATCAACACATAGTTTTGGAATTTTTCGTCCCCCAACTAGTTCGTATAGAGTTTAAAGTAGACTCATACTACGCATACTTGATGAAGGTTTGGCTTAACTGCTGAAAGAGTGAATCTACGTTGGGTAGAGGCGTCACATGCGCGGACAACAGCGTATGAACCTGCGCATCAACCACGGTCGGGTTATCGCAAATTTGATTATAAAAATTCACTGGCGCAACGATGTTCTCTAAGTCAACGTCGAGCAAAATACAGGCTTGTGAAAGTACGATTTGACCGCCTCCTCGTTTCAACAAAACACGCTGAGCAGTACCCACTATTTTTTGTTTATTGATATTGAGGTTGTAGTCACCATCACAATAAGAACCGGGGGTTGCGTGTACATCCACATCAACGCCTAACTCTTTAAAAAACAGGGTTAAGACATTGCACAGGTGTAGATACGCTTTTTGGATGTTGTAAGCTTCATCACGAGGCCAATGATAAATGTGCGATAGGTTTATGATACCCGGCAATTGGGGAACGGGAGCGCCACCCGTTTTACGCGAAGTGAGTTGCCAGCCTTGCGTCTCGAGTTGCTTTCTAGACTCTAGTGTCACTGGCCACTTTTTACCTGAGGGCAAAACGAGTGTCGGCGTTTTTGCTTGCCAAAGCATTAAGGCTTGTCCAATCTCACCCGCCTGTATTTGCTGCAATAATTCAGCTTCTTTTTCAAATGCACGATCAACATCAATGTGTGGGTAACGTACGAGTTTATTCGTTAACTTCAATGCACTTTCCCTCTACAGATTGTAGTGACTTAGTATTTAGCGTTCTGGGATGGTTAGTGAGACAAACATATCTCTAAAACCCAATGCAGCATAGCAGCAATTACCTCTCCAACTCTTTTCCTTTGGTTATTGAGATACATTGATTTGGTTAAACCACTTCCACTTTGATGGCTTCTGTCTTACAAGGTTGTCTGATATGGTGACGGCAGAACTTCAGCAATTGTTTAGATAGTATTGAATATGAAACCACTAACCATACTTGATGGCGGCATGGGCCGAGAACTCAAAGAAATTGGCGCCCCATTTTCTCAACCGCTTTGGAGTGCTCAAGCACTGATTGAAGCACCTGAATTTGTCAGCCAAGCGCATCAAAACTTTGTCGACGCAGGTGCTGAAATCCTAATCACTAATAGCTACGCGTGTGTCCCTTTTCACTTGGGTGAAGAGCTCTTTGAACAACGAGGCTTTGAACTAGCGGCGCTATCTGGTGAACTGGCTAAAGCGGTTGCTGACAACGCCCCTCACACAGTTAAAGTTGCAGGTGCGATTCCGCCACCGTTTGGCAGCTACCGACCTGATTTGTTCAAGGTCGAAGAAGCGGCACCAATCATTCAAACTCTTTACGATGCACAAGATCCCAACATCGACCTTTGGATCGCGGAAACCATCTGTAGCCTGCAAGAATTCGAATCCATTCATGCGGTACTTAAGCAATCAGAGAAGCCGTGCTACTACGCTTTTAGCTTGGAAGACACCAAGGGTGACTCAGCCAACATTCGTTCTGGTGAGAGCGTAACAGACGCAATCAAATTGACCTGCCAATCAAACGCGAAAGGCATTATGTTTAATTGCTCGGTACCGGAAGTAATGGACCAAGCCATCATCGATGCTAAACAAGTAATTGATGAATTAGGCTGCGACCTAGACATCGGTGTCTATGCAAACAACTTTGCGCCCATCAGCAGCGAACATGAAGCGAATGACATGCTTCAAGAGATGCGCGAGTTAGATGGCCAAGGTTACTTAGCTTACGCAAAACGCTGGCATGCATTGGGTGCCAATATTGTCGGTGGTTGCTGTGGTATTGGGCCAAAACACATTAAGGCCCTAGCCGATTGGAAACGCTCCCTGCAGAGCTAATCAGGAGCTTCAACTAGAATAAGATAAATAGAGAACAGGTTGAGAAATCTGTTCTCTATTTGTATTGGTCAACTCTAAGTACACTTATTACAAAGCAAAGATTTGGAGTAAGTAATGAGCAACACGCAACGCAAAATTAAATGGGGCATCGCTGGATTGGGTAACATCGCTAACCGCTTTGCGACCGCACTCACCGAGCACTCCTCATATGGCGAACTCTACGCAGTGTCAGCACGAAATCACTCAAGATCCTCTGTGTTTGCTGATAAATTTGGTTGCAACAAGGCTTATGGGTCTTATGAAGCCATGGCGCAAAATCCAGATGTTGAAGCGGTATACATCGCCACGGTTCATCCTTATCACAAGCCTTTGGCTGAACTGTTTCTAAGTCATAAAAAGCACGTGCTGGTAGAAAAGCCAGCCTTCACCAACCTTGGCGATTGGCTAGAGATGAAAGCCCTCGCAGAGCAAAACGGTGTGATGCTGCTAGAAGCGATGAAGACCGTCGTGTTCCCTGCTTATCGTGAGCTCACGTCATTCTTAGCCAACAACAAGATTAAGATTGATTCGATAGAAGCCAGCTTTGGTAACCATCACAACTACGATCCTAAACTGTTTATCTTCAACCCGGACTTGGCAGGTGGGGCAACGCTCGATGTTGGCGTCTACGGGCTGTGGTTTTTCTACGATTTATGCCGCACGCTTGGAGTTAAACCATCTAGCCCTACAGTAGATATGTCGAGCCTTTATGAGGGTTCGAACGTTGATACCGACTCCTGCTTTCAGTTTTCCGGCGAGATCAACGCCACCATCTCGGCATCGACAGTGCGCGACCTTCCACGCGCAGCGCGATTAACTGGCCCAGATATCACCATCACGATTCAAGAGAAATGGTGGAACCCTGCCTACATCGAGGTCGAATATCAGAATGAAACCTTCATCATCGAGCACCCAATTCAAGGTAATGGGTTCGAATATCAAATCGAACACTTCTCACAGCTGGTGCTAGAGGGAAAAACGCAGTCTGATATTCTAAGCTCAAAGGTAAGTGCCCAGGTACTGGATACCATGGAAAAAGCACTCATTGATGCTGGCTACCAACATTTAACTCAACCTAACATTTAGGACTTCGAATTGGGCAACCTTAAGCGCAAGCTTGAACTGTACGAAAAGATATTTCAGGCTTTTGGGCCTGGAATGTCGCGCTGCCAAGTCAGCCAATTGGCAGCGTTACTGCATGTGAGTGAACGTCACGTTCAAACTCTATTGAAAGCAATGACAGCGCAAAGCTGGATTGAATGGCAAGCCAGTTCTGGGCGCAACAAAAAGGCGCAGCTTACGTGTTTGGTTGAACCGATGGAAGCGTGTTACCAATACGCACGAAGCCAAGCAGATTCAGGCAATATTGAGCAGGTGTTTAACACCTTAAGCTTCAATGGCCGCAACGCTGGCTCTGAGTTACAAGCCTTTCTGAGTAGCAACAATCATTCAACACAGAACGTCGCATACATTCCCTTTCACCGAGAACTTGAAGCACTCCACCCTCAGCGTGTACTAAGGCGTACTGAACGTTTCTTAGTGATGCAGATTTGCCAACGCCTCACTGCAATTCAACAGGGCAAGCTGAGCGGTGATTTGGCTTATCATTGGAAGTCTAATGAAGATGCTACCATTTGGAATTTCCAAGTGCGTAATGGTGTTCAATTCCATAGCGGTCGAACGCTTGAAGTCCAAGACATAGTACGCTGTCTCTCCTCACTCTCTAAGAGCAAACTCTGGCGTCGTTGCTATCAACATATTGTTGAAGTCTCGGCTGTCACTGGCGATGTGATCAAAGTGACTCTGAGCGAGCCTGATTGGCATTTGCCTCGATTACTGGCTAAAGCTGAGGCTTCGATATTTGAGCACACATCAGAAGATAAGCTAATTGGCTCAGGCGCTTTCGCGGTGGAGATATTCTCAAGCAAGATGCTGAGGTTAAACCGTAACAGTGCCTATTCACACAGCGCGCCTATTCTCAATCGAGTCGAGCTTTGGGTTTATCCTGAATGGTCACAAACTAAGGCATGTGCGCAAAACCAAGTGTGCGTCAAAATGCCAGAGAAAACGGTCACGGTGAGTGGAGCGAGTGATTCAGCTCTACAAGATTGCGGTTCAACCTTCTTCAAGGTTCAAAACCCTAAGTCGTCGAAAACCACTCGTGAGTTCACTGTTGAAGACACCTCTGAATGCCAAGCACTTTTCGAGCAATTGTCTGTATCTGGCGATCAAAAAACCAGTGTCGAATATGGGCATTACACAGCGACCAAAGACATTACGCTGTGCAGTATTATTGATGAAAACGACACCTTCTCTTCATGGTTAAATTTCTTTACTCGTTTCCCTTTTGAAGGCTTATCGCTAGCCACTGAGAGGCTAAATACGATTGAGCAAAGGATAACCTCAATTCGACGCGAGCCAAACCTCTATCGAGCAATGAATATGTTGTCAGAACTTAGACGCTGGCTCGATGAAACCGGGATTGTGGTTGAGCTCAAACAGGAGGTGTTTAACTTGGAGGTATCAGAAAAGATACAGGGTGCTCAAGTGAATGGATTCGGTTGGTGCGCTCTCGAAAAGGTATGGATTAGTCATATCTGAACCACTCCTTGATAGAGATAAATCATTAGGCACAAAGACTTATCTTTAACACTCCTCTGCCAATAGCAAACAACGGGAGTGCTAGATTACGATGGAAACTCGGCTCAAATTCAATAGACCCATTAGAATGGTAAATCATGAATCGACATCTAAAAGGCTCAATGCTGTTTCTCTGTGTATTTTCATTTAACAGTATGGCAAGCACTGAATGCGACGCGCTCACAGGCTGTGAGAAAAAGTTCTGCGAGATCGAATATCAAATAAAGAAAGCGGAACAGTACGACAATCAATACAAAGTCGAGCGATTGACCACCGCACTGAAAGCTGCGAAAGAGAACTGCACCAACGAAGGTTTGAAAGACGAACTCCGTGAAAAAATCGAATCCAATGAGGAAGATTTGGCCGAGTACAGAGCCGACTTAGAAGAAGCTAAACAAGACGACAAAGCCGATAAGATCCAAAAGTACCAACATAAGATCGACAAAGAACTGCGCAAGATTGATAGCTTGAAACAGGAACTGGCTGAAATCCCCTAAACCGCTGTTGCGATCAATTCAAAACTAAATACAGTCAGCCAAAAACAAAAATGGTCTTACTGATTCGTAAGACCATTTACAATCTACTGCTGAAAAACAGTGTCCAGAATAAACACGGCTAAGCCCCAGCTCCTAGGTCACGAAGCCCTAAGCCAGCAGTTTATCCTGCCAATGCTAATTCAGACTCTTTATGGATGCGGTTAGCCACTTTGAATGCCGCTGGTGACATCAACGTTTCTTTGCATCGCGCTTTAAACTGCTCAATATCAATCGCCTGCTCTTCCAATAAGTATTTCAACTCACTTAGGTAGTTAGCCTCAAATACGGCTTGGCCAAGCCGGGTGCATTCATATCGACTCGATTCTTGGTATCCAATCACCGTCAGCACCGATTCCGGCATTTCCCAAAACTTCGCAATGGTGTAGGTCAAACGAATAGAGTAACTGTTCATCAAACGCTTCAATGCTAACGAGTTAGGCGGCACTGAAGGGTCTACATGTTTAAAAGCTTCTACCATCATTTGGAAGATGATCATCTTGCCTAGATTACGAATCAACCCAACAAAGTAGGCTGTGGCTTGGTCTTCTTGAGCTCGTGACTCTTTCATCAACTCCTTAGAAAAAGACGCGGTTTGAATGCTGTGATTCCAAATCTTCTCACCGAAATGACGCCAGTAAATATTATTACCCGGGGTAAAGTTCTTCATGTAAGAATTCACCACGCCTTCGATTAGCCCTTGTGAACCCATGTTTAGGAAAGCGGTCTTCAAGTCGGTAACTTGTTTTTCACTGCGCTTGTAGAAGGCGCTGTTAGCCAGTTTAATCACATCGGCAGCCATGCTTGGTTCACGCTCAATCACCCTTAACAGCGCCTCGACATCAAACTCGTCGCTCTGTAATTCTGCCATTAACGTGGTCACGGAAGCTGGCATGACGGGCAGTTCATTAAGCAGCGCTTTCGGAGAGCGAATCAAGCGTTCGATTTGGCAAGCCACAAAGTCGCTAAACGGATCTGACTCTGTTCTCAGGCGTGATTCTCCAAACAGATAATCAAGAAACTCACCATCGTGAAGGCTTATCGTTTTATCGACAATTAATGATGATGGCTGAGCGGACGAAGGCGGAACAAAGATTGAAGTGCGAGGAGTAACTTGCTCTGCTTTAACATTTTGCTGCTCACAGGTCGTTTGTTGGGGGGTAGCTTGTTGGGAGACACTTTTTGAAGAATGGCTTTGCTTACTTTGATTAGTAACGAAAGGGGAAAATAGTGCCTGTAATACCCTTTTAAACATCAATACGGCTCCTAGATGAATACAATATAGATCGGGATATATAACGGCGGTGATTATCGCACACGTAACTCATAAACCATACCGTGATAAATGAATCATTAATTTTTCAGCTGTATAGGATCTGTTACTCACCAGTTTGCTAAGCCAAACCCCTCGGTATTCGCCAGAAACAAAAAGAGCGAGCAAATAACGCTTGCTCGCTCTTCCATCAATCTAAATCGTGCAGCTGACTAAATTAGCGCTCTGCTACTTCTAGTACAATCTTGCCGACGTGCTTTTTCTTCAAGAACTCATCTTGTGCAGTATGGATATCTGCCAATGGGAAAGACTCCGCGACAATTGCGCTAATCTGCTGTTTTTCAATACGATTAACCAAGTTTTGGAATACTTGCGGTTCTAAAACTGTGCAACCAAAAAAGCTAAGGTCTTTCAGGTATAGAGTACGAACATCAAGCTCGACCATCGCACCACCAATCGCCCCTGATACAGCATAACGACCATGCGGTTTTAGAACGTCAAGAAACTCTGGCCACTTGTCACCGGCAACCAAGTCGATAACCACGTGCACACTGCTTGCACCTAATGCTTCCACCAAATCCGCATCACGAGCAATCACTTCATCAGCACCCAACTCAAGTAACTGTTGGTTTTTGCTTGGGCTAGTAATCGCAATCACGTAAGCACCGCGCGCTTTCGCCAATTGAATCGCTGCCGAACCCACGCCGCCCGATGCGCCAGAGATAAGCACGCGCTCACCTTCAACCACATTCGCGCGAGTCAGCATGTTCTCTGCCGTCGAGTAAGAACATGGGAAAGACGCTAGCTCAACATCCGACATAGTGCTGTTCACCGCATAAGCGTGCTTCGCTGCGACTTTTGTATACTCAGCAAAACCACCATCGCACTCAGAACCGAAATACCATGGCTGTGGCAGATCTCGTCCGTACACTTCCGTTAAACAAGGCTCGATAAGAACGCGCTCACCAATACGATCAGCAGAGACTTCATTGCCAACTGCTACGATGAAACCACACACGTCAGCACCTTGGATACGAGGGAACTTTAGTGCTTCACCCGACCAGCTTGCGTCGTCTGAATCGTCACTTTTTGAGTACCAGCCGATTCGTGTGTTGATATCGGTATTGTTAACGCCTGCTGCCATCACTTTGATCAGCACTTCATTAGGTTCGATTTGAGGAATAGCGATATCTTCGCGGTAGCTAAGCATTTCTGCTCCACCGTGACCCAACATCTCTACGCCTTTCATTGTTTTCGGTAGTTCGAATTTCATCGTGTTTCCTCGAGTAATTTTGTAACCATATTCTGTGCTGATGCCACCGCTTCTTCGCCTAATACTGGCCACGCGCTTGATACGCCTTCATGAAGTAAAAATAGTGGTGTCGCGAGATCATCTCGCTGGCTCTGCTTGCCTATAAGCAAACGAACTTGTTCTTTATGCTGCGTAACCGCTTGGTTGATAAGCTCATTATCAGGGAACGCAGCAATCGCATTCATCGACATGCACCCATGCGGCGCATACTCTTCTAACCATTGTTGAAGCTTGTTGAAGATATGAGTGACAGATTCCAAACCAGCCTCTGGTGACGCCTCCAGTAAGAAATCGAGGTAGCGTTGGTGTCGGTATTCCAATGCACCAACAATCATCGCTTCTTTTGAAGGGAAGTGTTTATACAGGGTTCTTAGGCTCACACCGCACGCGGTTTTCAGCTGTGCAACGCTCGGCTCAGCAAAACCTTGTTGGCTGAACGCTACTTCAAGGCTTGCTGCAATCTGTTCTCTCAACATAGTGCTCTCTCAACATAGTGCTCTCTCAATACCCGACAAGGGGGGTAGAATGATTGTTCTACTTACAGGGTAGAACGATCACTCTACCCATGTCAACATCCTAATTTATGAATCAATAAAATGAAAAATTCCGCACTCAATAGAATGCGGAATTTATCGATATAGATGAGAGGTTTACCGTTTAAGCTAGAGTCGACTGCGTATCGTCACCAACACAGATAACGCGCCACAAAGTACCAACACCACACCTAGATCTTGGATCATTCCTGCTAAAGCGAGCCCTGAACCAATCAAGGTGTAATACATCAAACCAAACAGTGCGCCTGCACTTCCTGCCTGAGATTGGTAACGCACCAACGCACGGCTCAACACATTGGGAATCGCAATACCAAACGCCATAACCACCAACATCATCGGAAGCAAGAACCAGATCGTGTGTTGTGAAAAATACACACCCACCGCACCTAATGTTTGCAGTCCTGCCGCTAAGCCAATCAAAGAGATAGATGACACTTGTCGTTTCAATAGCGCTTTATTAACCAAGCTTCCTAACAAGGTTCCGAACCCAAGCACGACGCCACTATAACCAAACTGCTCGATGCTGAATCCAAGCTGTAAAAAGGTGAATGAACCCAGTTGGTAATACGAGAACAGCGCAATGTTGAATGACGCAACAAGCAGTGCAGATAGCCAAATACCGCTGTCTGTAATCATGTGAATACTGAGCGATTTCAATTGCAACGGCTGCTTAGATTGCTGTGTTTCGGGCAGTGACCATAAGCTATGTATCAGCAACGCTAATACCATAATAAATAGGGCAATAAACACATATTGATGCCCGCCTGCTTGGCTTAATTGACCACCAAGTAGCAACCCGATGATTGGGCTAATCGACAACCCCATGCCCATGTAACCAAATACCTTAGCTAACTCTGTTCCGCTAAAAGCATCTCGAAGCATGGTTTGAGTGACGACAGAGCCAACAGCAAGTCCGAAAGCGCCCATCGCTCTTGCTATCATCAACCACGTAAAACTGTCGGTTTGCATGGCAATGAGTGCTGAACAGGCGAATAATCCCATCCCCAATAACATGGTGGGGCGACGTCCCCATTTATCCGCTAACACGCCCCATACCACCACACCCACCGCAAATGCAGAGAAGTAAATCGATAGGGTTTGAGCGGCTTGTGTGTAGCTGACATCAAAGGATTTCGATATTGAATCCAGAGTTGGGCTATAGATGGTTTCTGCGATTTGAGGGAACATCAACAGCAGCACCATTTGCCATAAAGAGGGTTTTGTTTTCATCATTTTTCCAAGACCAGTGAACTTGACGGGAAGTCTAGGGGAAACTAACCTTGGCTCGTTAACAACATTAAAACCAAAAACAACAAGATTAGGACAAATGGCATTAATTAGTGAGACCATCGAGTTTGATGCAGACAGCTTACCCGCGCCTGTAGTTGGCATTGCCGCAGAGCTAGGCAAACATGACTCGGGCATACATCACCACGTTAAGGGGCAACTTCTGTATGCTCCGCAAGGCTGTATCACCTTGACCTTAGAAAACGCCCTTTGCATTTTACCGCCGACCAAAGCCGTGTGGATCCCGCCCTATACCAAGCACCGAGCGCAAATGACCAATGTGGTTGCCTATCGCTCACTGTATTTCGATAGCAGTATTTACACCTGCCCAGAGGCCATTGAGATTGTGGAAGTGAACGAACTTTTGAAGGCGCTGATCAATAAGATGGCCTTTTGGGATTGGAACGTTGTACCGGAGCAAACCACCAACACCGCCAACCTATTCTGGGAAGAGTTTTACAGTGCCAATCAGCATTCGTTCATCTTGCCGCTACCCACAGATCGCCGCTTTAAAAGCTTTTGCAAGCAAGTTCGAACCGCCTCTTTTCTTGCCCCTGCATTATCGACATTAGCGAACTCAGTTGGCGCAAGCACCAAGACGATTTCCCGATTATTCAAAGCCGAAACAGGCATGACCTATCAAGAATGGCGGCAACAGTGGCGCTTATTTAAAGCGATTGAACTGCTCTCAGAAAACCGACAAGTCGGCGATGTGGCACACCAGTTAGAGTTCTCATCCAACAGCGCATTTATTGCCTTTTTCAAACAACAAACAGGACAAACGCCACTGGCTTTTACCAAGTCTGGGGCGTGATTGTTGTTTTAGATTTACCGACATTTTGGCTGTTCACAGATACAAAAAAACCAGAACGTGGGTTCTGGTTTTGTTTATAGACATTGCATTAATCAATCAACACCAACGAATCTAGAATGCCTTTGCCACTGTGGATCCCGCCTTCGTTTTCGCTCGCTGGCTTACTGCGGATCAAGTAGCCCGCATAGCCGTCCAGCTCGGTCACAGGCTTACCTTGGTAGTAAGCGGTGAATAGGCCGACTTCGCTGACTAAGTCTGTCACGAGTGTTTGTTGAGTATCACGCACTGCAATGGTTGGTACGTCACGCTCATGTGGGTACAAGCGCTGCATCAGAGCCCACGCGTCGTACTCTTCTGGCTTAAGTTGGCTCAGTTGCTGGCTGATATCGTCACCGAATACACAGTGACCACCGCCCTCACCTTGGTTTTTTAGCACCCATTCTTGCTTATTCGCTTGGGTATTGAACCATTCAATCGACTCACTGGTGATTGGCTTCATGTCGGCTAAAATACTCTTCACCAATTCGGCTTCTTCTAGCGTTAAACCCCAACGTGCGTATTCTGAAGCAGGCATCATGGTCAGCAGCATTTGCATGGTTTTACTGGTTGCTAGCTGCTGGCTGAAGGTGGCATTCACAGCGACATGGTGTTGTTCAATGAACAAACGCGTCTGACTTAGCGTGTGGCAACAAATTGATTCATTAAGCTCGGGGGCCCAGTAGTCTGAATACTGGTAACCCGCTCTAAGATACACAACATCAACAGCACCGATATCTTGCAACAACAAGCGTTGGTTATCACCCGTAGAAAGCTGAGAGCTCAATTGTTCGAAGGTACGGCGAACCGTGCGAACACCCTGCTTTTGTAGCTCGACTTCAAGTAGATGTTGGTCATACACGTTGTCTTCGTTCTTCTGTACCACCATTAAGAAAACTGGTTTGTCTTGCTCATTGAAGTCCGCTTTAACTTGTCTTGCAGTGATTGCAATCCCATAAGCTAGCTGGGTTAAACCTTGGTTCTCTGCAGGTGTTGCCGACGGGTCTTCCAGCCAGTTCTTGTACGTTTCTGGCCATTGGTTTTGCATGAACGAGTGAAATTCTGTTGCTCGCTGACCAAATGGAGCCATGCCAGCAGCTATGCCATTGAACTCAATCACTTTTGCGCCATGTTGGCGATCGTCCATAAAATCGGTTCGCATCAATAGTAATGGCTGACGAGCTGGATTCAAACGTTCATCCGCACTGCCATGAGCTTGTTGATGAAGTGCCATCAAGCGACCGAAAAATGGATCGGCTTGCGCCATATCACTCAATGAGGACTGCAGAAAATCATGATCTTCCGATACGTTGCTGATCAGCTTAGTGATAAGCGGAGTCACGCGGCGCAGGAGTTCATAAACCTCACGTTCCATTGTCATTGGCGCAATACTGAAAGGGCAATGCCTAGCGGTATTGTCTGACTGGCGGAACGCAACGCCGTGCATGATCGCCCACTCACATGCATCTTCAATAATCTGTTGTGATAACGGTGGAATTGTCATATCTCATCTTACAAATAAAAATAGCACCCAGAATAAGACGAAGCTTAATCCCAAAAGACGAAATAAAGTGAAACTTTTTATCAAATAATTACGTTTGTTCCTTATTTCAAGGGCTTATATAGCTGAAACATCTCAGCTATCGAGTCTGTTCGATGATCAAATCACGTAACCATTTGTGGCTCGGCTCTGAATCGAAGTATTTATGCCACAGTAAGAACAAACCTCCTGGCACCAAGTCGACCGGAACGGGCTTCATCACCAACTCACCACTATCAATGTAATCGCGTACCGAGTTATATGGGTAACACATCAACAAATCACTCTGCTTACACAGCTTAATGGCACTGGTGATGTCTGACACGTTAGCGGCTTTGTTGATTTCAAGCTGCTTAGAATTCAGCACTTCCATCAATAACCAGTCGCCTGCTCCGCCCGTCACCAACTGTATATGTCGATACTTAAGAAAGGTGTCTAGGTTCCACTCTTCTTGCAAGGCTGGATGGTCATTTCGCATCAAACACACGGAATAATCCAAACATAGCTCAACGTAATCCAACTCATCAGGGATACATTGCACGTGGGTAGAAGCACGTTCATCCAACTCGAAAATACCGATACCAAAATCAACTTCACGCTTTAATAAACGTTTAAAGCTGTCACTACTCCACGTTGAACTGTTGATAGTAATGTGCGGCGCATCGGCAAGCGCTGTCGGCATAAAATGCGGATAAATCGCCGTGTAGGCAGTTTCGACAAGGTCTATAGTGAAGGTACGTTCACTGTCTTTAGGATCGAAAACTTCAGGAACGGTTAGCTTTTCGATCTGCAGTAAGATTTGGTGGATCTTAGGCGCTAATGCGAGTGCTTTAGGGGTTGGGAATAGCCCTTTGGATTCGCGCTCAAACAGCGGGTCATCGAACAACGCTCTGAGTTTGGTTAGCTGTTTACTTACCGCAGACTGGCTCAAAAAGAGTCGCTCTGCCGTTTTACTCACGCTTCGCTCTTCAATCAGAACGTGTAAGCAAAGCAGCAAATTCATATCGCATTTAAGTAAGCTTTTAACATCTACCATGATATTCCCTAAATTCAGGTTAATGATGATTAATTGTCACTTTAAATCATATCATGGTCTTGGTAAATTTAGCGCATGTGAGTTAACACGCTCAAAGAATAATAGAATTAAGGAATACTCATGGATTTTCTAGCACTACCAAAGATTGATTTACACTGCCACCTAGACGGAAGTGTTCGCCCAGATACGATTATTGACCTAGCAAAACAGTACAATATCGAACTACCTGAAGATCGCGATGCGGTTGTTCAATCTCTAACTGTGCCAGAAGATTGCAAAAACCTAGATGAGTACCTAGCTTGTTTCAGCCTGCCACTGCAAGTCATGCAGACTGAAGAAGCAATTGAACGTATCTCTTTTGAGCTTTACGAAGACGCGGCACGAGAAAACGTTAAGTACCTAGAAGTTCGCTTTGCGCCAATCCTGCACGTAAACAAAGGTCTGTCTCTTGATACGATCATTGCAAGCGCAGTAAAAGGCATGAAGCGTGCTGAAGAGAAATACGACATCAAGGGCAACTACATCATGTCTGTACTGCGAATGTTCCCTAAAGACTCTATCAAAGACGTAATCGACGCAGGCAAACCTTACCTTGGTAAAGGTGTTGTTGCGTTTGATATCGCCGGTGGTGAAAAGCCTGGTTTCTGCGCTGAATTCCCTGAATACACGCAATATGCTATCGAACAAGGCTACCGTGTGACAGTTCACGCTGGTGAGCAATGGCATGGTCAGAACGTTTACGATGCAGTCACTATGCTAGACGCTGAGCGTATCGGTCACGGTGTTCACATCCAAGGCAACGAAGATGCGTACAACATCGTTAAAGAGAAGCAGGTTGCACTAGAGACTTGCCCAACAAGTAACGTTCAAACTAAATGTATCCACCAATTCAGCGACCACCCAATTGCTGAATTCAAAAAAGATGGCATCGTTGTAACAATCAACACAGACAACCGCACTGTGTCGAACACAACCATGACTAACGAAGTGAAGCGTGTTTGTGAAACATTCGGCCTAACAAAAGAAGATTACGCTGAAATCTACAAGTACTCTGTAGAGAGCGCATTTGCTTCAGATGAAGTGAAACAACACCTAATGGGTTTCGTTGAGCAAATCTAATTTGGCAAAGTGCGCCTACTGCTGAATTGCTAGGTTCACTTGGCATTAGTGCTTAAAGGCACAAAATAGGAAGAGAAAGGCTGAGGCTTTTCTCTTTTTTTATGTCTGTATATCCGTATGCTAATACCGATATTGATTCGGAAGATGTAAACAATGAAAACAGAACTCGAAAAAATGCTGTCTGGCGAAGTTTTTGACGGTGCCGATCATGAGATTGACCAAATGCGCACTCATACCAGTAAAGCTCTGTCAGATTTCAATCAATGTTCCGACGACACTCAACAGCCAAGCCTTCAAGCAACTCTATTTGGCAAAATCGGCAGCAGTGTTGTGCGTCCTCCTTTCCATTGTGAGTTCGGTAAAACCATCGAAATTGGTGACGATACCTTTATTAACATGAACGTGGTGATGCTTGATGGCGCGAACATCAAGATTGGTAACAATGTTTTGGTGGGGCCAAGCGTTCAGTTTTACACCGCCTCTCACTCTCTAGACCATCTAAGTCGTCGTAAATGGGAAACCTTCTGCTTTCCAATTATCGTTGAAGACGATGTATGGATTGGCGGAAACTCAGTCATCAACCAAGATGTCACGATTGGTGCTCGCTCTGTTATCGCGGCTAACTCTGTGGTCAACAGCGACGTACCGCCAGATTGTCTATACGGTGGCACACCAGCGAAATTGATTCGATACTTGAACACTGAACAGCCAAGTGACGACAACGAATAAACACGAAGCAACAAACCAAAAATGAATAACAAAAGAGGTGATGTTTTTAATTAAACATCACCTCTTTTTTGATTAGTTTACCGTGTCTCTTCTATCGAATGGGGTTCGTTCCATGGCTTTTTCATACTCACTTTTCGGGCCACTCAAATACGTAGTTTTGACGAATTGTTCCCAATCATAAAACAGCGATTCTATTGGCTGTTCGGTAAGCTGTGAGGGATCCCCATTGCTCTTAATGAGATTAATAAACGCCTCTTCTCCCCATGAACGTTCAATAAACTCACCGACCGTATAGCCAAGTTCATAAACCGCCGAGCTACTGTTCGGCTTGTTGTATAAGTCCTGAGCCAGACCATCGAAACGGCGACTGATGGCATGTCTGTTACTCATGTGGAACCAATAATCTTCAGACTTATAGATAGCGATCGCTTCCCACAACCACCGTGGATTGTTTGCAAAATTCGGATTCACTTGCAGCGTCACTAGATGCACAAATTCATGCAGCGCAGTCCTTTGAATGTCACCACCAAAGTAGAGCAGCCTGATTTCATTGCTTTTAGGTTCGATATACCCAGTAGAGAACGCATATCGATGCCCGATGCTTCTTTCTTGCTCGTCTAAATAGGCCTTTTGGTTTCGCCACACTCTAACGGTAACTGGCGGCATTGAATCAAGCTCGAACGTTTTCATTAAGGGAGTGCGGTTAATCAATAAGGTATTATGGATGCTTGGAATAACTGAGGGCGATGTTCCATCGTAAAGAACATACTTGAACGGTCCTTTGTCTGATTCGTAGCAATCATCACATGCTTGAACACCACGAATTTGAAGCGCAACAGCCACCACTAAAACCAGTATCGATATTGCTAAAATCGAGAACGTAACGATTAACTTAGATGGGTATCTTTTCATTTTCTATATCCTCAAACGAAGACATGATTCGAATGAGTGTCACTGTTTCAAATTGACACCCAGAGCGTTTAAGCTATTTTCGCACTGCACTGCATCGATAAACTGAATACCAGCCATGCCTACAGCCTTAGCCCCTTCAACGTTATAGGGCATATCATCGATGAAGACAGTTTCTGAAGCTTCAAGACCATTATTAGACAGCAGCGCTTGGTAAATCTCAGGCTGCGGTTTAAGCATGCCCAATTCAGCGGATACCGCCGCACCATCAAACAGCGGCCAAAATTCATAGGTTGATTTTAGGTATTCAACAATCTCGACCACGTTGTCAGTAAGTGCATACACACCATAACCAGCACGCTTTACACGCTCGATAAGATCGACAGAACCATGCAGTAAAATCTGCGTTTGTTTAACGTAATAGAACAGGCGATCACACTCTAATGGAGATAAGCTGAGTTCTTGTTGATAGCGAAGTTTAGCCTCATTTTCGGTCAAAAAACCTTTGTTCAAATCTAACCAGATCGAGCTTTGGAAAATCGAACGCGCTCGCGCTTCAGGGTCGGCGATACTTCCAAACGTTAGTTGAGTAATTTCCAATGGCGACCAACGCACAATCACATTACCCACATCAAACACGACATTTTTGATTTGATTCGAACTCATAACCTGCTCCTCAATTAGTCACATAAAATAGCAACAACACAAACATTAAATGCCGCACCTTAAAGTTCATAATCTTGTTGTACAAAATGAGGACTGAAATCACAATATGTCGCCGAGCAGGCACAAAAAAGACCATCATAAAGATGGCCTTTTTCAGTATTCGCAAGCTTAAATCATTAACACAAATCAGCGTCAGAGGAGATAATCGTGGGTGCGCCTGCAGAAGCATTCGAGCGATAAATAACAACACAAGTTTCGCTTTCTTCAGCATTGGAAAATGAATAGACGATGACTTCGTTTGGTTCTGATTCAGTATGTAAACCAAGCTGCTTCCAGTCACTATCATCACCGAGCAGTCCTTGTACTGCCGTTCCAATACCAGTCTCTGAGGCTGTTGGATAACCATAGTCAGTCACAACACCTTCCACTAAGGTACTTTGACCATCCGACACTGGAAGGTTTTCAACCCCTGCGACTGCTGCCTTACCATAAACAATCGAAGCTGCGCCTTCCATTGACGCTTTAAGGCCTTCTAATGCCGCAGCTCTAGCATCAGATTGAAGACCTAAGAACCTGGGTGCCGCAATCACAGAAAGAATGCCAAGTACGACAACGACGGCGACAAGTTCAATTAGAGTAAAGCCACTTGTTCTTCTCATCTTAAAAATCTCATATTCTTTATGGAACGGGAGGCAGTATATATTCAAGCTTGATTAAATGATACCGTCAATCATTCCTATTACTTGATTTTCTTCTACCCTTTTGCCATTGATAAGGTGTGATCCCGTTTACTCGCTTGAACGCCCTAATGAATTGCGAAGCGTCGGCATAACCTAAATGAAGCGCAACATCAGATATTGAATAACCTTGCTGCGAGATCACCCGCTTCGCGAACTCGATGACTAAGGATTCTTTGATCGCCTTGTAAGTGGTTTCTTCTTTTTTCAACGCTCTCTGGACGGTGCGTTTTCCAATCTCATTCAAAGCACAAAATGTGTCTAAGTCGATGTCCATTCGACCAATGTAGGGCGACAATGTCTCAGCAACCTTACGTGCATCAGTCATGGGTTTGGCTTTGGCTTTAACGACACCAAGCACACCAACCGTATCGAACGGTGCGTATTGAATGCACGTTTGCTCTTGCCCAAGGTATTGAGGAGTTTCGGTTTGGATTTTTAACTCGCTTAACGCCTGCGAGTTGGCTGCCTTCAAATCATATCGAATAGGTTTACCAAGCTCTGCATAGTGAGCCTGTAAGTAAGCGTGAGTATAAGCGATAAGAAACAACTCAGATTCTACACGACTAGCAGACTGCATTGACGTCTCGAATGAGACAAATAATCCTTCCTTACTTTGCTCCACAGACAGCTTTTCAATGGGGAAAGTATCAAGGAAATCTTGCATCGAAATAGCAGAGAATCGAAGTTCTTTGGCTGCTTGATTGGTGCTCTCTAACAGCACAGTAATGAACTCATTCGGACTCAGGTTAGCCCTAAGGCGCTGTAGGAAGAGAAGTATCCTGGGACTCCATTTGTTTATACACACTCAGTGCCTGCTGGGCTTTATAAGAGTGAACCCGATGCTACGCCACAAGGTTGTTACCGTGCCATACCAGATGATGAAGCGATACGCGCTGCTAAATCAGGTGGCTACGTTGCCCCGACCTTTACCGAGTGGATGATGGACGGTATTTGGCCTGAAGATATATCTCCTGTTCAAGCTGCGGATATGATCGATTACTACGTGAAATTGGTAGGCGTCGACTACGTGGGCATCGCGACAGACGATATGTTCTCTACAGCAATGGTTGTGGATTTCGCCACCAAGAACGCGAAAATGTACGACGATGGCGGCTACATGATTGAGGCGTTCAACAAAGGCGCTACCGGTAATGGTGAACTGTCGAAGATCCTTGCTGCCATCACCGACGAACTTTGGAAACGCGGTTACAGCAACGATGATCTAGCCAAGATCTACGGCGGCAACAAGATGCGAGTTTACGCTCAAGTATCTGAAGGCGCAGACCCTGACGAATTCCAAAAAGAGTATGCAAAACGCCTTAAAGCGCTCACCAAGTTGAGAAATGAAAACTTGACGATGTAGCTTGTTAGCCGAGTCAATTTCTAACGAGCACAATAGACATGAAGCACGCCGATAGTGGCGTGCTTTTTTATCTCTATATAACTCCAATTACGTGCATCGCGCCTCTCAATTACCATCCCCCACATAACCTTATATGTTATAATTACTAGCTATTCAGAGCGTGCTGAATCCTTGATTTAGTTCACTATTCTTTAGCCACAGTGAATACACTTTAACGTTATCGAACTATGAAAAAATACGAATTAGTTGTCCAAGATATTGTGAGTAAAATCTGTCAAAACAGTATCAGCCATAAGCTTCCAGCAGAAAGAGAACTCTCTGAAATATATGGGTTATCTCGATTTACTATTCGAAAAGCACTAGCAAAGCTAGAAGCCATTGGCATGGTGACATCTAAGGTAGGTTCGGGCTACTTCGTCAACACCGCTCTGATTGGTACTCCTCTCGTGTACAACTCGATCACGGAGAATAGCTTTGAAGAAATCTCTTACAAAAAGATTCAGTTAAACAAAGCATTACCCGACAATCACGAGCAGCAGATTTTTTCCTTAAACGACAACGAATATATTTGGAAAATTAGGCGTCTTCGATTGATCAACAATAAAGTGGTTCAAATCGAAGAAGCCAAAATACCCGTTAGCGTATTTCCGGAAATGAATGCTGAGATCATAGAGAGCTCAATTCAAAAGCATGCTTTATCAAAAGGGCTGCAGATCGACAGCTATTTAACGACTTATCAAGCCATCAATGTTTCTAAAGAAGATGCTGAACTGCTTGGCTGTAAAAAGAATGCGGCAGCGATGAACATCACCAACCGAGGTTTCTTAGCATCGGGCGAACTGTTTATCGTCAGCGATATCATCGACATTAATTACCAATGTACGTATCACACGCCTTTTAACAGTGAAAGTATGAGTTACCGAGATAAGAAGTAGCCTTTCAATTATATTTAATTTCTTTATGGATTAACCACAATATTAGTTAACCTTTAATATCATTAATTTAATAGTACTAGAAATATAGTAATTGATATTACGCAATATTTGGTAAAGAGATTAAATAAAAATGGCCGCTTATAGCGACCATTGGATATTAAAAATACGAGTTAAGGGGTATGGATTGCGCCATCAGGAAGACGACTCTGTGTCCACTCGTGGGGGCGATACATTACAGGAAATTCCGCGGCAATTTCTCGGTCAATCTCGACGCCAATACCTGCGATTTCAGATGCGTATAAGTAACCATTGATTGGCTCTGCCGCATTCGGGAACACCTTATGTGTATTCTCGTTGTATTCAACATGCTCTTGAATCGCCGCATTGTGTAAATGCACGTTCAAATGCGTGTTTACCGCAGCACCAATTGGCGTCATATCTGGCGGACAATGCCATGCAATACGAACACCGAAATTCTGACATAAGTGGCCAAGTTTCAGAGCAGGCGTAATACCACCGATTTGTGAAACATGGCAACGGATGAAGTCGATACGACGATTAGCGATCAGAGGTTTCCACTCTTCAGGGTTATTAAATAACTCACCTAAACCTAATGATACCGAGCTTTGACTACGAATATTGTCTAGCCATTCCGTTTGGTTTGGCGGAAGAATATCTTCTATGAAGTACGGCTTATATTGCTCGACTTCTTTCGCAAATTGTATCGCTTGATTTGGGAAAAGGCGCTCGTGAACATCATGAAGAATATGGAATTGATTACCATACTTCTCTCTCAACGACTTAAACATGGTTAGCGTGTTGTCCATGTACTGATCTTGGTCGTAGTACGAACCTTCAGTCGGGTTTTGAGTGGTATGTAAATCGGTTGGAACGCCGCCATAGAAGCCAAGCTGACAACGAATATGCTTGTAGCCTTTGTCTAAGAAACCTTCAACCAACTCATAAATGCCTTCCATGGTGTCGCTTGTCGCATGCGTATACACAGGGATTGCATCACGAGACTTACCACCAAACAATTGGTGCAGTGGCATTCCCGCTAACTTAGCTTTAATATCCCACAGTGCCATATCAACACCAGAAATTGCATTATTGATAACAGGGCCATTTCGCCAGTAAGCGTTAACCATCATCATTTGCCATAAGTCTTCAATATTATTGGCATTTTTCCCAATAAGAATAGGTTTTAAATATTCATCGACCATTGTTTTTACAGCAAGTGGTCGTTGTTGGAATGTCGCACAACCAAAGCCAGTCACACCTTCATTCGTTTCAACTACAACGGTAATTAGGTTGTGTCTGTCTGGTTTCGTAATAATACAATGGATGTCAGATATAATAGTTTCTTTCACAATTAAATAACCTAAACTTAAGTCAACTCCTATTATCTAACCGCTTTAAAAATCACATTTCAAGCGCTATTTTTCATCCTAAAATAATTGGTACGTTAAGTGTTTTTTTTTGATAAACAAAACATACCAATTGGCAAAAAACGGTGAAAAATTAATTTTTCGGATTTTAAATGTGATTGAGATCTCTTTTTACTCCGTTGGATTTAAATTGGTTGTCGTTATGATTTCTCGAGTTAAATATATTCCAATAACAGGTGTAGTATGCAAATGGTAGAAAAGAGTGATGCCGTTGTGAATAACTCTAAGTCATCATCGAAAAAGAAAAATTTCAAAGAAAATATACAGTTATTAGTCACTGCTGTTGGTGGTGAAGACAATATCGTGAGTATCACGCACTGTATGACAAGGTTACGATTCAAATTAGCAGACGAGTCGCTAGTAGACGAAGAAGCGATCAAGCAGATCGCTGATGTGAAAGGAGTGGTACTTCAACAAGGCCAAACCCAAGTCATCATCGGGGTTGAGGTAGAAAAGTGGTTCAACGCGCTGTCAAATACTCAACAAGCTGACGCGACTCCGGCCGATGAGCTAGAGAAAGGCAAGCTATTCCAAGGCGTGATGCGCATTGTTGCAGGCATCTTTGGTCCAGTTGTACCGGCAATCGCTGGTGCTGGTATGTTAATGGGCCTGTTGTCTGGCCTTATTGCAACCAATGTTATCTCTGAAACTTCAGACACGGTTTACTTCTTCCGTTCAATTTCGGTCGCTGTGTTCTTTTTCTTACCTATGCTGGTTTCTTTTTCTGCCGCTAAGGTATTCAAAGTAAATGAATACATCGCACTTGCTGTCTCTTCTGCCATGCTAGCGCCACTGCTTGTCGATAAAGCATCTATGTTAAAAGAAGCGGGCGCGGCTCCAGAGCTGACCGTTCTTGGCGTGGTGCCTATTGAGCTGCTTAACTACGGCGGCGCGATTGTTCCTGCTATTCTGGCAATCTGGTTACTGTCTAAAGTGACTCCGTTAGTTGACCGTCTAGTACCATCTTCTGCGAAGCCTGTATTTACACCACTGCTGGCCTTTACGGTAACTTCAACCATCACATTGTCTTTTGTTGGTCCTGCCGGTATCTGGCTAAGTAACGGCGCGGGTTGGGTAATGAGTTCATTACTGGAGATCTCTCCAACGCTAACAGGCTTTGTGTTTGGTCTAACTCGTCCTATTACGATTGTGTTTGGTATTCACCACAGCATGACGCCAATCAGCCTCAACAACTTCGCACTGTACGGTAAGGATCTACTGATGCCTATCATGTGTCTGGGTAACATGGCGATTGCGGGTGCAACTATGGCTATCTGGCACAAACAGCGCAAGACGGTTTCTAAAGAGCAATCTTCAATCACAATGGGCTCAAGTGTTACTGCGATTCTAGGTATCACAGAACCAGCTCTGTTCGGTGTACTAACTAAATACACCAAAGCGATGATGACAGCGAGTTTAGCGGCAGGTGTGTTCGGTGCTATCTCGGTAACAATCGATACGCACTTAACGAGCTACATCCTTTCTTCTGTATTCAGCTTGCCAGCTTACCTTGCAGGCGGTACGCAAAACTTCATTCAAGCACTGATGGGCGTTGTGGGTGTATTCGCACTCTCTTTCGTCCTAACTATGTTGTTCGTAAAACTAGACAACAAGTAATTCCCTTCCCTATTCATTGGTTTAAGGAATCACGTGGCTACCTCTTGTGTAGCCACGTTTCATTATTTGATCCCTAGCAAACTCACTCTTCTTAAGGTCACACTATGAGCCACATTGCGATTATCGACGAATGCATGATTGAACTGAATGGCGCGCCATTTGGCAGCATGCAACAAAGCTATGGCGGAGACACGCTCAACGCAGCGGTTTACTTGAACCGAAGTGCCACCAGCAGACTGGCAACCCTGCAGTACGTACCAGTTACGTGACTGCGCTTGGTGCTGACGCCATTAGCCAACAGATGCGAGAACGCTGGCAAGATGAAGGCATATCGACAGATCTTGTACTTATCGACGAGAAACGCTCTCCGGGTCTGTATTTGATTCAGTTGGATGACGAAGGCGAGAGAACCTTCTTATATTGGCGCAACAACTCCGCTGCACGCTATCTAGTCCAACACCCTAATTTCGATGATATCTGCCAAGCATTGAACGATGTAGATATGATCTTTTTCAGCGGGATTTCACTCGCGATATTGCCACATGGTGATCAATTCAAATTATTAGAGGTTATCCAAACCCTAAGAGCGCGTGGCGTCACTATCGCTTTTGACAGTAACTACCGACCAAAGACAGCTATCGATTAGGTTATCAAGCCACTGATATCGCCTTGGTTACCTTTGACGATGAACAGCAACTATGGGACGACCAAACACCTCAAGACACTATCGACCGACTGCACAAACTGGGCGTAAAAACCATCATTGTTAAACTCGGTGCTGAAGGCTGTTTGGTGAGTGAATCTCCAGCCCATACACCAAGCCTAATTGAAACCACGCCAGTAGAAACCGTGGTCGATAGCACCTCAGCAGGCGATTCATTCAATGGCGGATTCTTGTCTTGCTATCTATCTGGCGGCTCTGTTGAGCAAGCCTGTCGTCAAGGTAATGCACTGGCGAGATTGGTAATCCAACATCATGGAGCCATCATCCCTCAAACCATCACCGATACACTATTCACAGCTAATTAAGAAGTACACTATGTCTACAATCAACGACCAACTGCAAGCCCTTAAAGTGATTCCTGTTATTGCCATCGATAACGCAGAAGACATCATTCCACTAGGTAAAGTGTTAGCAGAAAATGGACTGCCCGCAGCAGAGATTACGTTCCGTTCAGACGCTGCTGTTGAAGCGATTCGAATACTTCGCCAAGCACAGCCAGACATGCTTATTGGTGCGGGAACCATCTTAAACGGTGAACAAGCACTCGCCGCTAAAGAAGCGGGCGCGACATTCGTTGTATCACCGGGATTCAATCCAAACACAGTCAAGGCGTGCCAAGAAATCGGCATCGATATTGTTCCTGGCGTAAACAACCCAAGCACGGTTGAAGCTGCACTAGAAATGGGCCTCACGACTCTCAAGTTCTTCCCAGCAGAAGCCTCTGGTGGACTCAACATGGTGAAATCACTCGTTGGCCCATATGGCGATATTCGACTCATGCCTACCGGTGGCATCACGACATCTAACATCGATAGCTACTTAGCAGTACCTCAAGTATTAGCCTGCGGCGGTACATGGATGGTCGACAAGAAGCTCGTTACCAATGGCGAGTGGGACGAAATTGCACGCCTAACACGTGAGATTGTTGAGCAGGTGAATCGTTAGTCGATAACGTTCTAGAAAGAACAAACTTCCTGCCTCCATTACAACAAAGCCACAGTAGATCCTGTGGTTTTTCTTTTTGCTATGAACTGGCAACAAGCATATCAATTGAGCAACCAATAACTGACAGGGTTATCAGGGCACTGATAAGGCCCACACTCAACAAAGGTGGCGATAGCGTTGAGTGCAACCACGACGATGGCTAACAAGCACGCCACACGCCCCAAGTTACTCATCTTATAAACTTCTTGCGACTGCTCTTTGTTGGTCAATATTAAAATGACGGCAACCGCTAATATGGTCGCAGCAAATAATACGAAAGCCCACGTGTAGTAGTGCATCCCAAAGATAGGACTACCATAGCCGGGCGTACCTGGAATCACATGTAATGAGACCTGTCTTAGCGAAGTAGCTACGCCGTATAAAGCGCCAATCAAAACAATGCCATAGTGCCGAGATTGAGGCCCATAAACCACATTCAACATAAAACCAAACGCAACCATCACGAAACCGATACGTTGCAATAAACAGAGTGAGCAAGGCAACTCATGAAGAACAAACTGAAGGATAAAGCCTATCAACAGAACGACAGTCATGCCGAGTAGGCCAAGTGTATTTAGGAGCGTTAACTGATTTCGATTCATGTTAGCTCCTTACAATAAGATAGGTAGTGAATCAGTCGCATGGTGATTAAACCAATACAACCCAAGGATCACGGAGCCCGCAAAAAAGCCATAAGCCGCGGTCTTCTTTTCGAAAAAAGCGCATAACATCGCCACGAGTAATAATAGAAACAATAAAGACATCATAAGAGGTATTCCCTCGCCATTTATCAAGTTCAGTCATATTGAACGTCAGAATGAATATCCACACCTACGCCCTAAAGCATTCAACATCGGCAAACCTATGGATTACAGATTTAAAATCATCAACTTAATACTTGTTAGTAAGCTCTAAGCTGTCAAGTTCCCGTAACTAATAGATCCATTCCTTTACTCACAGATGCAAGTAACACTCCATTTCTAGCAAAGTGAACACAGCTCAACATCAGACATAACCGCAAACAGAACCGCAAACAGAACCGAGATATTACGATTGACTACACTTAGAACGTTGGCTGACGATCAAATAATAAATAGCTAGGAAGCATGATGAAAACAACACGATTAGTCTCTGCGTTACTTCTTACTAGCCCAATTATTCCAAGCGTTAGTTTGGCCAACTATACGATTGTTCTGCCCAGTCAACATGGTGATTGCCAGAGAGTTTGAGCATGGACGAGTTCTTTATCGCACCGACTTCTATGGGAAAAACGCTGAGTTTGATACCGAAGATAAAGTCAGAATCCAATTAGATTTACCCAATGAAACCCGTGAGTGCTAATGGAATCGTGGGAGAATATGTAGATGAAGTACAGATCGGTGGCTACCAAAGCTTGATACTACTTCACTGACTCTGCTCAAACTCAAAATGGCCACTCCATAAAACAAAAAAACCTAGCGAATAGTCGCTAGGTTTCAATAATAAAAACGAGATAGTGTCAGCTTACTTCAGAGGGTCGTTATCGGGTAATGCATTGTGTATCCATAACGCTAGTCGCTTCTTAATATTAGCCCCATCAAGCTTGCTCTCCGGGAGAGGTGTGATCTGATTGACTTCAACAAGGAACAAGTACACCGCTTTAACCTTGATTGGTTGAGATGAATCCGGCAAATCAAAACCTTGTAGTTTTGCCATCTTAAAACCGACTTCAACTGCTTTTTTTACCAGCTTATCTTCATTCATGATCTTCGCGGTTTTCGACATGTCATCTCCATCATCTTTATCGAGTGAATATTGAGTATATCAAACAGAATCTTAGACAAGATAACAGTGATCCCAATTCAGAAAAATCGTTCCGATAAATAAAGTAAAACGAATTACAGATTCAAATCAAATACCAACCTAATTGACATTGAAAACATGAATGGTAATACGCAAAAAGTCTCTTAACAGAAGACTCAATAAATGAGATCTTAAGTCAAGAAATCAAAACCTAACCGATGTTTGACTTATCACGATTAAGGATTCGGAATATTCTACGTTTGTTTTATATAGCAATAACACGCTCAAAATGCAGTAAGAAGATGATATTTAACCAGTTTTATAACAAAACGACTTAGATCATGTTTGCAGAAAGCGGTAATAAAATATTATTTACAAAATTATTAGCAAAAAATAAAATTAGAACATTAAGTTTATCATGGTGTTAAAAATGCGTTATTTATGGGCTTCATTCTGTCATAAAAACCCAATCCCCGGACGAATCGTTCATACTCTAGTTATGCTGGTAGCGTTAGCTTCTATCGTCGTGCCACTGACTTCAAAAGATGCTACAACCATTTTAGCTTCACTGTGTAGCGCTCTAGTATGCTTTGTGTTGTTTGTGTTCTTTGCGATGGCCGATAAGATGCGTTCAGGTATGCATTAATCTCAGATACTGGTTACTTTTAAGCCTTTAGAGAATTTAAAGAAAAACGCCCAACGTTATTCACTTTGGGCATTTTTGCTTTAGCAACACATAGCATCAGAAATAGTATTCAATAGAGCTCTCTAAACTCTTCAATTCGTACCTTTCCGCGTAATAACAGAAAGTTAAGAAAACGCGGTGTAGAAGTCGTTATCACTTTATCTTCAGCAACTCCGTGCTTTTCCAAGAGCGAAATGGCGAGATCTAAGTGCGCGATCTCCTCACAAAAATGCGCATCAGACCCTGTCGAAAAGTAAACGCCTACCTCCTTACCAATTTCCACAATGTTACTGCAGCGAACATCACTGCCTTTACGGCTTTTTCCCGTTAAAGAGGTATTGTTCACTTCTATTGCCACATTGTGCTCTTTGGCACATTCAAGCACGGCACGAATATCAAATGGGTAGTTCGGGTTGCCAAGGTGTCCAAGCACATCCACTTTCCCTCTTTTAATCACATTGATTAGCGCTTGAGTGTGTACCTCTTCAGTTGAGGGTGGAAACACAGGTTCATGGAAGCTGGCAATGCTCCAATCGAGGTGCTGGTAGGTTGAAGGGGCTAAGTCTAAGTCACCTTCAATATTCAGAGTGTTGGCTTCTACTCCACGCAGGATTCCAACATCGTGAAGGAAACGGGGCAAAATTCTTTGGTTATTGAAAAACCAGTAGTGGGGGGCTCCCGGCATTTCAGGAGCATGATCCGTTGTGCAAAGAAGTTTTAGCCCCTTCTCCTGTGCTGCTTTGGCGTTTTCTATAATAGTGCTGTAAGCATGGCCGCTGGCAAGAGTATGAGTATGGCTGTCGACGACGATCTTCATAGCGACCTCCTAGAGTTAGTTGATTTCAAAAGAACCGTCTTGGTTCATATAAAGAGTCAGATCCGCATTTACGGAATGATTTAAAACCATGTCCACATTCTTAGAATCCGAGCTTTGATAAAAGGCGAGAGCCTCTTCCGGCGTTGATCCACCGCGAATCTTTCGGTTCACCAAACGCTCTTCTAAAAACTTAGGATCGGTATCAATAAAGATGGTGAAATCAGCAAGCTCATTAAGCCCTCTCCATACTGGTTCATCGAGAAGTAGCCAGTTCCCCTCAATCACTACAATCTCTTTTTCAACGGTGATCGCATCATCAACCGGATCATGCAGGTTGCGATCGTAATAAGGCCATTTCGGGTCTTGGACTTTTAGCTTTTTCAGCTTGTCTATCAAGGATGTGAGATTAAAGGTTTCGTGTGCGCCTTTGATACTACGCAGCTTTATCTTCTCTTCTCCACGCATGGTGTAATTCGAATCAAGGATCTCATTTGGGTAATGGAAACCATCAAAAGGAAGCACCTGTAATGGATCAACATTGGGAATCGTTTGGGATAGATGCTCCCAGAATGCCGCTAGGGTTGATTTTCCACTACCAGGAGGTGCAGCAAGGAATATCACCGTTCGTTCGTTTTTTTCTTGGTAAAGGCGAGAAAATTTTTCAACCAATGGCTTATGAATTTGTTCGATGTTGTTATCTGGGAATACAGCTTCAGTCTCAAAGCCACTGACATTTAGGGAAACTTTCATGTAGAAAAGCCTTAATTTAAAATTTCGTTCTCCACGGTTTCTAACAAACCCTCACAAGCGAGTTTCAACACGGTTTTGACCAGTGACTCGTAACGAGCTTGAGAAAAGGAGTCGAATGATGAAAATTTTAATTGGTTAATCGAATCAAGATAGATGCTGCCTTCTGACTTTGAGAGCGTTGATTGGTTACTGATAAAGTCGTAAATGACATCATCACTAAACGAAATCGGCTCTTGTTGCTGAGCCACGAAACCGTGCATTTGGTCAAACAAGTTAATATCAGCGTAACTCTCTAGTGAGATCTTACCCATCGCAAACATCAGCTTTGAGACCACATCTATCTCGACCAAAGGACCATCTTCTTTGAGCAGAGGGGTCACGGCATACTCAATCACCAAAGGATCTTGAACAAATACCCTTGGTAACAAATGCTTTAATCTAACGCTAATCAGCTTATGAGACGCTTGGATAAAACAAGTGGCAGTTTCGCACTCTTCTAAGGCATCTAATAATTCGTCTTGCACCGTAATAACATGTTCCTTATTTGTCGTGGCAGCAGTCACGCTGCCACGAAATCATCGATTAAGCCGTTAGGCTAACGCCGTAGAACTCAAGCAGCGCTTGCTCTGCCAGTTCGTTCCAAACGTAGTTATTGTCTTTCAAAATTCGGTCTAGTTCACCGAAGAACGGGTCTTGGTCTGCTAGCTTATGGAACTCATCAATTGCCGTCAGTGGCAGGTTAATATGTGGGTAGATTAGCTTTTTACCACCCGGAATATCCAATTGATTTAGGATAGTGTGAGGTGCAGCTTCTAAACCACCAACGTGAGTTAACATAAATGATGGGTTGATCTTACCCGCTTCAGAAAGTTCAATAGATTCAACCATATCCCCCGTTGAACCGCCAGAGGTTCCAACAATATGGGTTGACTCGTAGTGCACATTATAAAAGTTAAATGGTACCTTGAATTGCTTGTCAGTTGGGCCTGCAAAGAAGTTAAGGCAGCCATCGTTACCTAATAGCTCGTCTGCTTGCTCAAGTACTTGTGCAACCGCTGCATACACCATGACATCGTCATAGCCATTACCGTCATTTAATTCTTTTAAATACGCAACAGGATCGTCAATTTTTGCCGTGTTTACGTAATGAAGTTCAATACCATTCTCGGTCGCTTTCGATACCGGGATAAGGCTTTCTGCGCGAGCAAGGCGAACTTCATCAATATCAGTCACAACAATGCGGCTTGGCTTTACAGGACCGTTAATCGCGTAATCAATCGCACCAATACCCATAGGGCCCGCACACGCTAGCAATGCTAGAGCACCCCCTTCTTTAATGCCCATTTGGTGTTCATACACGTATGGGGTTGTGTGGTAGCTTGCGTGGAATGCACCTATGATGCACGACATTGGCTCAGCAAGTGATGCATTAGCGTAGTAAGAGCTCTTATATGGCAGCACACAATCTAAATCAATCGCGACTTTAGGGATGATTGAGTAAGTCGCGTTACCACCAAATGTCTCGTAGCTGTAACCTGCTGAGTAGCCTGTTGGCAAGCCCATTGCTGGTTGCAGTACAAACGGTTCACCCGCTTTGAAACGGTCTTGTAAGTTAGCACCGACTTCTACAATCACGCCTGCGTATTCGTGGCCAGTCATCACTGGCACTTCTGAAATATTTTCTGGTACACGCTTGTGGTTACTGCCAAGTAGCGCCGCTTTGTAAGTTGATAGACAGATGCTGTTTGAAACGTTTTTAACCAGCAGTTCATCATCTGAAATCTTTGGTAGATCGAAGGTTCTTAGTTGAACGTCTTTCTCGCCACAAATTACCGCCGCAGTTGTTTGAACCATGATTTTCTCTCCGATAAGTGGGGCCAGAACCTGACCCCAGAATATTAATTACGCTTGCTGACCAATAGTGTCCATTAGGTTGTCTAATGCTGGGTCATGTAGGAAGTTCTTGATAGTCACCACAGGTAGACCCGTTGCTTTAATTGCTCGACTCTCTAAGCTCTCATGGGTGACCACCACATCGGCATTACTTGGTACTTTCTCGATTGCGAAGTTCTTCACTTCGATGTTAAAGCCGGCTTTTTCAAGTTTACGCTTGAAGGTAGATGCCCCCATTGCACTTGACCCCATGCCTGCATCACATGCAAAGGCAACAAATTTGATGTCTTTCGCTTCTGCTTTTTCCGATGCTTGAGCCGGTGCTTTTGCTACCACGCCTTCTGCTTTCATATCTTTCATGTCTGTAATTGATTGCTCAAACTCTTCTTCAGACTCTTCTTTCTTACTCACTTTCAGAATTGCACTTGCTACTAAGAAAGAAACAATCGTTGCTGTCGCGACACCTGCGATGGTTGCGAAGAAGCTGCCTTTTGGTGTTAGTGCTAAGTAAGAGAAGATAGAGCCAGGGCTTGGACCTGCAACCAGACCACCATCAAGTAGGTTGAACGTTGCGATACCTGTCGCTGCACCTGCAATCATCGCGAGAATCATGATTGGCTTCATTAGCACGTATGGGAAGTACAGCTCATGGATACCACCGAAGAAGTGGATAATGATTGCACTTGGTGCTGATTTCTTACTTAGACCTTGACCAAACTTAGCGTAAGCCAGAAGCATACCTAGGCCAGGACCAGGGTTAGACGCCACCATGAAGAAAATAGATTTTCCGGTTTCAGCTGCTGCTTGCAGGCCTAATGGGTAATAAATACCTTGGTCGATTGCGTTATTCAGGAAGAGAACTTTTGCTGGCTCGTTAATAATCGCAAGCAAAGGTAGGAAGCCAGTCGCAACCAACGCTTCGATGCCAGATTTAACGAACAGATTCGCTGCAGTCACAGCAGGGCCAACAATCGCATAGGCAAACAGACACATCAGCATGCCGAAGATACCTAGCGAGAAGTTGTTTACTACCATCTCAAAGCCGGAAGGAATCTTGTCTTGTAGGCGCTTATCGATTTGCACAATCACCCAGCCACTTAATGGCCCCATGATCATTGCACCAACAAACATTGGTATCTCAGCGCCGGCAATAACACCCATAGTACCGATGGCACCAGCCACAGCACCACGCTTGTCACCAACAATTTGACCACCGGTATAACCAATAAGTAACGGTAATAAATAGGTAATCATAGGGCCAACAAGTTCACCGAAATACTCATTCGGCATCCAACCTGTTGGGATAAATAATGCAGTAATAAAGCCCCAAGCAATGAAGGCTCCGATATTTGGCAATACCATGGCAGTCAAGTGACCACCAAAAGCTTGCACTTTGGCTCTTATATTTGTAGACACGTTATATTCCTTATTTTCAAAGGTTATTATTAGTAACTTTTAATAATTTCAAGCACTTCAGCTTTTGAAGAAGAGGCTGCCAGTTTGGCAATGTTTTCTTCATCGACCAGCATTTCGCTAAGCGCTTGAATAACCTCGATGTGTGTATCTGAATCCTTTGCAGCTAATGTTAATAAGACATTGGCAGGTCCCATATCTGATCCGAAATCCACAGGATTAGAAAAGACATGAATACCCAATCCAGTCTTTAATACTCCCGCTTCCGGGCGGGCATGAGGCATAGCAATACCTGGACAAAGAACGTAATAAGGTCCATTATCATGCGTTGACTGAATGATCGCGTCTGCGTAGTTATCGGTAACGTACCCCTTGTCTTGCAGGTAACGAGTCGTTTCCTTAACAGCATCTTCCCACTTATATTCAGAGTGGTTAATAACATCAATTAAGTCGTGGTCAATAAGGTCATAAAGCATAATATATCCCAGTTATTCTTTGTTCGTTGTTGTTGGGATTATTATCAATGGAAGTTGAGGAATAGAGAAATGGCAACAAAATGAGACTTCTATCACTTAAATTTCACTGTCAAACGATTAGTTATTCTCTGCCTCTCATATTTACCATGAAATTTAATTACAAATTTATTATTAACAACAAGTCAATACTGTAAATTTGATAGAGTAATCAAATTAAGAATTAAAGCTAAATATCATAAACGTGACGAATATCTATTAATGCATATTGACCAAGCGTTAAGTGTGATAATGATTACATTTAATTTGAGCGTTTGAATGGTTTGATGCGTTTAAATCAGTGACCAAGATCCCGTATGAAATACAAACACCACTCACTTGTAAGTGAGTAACACCTCGTTCACGCACCAATTCAGGTCTGCCTCATACTGGATAGTTTGGTTATCATTGGTTCAGATACGGAAAAGCCCAAAGTTATTAGCTTTGGGCTTTTCTTCTAGCGACTGTGGTTGATTACAACCGGGTGATACGACAACCGAGGCTTACAGCGTCATATGCAGAATTGGAAATGGTTTTCCCATGTCATCAAGTGGAGATCGTGATTCAATTTTGAACCCCATGTGCTGATAGAAACCTACCGCTTGTGGGTTTTGCTCATTGACGTCAACTTTGGTGGCTGCTAGCTGCTCAATCGCATGTTGCAACAACACCGTACCTACTCCTTGCCCTCGAACTTCATTCAAAACAAAAAGCATCTCGACTTTTGCATCATGGACACCCACGAAGCCAACAATCGAACCACTTTCATTTTTAACGCATTTCAAAGAAACCGCAGGGAACGCATGTTCCATGATGATAGGTTTAAAAAACTCAATATCTTCTTCTGTAATAAAGTCATGAGTTGCTCGGACTGAATTTTCCCAAACCTTAAGCATTTCTGCGTAATCTTCAGGAAGCACATTTTCTATAGTCATAATTTTCTCTGGATTGAACTGAATATAAACATGTGCAGCCGCGAGGCTATAGTGTAACAAGCATTAGTCATACAAAACAACACTGTTCACTATTCGCTGTCCTAGCTCCACCCACTCGATTAATCTGGCATCACAACAATACCCATACTTTCAAGCAGTTGCTCTTGCTGCCAAGCCACAATTTTAATTCCAGATGTATCGACCTTACGAGGATCTAAACCGTCTAATTCAGCATGGCACAAGTTTGCGCCTTGCATGCTGAATTGTCCCCATACATCTTCCGAGAACACACCACGGCTGAGATCAGACTCTTTCAGTGATGCGCCCGCAAGGTAAGTGCCTATCCAACGGTTCTCAAACAGCTCACACTTCTCTAAGCAGGCCTGTTCAAAGTTGGCGTAAGACAGGTTACAACCCGTAATATACGCCGAGCAAAAATACATGCGATTGCTCACCTGATTAGCAAAGTTTGTTCGCGTAAAGTTGGCGCCTTTCAAATCACATTCGCGTAACTCAATACCGTAGCAATTGGCGTTACTGAAATTGGCCATGGCGAGCTGACAGTTCTGAAAACTTGCATCACGCAAATCTGCAACATCGAAGTGGCAACCCTCGATATCACCTTGCTCGATGAACTTACAATTGATAAACGTTGCATCGCGTAAGTTTGAACGCCTGAAGTCGCATCGGATAAAAGTGCATGCGGTAAATGTCATTTCAGACAGATCTTGATGAGCAAAACTGTGTTGATGATAAGTGCTGTTATTGGTGTCCATTTAGCCCCCTAAAGAAATTAAGCTAAGACTACCATTGTGATCTTCAGAAAACACCAAATTAAAAACCAAAAAAAACAGCAACTTAAAACACCCCGATTTAGCCATTTTAAGGCCCCAAACGGGCAGTTTAAGCAGGCTATTTCCTGTTATTAGAACGCGCTTATTTTGAAAAAAGTTTTGTTGCTTAGAAGGCTAAATAGAAGATAAAGCTATTTTGACGAAACGAGGCAATTATAGACTAAACCCTAACGCTCTAGACTGGACGGTTGGTATGCATCTCGCTACACTAATCATCATTCTCGGCATAAAGAGTAAGACCAATGAAAGACATGCGACAAGCTATGCTCGATGCAGGGTTTAGCCTTATTAATGAACACGGATTTGCTGGCGTTGGTCTGATGAAAATCATCAACCAAGCCGAAGGGACCAAAGGTTCTTTTTACCATTACTTCAAATCCAAAGAGCACTTTGGCGAGATCCTTCTAGCCAACTACTTTGATGATCACCTAGTTAAGCTTGATGACTTTCTCTGTGATGAAACTCTGTCTCGTCGTGACCGCGTTAAAACGTACTTCGAATTCTGGTGTGCATCGAAACTGACTGAAGACTTCAATATTCAATGCCTTGTGGTCAAGCTAGCAGGTGAAGTGTCTGGATCTGCTAATCCGTTACAATCAACCATGGCAGAAGGTGCAGAAAAGATAATCCTACGTATGGCTAAGCTATTCGAAGAAGGCAATGAAGCGGGTGATTTCAATATCGCAGAACCTGAAACGCTATCTCGCACGCTTTATGGCTTATGGCTAGGCTCTACGTTAATGGCAGCGATGCAGCGCAACCGTTCGATTCTGAACAATGCCATGAAAGAGACATTGCTAGCGATGAGTTCAAAAGATTAACCCGTTCCTACACGCTAAGAGGCTCGCTTTATATGGCGAGCCTTTTTCTTTTCAGGCTTGTTCGTTTTCTACCTGGACTTATTCTTTTTCTAACTAGGCTTTTACTTATCACGCAATCGATTTGCTTATCCCATCCGCGGCACTATGTTATTGGCTTTTAGCAAAGCATTGAGCACCGGGTCGATATGCTGAAAGAACTTGAGCCACCCTTCACACAAGTAATTTAGTCCGGCTTCGCCATCACGACTGTTGATAATTCGGTTCTTGGGGCACTCACCATGACAAGCAAATTTAAACTCACAGGTTTGGCACTGCTTTGGCAACGACTTTTGCTTCGCGAATCCAAAGGTTTGCTGAGCGGGTGAAAATGCTAGCGTCGATAGCGGCTTCTCATGAATATTGCCCAACTGAAACTCAGGAAAGACGTAGTGATCGCATGAATACACATCACCATTAGGTTCAACCGCTAACCCCTTTCCGCAGATCTCACTCAAGGTGCACATGGAACTGTCTCTTCCCATCCACACACCGACGAAATTTTCAAAGTAAGGCACAAGCACTCGGCCAAAATCGTGTTCGAACCACTCATCAAAAACCGTCGAGAGAAACTCTCCCCATTGCGCTGATCCGACACTCCACGACTCCACTTCGCCAGAGACCGGAATGATCGCCTGTTGGTTGCTCAACCATTGATTGTTGGTGTGAGCCTCGCGCTTATCCACCACTGGGATGAACTGCAGCTGCTTTGAACCCACTTCGTCACGCAGAAAACGATAAACCTCTAACGGGTATTTGCCCGTCACATCATTCACACAGGTTAAGGTCGCAAACTCAACGTTATGTTTTTTTAAATAACCGATTCCGCGAATGGTTTGAGAAAATGTTCCTTTACCTGCACGGTTGGTTCGGTATTGATTATGTAGATGCTCGGGGCCATCAATGCTTACACCAATGATAAAGTCATTGTTCTTGAAGAACTCACACCAATCATCATTCAACAAGGTGCCATTGGTTTGAAGGTCGTTGCTGACCTTGCTGTGGCTAGGGCAGTATTTTTTCTGTAATGCCACCACCCTTTCAAAGTACTCAATGCCGAGCAGAGTTGGCTCTCCACCATGCCAAGAAAAGATAATCTCCGGCGTATTCTGCCCCTCAATGTACTGCTTGATATAGAGCTCTAGCAGCGCTTCATCCATCACATATTGAGATCCTTTTGGGTATTCAAGCAACTGCTGTTTCTCTAAGTAATAACAGTAAGAACAACTGATGTTACACACCGCACCAATAGGTTTTGCCAACGCTTGAAGCTTGCTGTGCGCCTTGCCATTAAATTGCGGAACCGAACTCAGGTTTGATAGTGATAAGGTCGTCATGAAGAATTCCTCGATGTAAAAGTTATTGTATTAGCTAAAACAATTCGTAATTCCTTTACACGGTGTTCATCAGCCAACCAAGCTTGATAGCACTAGGTTGGCCGAGTGGTTTGTTTCCTCTATTTCACGTTCTCAAACGGGTTCCACGCTTCATCAACTGGCACAATGTTTTGCGCTTTTTCGTACTCTTGATACTCAGCAACCATCTCTAGGAACAAGTCTGGCATTTGGTTTCTTAAGTCATGCTGCTCAGCCGGATCCTGTTTGGTGTTGTACAGATGCCATTCACTGTCACCGCCCATGCCCGTAGAGATTCGGATGATCTTGTAATCCCCTTTGAGCAAAATGCCGCTACCAAACAACTCAAATGGAATCGCATTATCAGCATTGTGTACCTCCGCCGTTTCACCTTTAAAGTAAGGCAACAAGCTCACGCCACTCATCGGTGCTACTTCTCGACCTTGATACTCTGTTCCTGGATGTTCTACATCCGCAATTTCAAGAATGGTGGCTGCGATGTCTTTTACTTGTGACAAGTCATCGGTTTGGGTGCCGGGTTGTAGCGCTTGCTCGCCCTCTAAGAGCGCTTTCGCAGGCTTAACAATGAAGGGCACTCGAATACCCCCTTCTGCCGTGTACGCTTTATACCAAGACAGACCACCGGTTGAAGCGCTTGCCCATTCAGGACCTAATGAAACGCTAGAGTTGCCTTTCCCTAGGTTTTCCGTCGAGTTATCAAAGTGATGCGCCGTCCATGTACGAATCAAATCACTTATGTTTTCACCGGTAATGTCCGCAGCTTCAGGGCCGTTGTCTGCCAGATACATGATGTAAGTATTGTCGTATTCCCCAATCTCTTTTAGGTAATCGACAACCTGACCGACTTGTTGGTCTTGCATCTCCATCATGCCCATTGCCACCGCCATCTTCTTGCCATACCACTCTTGTTCTTTCTCAGACAAAGAGTCCCAAGGACGACTTAATGCATTACGACTTGAGATATCGGCATCTTTAGGAATGACGCCCATCTCCTTCATGCGTTCAAAGCGGTCTTCACGAATCGAATCCCAACCATGCTTGACGTAGTAGTCGACCTTGTCTTGATACGCCGATTCTGGCGCTTGCAGCGGAAGGTGTATCGCAGTGAAAGGAAGATAAGCGAAGAAAGGCTTACCGTCGTCTTTCTTACCATCGATCATCTTGATGAGTTCGTTGGTGTAAACTTGGTCTGAGTACTCGCCTTTGTATTTATCCTCAACCACTTCACCGTTTCTGTAGGTCGGCTCAACTTCAACGCCGGGAATGTCGCCTTTTTGAAGCGCTTCAGCGGTAGCCGCGTTTTTGGCTGGGAACATCATGTCGCGGTTAAAGTGATTCGAACCACCCGCTAAAATACCGTAACTCTCCGAAAAACCTCGGTCATCAGGCAGGAACCCATCATCATGACCTAAATGCCATTTACCCGATAAATACGTGTTATAGCCATTTTCTTTGAGCAGCGTAGCCACGGTTACGCCCTTCTTGGTCAGGTAACCTTCATAGCCCGGCTTACCAATCGCGCCCGGATAGACAGCATAATCAAAGGTACCTAGCCCAACCTCGTGGCTGTTCGCGCCAGTTAACATCATTGAGCGAGTGACTGATGAGGTCGGTGATGCATGAAAGTTGGTGAATTTAACCCCCTCTTCAGCAAGTGCCATCAAGTTAGGTGTTTCGACTTCTGAACCATAAGGCTGGGTATCAGCAAAGCCAACATCATCACCGACAATAACAACGATGTTCGGTTTTTCTGATTCGGCGGCGAGGGCGGCGCTACTTGCGGCTGCCATCGCGGTGAATAGTAGGGATTTCTTGAATGTCTGCATAAGACGTCTCCAATAGCTGTGAATAATTTTTCTATGATTAACTTTTTCTGTGACTAATCTGAGTTAGTGCGCGGCTTGGGACATCCAATGTAATAAGTCGAGCGCAGGGTCATAATCTTGAGCGGCTGCCAAACCGATCCAAGTGACAGCTTCCGCTTGGCTAACCTGAACGCCACTTCCGGAGAAGTACATTAGGCCAAGCTGTGTTTGAGCTTCAGGGCTACCGGCACTGGCTGCGGTTTCAAACCACTCCGCCGCTTTCTCGTCATTCTGCTCAACACCATCACCGCTCAAATACCGATAAGCGAGAGCAAGTTGTGCTTCAGAGTGTCCTTCATAGGCTTCATCCAACACCTGAACGACATCTCGGTGCTGTTCAGACAAAGCCGTGGAGCTCTCGCTTCCAACACTTGCCTTGGCAAAAAACAGAACCGCCAAAACACCAGTCAGAATCGCGGTAGTTAAACGTTTATTGAACATTTATTTCCTCCTCAGGAATAAAGGTCACAACGTCCCTGTCGCTTGAATTAGGTGAAAAGTAGGAATGGCGCGATGATGCACAAGCTCGATAGCAATACGTTTTCAATCTTCATAATTAGTCCTCGATTTACAGTGAGTTTTTGGATGCTTAATCAGACGACTAAATTGATTTTTCTATAATCTGTTCAATCGTTTTTTTTGAGATTGGGTAGAACTGGAAGCAGATATCTTTCTCAATCGCTTGAGCAATATTGCGCTTCTCTTGATCATCAAATTCCCAGCTACTGAAACGCTTCATCGCACCAACTTGGGTTTGGAAGTTGTGTAAGAAATCCAACACTCGTTGGTAAATCATCTCGTCCGTTCCAGTGCTCTCTAGCGAGAATGCTTGAGCCAATTTAATTGCATTCGGCATATAGAATTCCGGCAGGGCTTCAATCACAACCGGCATCAATACCGTGTTGGCATCGCCGTGCGGGATATGGCTAATCGCACCAAAGGCATGGGCACAGTTATGGATAGGGATGCCACCTAGCGATGAATAAAACGCAGAAATAGCCATCGTGCTTGCCTGAAGAAGATTGCCACGCGCCGTTAGGTTTTCAGGCTCCTCAAGTGCCACGGGTAAGTTTTCAACAATCAATTTTGCAGCCTGAATGCCATAAGCGTCGGTAAAGGCATTGCTCATTGGAGAAACAATGGCCTCAACGGCGTGCGTTAATGCATCCATCGCGGTCGAGCGAGTCAGGTGAGCAGGCAGCTTGGTGGTGACGGTCGGATCAAGAATCGCAATGTCTGCCTCTAAACCAGACGCCACTAAGCTTGCCTTAATGTTTTCATGCTCGTTGTAAAACACCGCAATCGGAGAAGCTTCAGCGCCAGTGCCAGCCGTTGTTGGTACGGCAATATGAGGCACTCGAATGTCTTCGTTATTTGGCCACACTTCCATAAAGCCACCGCCAGCAATCACGGTACGGATATCATCAATCTGCTTATGAAGTGCGTATTTCACCCCCTTAGAAGCATCAATCACACTGCCCCCACCAACTGACAAAATAGCGTCTGCATTTAAGTTGTTAGCAAACTCAATCGCTGCGTTGATGTTGTCGCAAGTCGCGTCTGGCGCAATATCTGTGTACACACCAACGAGCTGAGTCGTTTGTTGATTTGCTTCTGGATTCACCATCTGGGTTGCAAACAACGCTGAGAATTGCTCAACAAAGCCTAAAGACTCCAAACCTTTGTCAGAAAAAAGCACGACCCTTTTTGCGCCTAAGCGAGCAAACAGAGAAGGGATATTTTCGATGCCGTTCTCTTGAGCATGAACAATGGTTTTCAGTTGAAAGTTAAAGTTATTGGTAGTCATAGTGTTTACCTCGTTTATGTTTGATGACTAAACAATAACCAATACAAACCGGTCGGTCTAGAGTGTTAATGTCAAAGATATGTCAATTAAGATCATTGAGGATCATTTGCCGAAAACGAAAAAAAGCCCGCAAATGCGGGCTTAGGAATATTAGATTCAACGAGTTGAACGACAGAGGTTAACGCAAGTGAGCGGGTACCTTTGTTTTGTCTCGATTGAGATAGTAGTAGAGATAAACCAAAGAGTAGACGGTCACAAACGCATCAAGCGCAAACACACCACTCCAACCATAAAACCACTCATAGTCATTAATGCAGACGTTGTATAAGAAGATGCCAACAAACATCGACTTCTCAAATGCGCTGTAAATCATGGTCGAAGTGCGCAACGATTTGTACTTGGCCGAGAACATCAGCAACACACCAATACAGCCAACCATCACACCCCAGTGCTGATAGGTACCCAACAGATACTCTTTATTTTCCATCATCGTATCGTTGTAAGAAAACAGAGTCTGCATACTCCAATCCGGCGCCAAGAAGGTGGAAAAAGCAGTGGCGGTTAAGAATCCAGTAATCATCAAATACGATTTCATGGTTCGTTCAAAAAAGCGTTCCAACATAAAATAACCTCTAAAAATAACTTCTTAATAATGAATAACGTAATGACAGAAATGATTTACTTACCAAGCATGCTCATCACTGCTGTTTTTAATTCGTTGTCTTCTTTTGCAAACAGATGCTTAACGCGGTGATCTAAGCCTGTTTCCAAGACGGTTTTAGCGTGAGAGAAGGTGATAAATCCTTCTTTGCCGTGATAATTGCCCTGACCTGACTCGCCTATACCACCAAATGGCGCGTCATCAACGGCTAAATGGAAAACACAGTCATTGATACACATTCCACCGGAATGAACTTGGTGCTTAACCTGAGACTGTAAACTCAAATCAAAACTCATCAGATACAGCGCCAAAGGCCTTGGTTTGCTATTGATGATTTGGAACGCGTCTTCAATATTGCGATACGTAATCAACGGTAATAGCGGGCCGAAAATCTCTTCGTTCATCACCTTGGATGACAGGCTTGGCTCTACAATCAGATGCGTCACCAGTCGTTGGCAATCTAAATCCATCGCGTCGTCATGGCAGGCCACGGTTCGCGTTCCTGCTTGTTGTTCTTCATTCAACAAACCCACGATGCGGTCGCATTGGCGAGGGTTAATTAGGGACGTCAAATTCTCGGAATAGACCCCTTCATCAAACAGCAGTTGGTACTGTTTTTTATATTCCTTAATAAAACCTTCGAGCTTATCTTCAGGCAGCAATACGTAGTCAGGCGCGACGCATACTTGGCCGTTATTGAGACTCTTGCCGTAAATGATTCGCTCGACCGCAATATCGATCGGCATGTCTTCTGCCACGATAACTGGCGACTTGCCACCTAGTTCAAGAGTAACGGGAGTTAGCGTGTCAGCCGCTGATTTCATTACTTGACGACCCACTTGGGTTGAACCCGTAAACAGAAGATGATCAAACGGCAACGCGGAAAACGCAGCAGCAATGTCAACCTCACCTTCAACCAAACACACCTCATCGGCATTGAAAACTTCATCCAATAACTGTCTTAAAACTTGATTGGTTGCTGGCGTAAATTCACTCATCTTGATCATGGCGCGATTGCCTGCGGCCAAGGCTAAAATGAGTGGACCAACCGACAGCATGATAGGGAAGTTCCACGGGGCAATGATCCCCACTACGCCTTTAGGCTGATAAACCACTTCAACGCGAGAAGTTGAAAGCAAAGGCCCTGAGTGGCGAATAGAAGATGTCGACCAATGCGGTAAACACTCGATGGTGTGATCGATATTGCCTAAACAAGGAAGTATGTCGGCCATCAAAGTATCTTGTCGGCTACGGTGACCATAGTCCTCACTTACCGCGACACACAAACGGTCTGTGTAATCGATAAGAGCAGATTTCAGCGCAAGCAACTGTTCTATTCTCACCGGCACAGTGGGCATCGGATCATCTGCAAAAGCTTCCTGCATACTCTTCAACGTCGCTGTCATTGGTGTAGCCGTCAATTCATGTTTCATACATCACCTCGTGGTTAAGAGAGGCACACAATAATACACAACAAACCGGTCGGTCTAGTGTTATTTTGTCAGAGAATCGTCAATGATTTTGTGAAACAAGCGAGTAGATATTGGACACATTAGAAATGAGAAAGCTTAAGAATTTAAAATAGAGAGGGATAACTAGAAGGTGGGTTGGATTTATATAGACGAAGGAATAGGGACAGCAAGATCAAAAATGGCCGCTCAAAGCGACCATTAAATATTATCTTAATACATTGTTTTTAAACAATTAATTAAGATAACCAACTAGCTTTTAGCAACGTTGGCAATGCCTTCAAGCTGCAGAACTGGAGCTGCGTCGATGTCTTCTGCATTCATCATTGACGACACACGTTGCATCGAAGAAAGCAGTAGGCTTTGCTCCCACGGTTCTAGGTTTTGGAATTTTTTAACGAAGTTATCTTGCAGCGGCGGTGGCGCATTGTTTAGCAGCTCTTGGCCTTTTTCCGTCAAGTTCGCATGCACTTTACGACGGTCAGCAACACTACGGATACGTTGTACGTAACCATTCAACTCTAGGCGATCGATGATCGTCGTGGTTGTGGCTTGGCTTACATTGGTGTGATTCGACAATTCTTTGATCGTCACATTACCCATTTCTTGGATTGCTCTCATTAGAATTAATTGAGGGCCAGTCAAACCATACTCTTTACTCAGCTTCTTCGAGTGTAAATCGATAGCGCGAATAATTTGTCGAATAGCGACCAGGATTTCGTCATGTTTGTCCAAGATGCAGACCTTTGTACTAATATACTGTGAGTGATTTTACAGCGTCGAAGCGAAGAGCTCTCATGAAATCGGAGTCAGGACCGCTCGAATTACACTGTAAATTGATAAATTACGTCATTAATTTTTCCGCATTGTACTGATGTTCATACTATTCTCAATCTTTTCTATGCCTCTGAATTTGCGCAGGACAACACTTTTGCTCAATGAGTCACGATTTTCGCTCTTATATCGGCTAACAAGGTAACAAAAAGCCAGAAGTCGTTAACAAATAAAAAAGCAGAGCAGTCAAATAGGTAGAGAGATTGTGATGACCTCACTACCTATTTAATGTTTCGACATCTGACTATTTTAGTTCAAAAGATTAAGCAGCACTGTTTAGTTGAAAATTACCTATCAGCGCATTGTAGAACTCGCTGTTATCCAAGATCCCAACCAATTGATTGTCTTCAACCAGCAAAATAGGATGGTTACTGATCTGCTTAAGCTTAATCGCATCACGCATACCAATTTCAGGGCTTGCCACTACGACACTCGATGCGCTGATCGCCGTTAAGTCGTCAGACTCACTCCACTCAACAAGCGCCAACGTCGGCTCACCTTTTACCGATAAAGCACCTTCACTCTGCTCAATCCAGAGATCTTTAGAATCGCAGATCTTCCAGCTTTCATTCTCTTGCGTCAGTGAATCAAGAGGCTGCATCAAAGAGCGACCTTTAAGCACATTCAACGGATTGGTGTGAGCAACAAAGTCCTTCACATATTCCGTTTTCGGCGTCAGTACGATCTCTTCCGGCTTACCGTGTTGAATCAGTTTGCCAGACTCCATGATCGCGATGTTGTTACCAATCTTCAACGCTTCATCAAGGTCGTGACTCACGAACAGAATCGTTTTGTTAAGTTTGCTTTGCAGTGTAATCAGTTCATCTTGAAGCTGAGCACGAATCAATGGGTCAAGCGCCGAGAACGGCTCATCCATCAATAGAATGTCAGTGTCCATGGCAAAGGCACGCGCTAAACCGACACGTTGCTGCATACCACCAGAAAGCTCATGTGGGAATTTCGTTTCCCATTCGGCTAGGCCAACCATTTCAAGCTGTTCACGCGCCTTAGCACGGCGAACATCTTTAGCGACACCTTGCATTTCAAGGCCAAACGCCACGTTATCCAACACGGTTAACCAAGGCATTAAGGCGAACTTTTGGAACACCATAGAAACGCGGTGTGTGCGTAAATGACGCAGTGTCGCTTCGTCGCACTGTTCACCCAAATCAACCTGCTTATCGCCATCTTTGATTGCTAATGAACCACGGCTAATCTCATTCAAACCGTTCACAGCACGAAGCAACGAAGATTTACCCGAACCCGATAAGCCCATCAGCACGCAGATCTCGCCTTCTTCAACCGTCAGAGACACATTATCTACGCCCACAACTTGGCCAGTTTCATCAATGATCTCTTGACGAGTTTTACCTTGGTCGAGTAGCTCAAGCGCTTGCTTCGACTTATCACCAAAAACAACATCAAGATTTTTAATGGTAATCGCGTCCATTGTCTTTTTTTCCTGAGAGCTAGACATGATTAAGCCTCCTTCTGATTGGGTGTTTTGCACAAGCGATCAAGAATGATAGCGACCAATACAATCGCCAATCCGGCTTCAAAACCTTGCGAGATGTTTACTGTGTTCAATGCACGAACAACAGGCTTACCAAGCCCGTCAGCACCGACAAGAGCGGCGATAACCACCATCGAAAGCGACAACATGATGCACTGAGTGACACCTGCCATAATGCTTGGGAGAGCCGCAGGTAATTCAACTTTGAGTAACAACTTCATGCGGCTAGCACCAAAGGCTTTACCTGCTTCAATCAACTCTTCAGGTACTTTGGTCACGCCCAAGTAGGTCAAGCGTATTGGCGCGGCGATAGCAAAAATAATGGTCGAGATTAAGCCCGGAACGATGCCTAAGCCGAATAGAACCAAGGTCGGGATAAGGTATACAAACGTTGGTACCGTCTGCATTAAATCGAGGATTGGACGCAATAAGGTGTAAAGCCAAGGGCGGTGCGCCGCCATAATGCCAACCGGCACGCCAATTAATACGGAAATCGTTGTCGCCGCAAAGACGAGAACAAAGGTTTCCAGCATTTCTTGCCAATAGCCAAGGTTGAGGATGGTCAGAAGCGCCGCGACAACGAAGATCACCAACGACAATTTACGGTGTAAATACCAAGCAATCGCAGCGGTAATCACGATAGGGAGCGCAGGCGGCATCCATTTAAATACATCGACTAAAAACAGAATAACGGTTTCTAAAAAGATAGAAATAGCATCAAAAAAGCCTGCTGCGTTGATTGTTAACCAGTCAACACCAGCTTCCATCCATTGTCCGACAGGGATTTTGTTTTCCGTAATAAAATTCACAATATTGCCTTTTATTATGGGTGGGCTACTTCAAACCAATCGATAAATTGGTCAGCCCACCTTTATTATTTATGTAGCTGTTGAGATAGGTAGAACTAAGCTTTAACTTGTTTTAGGTATTCAGTAACCGCTTGAGTCGCTGATTCGCCTTTATGCGTTTTTACGTTGTCTAACCAAGCTTCCACTTGTTGTGGATTGCTGTTCAACCATTGTTGCGCCGCTTTTTCAGGCTTCACATTCTGGTTCAGAATCTCTTCCATCAACTGGTTTTCCATCTCTAGAGTGAACTCTAGGTTCTGTAGAAGCTGACCGACGTTTGAACACTCAGACAGGTAGTTTGAACGAACATTGGTGTAAACATTTGCGCCACCGTAGTTCGGACCGAAGAAGTCGTCACCACCAGAGAGGTATTCCATCTCAACGTTGCTGTTCATTGGGTGTGGTGCCCAGCCAAGGTAAACAATCCATTGGCTACGACGCGCTGCGCGTGATACTTGCGACACCATGCCTGCTTCGCTTGATTCCACTAGGCTGAAGTCTTTTAGACCGAATGCGTCAGAGTCGATCATCGATTGGATTAGGCGGTTACCATCGTTACCAGGCTCAATGCCGTAGATGCGGTCTTTAAATTTGTCGGCATGTTTTGCTAGGTCTGCGAAACTTTTCACACCCGCGTCGTACACGTATTTAGGTACAGCGAGCGTGTATTTCGCACCTTCAAGGTTGGCACGAACGGTTTCAACGGTGCCCGCTTCACGATATTTAGCAATATCGCCTTCCATGGTTGGCATCCAGTTGCCTAGGAATACATCAATGTCGCCATTGGCCATAGAAGAGTAAGTTACGGGTACTGAAAGCAGGTCTGTTTTGGTTTTGTAGCCAAGACCTTTCAGTAGCTCAGAAGTGACAGCCGTCGTTGCGGTGATGTCTGTCCAACCTACATCAGCAAAGCGCACGTTTTCACATTGCTGTGGCTCAACAGAAGCGTTAGCCGCAAATGCAAATGAGCTGATAGCGAGTGTTGTTAACGTTTTTGTCGCCACGTTCTGAATATTTAGAGTCGTCATAATGGTTCCTTTTGATCTTTCCTTTTGCTGCTCTATCTCAAACGGATAGCGGCAGTACTGCTGACTTTTGACTTATGATTGGTGTTACTATTTTTGTTGTTTTTTAAGCAGCAACAGAGACTTAAGCTTCTCTTACTGGCTTATTGATTCTTTGTTTTTCTTCCCACTCCGGAGCAATCCACACTGGAACGTCTTGTTCTTTAAGCATCGGTTTCCCCAAAATCAAATCGGAAGCGCGCTCAGCAACCATGATGGTTGGCGCGTTCAAGTTTCCGTTGGGAATGGTAGGGAAAACAGACGAGTCGACGACACGCAGATTATCAATGCCACGAACACGACACTCTTCATCAAGCACCGCCATTGGATCGTTATCTGAACCCATTTTGCAGCCACAAGAAGGGTGGTAAGCACTTTCAACATTCTGCTTAACCCATTCATCAATCGCTTCATCAGAGGTTACGTTCAAGCCCGGCTGAATCTCTTCACCACGGTAAAAATCCATCGCAGGTTGCGACAAAATTTCGCGAGTCAGACGAATACAATCACGCCAATCTTGGCGGTCTTGCTCAGTCGAGATGTAGTTGAAAATGATCTCTGGTTTGGCATGCGGATCAGCGGAAGTGATCGCAACTGTACCGCGACTCTCTGGCTTGTTAGGTCCAACGTGAACTTGGAAGCCATGGCCATCAAAAGCCGCTTGGCCGTCGTAACGCATTGCGGCTGGTAGGAAGTGGTATTGAATATTTGGCCACTTCAATCCTTTACGAGAACGAATAAATGCGCACGATTCAAAGTGATTGGTTGCACCCAAACCTTTGCGCGTCAAAATCCATTCCGCGCCAATCATGCCTTTGCTCACCAAGCCAAGCTTGCTGTTAAGCGTGATAGGTTCGTTACAGTGGTACTGGAAGTAAACTTCTAGGTGATCTTGAAGGTTTTCACCTACACCATTCAACTCGTGTTTCAGTTCAACACCCGCTTTTTCAAGCACCGCTTTCGGGCCGATACCAGATAGTTGCAGCAGTTGAACAGAACCGATTGAGCCCGCGGAGGAGATCACTTCTTTGTTCGCTACCGCCACTTGGGTATTGCCTGACTTTTCAAACTCGACACCAACGGCTTTCAGATTTGATTGACCCTGTGCGTCTTGTGACTCAAGTAAGAAACGACGAGCAACGATGCCTTTCTTTAAGGTCAGATTTGAACGCTTCAATGCACGGCGCAAGTAAGCGTTAGAGGTTGAGGCTCTAACACCCTTGTCTACCGTCATGTGCATGGTGCCGAAGCCTTCTTGCTGATAGCCGTTATAGTCTTGAGTTTCTGGGTAACCAGCGTCTTTACCTGCATCGATGAACGCTTGGTAAAGCGGGTTAAGCTCCATATCGTTGCCGTTACATGTACCTACAGGTCCGTTGTCGCCACGATATTCGTCCCCCCCCTTGTTCCACGATTCAGCACGGCGGAAGTAAGGCAAACACGCTTGGTAATTCCAACCCGCTGCGCCCTCTTCTTCCCACTGATCGAAGTCACAAGCGTGGCCACGCACATAAACCATGCCATTGATTGATGAACTACCACCTAACACCTTGCCACGTGGGCAGTGCAGTTCACGCCCATCAAGGCCCGGCTCTTTCTCTGTTTCAAATTGCCAAGCGTACTTTTCAGTATTCATTGGGTAAGAAAGCGCGGTCGGCATCTGGATAAAAATGCTCTTATCCGTGCCACCAGCTTCCAGTAATAAAACGCTATGTTCACCGCTTTCCGTTAGCCTATCCGCTAACACACAGCCGGCCGAACCCGCGCCGACGATAATATAATCGTAGCGTTGTTCCATGTTATCTATTCCCTGAGATGAGTCAGTGGGGCTAGCTACTTTAAGCTAGCCCATTAAATTGAGTATTACGCGTTAGGCATAAGGGCTGGCGTAGTCGCCAAGTTCAATAAGAATGCTCTTAGTCTGCGTATAGTGAAGTAGAGTCTCTGGTCCATTTTCACGACCAATACCCGAAAGTTTGTAGCCACCAACAGGCATTTCTGCCGGTGAATCACCCCACGTGTTCACCCAACAAATACCCGCTTGCATTTGGTGAATAACGCGGTGAGCGCGAGAAAGGTTTTGCGTGAACACGCCAGCAGCAAGGCCGTATTTAGTATCGTTAGCACGGCGAATCACATCGTCTTCGTCCGTAAACTTCATTACCGACATCACTGGGCCAAAGATCTCTTGTTGAACGTGAGGCATGTGGTCTTCGCAATCGACAAACACGGTTGGGATAACAAAGTTGCCGTTTTCGAGGCCGTTGTCTGTCACTTGATAGCCGCCCGTCAGCAAGGTCGCACCCGACTGTTTAGCTAGCTCAATCGCTTCAAGGACTTTTGAAAGGTGTTCTTTAGAAATCAACGCGCCAATCTGAGTTTCCATGTCCATTGGGTTACCAATGATCAGCTTCTCAGTGCGCGTTTTAAGTTGGTCGATGAATGCGTCGTAGATGTTTTCGTGCACATAAACACGAGTACCATTGGTACACACTTCGCCTTGGGTGTAGAAGTTCGCGACCATCGAAGCGGAGACTGCATCATCCAATTTCGCGTCATCAAACACGATCATTGGTGATTTGCCACCTAGCTCCATAGTGACCGATTTCAACGTTTTCGCACTGTCCGCCATCACGGCTTTACCGGTACCAGTTTCACCCGTGAAAGAGACTTTAGCGATGTCTGGGTGCGCCGTTAGCATTTGACCCACACGGTAGTCACCCTGAACCACGTTGAACACGCCATCAGGAAGACCGGCTTCGGTAAAGATCTCCGCAAGCTTAAGCGCGGTTAGCGGCGTTTCTTCTGAAGGTTTGAAAATCATCGAGTTACCCGCAGCAAGCGCCGGAGCTGATTTCCACATCGCGATTTGAATTGGGTAGTTCCACGCGCCAATGCCAGCACAGATGCCCAGCGGTTCGCGGCGTGTGTAGAAAAATTGAGATTCGCTCAGCGGTTGTTGGTCGCCTTGTAGAGTTGGAGCAAGGCCAGCAAAGTATTCAATAACATCAGCGCCAGACGCCACATCCACTTCAATTGCTTCTTGCAGCGGCTTGCCTGTATCAACAACCTCAAGGTTCGCAAGGTCATTGTTTCGAGCCCTAAGGATTTCAACGGCCTTCAAAAGAATGCGACTGCGCTCTACCGCTGTCATTGCTGACCATACCGCAAAGCCACGCTTCGCTGATTCAATAGCACTATCCACATCCGCTGCAGAGGCTTGGCCTAGCGTGGCGATAGGTTCGCCGTTTGCTGGGTTGATGCTATCAAAGGTTTCACCAGACGTAGCTTTGACTGCTGCGCCATCAATGTATAACGAGTTCATTTCCATTTGAGATTCTGACTTAATTATTGTTATTAGACTCTACTGGTCTAGTTTGAATTTCGGGTGTAAGCATTGGTCGTTCTAGTGCTGTTCTAGTTCTAACACTGCGTTCTATTTGGTACTGCACGAGTAGAACGTCAGTTGTTTATCAAGGTAATCGTTGATGATGGCGCGCGCCTTCTGAGCATCGATACCATCTGGGTTTAACGTGCCTCTCAGCCATAAACCATCAATCAGAGACGCGATCCCGTGAGCAACGAGATCTGCTTGTTCATGATTCAAAATACCTTTCAATTCAAGGCGTAAATGCGAGAGCAAACGTCTTTCATTCACGCGCTGAAGTCTTTTTAGCTTTTGGTCATGCATCGAATACGACCAAAATGCCAACCACGTCTTAGCCACCTTATTTTCTGCTTGGTAACCTTCAAAGTTACCGTCGATGATGGCATTAATCCTCTGCTGGTGAGCGTCAGCAGGGAGCGCTTTGAGCGCGGTGGTAATGGTATTGGACAGTTGGCGAAGGATTTCACGCATGGTCTCTTCGAGCAGGCCGTGCTTGCCACCAAAATAGTGATTAATGATGCCGGTAGAGACTCCCGCTTCTTTGCTGATCAAAGCAATACTCGCGGCATGCAAACCGACTCGATCAATCACCGTCATGGTCGCTTGAACAAGCTGTGGTTTACGTATGTCAGGCATCCCAACCTTCGGCATTTCTTAGTCCTTTTATTTTTTATTGAACGTTCAGTTAAATATAAAATGACAGAAATTTAGTTAGGGTTCAAACGATTATTTAAAACAAACCCGTAACAACACAGCATTCAAAAATCAACAACCCAATTAAAAACAATAAGTTAAATATCATTTAGGGTACTAATGAAATCAATTAAAGATTTGAGGTGTGATAGTTAATGGTCAAATGTTTTCGCTCAATAAGAACAAAACTTAACCACTTATCTTCTAAGCCGAAACGAGTAATATTCAGAGAACAGGCATCGTTATTTGTGATTAAGAAAGGAGAGTCGATGGCGTGATTGATCGAGAGTAGGAATGAAAATCAAATACAACGAGAGCACCTTTACAAGTTAGGTGCTCTCATTTTTATCACCGATATCGAAGTAATAAAGCGTGTTTAGTTCAACTAAAAAGCCAAGTGGTAACTATTGCTCGATTGATCCAGTGAGATCACCCAACTTTGCTCTTGCTCACTGCTGCTCATCGGCACCCAACGAGCATAAATTTGCTCCCAGTTCCCATTCACTTCTAATTCCACAACATCGATTTGAGTTGGGTACACCGTAGTGATTCTCGACAAAGGGTCAGCGACAATATCACCGTTACTCATGACAAATGCCGACTCGGAATACAGGTGCAACGCTCCCGAAGTCGTTCCCGTGTAATCCATCGACAAGCTGATTTTCTCACCGACATCAAACGAAAACCCTGCTTGTGCAACAATCTCCGAAGTATCGGTTATCGCTGCAACGGCTGGCTGAGCAGGAGAAACAGGCGTCTGAACCGGCGTTGGCGTAGCTGATGGTGTCTGAGCTGGTGTCGCACTTGTGCTTCCCCCACCTCCTCCTCCGCCACAAGCTGCGACTAACAAAGAAAGAGAACTTATAGTGAATAGCTTAATTGTATAATTCATGATGATCTCCTACTCGTCCGTCGCTGAAATAACTTTGTTGGTGATAGATGCCTTGTACCACTCACCATCTGTCTCACCACTACTGGTTACCCATGCAGGGAACGACGTGTAAGCTTCACTGATATCAATGTACTCAACAGGGTGGTCCCATTCATCACGGATGTTAATCACCCAAGGCATATTGTTGCTGGTCTTAAACGATTCCGAACTAGAAGAACTGTCATCATGGGTATTGAACAAGGCATTATTCATATCGCTGGTGCCAGAAAACGCTTTAAGGTGAGTTTGCCATGTCATACCTGGAGGAGTACCAACAAAATCACCGTGGTACATATCTTCAGCCGCAAAAATGAATGAGTCATAAGGTGGATAGCCGACATCATCACGCGATACTGGCGAGGTAAACTCGACGTACAATTGATAATTGAGAGCATCTGCGTTCTGCGTTTCAGAACATGCGCTTTGTGTTCGGTAGAAGACGCAGCTTTCGGTGAGTTCACCTAAGTTTTCTAGATCCACTCTAAGATCTTCAGACACCATCAGAATCGTTTCGCTGCTCCCCTCTTTTAGAATGGTATGGCCAACAGCAACACCATTTCGAGTCAACGTTGTAGATGCCACGTTAGCAGGCAGAACGTTCGGCAGCTTCAACGCATAACCATTGGAGTAGCCTGCGCCCATTGCCTGAAGGGTATAATCTATAGTTAAATTTTTAAGTTCTCGTTGTCCGTTGAGCTGCTCTGTCACTCGGTAACGCCACACCACATCATTGAAATCATAGTCCCCTTTCAAGGGCCAATTATCCTCAAATGCAATCGTTGCATAGCTGTTCGAGCTTGGGTAAACCGATGTAACTGTCACATCCTCATTATTCTCTTGGACAAGTACTTCGTATTTAGAATCTGTCGTACCGTCTTCATTGACTCCATCAACCGCGGCAAATGGCGTCACTTCAACAGTGAAGATCAAATCATTAAAGTCGTTGTCTCCACTCGGGCGATAAATATCCTCAAAGCCAAGTACTAAGAACTCATTTTCTGTGTCGAGAAAAGCAACATTGTGTCTTCTGTTCTCTGCGGTTGCTTCAGGGTTGATTGAAGGGTAACTGTAAAAAGGTGTCCCCCAACCACTGAGGCTATCTATGTTGTTGTAAGATCCTTCCCAGCCCCAACCATTAGAGATAATGAAAAAAGCCAACGTTTGACCTGCGGTAAGTTGGACACTTAAATCAATCGTATCGCCTTCCTGCATCTCACCAACACTCGCAACGGACGTATTGGGAAACACAATCACATGTGCATTAATGTCGTCTTTGGTCGCCGGTGGGTTGTTAGTATCAAACACGAAGTAACCAAGGGAGTTTCGATAACCCGCCCCTTCATTCAAGAACGTGACTTTTGCCGTCGCGTACTCCGCACCGTTCAACTCGTCGTCAATATCAATGCTCGAATAGCGCTCTGGTGCAATAAAGGCACTGTTCACTGTACTGCCTTCTGGCAACATCGAATAAACGTTGGTTAAAACATCTTGTGGGAGTGAATCCGCTATCGAATACGTATTGTTGGGTTTACCTTTTGCCGAATAGTTTGACGCATCCGCCCCAGACTCAAATGTTAAGTCCGCAGTGGTCAACGCCAACGCAACACACGGCATCAAACAACTAGGTAGTATGATTGAATTCCAATTTCTCATTATGTTCCCTCTTCACTAGCCTCAAACGTGTAAAGAGATATAGAGCAAAGATAGTGCCGGGAATTAATCTTTTACTTAACAGTAATTTAGATATATAGGCTTCGTTATTCTCATTTTGAGAATGAAGTTGAAAGGTAAAGGTCGCTATTTAAGTAGCGACCTTTATTTAGGGTGAGTAAGAGAATGAACAAAGTAACTAACTGTGGTTTATTTACCTATAATCGGCATCGATTGCCATGCCCTTTGATGCAACATTTCGCAGCCAGATTCGGTAATCACGATGTTCTCTTCATGCACCATCATGCGGTTTTTCGCAAATGCCATGCCCGGCTCAAGGGTGAGCACCATACCCGGTTTTAAGACCACATCTCCGTTAGGCACATGTGATGGCCACTCGGTTAGCTGCATGCCTATGCCGTGCCCCATTCTCCCCACATCGTTGCCGAGTGCGCCGTTCTTTTCGAGTACCGACCACATGGCTTGCCACACGTCTCCAGTGGTGCGTCCAGGTTCAGCAATCGCGAGCCCCGCTTCTGTCGATTGATAAACAGCATCGTAAGCTGCGATGGTGTCAGGAGCTGCGTGACCAAAGGCATAATTACGGTCAAAATCGCTGAAGTAGCCATCAAAATTAGCCCCCGTATCGATGATCAACACATCACCTTCTCCGAGTACACGGTCGGTAGGTCCCATGATGATGTTGTCATACCCACCTTGGCCAGACGCGGAAATCAGATAGGGGCAAGCATCGGCACCCAAACGTAGCATCTCCAAATGCATGGCTTTACACGCCTGTCGTTCTGTCATCCCTATCGCGAGATGATGACGAAGATATTCAAAGCCTGCCGCCGTCACTTGGCAGGCGAAGCGTACTTTATCGATCTCGGCTTGAGACTTAACACTGCGCAAGTCTCGAATCATCAGTGACACATCAACCACACTGTGTTGGCTCAGCTTCTGCTGTAACAACGCATAGTTGGCAGCAGGCATACGCAGATGTGTTTCAGGGCCGATCATCGAACCGATTTGGCGAGAGCCCTTGGAGACTTCTGACAACGTAGCCGCGAGCAAAGAGATACCGTCATCTTCTGGTCTTGGTGACGGCCAACTGCGCACATCGTCAATCCATGTATCGTCGAAACCAGCGACACCAATCTCTGGCACCACGGCGATAGGCTTGCCAACCGCAGGCACAACCAAAAACCAAGGTCGAGTTGGGCTTTCCCAGAACTGCGATTTGAAGCCACTGAAATAGCGAAATTCTGGTTCGGTCGTAAAAAACGCAGCATCGATGTTTTGAGCACGTAGACGTTGTTGTAACTCGACAGTACGTTGCTCTAGTTCTGCTGATTCAAACCCTCTCTGCGGAGGTGTTAAAGGCAGTATACTCATATTTCTATCCTTGATTGAATAAGGGTAACTCGACGAATTAATTGAATAAAATATCTCTTGGTAACAGTGCAATACTTGGAAAGAAAATCAGCAAAGCAGACATCAAGATCAAGATAAGGAAAAACGGTAGCGTCCCACGGATGACCTCCATGTAAGGTCGCTCAAAAATCGCTATCGCAGTAAAGATGTCACAACCGAATGGAGGTGTTGCCGACCCAATGGCCATTTGTAGCGTTACCATCACACCGACCAAGATTGGATCAATACCTGCGGCATTAACAATCGGCATGAAAATCGGCGTCAAGATCAGCAAAACCACTAACGAATCCACAAACATACAGCCGACAAAGAAAGTCAGTGCGATAACAAACAGAATGTATTCAGGTGAGGCATCTTCTAGATTAAGAGGAGCGAGTAACTCCTGAGGAATTTGTTCAAACGAGATGTACCAAGAAAACGCCTGTCCAACACCCACCAGCACAAAGACAACGGCGGTAATCAAACCGGTATTTAGCGCTGCATCGCAGATGTCTTTTACGCCAAGTTTGCGATAGAAAATGCACTCAACGATGATTGCATATAACACAGCAAATGAAGCCGCTTCCGTAGGCGTGACTACGCCAGAATAGATACCACCGATAATCAAAGCAGGGAAACCAAGGGGAAGAATCGCTTTCTTGATCGCTTCAATACGTTCGGCAGTGTTGGCCTTTTCAACCAAAGAGATGGTGTCGCTGTGTTTCACGCTGTAGGCATAGCTGTATAACGAGAACAGGCTAGCGAGCACTAAGCCCGGACCAATACCAGCAATAAACAACTCCCCTACACTGGCGTTGGCTAAAGTGCCGTAAAGAATCAAGCCGATGCTCGGTGGAATAAGAAACGCGATGTCACTGGCATTGATGATAAGTGCCATCACAAAGCTGTCTTTGTACCCTGCTTGCAGTAACTTAGGACGCATGATTTGCCCAACCGACACCACGGTCGCTTGGGTCGAACCGGACACAGAACCAAACAAGGTACAGCTGATACACGTAGTAATAGGTAACCCGCCACGCAGGTGTCCAACAAACGCTTGAATCAGACCAAGTAAGTTATAAGCCGTGTGTCCACGCGTCATAATATCCGCAGCCAAGATGAACATCGGCACCGCAATCAGAGCGTTCGGTGAGATGCCCGTAACCATCTGCTGAATCAATACACCGGGCTCAACCTGAGAGAAATGAATCAAGCCAATTAAAGCCCCAACCGCTAACGGCACAATCATAGGGAAGCTCAAAAACAGCAAAATCACCATCACAGAGACAAGAGTAAATGTGATGACATAAATATCTAATTCGCCGGCAATAATGTCCGAGAAAAACTGTGCAACATCGCTCATTCAAACTCACCTACTTTTGTGTTTCTATTTTCAATCACGTCAAATGACACGTAGATTTCTTTGTGCAGTAAGTTCATTAAAAAACTCATGCTGTATTGCAATCCGGCGATGAAAAAGCCAATTGGAATGATCGCGTATACCCAATACACAGGGAACTGCAGGGCTGGACTTAACCGATTGATGTCTTTCAGCTCTTTAACGTAAAAGAACGCGTGGTAGGTGAGATAAAACATCAGCATTGCGGTTAATAACGCAATGATGGTTGTGAGAACTTTCTGAGCTTTAGTACTCAATGAATCGTAGACCGCGGTCATACGAATATTTCGACCTTGGCGCACCGCATAAGCGAAGCCGACGAAGGTAACAGAGACAATCAGAAACTGATTCAGCTCTTCCGAGAAAAATAGGCTTTTATTGAAGGCGTAACGACCAATCGCATTGGCAGTAGAGTTGATCATCATCGCGAGAATGGCAGTCATGATCAGAAAGCGCTCTAGCTTTTCTGTCGCGACACTTATTTTATGTAGCAGTTCTTTCATAGCAGGCAGTGCTCCATACTTCGTTCAGTGACACCAGTCCATTGCCACTATTTGGAGAAGGTTGGGATAAGCTATCCGCTGACACGTATCAACGGATAGCCATCATCCTTACTAACGCTTTTTATTGCGTTGCTGAAGCAGCCTTCACTTCATCTAGGATCTCTTCGAGAATGGTTTTCGCACCCTCACGAGCTGCGCTTTGCTGACCTGCTGGGTAGGCATTCGCCACTACGTCGTAGTATGTCGTGTGCAGTTTCTGGCTTAGCGTTTTAAAGCGCTCGCGCTCTTCATCCGTCAACACAACCACTTGCATATTTGGACGCTCTTTTAAGATCTTGTCCATGTTCTCTTTGTTGATGCGGATCTGATAGTCGTATGCGGCTTGGTCTGCTGCTTTGATTGCTTTGTCGACCATGGCTTGTTTCTCTTCAGACAAAGCGCTGTACCACTTACTGTTGGTCGAAACGGTACTCACATAAGGTTGCTGACCTGGGAACATTAAGTAGTCTTGAACCTCATGCCACTTCGCGTTGTAGATGAAGTAGATAGGGTTAACCATGCTATCGATAGTCTTAAGTTGCAGTGAACCGTACACTTCACCCCAAGAAAGAGGGGTAGGTGTCGCGCCAAACGCTTTGTAGGTTTCAACAGGGATGGTTGAAGTGAAAGTACGGATCTTCTGGTTCGCAAAATCTTCAGGAGTACGGATTGGTTTGTTACCGCCCCATACCATTTCGCCTTCAGACATCATCGACAACAGCTTGAGGTTTACGCTCTCAAACTTAGGTGCCAATTTGTTGTAGATGGTCGGGCTTTCCGTTAACACCTTATGTGTGATCGCTTCGTTTGTACCCAGTACATAAGGCAAGCTCACCGCTTGTACTTCAGGAACATAAGACCCTAAATGACCCGCGCCTACAGACACAAATTGAATCGTGCCTTTAGCAGCCAGCTCTACGATGTCGTTTTCTGTACCCAGTTGACCGTAGTAATAGATGCGAACACGGATGTCGCCATCAGATTCCTTCTTAATCACTTCCGCGAACTTTTGCGCATAGATGTCTTGAACGTCTGTTTTGTCCTCTTCTGAAGCAAACTTCCATGTTTCGGCATGAACGCCAAAAACCATGCTCAAACTTAGCAGTGCTACGCCTAATCGTTTCATCCTGTCTTTCCTTTTATTATCCTAATTACACGTTGGTAACCTTGGTCACTTCACGCGCTTCAGTTTTGGCTGTGTCGACAATAAACTCCGTTTAAAGTAAGCCATCTTGCAGTGCCAAATGCGTCACTGCTGAATCCGTGTTTCTACTTGTTGATTCAAATTTAGTTGCTTCTAATTGGGTCGCTTTTAAATTGATCGTGCTAAACGATCGTTCACCAACTGAATCCAGTAGCTCGCACCGAGCTTTAAGATGCCATCGTTAAAGTCGTATTCAGGGTTATGCAATGCGCAGCCACCGACCGATTCCGTGCCGTTACCCAACAACACATAACAGCCCGGTTTAACGCGAAGCATGCTTGAGAAATCTTCTGAAATAGTCAGTGGGTCGCAGGAGTCATTAACGTTCTCTGCACCAAGCACTTTCTGTGCGGCAGCGACCGAATATTGGGTTTGTTGATCACTGTTGATGGTTGGGTAGAAGGTATTAATGAACTCGAAATCGTAAGTCGCGCCCGCAGCCTGACAGATGCCCGCCACAATCATCTCCATACTTTGTTTGATTCGTTCGAGAGAAGATTCAGTGAAGCAGCGACAATCGCCTTTAATAACCACTTGAGTCGGAATAACGTTAACCGTGCCATCGGTAATAAACTCGGTCGCAGAGACTACAGCGGTGTCGTGGATCGCACTGAGATTACGAGACACGATGGTTTGCAGACCAAGGATGACTTGTGAGCCAACGACGAGAGGATCGACCCCTTGGTGCGGCAGAGCAGCATGCCCACCCACACCATTAATGGTGATCTCAAAGCTACTTTCACTGGCCATTAATGATCCGGGGCGAACCATCAACTCACCTTCCGCTAAGCCGGGGAAATTATGAACTCCATACACTTCATCAATCGAGAATCGCTCAAATAAGCCATCATCAATCATCGCTTGTGCGCCACAACCGTGCTCTTCATCGGGTTGAAAGATGAAATATACAGTGCCATCGAAGGTTGAGTTGCCTGCCAATAGGTTTTCGGCCAAGTAGCTTGCAGCGCCGAGCAGCATTGCGGAGTGTCCATCGTGACCACAAGCGTGCATCTTTCCATCGTGTTGTGAGCAGTGTGCGAAGTTATTTTGTTCATGAATGTGTAACGCATCCATATCAGCTCTCAGACCAATGCTCGCTTCACTCGATCCTGAACGAAGTATCCCAACTAATCCTGTTTTACCGATGTTACGCACCACCTCGATACCAAAACTGTGTAACTTGTCAGCGATAAAATCGGAGGTCAGATTCACATCAAAACCACACTCAGGGAAACGATGTAAATGTTGACGCCACTCCGTCATGCTTTGAATAAGCTGCGAAGACAGTTGGTCTGGTTTGATCGAGAAAGTAGACGGCATAGTAGTAGTCCCAAAGTGTAATTCTTTGTATTAACGTAAATGTGGAGTTAGCTTGGCTGCTCTGAATTTAAACGCGAAGCGAGCAGCTTTAATCGAAGGTCGTTACAACGACTGCGACCTTCGGCAATTATCTGAGGGTGGTTCAAGATGGTGCTCTAACAGTGCACCGAAACCTTTTATGGGCGAGGGGTAGTTCATCAATTGAAGCGAGTGCCAAGCCAACACTTGATTGCTGCTGACAACGGGTTTATCTAGCTCCGCTTCAATAGATTCAAGCACCGATGCTGCACGCAGTGCCGTGCAAGAGATAAACAGAAGATCCGCTTCAGGGTCGCAAACTTGTAGTGCGGCATGTTTAATGTCCATTGGATCAATGAACGTCATCGCGGTGTCATCTTCAAAGCCAAAACCAGCAATGCTCAACACTTCAATGCCTTGCGACTCGAAAAATGCTGCGACGTCTTGATTCACAGCTTCGGTATAAGGCGTTAATACTGAGATACGCTTAGCTTGGAAGCTTTCAAACGCCGCTAAGGCCGCAGTCACCGGATTAGTTACTGCTGCATTTGGGCAAGATTGATGAATAAGCTGGGTAATTCGTTCGCTGCCAATCGCTACGGTGCCAGAGGTACAAGCGTAAATCACCACATCCAATTCGGTGCCCGGAAGGATAGTATCAGCGCAAGCAGCGATTCCTGGCTCCATCTTTCTCAAGTTCTCTATCGTCAATGGATTATAGTTTCGAACTCGACTGGTGAACGACTGCACATCGTCTGGAAACAACGTGTTTAAATCACGCTCAATATTGAAATCTGTCGCTAACGCAATCACACCGACGCGTCCTGCTGGTGCCAATTTTTCTAATTCAAACTGTAAAGTAGCGGTTGCAGATTTCATACTTTTCGACTCCTTGAGCTGCCAATATCAACACCCAACAAATGTTAACAACATGTATCATATAAACTTCAATCTCTGTGAATTTGAACTTTACATTTCGTTCACAAGGTTAATAATGCACCGATAACTTTAAGGATTATCATTAAACGAATACCTTATTGTGCGGAAATTCCGCATTTTTATTGCGTTATAGTGATTTTTTGTTCTCAATCCTCCGTGATTAATTGTTGGAGCTAAATACCTTTAACTCGATCACACACTGGCAGAAAAGAAACAATTAATTTACAAACTGACACTAGGAAGTATGGGTATGACACAACAGCCTGCATTGGTGGTCGACAGTTTCGACAAGAAGATCCTCAACATCGTACAAGACTCAAATAGAGCGACATCAGACAAGATTGCAGAAAAGGTCGGGCTCTCTCCCGCTGCCGTTCAGCGCCGTTTAAAACGCATGAGAGCACAAGGTGTGATTCAGGCTGATGTCTCGGTGATTAATCCCAAAGCGGTCGGTCACGGAATGACGTTTATCGTTCAGGTAACACTTGAACGTGAGCGTGTGGATTTGATGCATAACTTCAAAAAAGAGATGAGTTCGAACCGTTCTGTGCAGCAATGCTATTACGTCACAGGCAGCTCTGATTTTATCTTAATCGTCACGGCTGCAGATATGGAGGGGTACGACAATTTTACTCGTGAGGCCTTCTTCGATAATGCCAATATCAAAAGCTTTCAAACCAATGTGGTGATGGATAACGTCAAGGTCGGACTGACCATTCCAATTGATGAGCAACGCGATTGATGACTAGTTCGATTGATGAACGGATCGACAAGCAAACAAGGCGTGTCATGAGATGAAGTCAAAAAAGAGGAAAAAAGACGGTATGAAGAAACCTTATATACCGCCAACTTTGGGGCTTACTTTATTATTCGTTGTTCGCGATTAGCTCTTAACAGTTAACTATGAGCTTTTCGTTATTAGATTTTGTTGTCGATGATTTGTTGGTAGAGATCCGGGTCTGTTGCCCCTTCAGTACCAATTACTAGCACTCGGCTGTCTTGAGTTAAATTCAGTTTTTCAGCGAAATTCGGCTCTTGTTTAGCGATAATCGCTGCGGCAAACCCTGGAACTGCAGATTCGCCACCTTCTATTGCCACTTCCGTTTTCTCGCCACTCGCCAACATGCGCATCGCTTGCGGGATCGCCTCTTCACTCAGCGTCATAAAATCATCAGCGCCATTTTGGAGAATCGTCCATGCCAAGCTCGAAACCTCACCACAGGCAAGTCCAGCCATCAGCGTCTCTAGATCGCCCGTAACCACAATCGGTTTACCCGCTTGAGCGCTCTTCTGCAAACAGTTAGCTTGTTCAGGTTCGACGATTACAAAGCGTGGACGATCAACACCCCACAAATCCCAGAAGTAACCACAGACAGCAGATGCCAAACCACCTACTCCACCCTGCACGAAAACATGAGTTGGGATTTCACCATCAAGTTGCTCGACAATTTCAGCCAGCATCACGGTGTAGCCCAGAGCAACGTCTTTCGGGATTTCCATGTAACCTTCGTAAGAAGTATCCGATACAATCACGCGGTTTTTCGCTCGCGCTTCTGAATCAGCCAAACGAACCGATTCATCATAATTACCAGTAATGCGTACCACTTCTGCACCGAACGCTTCCATTGCTTGCTTGCGGCCTTCCGACACATCGCGATGGATGTAGATAACACAACCACAACCAAACATTTGTGCGCCCCACGCGACCGAGCGACCATGGTTTCCATCTGTCGCACAACTCACAACGATCTCAGCGACTTCTGATTTCCATTCCCCGTTTAACAGTTCATTGATGGTCGGATTCTTCCCATAGCGATTGGCGAGCTCAATCTGAAGTTGACGGGCGACAGCATAAGCACCGCCCAGAGCTTTAAAGCTTTTTAGGCCAAAACGTTGAGATTCATCTTTGTACCAGAATTTGTTTACACCGATCTCAGCAGAAATCGCGTTCAGCTCATGCAAAGGAGTAACGGCATAGCCCGGCCATTGTGAAATATCCTTAATTGCCTGCTCAGAACTCGCAACACTCAAAATTTCAAGTTGCTCATTTGAGTACTCCAATTCAGGGCGTGCTTGAGGGTTCGCATAGTGTGTCAGAGTGCCAGCCAGTAACTGCATAAATGATCGTCCTTATAAGTCATTCACATTGCTCCTTACTACAGCCAAATGAAAAGTTACGGCTTGTAAGGTTTGCGGATATTAAATTCTATCGGACAAAAAGTGCCTTGATTGCGCTTTCTAAATTCAATATCTGCGGGAATTCTTTGTTACCTCGCTAAAAAATGCAGAATTTAGTCACCTTGAAAATATCGCAGTCTAATCTCACTTCACTATAGCAGCGACTCGAGTTATTGAGCCTGCGCACAGCACGATTCCCCTAAGCACAATCACCTGATTTTCATAGCACTACAGCCATGAAGTGTAGATAAACAGAAACAAAAAGGGTTGATAATGGCCAAACCATTACCAGCCTCTTATCAACCTTTCCGGAGCTTTGAATATAAAGCTCCTAAGCTAACTTGGTTTATTCAATACGTGTAATAAAACCATATTTATCCGAGTCGGCTTTCGTCATCCAGTGTTCACCCGAAGCTGGAGCAGAATCTAAAGTGAAGATGTAGAAATCGATCCCTTTGTCTCCCATCACCTTTTTAAAATAGGTCGCTTGTTGGCGATGACTCTCATTGGTGTATGGGAACTCTTTAGCCGTTTTATCCCCCTCAGCCCAGCTATGCACACCCACCTGCTTATTCAACTCAATAGCTTTGGTGGTATCAGCGCGTTGCAGAACTCGTGGATTACCTGCAGCGAACAGATCCGTGCCGCCCGAGAACACCGACCCCGTAGCAGTGACGATTGTCGTCATATTGTTATGGTGGATCATGCGCCCGGTGTACATATTGATCTCGTCATCAGCACTGCCTCCGATATGGTTGGTGAACTTCAACGTCATCTCGCTGCCTGGGTACAACTTTACGATATCAAAAAGCTGAGAATAGGTGGATGCACCCAAAGTCGATTGAATTCGCTCAACAGCGCCAGTCTCTTTAAGCACATCTCGGTAAAAGGCATTGAAAGCAAATGAAGTGGTGATGGTGACCTTATTACCATTTTTGGTCTTACTCAGAATCGTCGAACCCAAGCTCGTCACGTATTGCGACAACTCATTTTGGAATTCGAGCTCAACCGCTTTTGCACTATTCGTTTTTGTTTGGATTAACGTTGTCTCATTAGAAACAGAGCGTAGCGCCGCGCTGCAATCAAACACGTCCAAACCCTTGCTCTCTGTGTAGATACCGCAGCTATCAAACCCTGCATCAGGAAAATACAGGTCAACACTTTGACCTAAACGGCTCGCAAGCCTAACTACTTTTTGCTTCTCACTGATGTCTTCAGCAAATTGAATTTTGTCATACTGCACACCGTCATAGGTCAGCTTCATCGACTCTTGAAGCTCTTCTCGTTCTTGATACAACTTGCCTAATTTTACTGACGAAAATACGTAATCCGCCTTAGGTTTCACTTGAGCTTTAGTCGTCGCTTTACCTGAACTAGAACTTGAATTACACCCAGCTAAAATAATCAAAGGCAGTGCCAGTAACGTTTTTCTATAGTTATTCATGCGTCATTCCCGAAGTGTTTGATGAGAAAATTCTATTGTTTAGCGCTGAATTTATCTGTCGTGAGAATGTATGAGAATGTCGATCCTATTTGAACAATGTTTTTTATTTTCCTATAAATGCCAATTCATCATTGAACTAACTTATAAAGTGTTTAATCATTCGCTTTAGGTATTTGGCGAAGCATGTGAACTTATATGCAACAGCGTATAATTGTAATGGTTCATCACGACGAAGACTCGCTCACCTAATCTCAATAAGTGAAACGCACGACAAGGCTGATAATGGAATGACAAAACCTAAAATGATCATCGTGGAAGACGATTTGAAACTTCAGAAAATGTTGCAAGACTACTTTGTAGCGCAAGATTTTGATGTCACGGTATTGGATGATGGTAGCGATGCCGCACACACCATCCTCGCGGAACAACCTGACATCGTACTGCTGGATTTGATGCTTCCTGTAACTGATGGACTTACAATCTGCCGACAGACGCGTACGCACTATAAAGGTAAAATCTTGATGCTCACCGCTAGCGATGACGACTTTGATCACGTCGCTGGTTTAGAGACAGGGGCTGATGACTATGTCACCAAGCCAATCAAACCAAGAGTTCTGCTGGCCAGAGTTCGTTCGCTATTACGCCGCCAAGACACCAATACCGCTTCAGTCGATGACTCAGACACCCTTCAGTTCGATCAACTCGTTCTGAAAAACACTTATAAGAAGTGTGAGCTTTCAGGTGCGGTTTTATCACTCACTGACAGCGAGTTTGACCTACTTTGGTTATTGGCAAGCAACCCAGACACGCCGTTATCTCGTGACTACTTGACGCAAACATTGCGCGGGATTGAGTACGACGGAATAGACCGGACGATTGACAACAAGGTTGTGCGTCTAAGGAAGATTTTGGGCGACGACCACACACCAGCAGAGAAAATTCAGACCATTCGCGGTAAAGGCTACTTGTTTGTTTCAACCGCCTGGCATTAACTTCGCTCAGTACGAGCGTAATGAAAGAGAGCGATTATGCGACGTATCTTTTTGGAGTCCCTATTAGGGCTGTTAGTTTGCTTCATGAGCGGCATTGTCGCCTACGAAATCTGTGTCTATCAGCTCAATACTGACTACGAATATGTTCTGCAAGATTATGAAGCCACAGCCCACCAGCAACTCATAGAAAACATCGCAAAAAATCAGGGGCTTGAAGCGGCTCAACAAGCCATGAACCAGTTCGTCGAAACCACTCGAAATAAACTGATTACGTTCAATCCAAAAGATGAAATACCAAGCCCTGTTTCAGAATTTTTCTCGACCAACCCAAATACCTTTATCTTTCACGATGATGAGCGTGATCTCTGGTTTCGCTTAGCAAGCAGTGACAATACCTATCATTACCTACCCAACAGTGAAGCGTTCGTTAGGCAAAAAATAGAATTGGAAGATGACCTCATCTGGTTGTTTTTCCTAGCAAGCTTTATCCTATACGGCGTATGCCACCTATTTATCATCTTCCGCCGAGTTAAGAAGCTTGAATCGGCGACGCTAGCCTTTGCTGAAGGGGATCTCTCCTCGCGAGCCGAGACCTCGAGCGGCATTGCAATCGGCTCACTCAATAAGTCTTTCAACCTAATGGCTGACCGCATTCACCGCTTGATTGAGAGTAATCGCTCGCTCACTAATGCGGTCGCTCATGAACTGCGCACGCCGATATTCCGTATCCAATGGCAAGCTGAAATGCTCAAAGACACACCGCTCAACGAATCTCAGCAAGAGACTGTAGAGAGCATTGTGGAAGATACGGAAGAGATGGAGAAGATGGTCGACGAGCTATTGTGTTACGCCAAGTTAGATAGCTGCGACCTCGAAAATTTGCAGCAACCTGTCGAGATCAATGACTTTCTTGGTCACGCGATGACACGCTGGAACAAAGATACTGAGCTCGACATCAACCTATCACTGCCAGAGCAACCATACGAGATTCTTGCGGATGAAATACTGCTGAACCGCGCTCTAGATAACCTCGTACGCAACGCCATGAAATTCGCACGCTCTCAAGTGTTAATTGAAACCAGCGCGCATCAAGAACAACTGCAGATAGCTGTACATGATGATGGTGATGGTGTGACTCAAGAGCATCAGGCTCGCTTGTTTGAACCGTTTTACGTTGGCGATAAAGCGCGTAACAAAGCCAAGAGCGGCCATGGTTTAGGGTTATCTATCGTCGAGAAGATCTGTGCTCAACACAACGCAACCGTGGAAGTGGGTCAGAGCCAAGCCTTAAAAGGTGCAGTATTCACCATAACCATTCAGCTATGTAATGATTCAGCTGACAAACCCATACAGTAACTACAAAACACCTCTGGAATAATGTTCAACATCGGTCGGGAGATGCTGTCTCCCATGAACTTATTAAATCTAGATAATCATGCCACTGCCTTTGTGCCTTGCCATCTAGGTTCCAATCATTCTTAGGGTATTTTTATGAAAAAGTTATTAGTTGTTTTAGGCATTGTTTCTCTAGCAGGTTGTTCAGGTATCAGCCACAACGAAGAAGTTTACACAGCGCACGCTGAGAGCTTCAACATCGTAGGTTTCCAAGTTCCTGGTAACACACAAGATCGTGCAATGGAATTGGTACCTGAAGGCGCGACGGTTGAGACTATTCGCTCTACAAACTCTGACACAAGCTCTGTTCTGGGTATCATCAACCGTATTATCGGTATCGACTACGTTCAAGTTGGCGGTAAGAAGCAGTAATTCTTAAAAAACAGCAGCTTGCTAAAGCTTGCGTACCTTTAAACGCTAGCCTGTACAAACTAAGTTCATCTAAGCCAGTGACCTCGTCGCTGGCTTTTTTCATCCAACCGGTTTTGTGCTCTGTGCCAAATAACTTCTTAATTACCCTGCCCTGTTATAACTAACAATTCAAAAAATAAGCCAGAAAATCTTCGATTTATCATCAAAATGTCCCTTAAATTCGCTGAATAACCTTTCGCTCAAACTGACACGCCCAAATCGTTGTTCCTTCTATCAACCCAAAACTCGTTAATTGAGGCACAGATCAATTTGAACAAAAATCTTAATTTCCAAGAATAATTAACACTTAATAAAAGTGTCATGATTTTATAAATAAAACCTATGAGTGCGTTCAAAAATAAACAGAAACGATAACTATCTGTAAATACGAAAAATATAAGTTTCATGAATAAAAGAGATCATTGCCATGCTACTAATTAATCAGATCGAATGATGTAAATTCGATGTGAGAATTTTGTTACGTTTTCTTTGATTTTACATGGAAAGAGAAAATAACAATGAAAATAAGAAAGCGTTTAGTTGCCGTTGCTATAGCCAGTGCTATGTCTTTATCAGTGCATGCAAATGAATCGGTTCAGATTGATCAACCGATCAACTTTACTAACTTTTCTGGGTTAAACACCCAACTAGGTGTTAGCAATGCCTCTAGCTTCAAGATGGTTAAAGAAGTAAACCTGAAAAAGCGTGGCATCTACAAAGTGAAGATCCAGCAAAACATCTGGGGAACGCCAGTATGGGGGCACTATCTAAATGCAACCCAAAGTGTTCAAGGCGGTGCGCTTAAGTCAGTCCAAGGCCGCTACCTTAAGACAACAACCCTAGAGCGTTCTTTTGTGAAACCCGCCATCAACAGCGCTCAAGCGATTGAACTGGCGAGTAAAGACCTTAAGATTCAAGGCTTAACCAGAAAATCTCTAGACAATGTCCAACATGACTTGTTTATTTATCAGGGAAAATCGACACAAAGCATAGGCACACAAGGGGCAGATAAAACACGCCTTGTGTACGTTGTCTCTTACCTTGTCGAAGGCAGTGAGCACCCGACTCGACCATTCACCATGCTCGATGCGCATACGGGCGAAGTGATCGACCGCTGGGAAGGTATTGCACACGCTCAGATCGGCACAGGCCCAGGTGGTAACGAAAAAACAGGCATGTACGAGTACGGTACCGACTACCACTACCTTGATGTTCAAGAAAATGGCACAGAGTGTGTTATGGAGTCGGAAAATGTTGTCACTGTTAACCTAAATGGCGCGACAGACGGCGACACCGTATACAGCTATGAATGTCCTCGTAACGAATACAAGTCTGTGAACGGCGCATTCTCACCACTGAACGACGCACACTATTTCGGTAACATTGTGTTCGACATGTATAAAAACTGGTTCGACACAGCACCACTCTCTTTCAAACTCATGATGCGTGTTCACTACGGTGAAAACTACGAGAATGCATTTTGGGACGGCAAGGCAATGACTTTTGGCGATGGTGAAAGCTTCTTCTACCCACTGGTAAGCCTAGATGTATCAGCGCACGAAGTAAGTCACGGTTTCACTGAGCAAAACTCAGGTTTGATCTACGCAAACCAATCGGGCGGCATGAACGAAGCCTTCTCTGACATGGCTGGTGAAGCGGCTGAATACTACATGAAGGGCACCAACGACTGGATGGTCGGCCGCAATATCTTCAAAGGCGAAGGCGCTTTGCGTTACATGGATGATCCATCGCGCGATGGCTCTTCAATCAACAACGCATCCGAATACTACGATGGCTTGAACGTGCACTACAGCTCAGGCGTGTTCAACAAAGCGTTCTACCACCTAGCAACCACACAAGGTTGGGACACCAAGAAAGCCTTCGAATTGTTCGTGCTAGCCAACCAAATCTACTGGTCTGAAAACAGTGATTTCTGGCAGGGTGCTTGTGGCGTGAAGAACTCAGCAACCGATCTTGGCTACAGTGCCGATGATGTGGTTTCTGCGTTCAACTTAGTGGGCGTATCACCTTGTGGCGAACCACCACTTCCGCCAGAGCCGGAATACCAACGTCTTGAGAATGGTGTTGAAGCTTCAGTTGCTGGTGAAACAGGCTCAAAAACTTACTTCGATATCGAAGTACCAGAAGGCCAAGACAAGCTGACGATTGATCTTGCTGTTTCTACGGGTGACCCAGATATGTATGTCGGCCTAGATTACGCACCAAGCCCTCAAGACAACATCTGTAAGAGTGAAAGCGTGACTGACGAAGTGTGTGTGATTGAGAACCCAACCTCAGGTCGCTACACAGTGAACATTCTAGGCTACTCAGATTACGCAGGTGCAAATCTAAAAGCATCGTACGAATCAGGCAACGCTAATGTACCGCCAGTTTCTTCTTTCGAACACACCATTGTGGGTAAAGAAGTAGAGCTGCGCAGCACAAGTTCGGATAGCGACGGTCAGATCGTTTCTTACCAATGGAACCTAGGCGATGGCAACACGCAAACAGGTGAAGTGACTCGTTATACCTATGCTGAAGCTGGCGACTACGTGGTTACCCTAACCGTGACTGACGATGCGGGTGTTGCGACATCAACAAGCAAGTCGATCACGATTGAAGGTGATTCAGCAGAAGGCTTCCCACTAAAACTGAAGTTTGGTAACAAAAACCCGAACGGCAAGGCGCGCGTTAAGCTGGCATGGGATTACGACACCAACGACTACTTCGTGATTAAGCGTAACGGTAAGAATGTTGGTGCGACAGACTTTAACTCATACGTCGACAAGTTCCGTCACAACGGCACAGTAGATGTGGAGTACCAAGTGTGTACCTCAAGCGATATCTGTTCAGAAACTAAGCACTACCGTTTCATTAAAGCACAGTAATCAATAGCAAATTCAGGGCTCCTAAAGGGGCCCTTTTCTCTATTGTCTGTTTAGCGCATGAAACATCTACAAAAAACATCCACGCATTACACAAAAATCACACCCATCAAGATAACAATACTCACCATAAAAAGGACGACAAATGGCTATTCAAAAAAGCATGCTAGCTTTAGCTGTACTCGGAGGTTCTCTAGCCTTAATCAACAGTACTTCGGCTTACGCATCCCTAGGCATCGCACCACCAGCGAACGAAGAGGTTTGGATCACCACCGATGCTGACGCACAACATATAATGACTCAGCATGGCGCAACGGTTTACCCAAGCGTGACCGGGAACAAGCATTCCATCGTCGCGAAAATCAACCAGAAAGAGCTCGCTAAACTGTCCAGCCACATGCACGAAGAAACTCACCGTTGTGGTGGCTACATGGTGCACGAAGACAAAGCGAGCGCACTAAAAGCCGCCGCGATGCCACTGACAATGAGCACCTTCGAAAAACCGGTGATCAGCCACCAAGACACAGTGAACGACCTACTCGCTCAGGTCGAGCCGAACAACATGGTCACGACCATCGAAAATCTAACCAACTTCACCAACCGTTTTTATACTACTTCTACTGGTGTCGCTGCTTCAGATTGGCTTTTGGAACGTTGGGAATCAGAAATTAAAGATGTGCCGTATGCGTCTGCACGACAAATCACACATGCCGAATATCCGCAAAAATCCGTTGAAGTGACACTGCTTGGCGCTAAATATCCTGAAGAGATCGTCGTTGTTGGTGGTCACCTTGATTCGACCGTTGGATCTTGGACAAGCGAAGGCACCATTTCACCGGGAGCCGATGATGATGCTTCGGGCATTGCTACGGTAACAGAGTCGCTTCGCCTGATGATCGCGAGCGGTATTCAGCCAGACAAAACCATCAAGTTCTATGGCTATGCTGCAGAAGAAGTAGGACTACGCGGTTCACAAGATGTCGCCAACGCATTGCGAGACGAGCAAGCAAACGTTGTGTCAGTATTGCAACTAGACATGACCAACTACAACGGTTCGGCACACGATATCACCTTCATCACAGACTATACCGACAGTAACTTAACCGCCTACTTGAGCGAGCTGATCGACACTTACGCGAGTGACATCAGTTACGGTTTCGATGATTGTGGCTATGCCTGTTCTGACCACGCCTCTTGGCACAATGTTGGCTACCCAGCCGCCATGCCATTCGAGAGCATGTTCAACGACTACAACCCACACATTCATACCCAGCACGATACTTTGGAAAACTCCGATCCAACCGCAACACACGCGACCAAGTTCGCCAAACTAGCCATTGCTTACCTTGTCGAAACCAGCCTTGATTCGCCAGTTGCAGGTCCTAAAGAGCTACAAAATGACGTGCCTGTTGAAGGACTTACTGCAGGATATGGTGAAGAGCAGTTCTTCATATTTACCACTGAAAGTGCAGGCCAGCTAACGGTGACATTAACCGGCCCTCGTAGTGGCGATGCCGACCTTTATGTGAAACACAATGGTACCGTATCAAAAGCAAGTTACGATTGCCGTCCATACCAGAACAGCAGCAACGAACAGTGTGTATTGAACGAGCCAGCGGGTGAATTCAACATCATGGTGCGCGGCTATCGCAACTTCAGCGATGTCACCATCGTCGCTAACTTCGTGCCAGATTGGCTGTAAAGTTAGTTGAATGACTAACGTTAATCCGCACAAACACAGCAAAAACTAAAAATCCGCGAGTTCGATCCTAAATAGAATTGAGCTCGCGGATTTTATTGTCTTCGGAGTAAAGTTCGAACAATGACCTTCCGTTATCATCACGCCGTCTTTTTCATCACCTTGCCACAAATATACTCACCAATCGGCATTGCCGAAGTCGCTGCAGGCGATGGCGCATTACACACGTGCAAGCTTCTTGGGCTCTCAGCAAACAGGAAGTCATGAACCAAGGTACCATCTTTGAGTACCGCTTGGGCACGAATGCCTGCTGGGTATGGTTTGAAATCTGACACCGTGATGCTTGGGCAGTATTTATTAACCAACTTTAGATATCCCGGCTTCCACCACGAATTCTTAAACTCGATCAAACCAGTTTTCAGATTATTCGCGGTCACCTTCCAGAACCCGGCAAAGCTCAGCATCTGCCAAGTGTCCTTGAAGCTAAAGTTCAGTTTGCCATAACCTTCTCGCTTCCAACCTTGAACTGCATTCGGCCCTACCGTTACCGAGCCATCAATCATGCGCGTTAGATGCACACCCAAGAAAGGCAACTCAGGGTCTGGAATCGGGTAGATAAGGTGATTCACCACATGGTTATGTTTGGCGTCCAGCTGATAGTATTCACCACGATAAGGCACGATCTGGAAGTCAGTTTCAATGCCAAGCATGTTGGTCATTCTATCCGCCATCAAACCAGAGCATGTGATCAAGAATCGGCTGTTCAGCTGTAAAGTCTGACCATCTACTTTGCACGTTAACTGCACCTCATCTTCTTGCTCGTCCGCCATGATCACTTCTGTGCCTAAGCTAAGCTTGCCACCCGCTTCAACAAACTCTTGAGCCATTACTTCGGTGACTTTTTTGTAGTCGACGATGCTAGTGGTTTTGACGTAAATCGCGCCCAAGCCCGTGATGTTCGGCTCGGCAAGTTTGAGCTGAGCTTGGTCCAACAAATCGACATCAATATCGTTATCATGACAACGTTGATAGAGCGCGTTCATGCGCTCCACTTCCTGCTCATTGGTCGCGACCAACAACTTACCGCAGTTTTCAACGGGGATATCGTGTTGGCTACAAAACGCGATAGTGCGCTCGACGCCACGCTTACAAAAATCCGCCTTTAAACTGCCTGGAGCGTAGTAAACGCCAGCGTGAATCACACCACTGTTATGGCCTGTTTGGTGCTGCGCAAAGCCACGCTCCTTCTCGACTAAAAGGATACTTTTATCAGGATAAGCTAGTTGAAGTTGCCATGCCGTCGACACGCCAACAATGCCACCACCAACGATAATATAGTCGTATATTGAGTTCATAATATTCCTACATTCAGTCCTTTAAATTATAGGGAAGACGCGATAGTGTCAGGCTCGGTTTGAAGTAAAGATTCTTGCTCATCGTCCGACTCCTTTTTCACTTGATTGATATCGTACTTACGACCGCTGTAGATGAAGATAGCGACAAACAGAGCCACACACACCAAGCGAATCACGATTGACACATCAGGCCAAACCAAAGCCACACCCAGTGCAATCAACACGGCACGAAGCGCGAGATTAATTTCACTCTCTAAGTAACCCTCAATCGCGGCAACAAACGCGTAAGTACCAATGATAGCAAAGCCACCCGTGACCAAAACCGAGGTCACATCCCAACTTACCAAGTTGGTGTAAGCGATTAGCAGTGGCACCAAGTACAAGCCTTTGGCGATCTTCCACGCCATTAAACCGGTTCTCATTGGCGGTGTTTTCGCAATGGTCGCGGCGGCAAATGCGGTTAAACAAACAGGTGGTGTCACGTTGCTGTCTTGCGATAACCAGAAGATGATCAAGTGTGCAGAAAGCAGCGCAAGGCTGATCGCTTCCAAGCCTAAGCTTTGCTCAAGTAGTGTTTCGACAAAGTCAGCAGGGACTAACGCGATCATCTCTTTGGCGGTTTCTAGAGCCATTGGCGCATTCAGTAAGTCTAACTTGTCTGGTGCCGCCAGCATGAAGATGGCTTTCGCCTGTTCAGGTAACTGACCCGAAACCAGCAGGTCAAGCAACTGGCTTTCAGCAATCAACTTGTAAAGAGCAGGAGCAGACAAAGTACCCAACACGATATAGGCCGCGGTTACTGGCAAGCCCATACCCAGAATCAAAGATGCCAGTGCGATTAAGGCTATCATTACCAACAAATCACCGTTCGCCCAACTGTTGATCATCAATGAGAAGGTGTTACCAATACCCGTCGTGCTGATGACATTGATAACGAGGCCAATGCCTACCAACAACACCGCCGTGGTCGCCATGTTTTTCGCGCCTTGAGAAAGCGCTTCGATGATCGCTTTTGGACCCATTTTGTGATTCTTAGAGAACCATGAAGCTACGACGACCGAGATGATCGAGATACCCGCTGCGTAAGTTGGCGTGAAGCCCTTCACCAGCAGAGTCACTAGCACCGCTAATGGTATCAAGTTGTGCCAGCCCGACAGCAATACCTTCAATAGAGGTTCACAGCCAGAAGTCACCTTTTGTACGCCACTTCTCTTTGCTTCAATACGCACAAAGAATGCCACAGACAAAAAGTAGATAAGCGCAGGTAAGAAGGAAACCGCGATAATATCGACATAAGGGATCTGCGTGTAAGACGCCATGATAAACGCACCTGCGCCCATCACTGGTGGCATCAACTGCCCGCCTGTCGATGCAGCCGCTTCAACACCCGCTGCGAAACGCGAAGGGAAGCCCGCTTTTTGCATTAAGGGAATACTGATCACACCCGTCGATACCGTGTTTGCTACGCTCGAACCAGACACTGACCCCATTAAGCCTGAGCCAATCACGGCAATGAAACCAGGACCACCAATCACTTTGCCTGCCGCTGCGCGAGACACATCAATGATGTAATCACCAACACCCGAACGCACTAAGAAGGCGCCAAATAGGATGAACATGAACACGAAGGTCCAACTGATTCTTGAGATCGAACCAAACATTCCTTCCGATGAGTAAAAGCTTCGGTAAAGCAGTGTCTCAAGGCTCAAACCCGGGAAGTGAAAGATGCCGCTGGTCCACTGCCCCCAAAGCACCACGTAGCTCAAGCACACCAAGATAAGCACCGGAATAAACCAGCCCATGGTGCGGCGAATCAGCTCAATAACGATGGCGATAGCCAAGATAGAGAAGAACCAATCACTGGCGATAAACTTCACGCCTCGCTCGTAAAGGGCATCCTCTGCAAAGGGAATGTAGATAAGACAAGCCAGAGCTGCTAAGGCAATTCCGATGTCGACCGCCAACGCTATCTTGCTCTTTTTCAGCGATATATGAGCGGGATACCAGAGCGCACAAATGATCGCAAAACCGGCAAAATGGGTCGCCGAGATCCAAAGCTCAGGCAAGGTGGATAATGTGTTAAACCAAATATGTAATAGGGAGAGGATCACTCCCATGGTGGTTATCGCTTTGCCCACCCACGGAAAATCCGTTCGGGTCGGCAATTCAAATTTTTTCAGTTCCTGCTGCAGCGAATCGCTCATAGAAAACTCCTGCTCTCCACAACGAAATGCGCAGAGAAAATCCATAAAGTAAGCAGGTGCACGAACACATTCACGATCGAACGTGCACCAAGCAATTAAGTCACTAAGGGTGTCTTTTTTAACTAACGTAAACCGTCAGTCGGCGAAAAGCGTTAGTTAACGATCAACTCAGAAGGAAGCTCAATGCCCACTTCTTGGTAGTAACGTGCAGCGCCCGGGTGAAGTGGAACAGGCAAACCTGCGATCCCTTTCTCGAGTGCCATTGCTTTGGTTGCTTTGTGGATACCTTGTAGGAAAGGTAGGTTTTCATAGATAGCTTTGGTCAGCTGATAAACATCTTCTTCAGAGATGTCTTCACGAACCGCTAGGAAGTTAGGTTGTGCGATAGTGGTGATCGGCTTATCAACACCTGGGTAAGTGTTAGCTGGGATCTCGTACTTGGTCCAGATGTTGTAATCGCCATTTGCTTGTTTGATCTGCGCATCGGTAAAAGACAGGATTTGAATGTCTTCACCCAAGGCAGCAAAGGCTTGTGTTACCGCACCAACAGGCACGCCAGCAGGTGTGTTCATGCCATCAATCGTGCCGTTTTGTAGTGCACTGGCACTGCCACCGTAACCCATAAAGGCGAGTTTAAATTGTTCTGGGTTAACCGACAGGCCCTGCATTATCTGGCGTCCTGAATTCTCAGTCCCTGAGTTCTTTTTACCGATAGAGAATTTCTTGCCGTTAAGGTTTTCTAAGTCGCTCATGGTGCCCGTTTCTGTCAGGTCAGAACGCACAATAAAGTGTTCAACGTTTTGCCACAGCATAGACACTGAGCGCAGCTGAGTTTGGCTTCCTGATTTCTCGTATGGCCCTAAACCTTGCCAAGCCCAAGCACCGTACAAGCCCTGTAAAATGGCAAACTGTGCTTCGTTTTCATTGAGCAGTTTTACGTTCTCACCTGATCCCGCTGAGCTGATCGCCGCCAAAGAGAAGTGCTGCTTTGGCGCAAGCTTAACTTTACTCAATGTCGCCAACGCTACGCCCACAGGGTAGTAAGTGCCGCCTGGTGAAGCCGTCGCTAAAATGTAGCTACGCTCTTCTTGAGCTGAGGCGTTGCTGATAAGGCCGATAGAAGCCATTGCGATTGCTAAAGTTTTAACTAGCTTGTTGTATTTCATTGTTACTCTCCATGTAGAGTTATTCACGTTATATTTTTGTTAACAACAATCGCTAGATAGCAAGCGCAATGCCAATTTTTAACTTACTGTTTTAATTAAACTTTATTCTAAAGCCCACTTAATATGAGCCATTTCTTGCTTATTTGACTGCGAATGAATGAGCCATTTTTTGCTTATCCAAAGCAGCCATTAACATCTGTTTAAAGGTAGTGAGGTCACACTGCGTCATATTTATGTGATCGATATTTATAAAGTGACAAATATGAGGTGAGCCATTTTTTGCTCATTGATTCAGAGTGCACTTCAAATCTTGTCATCATTTACGAATCGACATAATCGCTTCGATTTAAAGCATAACGCACCATCTTTTGATTCAATGTTCGACGAGGTAAATCCAAGTCTTGCATCACATCATTGATTCGCCCTTGATAACGGACTAACGCATCATGAATCACTTTTCGTTCGAAGCTTTGAACTTGAACCGCCAACGGGATCCCCGCCGTTGTAGACTCTGTTACTGAGTTAGGGCGACACGCCAAAATATCGCCAACGGTCAGGCTTTCATCCAAGGCAAAACGAATCGCGACATTGCGCAGTTCACGCACATTGCCCGGCCATGCATAAGACAACAAGGCATAGCGATCCGCCTCACTGGCGATTCGAGTTTCACTGTTCGCTTCTTGGGTAAAATGTTCGAAGAGAATCAACGCATCGTCTTCTCGCTCACTAAGCGGAGGCAAATGCAGTTGCGCGACGTTCAAACGATAGAAAAGGTCTTGGCGAAAATCAGGATGATTGAGCAGATCGCTTTTCGAGGCGGAGACCACTCGCAGATCGACGTTCTGTTGCTGATTTCCCCCCACGCGTTCGACAACGTTATCTTGTAAAGTACGCAGCACTTTGACCTGCATCGACAGCGGCATACTCTCAATTTCATCAAGGAACACGGTGCCTTTGTCGGCAAATTCAAGCTTACCGATGCGTCGCTTAGCCGCCCCAGTGAAGGCACCCGCTTCATGACCAAACAGCTCGCTTTCAAACAGATTTTCTGGAATCGCGCCACAGTTAAGCGGCACAAAAGGATGGGTTTTGCGTTGGCTGAATTCATGTAAGCAAGAGGCGACCAGCTCCTTACCACAGCCCGTTTCACCATAGATAATCACGTTGGTGTCTATGGAAGCGACTTTCTGGATTTGCTCTCGTAGTTCACACATCACCTTACTTCGACCAATCAGCACCTGTTCAATGCCCTTCAAGTTATCTAGGTAACTTTGGCGGCTGATTCTGTCTTGACCGCTTTGATGTTTGTCGACCGCTTCCGATACCGTTTGAGACAAACGCTCTGGGTCGAATGGCTTTTCAATGAAATCATACGCGCCTTGCTGTAACGCCTTTACCGCCATGTCGACATCACCATGACCTGTGATCAAGATAACGGGCACATCTGGCACAAGGTTTTTAAAACGCCCTAACAGTTCAACACCATCAATATCAGGTAAGCGAACATCGGTGATAATGGTCTGAAAATCACCTAGCTCTACAGCATCTAACGCATCTTGCCCCACTTCAAATGCGGTGACATCAAAGCCCGCCAACTGTAACCATTGGCTGGTTGCTTGACGCACAATCGCGTCATCTTCAATTAAAGCAATACGCTGCATAGTTTGGTTCCGCCGCTTACATCTGAATAATGTCGCCCACGGTATGTAAAAAAGGCGCAGACGAAAAGGAGCTAGCTCCCACTTTGAATAACACTCCTTTAACAGTTTAATAATGTTTGTTAGCTTCGATTTGTCCCACACTCCACCTTCCAAACAATAAACAGTGAAGCTTCGCATCTCATTAATTTGGATAGGCAACTCACTAATTTTAAAAGGATTTAATCAAGCATGATTAACAACAATCGATATTGGTTATTCCTATGTGCCTGTTTATTGATTGGTTTAGTGCAGGTCACCACCAAGAATGGCATCAGCCAGTGGAAGCTCGAACAAGCCCAACGCTATGCCGAACAGCGCTTCCTTGGCTACATTGCTGAAGCAAGGCGAACCCTTAAGCGTTTCTATTATCTGCCCTACCTGGTAACCAATGATGAAACCACGGTTCGTTTTATCGATGGTGAAGACCGCCTTGAAAAACGCATCAAGAAACAACTGATTCAATTGGATAAAGCCGCTAATACCAAAGGCTGGTATCTGCTTTCTGGCGAAGGTGATTTATTGGTATCGAGTGTCGAAAGAAACAAACTGAGCAATAAGAACGCCAGCACGATTGTTTCTAAGATCCACCAACAGGGTGGTGCGATTTCGGTGGTGACAAAAAACAAAGGCGTGACACCCGATTACTTCATTGCCGCACCCGTTTATCGAGCGTCTGATGTGGTCGGCATTGTTGCAGTACAAATCGACCTATCGTTGCTGACCGATCAATGGTTCGCCGATGGTGAAGCGATACTATTCCAGAACCCTCGTGATCAGTTCTTTCTCTCCAGTGACAACAAACTGAGTGCCGATTGGTTCAATGACACCTTCAATTCTCAGCCGACAGCGACAAAGCGCGAACTGTATGACCAAACCCATATTCGCGTGTGGCGACTGCAAGGTAAGGATTACCTGATTCAGTCGATCAAGTTAGATGATCTCAACTGGCGATTAACCTATCTAACCCCATTAACTAGCCTCAATCAAACTACGAGTTGGATAAGTTGGAGCGTAGCGGTGGCCTGTCTTTTCGTCATGCTATTGCTAGTGATTCTTTATCAAAGACGCCAGAAAAAACTCAGTAATCTGCGAATCCAAAAGCTTATCGAAGAGTCGGAAAAGCGGCTATCAGGAATGATAAACAAGACCCACGTTGGACTTGTACTTATCGATAAACACGGTCACATCCACGACATTAACCTGATGGCGAAGAACTACTTCTGCCTATCCGATTCTATGATCAACAACATTAAGGCGTGGCAGTTATTTGAAGCGGGCAATCCGAATTCAACCACGTTGCAGCTACTCAAGAACTTGGAGCAACACCAAGAACTGGCCGAGATCACCAGCGTCGAAACCATGGCAAGACGCAGCGATGGCAGTTACTTCCCCGTATTGTTCTCTATTAGCGCCTTTCCTTGGCATGCCACGACTTATTACCTGTGTACCGTGATTGATATCAGTAAACGTAAGAAAGCAGAGATCGCAGTTCAGGAAGCCAATAAAACACTTCAACGGCGTGTAGAAGAGCGAACACAAGACCTAAAAGATGCGCAGCAGGAGTTGGTTGAATCAAGCAAACTTGCCGCATTAGGCCGCATGTCGAGTGCCATTACTCATGAACTCAATCAGCCGCTGACTGGCCTAAAAACTCTGCTTTCAAGTAACCAGTTACTGATGGAAAGAGGCGAAACCAAGATGTTGAAAGCGAACATGGATTTAGTCATGAGCCTAATCGACAGAATGGCTAATATGACCAGCCAATTGAAGTCGTTCGCCTTTCAAAGATTGGAAAAGCCATACCCAGTTTCACTGACAGACGCACTGCAAGAAACCCTGCGTATTCATCAAGCCGAATTGGAAAACGTCGAAATCCGCGTGCGTGTCGCTTCCAATATTTCGATGGTAATGGGAGAAGAGGCGCGACTTCGTCAAGTGCTTGGTAACCTGCTTAGAAACGCTGTCGATGCCACGCAGAATCAGAAACCAGCGACCATTGTTATCAGTGCTCATACCGAGCAACAACGCGTGGTCATCAAGGTTCAAGATAACGGTTGTGGTGTGTCTGAAGATCAACTCGAAACCATTTTCGAACCCTTCCATACCAATAAGAAGATGGGCGAAGGCTTGGGGCTCGGGTTGGCTATCACGGCAAACAACGTGCGTGATATGCAAGGTACCTTAATAGCGAAGAACAATTCAGACCAAGGTATGACATTTACGTTAACGCTGAAGAATATCGATAGTGAGTAGTTACTTACATTAAGCTTAATCGCCACATTAGATCGAGGTACTAGAACTAAAAAACCGCCCACAGAGGGCGGTTTTGATGCACTGATTGGCGTGTGGTTTATTCGCTAATCCGTTAACGACTTACTCAGCTAACTGCTTCAACAATAGTTCTGTTGGGCGCACAATCGCGATGATCGATTCATCGTAGATTTTCGCTGAATCAGACAGTATCACTTGGTAAGCGTTCACGTCGGCTTCTCTTACCTTCTCGCCTGCTTGCGCTTTAGCGATCAAGGTTAACGCCAAGTCCGCAACTTCAACCGTTTTCTCAGCAACCACCACAGTCTCTACCGAAGATACGTTACCAGCAAAGATAGTTTCCGCCGCTAGTGCAGCCGATTTTGCTTGTTGATAATGATCAGTAAGTTGATCTAGCGCCTGCTGATTGCCTGTCGCCATTTCATTGACCAAGTCTTGCATCTCATACACCGCGTAGCTTTCTACTGGCAGCGCATCAACGAAGCGGTTTAGGCGCTCGTATTGGCTGTACAAGGTGCCCTTAGGTTCAGTGGAGTTCCACTTCTCCCAGTTACGAGCATAGTACTGTGCTGGCTCGATGTATTTTGCTAGCACGCGCAGGTCGTGAATATCTTGGCCTTTTGCAATGCGCTTCAACAGCATGTCAGCATCAGCGTGGTGACGTAGCCCCACCGACACTTCCGACCATGTATCCATCGCTTTCATGCGCTTGTACATGCTGCGTTCGTCAGTCAGTTCTGCATCCGACCAGAAACGCTCTGCAATTGCATAGCTTCGTGGCCATAGGTAGTTTTCGACCGTGAGGCTGTCTTTGTTTTCTAGCCACATGGTGATCTCGCCGCCTAAGATGAGCTCTTTTTCTTTGTCGGTTAGCTCCGCAGGGTAGCCACCATTTGGCTCAGGAATCACGCTACCTTCAACATCACTGCTTGCAATCACTTCGCCTGTGGTTGGCCAGCGCACGTTACCAATTAACTGATAGCTGCCTTCCGCAAACCCATTTGGATTCAAGTTCAAGTTGAACTCGGTGTACGACATGAAGTTATCGAAGTGGCCGACAAAGGTTTTACCCGGCACATAATCAAGGATGTAGATCTCTTCACGAGACTTGCCGTTGTAATCACTGAACGCACGGAAAGTACCGTCTTTCGCTTCAATAATAGTCAGTGTTCCCTTACGTGGGCTGCCCTTAGAACGCGGCTTTTGCCATTGGTAAGTCACGAACTTCTCGCCGCTGTGCAGCTTATCGTCAACCGTGATGCCACTTGGCATTGGGTCATTACGATAGTGGTAACTGGTTGGCTGAGGTTGATCTAGGTAGTAACCGGTAGACAGAATACCTGGGTAGCCCTCTTTCGCCGCACGACCAATACTGTCGTGTCCTTGCCAGCTTTGAATCACGATAGAAGTTGGCAGATCTTTATGCCAGATCTCATCCCAACCCGTCATCTTCTTGCCGCGCTCTTCCAGCATCTTTTCAACTTTTACGTTGAGGTAAGACTGTAAGCCGCGCTCACCATCAATATCGTTCTCTTCAATGAACTCTTGGTGCTTTTCGCTGTTTTTCCACTGCGCGTAGTTCGGCTCATCGCCACCAATGTGAAAGTACTCATCTGGGAATAGTTCTGTCACTTCGTCGAACACGTCGCTCAGCATTTCATAGAGCTCTGGGTTAAGTGGGTCCATCAGTGGCTCAAATACGCCCCAGCCACGTTCTTGTTCGTAGTTTTGACCTTCACCACCCGACATCAAGCGTGGGTAAGCGTGCGCCACAGCAGAAGAGTGCCCCGGCAAGGAGACTTCAGGAATCACACGAATACCAAGGTTACGAGCGTACTCGACTAGGTAACGAACTTGGTCTTTGGTGTAGTAGTTACCATCGGCAGTTTCAGACCACAGACGCGGCCAAGATTCCGTTTGAATACGAATACCTTGATCGTCCCAGAAGTGCCAATGGAATACGTTCATTTTGGCCGACGCCATCGCATCTAACTGACGGATCAACACATCAAATTCAATGAAGTGACGCGAGGTATCGTAAGAGATACCACGCCAGCGGAAGCGAGGTTCATCGACAATCGTAACGGCAGGAATGTGGTAGCCAGTCGCCGTGGTTTCAACGAGCTGTAAAAGGGTTTCGATGCCGTGGATAGCGCCATAAGGGCTTGGTGCGCTCAGCGTGATTTGCTCACCCTGAGTGGTAATCTTGTAGGACTCTACAGAGTCGATGTTCTGTACTTCAGACTTTGGTGCCGCGTCGATATCAATGATCAGATTCGCTTCGTCTGCACTATCTACCTGCCAGTTTAAAATCGGCATGCCAGTTTGGCGCTCTAGGCGATCAATAAAGCGTTTTGCGGTGTACTCAACGCGATCAGAGTTAAAGCCTTTGATGTAAACCTTGAAGTTACCGTCGACCTTAACTTGCCCAGCTTGCAGCTCGACGGTCTGTGGATACGGCATTAAATTTAGATCGGTATTCGGAGCCATTGCTAACGCCATTGGGGACACTACTGAACCTGAAATCAATAGAGACAATATAGTTTTTTTCATTATTAGTTTTCCTATATAACGGGGGTTCTGTTTTGTTTATCGGAGGCAATTCACAAAACAGAACCTTCAGCCACTGCTGTTGTTTATCGTGAGCTCAAAGCCTATCGTCTGTTAAAAACGAATAAGCTGACAAACTTATGACTAGCTAACCAACTCTACCGCTTCACGAACCAACACCGCGATCTCATCCCACTGTTCGTTCTCGATCATCTTTGGAGATACCATCCACGTGCCACCACAGCACACCACGCGATCTACCGCTAGGTAATCATTGACGTTGTGTTTACCAATACCGCCAGTAGGCATCAAAGACACATCAACGTAAGGCGCTAGCAAAGATTTCACCATGTTGATGCCACCCGACGCTTCTGCCGGGAAGAACTTCAAGAAGTTAAGGCCTAGCTCCAACGCTTGCTCTACTTGGCTTGGGTTGTTTACGCCAGGAACGATTGGCATACCGATCTCTTGGCAGCGCTTAACCGTGTTTGGATTCAAGCCAGGTGCAACGATAAACTCACTGCCCGCTTCTTTTGCAAGGTCGATTTGCGCTGGTGTTAGTACGGTACCTGCACCGATACACATCTCCGGGTAGGCATCACGCATCGCACGAATCGAATCTGCTGCCGCTTCGGTACGGAACGTCACTTCTGCCACAGGCAGGCCGTTTTCAACTAATACTTTTGCTAGAGGAATCGCATGTTCCACTTTGTTGATTTGGATAACAGGGATAACTTTGAATTGCTTAAGTGTGTTGATCATTTCTTGAGACATAATAAATTCGCTTTATTTTTCTATTTTTTAATTAAGTGATTCATAGCGCTTACCGGGATGATCGCGCCTGAGTATTGAATAACGGTAGAAGCCAGTTGGTGACCTAGTTCAGCTGCATCGGTAGTGCTCTCACCTGTAAGACGCGCCGCCAGATAACCCGCAGCGAAGGAGTCACCCGCTGCGCAGGTGTCGACCACGTTAGAAACGCGAGTCGCGGATACATAATTCTCAACAACATCGCCCTGCTCAACTTGAACAATCTTGCATGGCTCACAGCCACGTTTGATGATGATCTCTTGGCAGCCTAAACGAAGGCAGCGTTGCTGAACGCTCTCTGAATTACCCCAAACCAGCAGATCGTCGTCTTCGGTAATCAGTGCGATGTCTACCAATGGCAGTAACTTGGCGTACCAATGTTTAGCTTGCTCGGTGCTCCAAAGCTGCGGGCGATAGTTATTGTCAAAAATCACCTTGCCGCCTTGGTTTGAGAACACGCCAATGGCTTTGAATAAGCGCTCACGTGAGGCGTCATTTAAAATCGCGATACTGATACCGCTGATGTAAACCGCATCGACTTGTTTCTCTGTCAGGGCGATTTCAAGCTTATTCAGGTCATCAGCTTGCTTGTTTAAGTTATCGATTTGAAAATAGAATTTTACTGCCGCGTCGTTGCGCCAGTAGTGAAAGTGTCGCTCGCCTGTATCGTCAGTTTCGACCATGTAGAGTCCAGGAAGCTTGTTCTCAATGCGTTCGACGAAATTGGTTTGAATGCCTTCTAGCTGCCAGCTATCAATCATATTTTGAGACAGCTCATCACTGCCAAGACCTGTCGCATAGTGCACAGAGAGGTTTTGATGTTGAGTTAAGCGAGAAAGGTAAAGTGCGGTGTTAAGTGTGTCACCGCCAAACTTTTTGGTTAATGGAGAGCCGCTGATTTCGACCATACATTCGCCAAAGAAAGCAATATTGAAATGAGAAGATGCAGACATAGCCGATCCTAAAATAGAGAGATAAATGGGGAAGAAGGCCCTGCCGCTAAGCAGAGCCTGAGCTAGCTAAATCACTCCACAACGTGTTGTACTAACTCGCTGTGGAGCGTTGAGATTAGCTTGTTTGATTTACAGGACGTTGAGGTGCCGCTTCTTCTTCAAGTACACCAGTCTCAGACATTTCCATCTCCATCAGAGCACGCTCGTCATCAAGAATTGCTTTTGCCATGTCAGGTGTTACTTGGTTAGCCGGAGTCACTAGGCTCACAACCACACCTGCCGTTAGAGCAAACAGACATGATGGGATAACTGGGTTGCCCCAGAAGGCTGTGTAGTCAGCGTTTAGCATTACTACGAATGAAGCTACAGAAGCACCTGCTAGTGTTGCAAGCGCACCTTGCCAGTTGTAGCGTTTCCAGAATTTACCCAACATACCGCACACAAACATGCCCGACATAACCGTTGAAATCATCTTAGTGATGTAGCCAATGATGTCGTTTGACGTCAGTGCGAACAGTAGTGCGAAGCCAATCACCACAACCAAAGCTAGACGAGAGTAGTTCAACATTGATTCTTTGTTTGGTACGCGGCCTGTGAACATCACGTACACGTCACGCAGTAGGATAGATACACCGGCAATCGCATCTGAGCTTGCGCTCGACATAGTTGCAGATAGACCAGCGATAAGAACAATCATGCCTACGCCAACGGGAAGAACCGTTGCAGCTACGTAAGGGAACGAGTAGTTAGGGTTATCCAATGATGGGTCGATTGCGTGCGCAGCCATACCAATGATTGCTGGAATAATTGAGAAGAAAAGGTACAACACACCAGAAGCGACGAATGAGCGACGGATAGTTGAAACATCTTTACCAGAATAGATACGCTGACGGAATGAAGGTGTTGCCAGTACGCCCACACCGATAACCACAGCCAGAGAAACAGCAGGCAGAATGCCCAGTTTATCGATTGCTAAAAAGCTTGTAGCAGCAGGGTCCATCGCAGCGTAAAGGTTGTCCATGCCACCAATATGATCAACAGACATTACCGCCATTAGAATGAAGCCAGCAAAAAGGATGATTGCTTGAATCGTATCGGTCCATACAACCGCTGTGTAACCACCGATAACAACGTAGATAGTGAATGCTGCAGCAATAATGATTTTCGCAAGGTTAAGGTCGATGTCTGCAATCCACGCTAGGTACATGCCGCCACCTAGAATGTGCGCACCTAACCAACCGATTGACGCGATAAAGATAAGTAGGCCAACCACGTTTTTTACGATTCGGTTAGCGCCAACATAGTAAGCCAGCTCTTCACTCATGGTCATGAAGTTCAGTTTACGAACCGGAGCAAACCAAAGTGCAAGCAATAGGATGCCTACAGCACCGCCAATTCCGTACAGAGCACCCGCCCAACCATTTGCGTAGCCAAAGCCAACCGCGCCCATACTTGAACCCGTGCCGACCATAGTCGCAACTGTGGTACCAAGTACTAAGAATAATGGCAGGCCACGGCCGCCTAATAAGAAATCTTCGCCAGATTTTTGATTACGCGAGACAAACCAGCCTAACCAAATTAAAAAACATACGTACACGCCGAAGCCTGTAAGAAAAAGTGTGCTGTTCATTTGACACCTCTCAGTGAAATATTGAGTTCATTCTTGAACTTTATTTATGATTCATTCATTTTTATATTTCATATAATTACTTTATTGATTTTATCTATTTTAATTAAAGTAATTT
>NZ_JAKEUP010000030.1:0-37009 GCF_022397895.1 Vibrio sp. Isolate33
TTTAGATGAAGTTTAGATGAAGCAAAGAAAATGGTCGCTGAATCAGTAAAAATCTATAATGAATATAGGCCTCACACAGCTCTAAAATACAAAACGCCCGATGAAATACATCGAGCGTTTTAGTCAATCAAGTGTCAACCCATATCAGGACGGGTCAGGTTATATCATTTCAATCAGTGGATATGGTTCGCGACCATCGATGGGCTTTCTGTGAAAACAACGTCATCAAGTTGTAGGTTGATGCGTTCCAACTTGCTTTCCATCTTCTGACTCTTCTTAAACAGCTTCTGCTGCTTCTTAATCATCTTCGCCAGTTTCTTATTGTACTTCTCTTGCTTCTTCGCAGCTTTCTTCGCTCGCTTAAGCTCTTTTTTCTCACCACTGTTCGCCATAAGCTTTTTCAGCTTGGCTTTTTTCAATGATGGTTTCTTAGCAATACTTGCAACGCTAGGGTCAAACATTTGAACGGCTGAATCAGGCGTATCCACAACCTCAGCCAGTGTAATCTCAGGCTTAGGCAGCGTTTCAGCCAACAGACCACACGCCGCTTTTTCTTCAACAGGTTTGTTTTGACAGCCAAGCGGTGGAATTGCGGTTGGTTTGCATAGGTTCGCTTCGTCCGCCGATGAACGCGCACAAGAGCGACACACAAACTTTGGCTGGGTAACCAAGCTGTGGATCTCGCCTAGGTGTTCGGTAATATCTCGACGGTTTAACTTACAAAAGCGTTTAGCCATGCTACAACTCCAGCTAAGAATAATAATGATTCTTAGTTAGATATACATCCGTAACGCGACTATCGCAAGTGTTAAATGGTGATTTATCGTATTTATGACGGGAAATTTTCTTAGCGTATTGCTAAGTTATTGATGCTTTACTTAAGTCATTGATGCTTTCACATACACATCAAAACGGTTCTTTTTGGTTTCGATCGCCATACTCGGTTTTTGCTCGTCTAACCAAGCCGCATAATCGGGTCTTTTCACCACAACTCGCTTTGACGCCAACTTCATTGCAGGCTCCAACAAACCATCAGCATCTAAATCTGCACCGACCAAAGATTGGAATACGCGCATCTCTTTTTTAACCAGAGCTGATTTCTTTTTGTTCTCAGGGTGCGGATACATTGGATCAAGGTACACCACATCTGGCAGCTCGAAGTTAGGATCATTACTGAGCTTATCTAACGCATCATGGCTTGAAGCGTGAATCAACTTCATACGTTCGCTTACCCAACCGCCGATGTCTGGGTCTTGCTGGGCGCGTTGTAAGCCATCATCCAGCAAAGCTGCCACCACTGGGTGACGCTCTACCATTTGTACCTTACAACCGAGGGAGGCCAATACAAACGCGTCACGCCCCAAGCCAGCCGTACCATCAAGAATGGTTGGCGTAGCCCCTTTGTTTAAGCCTGCCGCCTTGGCGATCGCCTGACCTTTGCCACCACCAAACTTACGTCTGTGACCAACCGCGCCGCCGACTAAATCAACAAAGATAGCGCCAAGCTTAGGTTCGTCCACTTTGCGTAACTCAAGTCGCTCGTCAGTCAGTACCAAAGCAAATTCGCTGTTTTCATCATGAGATAAATTCCAACGGGTCGCTAAGTCATTTAAATGATCGATTTGGGTAGCATCTTCACAAATCAGTTGTAGTTGCAAGGTCGTCTCCAACAGACAGTAGTATTCAAAACAAAAGAGGCAACCAGTTTACCTGATTGCCTCAACAATACATATTAACGGAGCAAACTATTAGCTCTGAAAGCTGTTAGCTCTTAAATTACCAGAACTTAGGAATACTCATCGTGCAGCTTAATTTACTTAATCGATCTGCTCTAGCGCTCGCTCTTTCTGTAACTCGTCAACCAGTTCCGCAAGCGGCTTAGGTCGGCCAATGATGTAGCCTTGTGCGTAGTTCACACCGAGCTCAATCAACTTATCGATGATTTGAGTATTTTCAACAAATTCCGCCACCGTGTATTTGCCCATTTGCTTCGCTAAGTCATTGATCGAACGAACCATCACATGGTCCATCTCGTTGACATCAATATCACGCACAAACAGACCATCTATCTTCACGATATCAACAGGAAGCTTCTTCAAGTAACCAAACGACGATAGACCAGAGCCAAAATCATCCAATGCAATCATGCAGCCAAGCTCTTTAATACGAGTGAAGAACTTGATTGCCTGCTTCATGTTACTCATCGCAGCAGTTTCAGTGATCTCCAAACAAATCTTATGACACGGTATCGACGAGTTGCTTAAGCTATCTACCAGGAACTCAACAAACTCTCGATTACCCATCGAGTGACCAGAAAGGTTGATAGAACACATCCCTAGCTCATCAATCAGATGTGGACGTTGCTCCAACCAATTCAGCGTTTGACCTACTACTTGGCGGTCAATCAAGTGCGCGATGTTGTAGCGCTCAGAGGCTGGCATGAAGATCCCCGGAGAGATGTATTCCCCTTTGATGTTCTTGATTCGCACCAAGATCTCAAAGTGCATTTTCTCGCTTTCTTCATCTAAGCCAAGAATACGCTGTGCAAACAACTCTAAGCGATCATTGGCCAAGGCTTCATGCACTAAGTTCACGCACTCCATCTCTAGGTGACGACGACGCAGGTCTTCATCATCTTGATGGTAAAGGTTATAGCGGTTACGACCTTCTTCTTTGGCTGCGTGACACGCCGCATCGGCTTGAGCATGCACCATCTGTGGCGAAGCCGCGGTATGGTCAATCAATCGGATGCCAATAGAGCAAGTCAGATTGAGGCGAATATCATCCCACAAAAATGGATTCTCACTCATCATCGAGATAATACTGCGACACACATTCACGGCGTCTCGCTCGGTACAGTCTTTGATAAGGACCGCAAACTCGTCACCGCCCATTCGTGCCAACACCGCATTGTATGGCAGCACATCTTCGAGCAGTTGAGCGCTAAATAAGATCGCGGCATCGCCGGCTTCATGCCCTGCGGTGTCGTTCAATACTTTCAGTTGGTCTAGGTCTAAGAACAACATCGCATGGGTACGCATATGGCTCTCGACCTCTTTCAGCGCCTTTTGCAGCTCTTGCTCAAAGTGGTTGCGATTAAAGGTGTCAGTCAACAAGTCGTACTGTGCTTGATACTCTAACCTTTCTGACAGCTCGTGCGTTTCGGTGATGTCTTCACCCACAATTAGTAACTGATCAGACTCCACCAGCGGGCGGATATTTTCTCGAATCCAGATCGTACTGCCGTCGGCATGGCGATATTCAATATCACGACGCCACACACCGCGGATCTTGTGTTGTGGTTGCAGCAAGATATGCCGAGGAATCATCGCGTTCTCATCGACATAGAACTCTCTAGGACGATGGCCTAATAACTGATCCAGTGGGTAACCCAATAGCTCTTCAGCAAACTGGTTCACTTGTTGAATGCGGTTATTACCATCGAGGGTAATCATCATCACGGGCTGTTTGTCGTAATACAGCTTTAGGTTCGCTTCACGTTGGAACAGCTTATTTTCTGCAAGCTTACGCGAGGTGACATCGCGCGCTTCAAATAAGAACTGAATATCTTCTTCTTCCGAGCCCGGCATTGGCTTCAATGAAATATCCAAAACCATCGCACCACGGTCTCGACACCACACCTCAGCCTCAAACCTCAGAGCCGGATGATCTCCTTTTTCAGTGAAGTACTCTCTCAGCACCTCGCCTGCGGAATCTTCCCAGTGTTGATGTTGTTGAAGCGGCGTTCCCAATTTATAGCCTTGATTGTAAAGCAGCTCATGCAGCTTGCTGTTACTCGACAGCAACACGCCGCCTTTATCAATGATGCCCATAAATTGCAGGCTCTGATCGAATATAGATTCAAGCAGTCGTTGGCTTTGGCGACTTGCACGTTCGCTCTTTTTGAGGCGATTAAGGTAATACACCAACACCGCGATAACACACGACATGCTCAAGAACATTAAGCCGATGGTGCGAATTTCATCACGGTAGCGCATTAAGAATGACTTAGGCTTATTGAGAAATGTCACCGAGGCTTCATTTTCAGCGCCCAGGTCCCAACGAGAGATCTGTTGATAATCGAGTTTGATTTCCGGTGCGCCAGCCACCACTAACGGCAATGGCTCATCAGGGTGATTCAGCACATTCAATAACACGCGTCCGGTGTCTCGCCCTTGCGTTTCGCCGCTTTGAATCACGCCACCAATAGCACCAAAACCAAGCCCCAAATCATGCACCATATACAGTGGCATTTGGGTCTTGATGTTCAGTTGTCGCCAATCTTCATCGCTACTCACTCTGCCTTGCGCATCGCGGTAATAGGCCCAAAATAGCAAGCTCTTGCCTAGGTCAGCACGTTGAGAAAATTCCATTAACTCTTGGTAGGAATCCGGCACATAGTGCTCAACGAGATCAGAAAAATCCGGATGGGTTTTGATGAAAAGATCGATTTGAGAACGAATCGCCTCACCAGTGACCGAGTGATCGGTAACGATGTAGATCTTCTTTACGGTCGATTGAAGACGTTTAACCAGCTCGATATTGCCCACTAAGTCGATATCTTCAGTGATGCCCGTCGCGTTCAAACCTTCAATCATTTCAGGAGAGAAATTGTTGATGCCACCAAAGATGACAGGTGTGTCCTTGAGATCGGGCGCAAGGCGCTTCATTAGGTTGAGCGCATTGTTATCACTAACGACAATCGCTGCAAACTCTTCATGCTGTAGCTTGGTGTGATAAAGCTGATACACACGCTCTAGGTATTCTGGGTTTTGAGTACGTTTACTATCGAGATAAACGACACGGTAAGACAGCCCATCACGATCGAGCTCGTCTGATAATCCTTTATGAAAATCATCCGTCCAGAAAAAACCTTGATGGTAGGAGTGGATCACCAATACATCTTTTGTCTGCGCCGAAGCAAATACGCTCCAACACATCGCAATAAATAACACCCAAAATCGCACTGAATTCACCCTAACATCATCGTTGCTGCTAATATTATCACCCTTGGCTATGATATGTACTCTAGCCAATATATTTTCATTAAATCTAAGGGTTAAGCATGTCCACAACCACCGCTCGTCTCGATGACCTAGACCGTGCCATTCTGAAAACCTTGATGGAAGATGCTCGTACGCCTTATGCCGAGATGGCAAAGCAGTTTGACGTAAGCCCTGCGACCATACACGTCCGTATCGAGAAAATGAGATCGGCTGACATTATTGAGCGCACCGAGGTTGTGGTAAACACAAAAAAGCTAGGTTACGACGTGTGTTGCTTTATTGGTATCAACCTCAATGCAGCCAAAGACTATCACTCGGCGATCGCCAAGCTGAATGCCTTAGATGAAGTAGTTGAAGCCTACTACACCACAGGCGCGTACAATATCTTTGTAAAGCTGATGTGTAAGTCGATTGAAGAGTTGCAGTTTGTATTGATCGATAAGTTGCAGGCGATCGATGAAGTTCAGTCGACAGAGACACTGATTTCATTACAGAACCCTATCAACCGCAATGTGAATCCATAATCGTTTGATGAATAGATACAAAAAGAGCCTCACAAGGAGGCTCTTTTTACATTCTGATCAGCTCAATATTAAGCGCTGATACCCGCATGACGCAGCATCGCATCGATTTGTGGCTCACGACCACGGAAGCGTTTGAACAGCTCCATCGGCTCTTCACTGCCACCCATTTCTAGGATGTTGTTCAGGAAGCGGTTACCCGTTTCAGTGTTGAAGATACCCTCTTCTTCAAACGCTGAGAACGCATCTGCTGAAAGCACTTCTGCCCATAGGTAGCTGTAGTAACCCGCACTGTAACCACCCGCAAAGATGTGACCAAAGCTATGAGAGAAACGGTTCCAATCAAGGCTTGGCAACACCGATACCTTAGATTTTACGTCCGCTAACGTTTCTAGTACGCGAGCACCCACTTCTGGGTCATATTCTGTGTGAAGCGTAAAGTCGAACAAACCAAGCTCTAGCTGACGCAGGATAAACATCGCTGATTGGAAGTTCTTCGCTGCCAGCATCTTCTCTAGCATCTCTTTTGGTAATGCTTCACCCGTTTCGAAGTGACCAGAGATAAACGACAGCGCTTCTTCTTCCCAGCACCAGTTTTCTAGGAATTGACTTGGTAGCTCAACCGCATCCCAAGGCACACCATTGATACCCGCAACTGCACCCGCTTCAACTTGCGTTAGCATGTGGTGGATACCATGACCAAACTCGTGGAACAGAGTCACGACTTCATCGTGAGTAAACAGTGCTGGCTTATCACCAACTGGCTTGTTGAAGTTACACGTTAGGTAAGCGACAGGCGTTTGTAACTCGCCAGATTCAGTAATACGACGACCACGGCAGTCATCCATCCAAGCACCACCACGTTTGTGTTCACGTGCGTATAGGTCTAGGTAGAAGCTACCGCGTAGTGCTCCTGTCGCATCAAAGATATCAAAGAAGCGCACAGAGTCATGCCATGTGTCGACGCCTTCACGCTCTGTTACCGACATACCAAACACACGATTCAGTACCTCAAACAGGCCTGAAACCACGTTTGATTCAGGGAAGTAAGGACGAAGCTCTTCATCAGAAATCTCAAACAGGTTCTGCTTCTGTTTTTCGCTGTAGTAAGCGATGTCCCACAGGTTTAGTTCAGAAACACCAAACTCTTTTTCCGCAAACTGACGCAGCTCTTCAACTTCGCGTTCACCTTGTGGTTTTGCTTTTACTGCTAGGTCGTTCAGGAAGCCAAGAACCTGATCTGGCGTTTCAGCCATCTTGGTCGACAGTGATTTTTCGCTGTAGGTGCTGAAACCCAGCATGCGAGCGATCTCGTGACGCAGTTTAAGCTGCTCTGTGATGATCTCGGTGTTGTCCCACTTACCTGCGTTCGGACCGCGATCTGAAGCGCGTGTTACGTAAGCTTCATACAACTCTTTACGTAGTTCTTGGTTATCACAGTAAGTCATCACAGGTAGGTATGACGGGATATCTAGAGTCAGTAGGTAACCTTCTTGCTCTTTAGACTCGGCCGCAGCTTGAGCTGCCGCCAGTGCTGATTCAGGCATACCCGCCAGTTCAGCAACATCAGTGATCTGCTTGCTCCAACCCATGGTTGCATCAAGCACGTTATTTGAGAATTGAGAGCCTAGCTCAGACTGGCGCTTGCTGATCTCGCCATAGCGGTGTTGCTCGTCTGCAGGCAAGCCAATGCCCGACAGCTCAAAGTCACGCAATGCGTCAGTAATGGTTTTTTGTTGAGCTCGGTTTAATGCCGAGAATGCTTCACTCGCCTTGATCGCTTTGTATGCCTCAAACAAGCCTTTGTGTTGACCAACCCAAGTACCGTACTCAGACAATACTGGTAGGCAGCTCTCATACGCTTCACGCAGTTCGTCGCTGTTCACAACCGAGTTCATGTGGCTTACTGGTGACCAAAGACGGCCTAAACGATCATCCACTTCTTCAATCGGAGCAACTAGGTTGTCCCAGCTTGGTGAAGTATTACCTTCAAGTACTTGTTCTATCTTGTTGCGACACGCTTCAATCACTTGCTCAACCGCTGGCTTAACGTGCTCAGGTTTGATTTGTGAAAACGGAGGTAAGTCCGTGAAGGTTAATAGCGGATTAGACATATAAACATTCCTTTGGCTTTAGAGACTTTCGTCTTTTTTGTAATGAGGTCGTCTTACAGTCATCAGGCTCAGGTTCGCCCTAAAAAAATCACCTGCGAATAGTTATTAAATAGTGCCCAATAAGGCAAATTTCAATAGTAGAACCAATAACTAACCACATATTGCGAACGACTGTTCCTGAATTGTTCGAGAATTTATGGTCCATTGAGGGTTATAATGGTCTGATTAACCCCACCTACACTAACCACACTCTAAATCGAGAGTGTTACGAGAGTTTAATTTGTTAAGTTATCGCCACAGCTTCCACGCAGGTAACCATGCCGACGTAGTAAAGCATATCGTACAGAGCCTTATTCTTAATTCTTTGAAACAGAAGGATAAGCCTTTTGTTTATCATGACACTCACTCTGGTGTAGGTCGTTACGACTTAACGCATGAATGGTCTGAAAAAACCGGTGAATACAAGCAAGGTATCGCTCGCGTTTGGGAGCAAAAAGACCTTCCTGAAGACATTCAAAGCTACCTTCAGTCTATCTCAACACTCAACAACGGCGACAAGCTGCGCTACTACCCTGGTTCACCACGTGTTGCACGTGCGCACCTGCGCGACCAAGACCGCATGGTACTGACCGAGCTTCACCCAGCCGATCACCCGCTGCTTGAGCAAGAGTTCCACCGTGATCGTCAGGTATCTATCTACAAAGAAGATGGTTTCCAACGCTTAAAAGGCAGCCTGCCACCAAAAGAGCGTCGTGGTTTGGTACTTATCGATCCGCCTTATGAGCTAGCAAGAGAGTACCGCGATGTGGTGACGGCGATTGCTCAAAGCCATAAGCGCTGGGCAACTGGTATCTACGCAATTTGGTACCCGGTAGTAAACCGTTGTGACATCGAAGATATGATCGAAGGCCTTGAAGGCTTAGGCATCAACAAGATTCTACAAATCGAACTTGGCGTATCACCAGACACCAATGAGCGCGGCATGACAGCCTCAGGCATGATTGTGATCAACCCGCCTTGGAAGCTAGAAAGCCAAATGAACGAGATTCTTCCATTCTTGAAGGAAGCAATTGCACCGGCAACCGGTCACTTCAAAGTAGAGTGGATCGTACCCGAGTAATCTCGAATCCACATCATAGACTGAAGAATCTTCAACAGACTGTGATGTGGACGAATAAATTTTAAACAGGGAGATTGAGTTCAACCGATCTGCCCTCAATATAATAATTAGACAATTTAAGAATCTATAGGACGTAGGTATCCAGTGCTCTCACTGTGACTACAACCTTCAATAAATGGAGAAAGTAATGGCGACTCATTTTGATTACATCTGTATCGGTGGCGGTTCAGGCGGCATCGCATCAGCAAACCGCGCTGCTATGCACGGTGCAAAAGTTGCACTTATCGAAGCTCAAGACCTTGGTGGTACTTGTGTAAACGTTGGTTGTGTTCCTAAAAAGGTAATGTGGCACGGCGCTCAAGTCGCTGAAGCTATCAACCTATACTCTGAAGACTACGGCTTCGACGTTGACGTAAAAGGCTTCAACTGGGGCAAACTGGTTGAAAACCGTCAAGCGTACATTGGTCGTATCCACCAATCTTACGACCGCGTACTTGGTAACAACAAAGTAAACGTAATCAAAGGTTTTGCTAAGTTCGTTGATGAGAAAACGGTTGAAGTTAACGGTGAACACTACACTGCAGATCACATCCTGATCGCGGTAGGTGGTCGTCCAACGATTCCAAACATCCCAGGTGCAGAATACGGCATCGACTCGAATGGCTTCTTCGATCTGATGGAGCAACCAAAACGCGTTGCGGTTATCGGTGCTGGCTACATCGCGGTTGAAATTGCTGGCGTTCTAAGCGCGCTTGGCACAGAAACACACCTGTTCTGCCGTAAAGAATCTCCACTACGTAGCTTCGATCCAATGATCATCGAAACGCTAGTAGAAGTAATGGAAGCAGAAGGTCCAACACTTCACACGCACTCAGTGCCTAAAGAAGTGGTGAAAGAAGCAGACGGCACGCTGACTCTGCACCTAGAGAACGGCAACACTCAAAACGTTGACCACCTAATCTGGGCTATCGGTCGCCACCCAGCGACTGACGCGATCAACCTAGCATCAACTGGCGTTGAGACGAACGACCGTGGCTACATCAAGGTAGACGAGTTCCAAGCGACTAACGTTCCTGGCATCTACTGTGTTGGTGACATCATGGAAGGCGGTATAGAGCTAACTCCTGTGGCAGTTAAAGCAGGTCGTCAGCTTTCTGAGCGTCTATTCAACGGTCAAACCAACGCTAAGATGGACTACAAGCTAGTACCTACTGTTGTATTCAGCCACCCACCTATCGGCACTATTGGTCTAACGACTCAAGAAGCTGAAGAGCAGTACGGCAAAGACAACATCAAGGTTTACACATCTGGCTTCACTGCAATGTACACAGCAGTAACTAAGCACCGTCAACCTTGTAAGATGAAACTAGTATGTGCAGGCGAAGAAGAGACAGTAGTCGGCCTACACGGCATCGGCTTCACTGTTGATGAAATGATTCAAGGCTTCGGCGTTGCAATGAAGATGGGCGCAACCAAAGCAGACTTCGACTCTGTTGTGGCTATTCACCCAACGGGCTCAGAAGAGTTCGTTACTATGCGTTAATCAACGCCTTTAGTTGATACTTTAAGAAGCAGCCCTTGGGGCTGCTTTTTATTAACCAGCTTGAACAAAAAAAGAACACATAAAGCACTGATATATAAAAAATTATAAAAGATTGTCAAATATCAGCAAAATCTACAGATCGTACTTATAGAATCCCGTTCATAATAATTCTTGAACGAGCGACAATGTCAGTAGCCAACACCCGTATAACCGATCTTTTTTATCAATTATTGGATCTATCTGAGGCAGAAAAAACAAAATACCTAAAAGAATTAAAATCACACCAAGTCGAACTGTATAACAAGATTTATCCCCTTCTCTGCACGTCAGACTTAGAGCCTCTTACACACATATTTGGCGTAAGCGCCCTTCAAGCTACTGACAAAAAAGCTAACTTCTCTGATACATACATTGATAAATACCACCTATCTTACGAAATAGGTCGTGGCGGCATTGGCGTTGTCTATGCTGCTACTCGAGTGGATAAGACATTCCATCAAGATCTTGCAATAAAACTCATTCAACCAGCGTTATCCCACATCATAGACAAAAAGTATCTGTTTCAAGAGGCACAAGCACTTGCGACGTTGAATCACCCATATATAACCAAGGTGGTCGATGGAGGGACACACGAAGGGTCTGTCTATATCGTTATGGAACATATTAAAGGTTGCACGTTGAACGAGTACCTTACGACCTGCCCCCTGAGTTACCCCAAAAAGCTTAATCTATTTTTAAAGATATGCGCGGCTATATCACACGCACACAAACACCAAGTGCTGCATACCGACTTGAAGCCAGAGAATATCTTAATCGATTGTGAGGGAAACCCGAAGATACTCGACTTTAATTTAATGAGAGGAATCAGTGACCAGTTGTCAGCTCACCCACTCACTATCAATGCCTACAGTCATGACTACGCGAGTCCAGAGCAAATCAGCGGAAGCCCCCCCACATTCCAATGCGATATTTACGCTCTAGGAAAAATCTTAAGCTTCATGTTTCCTAAACTACCGATAAGTCAGGGAGACTTAAACTGCATCATTCAAAAAGCGACACGAAGCCACGCCTTACTACGCTATTCGAGCACTAATGAACTCTATAACGACATTACGCAGCTGATCGCTTGTCGTCCAATTTCCGCATATCAAGACCAACCATTTCATTCAGTTCTAAAGCTATGTCAGCGCCGCCCAGTTCAATGTGCCTTATCTACTGTTCTCATTTGGTGTGGTATAGGTTTCTACACACCTTTGATAAAAAAAAACCAACAACTTCAAATAGAAAAACGCACTTCAGAAAGAGTCACAAGGCAATTTGTCCGAACGCTTTCTCAAATAAAAGAAAGCCCTAAATCGAAAGCATCGATCAATACAGTACTAAAACATACCCATAAAGCGGTCTTAGGCGATCCTGGTATACCAACAAAAACAAAGATGAAACTGTTACGAATCATTGCCCCACAAACAACTAGGACAGAATCAACAAAAGGAAACTGCTAACCATGAATAACCAACTTACTGATATAGAATCGATCATGAGAGATTGGAAAGCTGGGCATAAATGGGCAGAACAAAAGCTCTATCGTTTCGCTTACGCCCACCTCTACGCTCTCGCTCAAAAAGAGAGAAAAAGGAGCACAACCAAGCATGAGCAAAGCTGCTGGGTGTCTTGGAATAGTATCCACAACACAACGGCGTTAGTTCACGATGCTTACCTAAAGCTCTCTTCTTCCGAGACTCAATCAATAGAAGACACTCGTGATTTCCTGTTGATGGCAGCAAAAATTATGCGACAAATACTCATCGATAACGCTCGACGTCAACAGGCACAGAAACGCCAACTACCCACAAAAGCCCCCTCTCAAGATGAAAGGCATTTCGAGCAACTAATCATTATAGATAAGGTTGTTGACCACTTTACTTTGAATTACCCAAGACAATCACAAGCATTCAAACTGAAATACCTTATGGGACTTCAAACTCAAGAAATCAGCCAGCTACTAACCTGTAGCGACAGCCTAATTGAAAAGGATTTAAAATTTTCTCGCTGTTGGTTAACGAGGAAAATAAACACGCAGCACAATCCAATTTATTGAAAAATAATTTACGGTATTTCACTCAAATCTCGTGTCTTGTGAAATCCACTCCAGAAAGGTAAAAACGCCGCAGATCTTAATTAACCTAAAAATAATTACTCTTCAGAGTAAGGATAAAAAAATGAAAAAGGTAACGTTATTAGCGGCTGCGGTGGCGCTAGGCTTAGCAGGTTGTGGGAGTGATAGCCCCCATACAAGTAATACCCCTGACAATGATGGTACTCCCCCTAGCGGCGGTTCAGGTGATAAACCAAGTAGCATTGTCGTAAAAGGTTTTGATGGCTACTTCCATAACGCCGTAGTGTTCGCTGATGTGGACGACAACGGGAAACTGAATCTAGATATCGATACTGTGTTCGGTCTAACAGATGAAACCGGTGAATTAACACTACCAAAAAATACAGAGGTCAAACACAGCCTAGGTTTACAAACACTCCGTCCTGGCGATGTAACCCCAGAGCTAGCTCAGAAACTGAGTACTCTTCCTGACAATACAAAATCACTGGATAAACTGTTAGATCTATATACAAGAGATATGGACCTTCCGGACCAACCTATGTCCAACGCTGTCGTACTACGCACACCAAAGGTTGATGACGGTGAAGGTGTCGTTATCTCTCCAATTACCGATCTAGTCGCTATCGAGATGCGCAAAAATAACAGCACACTTGAAGCTGCCATATCAGCAGTAAGTAGCAACCTTGGTGGCACAGAAGAATCACCTATTGATCTTTTCTCTGACTTTGTAGAGGACTCTAAGAGCAATCTACAAAGTGCTCGACTTCATAAAACTGCACAGATCCTTACTGAGTCAAAAGCGAAAAACCCTTCAGAATACGAAAAACAAATTGAGATAATCACGGACACGGCTACTGAAAAATCAGAAGAAATCGTTACAGAAGACAATATGGGCGATGATAACCTGGTCAACGACAGGCCAGTCATTGATCCAACCGAGCCTGAGACCGCTATTCGCAACTTCAAGCTGTTAGTTAATTCATCTGCAACATCAGCGATACAGCAACAGGTCCGCACTCTCAAAATTACCGAAACAGATACTGTTTTAGAAACGATTGAGGTACCAAACAATCTTTTTGAAGATAAATATTCAGTAGACGGTGCTCTAACTCCGGTAAGGCCTAGTGTTAAGATTGATGGAGAAGGAGAGATCAGCGCTGAACTTGATGAAAGTGGTACTACGTTAACATTATCAAGCTCAGGCTCGTTAGAGGACCCGCAACGCAGCTACACAATTACCTTTGAAGCAGAAGACAAAGATACACAAGATGAAGATGCGAAAGTAACCAGCACACTGCGTACTACTTTTTCATTCGATGTAGATCTACTCAACACACCTCCAAGCGTTGTGGATACGGAAGAAACACGAATCCAGACTGAAATTGTATCTACATGGAACTTAATCAAAGGTGCCCAGTTTACCGGAGAGATCCCAGTAGATACGTTGTTTGAAGATCGTGAAGATTATCACCTAACATACACAACAAATATCGACAGTGCGGTTCCTGGCCTTCAATCTAAGTACGATTCAGTGTCTGGCGTGATTCGCATAACGGGTTACCCACAACAGGTTAATAGCAACAAAGTAAACTTCACCATTCATGCTGATGATGGTCACACTTCAACCTTCTTAGCGTCTGCACCAGCGAACTTTACAGTGCCTCCCGTGCAAGCTGGCAGCATCAGTATTGACGAAGAATTAAAAACAGACTTGCAAGCACAAATTACGACACAATGGTCACTGACCGTTGGTAAAGACTTTGAAGAAGCTTTCAGTGTTGCAAACCTGTTTAGTTCAAAGGTTTCGGGCGATATTGAATACTACGCTCACTATGCGCCACATGATAATAAAGCGCCAAGCAACCCTATTCCGGGAGTATCGGTAAGTGTTGATAGCTCGGGCTTTGTAACATTAAACGGACGCCCAACTTCAGAGACCAATAATGTTGTTCTGTATATCGCACAGGGGATCAACTTTTCTGGTGGTGAGGAAAATGATATTGAATCAGAAATGGTAACGTTTAGATTGCCTAACGTTCAGCCAGGAGAAGTTACACCTCCAGTAACAACTATCGAAGACCAATATTTATATCAGTCAGAAGTAGAAAGCTATAGCGATCAAGGTACAGGTTTAGCTTGTGAAGTTCGTTATTTCGATTCAGCAACACAAACACTCTACGCATACAATCGAACTAAAAATAGTTTTGCTTCTTGTCCTGAAATTAATGTTTCGTCTTCTCCGGTTGATAACAATAATTTTGAGGCACTTGGCTCATACACTGTCGATGCTAATGGAGGGTATGTGCTTAATGTCAACGATGGTGATGAGTCATTCACCATTCGCTACAGCGCTCAAAAATACCAAGACTACTTCGTATTCCAAAATACTGAGACCTTCCATAATTCAGTAGACTACGCAGTACAAAGTATGACTTTTGAAGACATTTACCCTGCTTACACTGATCCAAAACAAGTGAGCGCTTTAATCTCTCAACGAATCACAGATGGCGTTGTTGATGATCGTTGGGTTGAAGGCACTCTTCATTATATTGACCAGAATGGCAACATTAATGATATGGATGTTGACGCTGCTATGAATGATGTAGATGGTAATTGCTCTGATGCTAACATGTGTGAGAGTGGTGTTTCGGATGCAGACATTTACCTTAAAATGAGCTGTGAAGAAGTAAAAGCAAATTACACATTCGACGTGTACTCAATGTCGGGAACACCGTTTTCCTGGGAAGTGCAGTACTTTGATTCTGCGGAAAATAACACTTGTAGCGTCGATTTCACTTCGACCACACCAATCACTAGCGGTATTAGAACTCTATATGGTGAAGTAAAAGAAGAGCAACGTGGTAAGTTCACTGACATTCTGTTTAGTTTTGCAAGATAAATAGAATACGTTGGAAACACAACTTAGCTAATACGAAAGCCTTGTCGTTCTCGACAGGGCTTTTTATATGTAACATATGAACCTTCATCCGAAGCCCTGCGTAGAAAAGTCAAACTAACATAGAAAGCGCGGAGCTCATTATGAATCTACTAATTGAATCATTTGAAGGCGGGATTTACTTAGCTTACCAAGTCGTTGGCGAGCAAAAGCAGTTAATTAAGGACGACCACCAGCACCCAATGAAGTTTTTGAGTGTTAATCAAGCACGCGACCACTTTAGTGATCAAGGCGTATCGTCAGCAACACTGATACATAACAGCGCTTACGACGAAATGTGTGGTGAACACTGTGGCAGTACACAACCGTTCGAGATTGATTTGAAGTGGAGTTAAATCAACTTCAAATCAATCGTGATAAAAATGGAAAGGCTTGCGTTGATGCAAGCCTTTTTCTTTTAGGTCGTATTTGTTATCGTGCTGTGCGTTTTTGTCTGCGCTTGATGTTTTGCTCTTTTACTACAAAGTCGAACAATGGTGCGAACAAGTTAGCAAACAAGATAGCGAGCATAATGCCCTCAGGATAAGCAGGATTGAGCACTCGAATACCGACCGTCATTACACCAATCAAGATCCCGTAAGCCCACTTACTCTGATTAGTAAACGCTGCAGAAACCGGGTCCGTTGCCATAAAGAAAGTACCAAATGCCACACCACCCAACACGAAGTGCCAGTAGAACGGCATCGAGAACATCGAGTTGGTCTCTGAGCCAATCCAATTCATCAAGCTCGAAGTTGCCACAAGGCCAACAATCACACCTGCTACAATGCGCCAAGAGGCTATCTTCATCACAATCAAAATCGAACCGGTCAGCATAATAAGCAGTGAAGACACTTCGCCCATTGACCCCGGGATATTACCTATGAAGGCATCCATCCAAGTGATCGCCTCACCTGTCATGTTGTTTATCAGTGACGAACTACCGCCTTCATACCATTGGCTCAGCGGTGTCGCACCTGAATAGCCGTCAGCGGCAACCCATACTAAGCCACCCGACATGTTGGCAGGATAAGCGAAGTAAAGGAATGCCCGACCTGCCAGCGCAGGATTAAGGAAGTTTCGCCCAGTACCACCAAACAACTCCTTAGCAACGACAATACCGAAGGTGATACCAAGAGCTGCTTGCCATAGCGGAATCGTTGGTGGAAGAATTAATGCGAAAAGAACCGAGCTAACAAAAAAGCCTTCATTAACCTCGTGCTTTCGCACAACCGCAAACAATACCTCCCAAAAACCACCAACCACAAACACTGTGGCATAAACAGGAAGAAAGTAGAGAGCACCAAGAAACATCTGGCTTCCCCACCCACTGGAGACTATAGCGTCAGCACTACCAAACGCCCACGATAGACGCCAACTACTGTCGATGATGGAGGCTAGCTCGGCGCCAGAATAGGTAGCAGTCAAACCCATCGCGGCTTGCTGACCGACATTGTACATACCCCAAAACATTGCAGGAAAAGTGGCTAGCCACACCAGAATCATGATGCGTTTGAGGTCTATGCTGTCTCGAACATGGGTTATGCCGCGGTTTACGTTCCCGGGCGTGTAAAAGATGGTCGCAAACGCCTCATACACAGGGTAGAGCTTTTCGTACTTACCACCCGCTTCGAAGCGCGGAGCCACGTCTTCTAATCGTTTTTTCAAACTCATAATCTCAATCACCTTATTGCTTGAGTTATGGTTTTCTACGCATCAACGGCTCTATTTGAACAATTTCTAACGATATTTAATCAAATTCGTTTTGAAGAAGTGAACATCAATAACTTAGACCAACATTGAAAAAGAAAGATGTAAAAACAACAAAGCCCCAGCGATGGCTGAGGCTTGTTTGGTATTACTGCATGTCGGAGTTACTTCACACACATTACGTTAAGCAGTGAAGACCCTTTCAGTTGATTCACGTTACCGTTGGTAAACAGACCTTTCTTATCCGCGCCCCAATAAGGTAGGTGCATTGGCCAGTTCTGTTTCTCCATCACTTTAGACCCTAAGATGCTCTGCCATTGCTTTTCAGTCATCAGTTTCATGTTGACCTGCTTACACACTAACTCAGCGCTAGCGTAATCTAGGCGACTCCAAGGCTTGCCTTGTTCCATATAAAACTGCTGTTGGTGATCAAGAAGGTAAGGTATCGCATATTGAGAGCCCGCTACATTGGCCTTCACACGAATTTCGATATCAAGATCGTTGTTTGAGCTTGTACCACTACTTGGGAAAGCTTGAATTGCAGCGGCGCTGGTTGCCGCTTGAGTTGCAACCACAGGTTTCGGTGCTGGCTTAGCGACTGGTTTTGGCTTTGCCGGAGCTTTAGGCTTAACCGCTTTGGATTCGACGGCTTTAGGTGCTGCTGCTTTTGCAACGATAGGTTGTGATGAAGTTTTCGACTTATCAACCATACGAATAAAGGCTTCACCGTAACCAGAAACTTTACGTACTTGAGCTAGGTCTTTTCTCGCATCAGAAAAGGTAGAGTAAGGGCCGATTAAGCAACGGTAATCACTACCTTCAGGTTTCATCCAAACATTAGTCGAGATCTTTTCATATAGAGGTTTTGCACGGCTCAGTGACAAAGGCTTGTTCAGCAGGCCACATTGCACCCAGAACAGTTCGTTATCTGAATGACGTTTAGGTGCCTTACTGCCCCAAACACCTTTACCAATCGGACATGACTGCTCTAGCTGTGGTAATTGATTGGTGCTTGCCTGAGTTGCATCACATAGAACCGATTCTGCACTAACTTGGCTCGATACCAAAAGGGATGCAGCGATAAGCCCCATACGATAATTTCTCATCACAGCACGACATACAGCACGACATACAGCACGACATACAGCATTCATTGTCAATTTCATAACCACCACTTAAACCCTTACGGGTTAATTATTACCGAATCAATGTCGATAAAACATGAATTCCATTTTAAGTATTATTGACAGTATCAATGATACTAAGTTCCAGATCCATTAAGCAAAAAAAGAGCCGTAATTGCTTACGGCTCTTAGTTTAGTGACTTTTTTTTCTAAAAATCAAACCGCGCTATCACCCTTTATAAATTTTAGGGTTAAACACGTCACGTAACCAGTCGCCTAGTAGGTTAATAACTAGAACTAATGTTACCAAAAGCACACCTGGGAATGCTGTGATCCACCATGCTCCTGAGAAAATGTAGTTAAAACCAGTACTGATCAGGGCACCCAGTGACGGTTGGTCTACCGGAAGACCTAAGCCTAGGAAAGAAAGTGCCGCCTCTGACATGATGGCATTTGCCACCTGTACTGTAGAGATAACCAAAATCGGTGATAAACAGTTAGGCAGAATATGGCGGAACATGATGCGAGGCGCTCTGAAGCCCATCACACGAGCCGCTTCTACGTACTCTTTCTTCTTCTCTGCCAATACCGATGCACGGATTGTACGAGCATACTGCGGCCATTCGGCAATACCGATGATCACCACCAGCATAACAACGGCATATTGCGCGTAGAAGTCACTACCGAAACTTGCCTTAAAGATAGCCGAGACAATGATCGCAACCATCATGGTTGAGAACGAAAGCTGAACATCGGCAAAACGCATCAAGAAGCTATCGATACGGCCACCGAAGTAACCCGCAGACAGACCAATGATGATACCTAGAGTCAGCTGAAGGCCAACCGCTAAGAAACCAATCGTCAATGAAAGACGAGAGCCGTAAAGCATCGTCGATAGGATGTCACGACCTTGCTCATCAGTACCCAGTAAGAAACGCTCTTCGCCGTCTTCCATCCAAGATGGTGGCAGCTCTGAATCCATGATGTCGATAGACGTCACGTCATACGGATCTGTTGGCGCTAAAATCGGTGCCGCGAGAGCCATCACTAGGAAGGCTGCAAAGATGGCAAAGCTGACCATTGCCACTTTGTCGCGTAAGAAGTAGTACAGAATGTCTGACTGCTTGAATCGCTCCCAACGAGATGGAGCTGTTGTTGTTTGTTCCATGATTATGCTCCTTTCCCTGTGATGTTCACTGTTGGGTTAATGATGCCGTAAAGCAAGTCAACAATGGTGTTCGTTACTACGAAGATTAAGCCAACGAAGATAACGTATGCGGTAATCAGTGGAGTATCCACTCGGTTAATCGCTTCAAGGAATAGGAAGCCGGTGCCCGGCCACTGGAATACAGTTTCAGTAAGAATGGTGTAAGCCACCATAGTACCGATTTGAACGCCACCTACCGTTAGTACAGGTAGCATTGTGTTCTTCAAAGCGTGTTGGTAGTAAATCTTGTTCAGCGCTAGGCCTTTCGCTTTACCAAACTTGATGTACTCAGAGCTAAGAACCTCTAGCATTTCAGAGCGCACTAGACGAATGAACAGAGGCAGCATGATAGATGCTAGAGCAATACTCGGCAGCACTAAGTGCGCAAGGCCATCTATCGTTAAGAAACCAGACTCCCAACCAAACCAGTTTGCGGTCTCACCACGTCCAAACGACGGCAGCCAGCCTAACTCAATAGAGAATACATACATCAACATGATTGCGGTTAAGAAAACAGGCACAGAAATGCCGATACTACTGCCCGCCATCACCAGTTTAGTGAAGAAGCTTTTTGGGTGTATTGCAGAATAAACGCCAAGTGGAATCGACAGACAAACAATGATCAGAGAAGCGCCAAACACAAGTTCAAGCGTTGCTACAAGTTTATCTAAGATTACGTCCACAGCTGGGCGTTTAAAGAAATATGAAGTACCAAGATCACCTTGTAGAGCTGCGCCCACAAAGCGAGTGTATTTTGTAATGAAGGGATCATTTAAGCCGAGTTCATCACGCAGCGCTTGACGCTCCGATTCTGAAACAGATTGACCGACTAACTCACGCAACGGGTCGCCCAGGTTATCCTGAATGGCAAACGCCACCAAACTGATCACAAACATCACTATCAGTGCCTGAAACAGGCGCTTGACCAGAAACGTAACCATTCCTTGCCCCTTATCTATCCATGACTATCTAGTCGAAATCCGCGACTAGATAACAAAATTCAGTCTTAAAAAAGGTATTTAGCCAGACTGAAGGAAGACCAAATACCGAAACTTAAATCTATTTCTTAATAATTTGAGAGCCTGAAAAGCTTCAGGCTCTCGATTCTAGCAAGCTAGATTATTTTACAACTAGGTCGCCGAAGTAAGGCATAACCATTGGGTTTACTACGTCTGCTGCACCTACGTTAGACTTCGCGCCCCACGCTTCACTTTGCCAGTGTAGCGGTACGAATGCTGCGTCGTTGTAAAGTGTTGCTTCAACGCCTTTCAGCATTTCAGAACGCTTAACTGGGTCAGTTTCAGTGTTAGAAGCTTCTACAATCGCATCCATTTCTGGGTTTGAGTAACCAGAACAGTTGTATTGACCACGACCAGTCTCTTCGTTACGAGTCATAGTTAGGAACTCGTTGAAGTTAGCTGAATCTTCTGTATCTGAGTGCCAGCCGATCATCATCATGTCTGCTGAACATAGGTCAAACTCAGGCCAGTACTGTGCTTTAGGCATAGTTTTAAGATCAACTTTGATACCAATCTTAGACAGCATTGCCGCAGACGCTTGCGCTACTTTCGCATCGTTCACGTAACGGTTGTTTGGAGCCATCATAGTTAGCGTAAAGCCATCCTCGTAACCCGCTTCTTTCATCAGCTCTTTCGCTTTTTTCAGATCGTAACGAGGAACTAGGTCTTCGTTGTGACCCGCGTAGCCTGTTGGGCTTTGCTGACCAGCAGCTGTTGCGAAGCCTTTCATGATCTTCTTAACGATACCTTCGTTGTTGATTGCGTGAACAATCGCCTGACGAACGCGAACATCTTTAAGTGCTTCGTTGCTGTTTTGGTTCATTTGGAACGTGATGATACGAGTACCAGGTAGCGTCACTAGATCGATGTTCTTAGCGTTTTTAACACGCTTGTGATCGTTTGGTGCTACTGGGTGAATCATATCAACGTCGCCAGAAAGAAGTGCTGCAACACGTGTCGCATCTTCTTTGATTGGCACAAGTGTTAGCTTGTCTACGTTGCCTTCAGTTTCTGTATCCCAGTAATCGTTGAAACGTTCGAACGTTACTTTAACGCCTTGCTCACGCTGCGTTACGATGAAAGGACCAGTACCTGAAACGTTAGTCGAAGCAAACGAGTTACCGTGCTTAACTAGCTCAGACTTGTCTTTACCTTCCGCTGTTTGGCCAGAGTAGAACTTGCTGTCCATTGGGAAGATGTAAGTTGCTGTTTGTAGTACTAGTGGGTAAGCCGCTTTTGATACTAGCTCAACTGTGTAGTCATCCACTTTTACCATTTTTTCGTATGGCGTGAAGATAGACTTAAAGTCTGGAGAAGCTTGTAGACGTTCGAAAGTCCACACAACATCATCAGCAGTAAGTTCGTTACCAGAGTGGAATTTCACACCTTTACGTAGGTTGAAGCGGAAAGTCGTTTCATCAACACGCTCCCAGCTAGATGCTAGGCGGCCTTCAAAATCCATCTCTTGAGTGAAACGTACTAGAGGGTCAAACACCATGTGAGACATTTGCAGTGTGCCACCAGACAGCTGCTCGTGCGGGTCAAGTGATACTGGGTCAGCTGCGTAGCCAACGGTAATATCTGCTGCTGCTGCACTAAAGCTTAGGCCAGCTGCCATTAAAGCTACTGCTAATTTGCTTTTCATGGTTTTCATTGCATAACTCCTTCATGCGGGAATCCAGATCCCTAGTTGTTGTATTTGCGTCTGTTTATTGTTGTTAGCAAGCTAAACTCCAGCCTGCTGATTTTTATACCGCGGCTTGTGCCACTGCTTTTTCTTCTCTTAAACCTGTAAATTCAGGCATTAAAGAAATCAGATGTTTGCTGTATTCATGCTGAGGCGATTGGAACAGTTGCTCTGTTGGCGCTACTTCCAATAGTTCTCCCATTTGCATCACACCAACACGGTCACACATTTGGCGAATAACCGGTAAATCGTGACTGATGAACAGCATGGTTAGGTTTAGCTCGTCTTGTAAGTCTTTTAGTAGGTTAAGGATCTGAGCCTGTACCGACACATCCAGTGCCGATGTTGGTTCATCACAAATCAAAAGACGCGGACGAGTTGCCAAAGCGCGAGCGATAGAAATACGCTGACGTTGACCACCTGAGAATTCGTGCGGGTACTTCACCCCAGCCATCTTGCCTAAACCAACGTGCTCTAGCAGATCGTTCACGATCTGACGAGTTTCATTTTCGTTGCGAGTAAGCTTATGGAATCGGATAGGTTCAGCAATGATGTCGAATATCTTCATTCGAGGGTTCATTGATGTGTAAGGGTTTTGGAAAACCATCTGCATTTGACGACGCATAGGGCGACGTTCTTTTTCAGATTTCAGACCAGTAAGATCAACGCCTTCAAACGTTACCTTGCCTGAGTTCGGTGCGTACAAGCCAGCAATCACACGTGCGATCGTTGATTTACCCGAACCTGATTCACCTACTAGACCAAACGTTTCGCCTTCATGAACTTCAAAGCTCACGTTGTTTGACGCCTGAACGTACTCACGACGGCTCTCAAAGAAAGAATCTTTGGTGGTAAAGCGCAAGTTTACGTTCTCAACGTTCAACAGTGGACCTGTGTAATCACGGTGATCTTGGCTTTGACCTAACCAGTGGTTTTTCACATCCAGTGGTTCCATCTCTTGTGCTTCTTCGATGTAGCTAACAAGAGGGAAACGATCGAGCTTGCGGTCTGAACGAGGAACCGCAGAGATAAGACTGTGTGTGTATGGGTGTTCAGGAGTACCCAAAACTTTCGCTGTTGGGCCAAACTCAACTAAGTCACCACGATACATAACGGCTACGCGGTCGGTAACGTTAGATACCACGCCCATGTCGTGCGTTACCAACATGCAACCTACGTTTTTCTTAATACATAGATCGCGAATCAAACCTAAGATTTGGTCTTGAATAGACACATCTAGTGCCGTTGTTGGTTCATCTGCGATGATAAGGTCAGGTTCACCTGCTAAAGCGATCGCGATAACCACACGCTGACGCATACCGCCAGAGAATTGGTGTGGGTACTGCTTTAAACGGTTTTCTGGTTGCGGGATACCCACTTGGTTCATCAAGTCTAATGAACGCTGGTAGGCTTCTTGATCCGAAACCTTCATGTTGGCATGAATCGTCTCTTTTAACTGCTGTTCTACTGTGAATAGAGGGTTAAGAGACGTCATTGGATCTTGGAAGATAAAACCAATCTTTGAGCCGCGAACAGAACGCATCTGTTCAGGAGATAAGCCAGAGACTTTTTCGCCATCCAGAAATACCTCGCCGCTAGCAATGCGGCCGGGAGGGCTCAGCAAATCGATCACAGCGTTACCTACTGTTGATTTACCTGCACCAGACTCGCCTACAACACCAACGATCTCACCACGTTCAATGTTGAACGAAAGCGATTTAACTGCGGCGTGAACTCCATGACGAGATGGGTATTCGATACGAAGATTTTTTACTTCTAAAAGTGACATTACCAGACCTCTACTGCTTTGGCAGCTTTCTGCCCTGTCTGCAAAATTGAATCCATTCTTACCAGAATATTGTTCTGATATTTTATACGGTTGACAATTTGGCAAATAATTCACAGAAAAGCAACAAAAATAGGATAAAAAGTCGACATTAAACGCTTAGCAAGCAAAAGTGACACATAACTATTCACTCAAAGAGCATATAGTAAGAAAAATCAACATTATATTAGCGGTAATAAATGCTCACAAACCCCTTACCACTACTTACTTGTAGACCTAAACCTGTGGTTCAAAGCAGATCTCACTACCATTCAATAAAAACAAATAATTATTCCAAAAAACAATTAACACTATAGAAACAAACGCTAACTTTGTTAATTTAAACAAACAAAACAACTAGATAGGATTGTATTGACCACATATTTAACCATTTTCATTACTTATCTAAATAGAAGACAAGCAACCCAAAGGCTTAGTAAATTAGATGATCTTTTGAAGTGCTTGATAGGAAGAAAGCTGTCAAATACGTGCCTTAGTAGGCAGATTAAGAACCAAATTCAACTTTTCACCAAAATCTCTAGACCAGACCTATTAATTTGTCGAATTATTGAACGGTTATTTTATATAAAATTAGATATAGATCTTTTCATTTGATAAATGGGGGTGACTCTATAAAGACGCAATAATCGAGGAGATCGAAGATGAGTTTCTTGCGTCTGAAAGGAGCTTACTAAAGAGGAGCGAGTCGAACAGAACTGGCGATCCAGTCCGCAGCCCTCTTGATACCAAATTATCTAAATTCCAGACGCAAAAAAGCCCTGTCATTCCTGACGCGGACGGCTAGTTGAGGCTTCTTAAGTGATCGGTGAAGAGACATCCTTTGAACGTCAGGCGAGCCTCACTTGGGTTCCAATCTAGTGATCTACAGATGAAAAAAAGCTCATCATTTCTGATGAGCTTTCTTAAAATCGGTCAGTGAAGAGGGATTTGATCGGACTGGCGCTCCAGCCCACGCCCCTCTGGTCTCAAATTATCTAAGTTCCAGGCGTAAAAAAGCCCCGTCATTTCTGACGAGGCTTCTTAAGGTGGTCGGTGAAGAGGGATTCGAACCCCCGACCCTCTGGTCCCAAACCAGATGCGCTACCAAGCTGCGCTATTCACCGAGACGTTTCGTTTGATTTCTCAAACTGGGAACTTCAAAGAAGCTACCAAAATTAATGGGGTGGCTAACGAGATTCGAACTCGCGACCACCGGAATCACAATCCAGGGCTCTACCAACTGAGCTATAGCCACCACTAATTTTTTATATAACCGCTTAACAAGCGATTATTGAAATAGTGGTCGGTGAAGAGGGATTCGAACCCCCGACCCTCTGGTCCCAAACCAGATGCGCTACCAAGCTGCGCTATTCACCGACTAGTTTTGTATCGATTCTTGGGATAGTGAATCAACACTGGAAGCCGAAGCTACCGATATTTTGTAAAGAAAGAATGGGGTGGCTAACGAGATTCGAACTCGCGACCACCGGAATCACAATCCAGGGCTCTACCAACTGAGCTATAGCCACCATTATTTCTTTTCTGCCAATTTCTCACTTACCGAAGTAAGAGACCGGATGGCGCGCCTGAAAGGATTCGAACCTTCGGCCTTTGGCTCCGGAGGCCAACGCTCTATCCAGCTGAGCTACAGGCGCATGCCCTGTCGGCGGAGTGGAATAATACGTATATCACCCAATGCCGTCTAGTACTTTTTTAACTTTTTTTTCTGTTTGGTCTCTTTTTCGACAGTTAATATGTGATAAACCCCTTATTTGAGTACTACAACCCGCCACAGCTTATAAGTTGTTGTTTATTGCAACAACTTATCGGGATATAATCACCCATTATTTACATTGGTTTAACAGTTGCTCTTTACTGCTTAAAGCCAAAACACCCTCCAACACTATAAATTGGTAAGCATGTACTTACCTTGGGAATGTAAAGTGAGTTTAATGGATATGTCTCGTCGAATTTTAAGCGTTGTCATCGCAGTTTTAACCTTTTCAACTGGTGCAATGGCTTCAGGCCTAAGCGAAGCAGAGCAAGATGCAATTGCTGAGCGCATCAAACCGGTTGGCCAAGTATACCTAGTCGGCAGTGAGCCAGTAGCCGCAGAACCAACAGGCCCTCGTGATGGCGCAGCAGTTTATGGTACCTTTTGTATCGCTTGTCACGCATCTGGCGTAAGTGGCGCACCTAAAACAGGTGATGCTGGTGATTGGGGTCCTCGTATTGCTCAAGGTCGCGATATCCTAGCTGACCACGCAATCAACGGCTTCAACGCAATGCCAGCGAAAGGTTCATGTATGGACTGTTCAGACGATGAAATCAAAGATGCTATCGAGCACATGATTGCTGGCCTGTAATTTACCGATCTGTAATTAAAAATGCCAAATTCAAAAAAGGTGACCATCAGGTCACCTTTTTTATTGTCTTCTATATAGTGCTAATCAAGCATAGCATTACTTCTTATTGAACATCGCACGAATGTTAGCAATGTGCGCCTGCCCTTTCTCCATTCGCTCTTCAGCGGACTGTGGCTTCTTCACGCTTTCCCACTCTACATCATCATGTGGTAATTCATCTAAGAAGCGGCTTTGTGTTGGCTTAATCAACTCCCCATACTGGCGACGTTCTCGACACTTAGTAAAGGTCAGCTCTTTCTGCGCTCGAGTAATACCCACATACATCAGGCGACGCTCTTCTTCTACGTTACCTTCATCAACACTGGTTTGGTGTGGCAAGATGCCCTCTTCAGTACCCATCAGGAATACATATGGGAACTCTAGGCCCTTCGATGCGTGCAGTGTCATGAGTTGAACTTGGTCTGCATCGTCATCATCTTCACCACGCTCCATCATGTCACGCAGTGTTAAGCGTTGAACAACCTCACGAAGTGTTTTCTCTTCTTTATCGTAGTTGTCACCTTCGAGGTCAGCCACAATCCAACTATACAGATCAGAGACGTTCTTCATTCGCATCTCTGCGGCTTTTGGGCTTGCTGAGGTTTCGTATAACCAATCTTCGTAGTTAATGTCACGAACTAGCGCACGAACCGCATCCACAGTATTACCACGTTCAGCGTTATCTGAGATACGAACAATCCAATCAGTGAATCGACGCAAGTTTTCTAAACCGCGCCCCGTCAGTGTTTGTTCCAAGCCCATCTCAAAACTGGCTTCAAACAGGCTCTTACCGCGCATATTGGCGTAGCTGCCTAATTTCTCGAGCGTAACAGGGCCAATCTCTCGGCGCGGCGTGTTTACAATACGTAGGAAGGCATTGTCATCATCTGGGTTCACCAACACACGCAGGTAAGCCATGATGTCTTTTATCTCTGCTCTAGCAAAGAAAGAAGTGCCGCCAGAGATCTTGTAAGGCACACGGTTCTGCATCAGTGCTTTTTCAATCAGGCGAGATTGGTGGTTACCACGGTAAAGAACTGCGTAATCTTTGTATTCAGTACGGTTCAAAAACTTGTGCGCGATGATCTCACCGGTAATACGTTCGGCTTCGTGCTCTTCGTTTTTGGCATTCAAGACCTTAAGCTTTTCACCGTCAGGGATCTCTGAGAATAGAGACTTCTCATAAACGTGCGGGTTATTGGCGATCAAGATGTTCGCGGCACGCAAGATTCGACTGGTCGAGCGATAGTTCTGCTCTAGCTTGATCAGGCGAAGGTTCGGATAATCCTCACCCAGCAACACCAAGTTTTGCGGTTTTGCACCACGCCATGAATAGATTGATTGGTCATCATCGCCAACCACCGTCAAGCGACCGCGCTCCCCGACAAGCAAGCGAACCAATTCATATTGGCTGGTGTTGGTATCTTGGTATTCATCCACCAATAGGTAGCGAATACGCGACTGCCAGCGTTCGCGCACTTCTTGGTTGGTTTTGAGTAGCAATACCGGCATCGCAATCAGATCATCAAAGTCGAGTGCGTTATAGGCCTTCATCTGTTTTTGGTACATCTCAAAGCAGAAAGCAAACAGCTGCTCTTGTTCACCTTGAGCGCGTGCTTTCGCCTGATCTGGCGTCAGCATGTCATTTTTCCAATTCGAAATGGTACTCATCAATGCGCGCAACAGATCCTTATCACCATCGATCTGCTTTTCTGTTAGCTCTTTTAATAAGGCCAACTGGTCTTGGTCATCAAATAGAGAGAATCCCGCCTTAAGACCCAGCGCTTTGTACTCACGGCGAATAATCGTTAAGCCCATGGTATGGAACGTCGAAACGATTAACCCTTTTGATTCACCTTTACCTAAGGTTTGACCAACACGCTCTTTCATCTCACGCGCAGCTTTGTTGGTAAAGGTCACCGCAGCGATGTTACGTGCCTTGTAGCCACATTCCTGAACCAGATAAGCAATTTTATTGGTGATAACACGTGTCTTGCCTGATCCAGCGCCCGCTAATACTAAGCAGGGGCCAGAAACATACTTCACGGCTTCATCTTGTCTTGGGTTCAGTTTCATTTGATTCTCTATTTGTTCTTACAAGGTCGAATTGGTTGCGCGCCTATAATAATGCTGCAACTCCACGAAAGCTATGTTCTCTTCTACAAGAATTTTACGTCATTTATGTAAAACTTTGTTGCACATGTGTATGGTTCTTAGGCTATAATGAATGAACGTTCATTCACTGGTGATGTAAATATGACAACTCATGCACCTCAGGATAAACGCCAACAAATACTTTCTGCAGCAGAGAAGCTAATTTCAGAGGTCGGTTTTCAAGGCCTCTCAATGCAAAAACTAGCAAAAGAGGCGGGAGTGGCTGCAGGCACTATCTATCGCTACTTTGAAGATAAGGATCACTTGATCGATGACGTTCGAGTGCTCGTAACTCAACGAGTAGCAGATGCTGTTCAAGAAGGAGTTAATGATTCGGACCCAATAAAGCAACGCTACAGAACCATGTGGTTAAATATATGGGACTTAGCGGGAACGAATTTAGCTGCGATTAAAAATCGGGTTCAGTATGACTCTTTACCCATCACAAATAGCCTAAACTTCAGGGAACTAGAACGCGAAATGTTTGCCCAAGTTGAGCTGCTATTTAATGAGGGCAAAGAGCAAGGACTGTTTAAACCGCTTCATAATGAAGTATTAAGCGGCTTGAGCTTAGCGGCTAGTGTATCTCTAGCGCGAAAGCATTCTTTAGGATTTTACCAACTAGACGAGGCAGCATTAGAAGCTGCCATTGAAGCCAGTTGGGATGCAATAATTAAACACTAGATCGGAGTTTTGACCATAATGAAAAAGTGGACTTTCTTCATGTTACTCATCGCTGTAATTCTTTTCGGCAGCGTTATTGGGTTCAACATGTTCAAACAACAAAAAATTGCTGAGTATATGGCCAACCGCCCTGAACCAGAATTTCCAGTAACGGTAACTGAAGTTCAGCCGATCGATTGGGTTCCGGTAATTGAAGCTATCGGCTTCATTGAGCCTAACCAAGGTGTGACACTAGCAAACGAAACCAGCGGTGTTATTGACCAGATATCTTTTGAGTCAGGTACTGACGTTAAGAGTGGCCAACAATTAGTTCGCCTAGATTCTGACGTAGAAAAAGCGAACCTTAAGAGTTCTCAAGCTCGATTGCCTGCAGCTAAAGCTAAGTACAAGCGTTACCAAGGTCTATTCAAGAAAGGCTCTATCTCTAAAGAAGCATACGATGAAGCAGAAGCGAACTACTTCTCTCTATCTGCTGACATAGAAAGCCTGAAAGCCTCTATCGAACGTCGTGAAATTCGCGCACCATTCGATGGCACGGTTGGTATTCGTAACGTTTACCTAGGTCAATACCTACAATCAGGTACTGATATCGTTCGCTTAGAAGACACAAGTGTTATGCGCCTGCGCTTCACGGTTTCTCAAACTGATATCTCTCGCATCAATGTTGGACAAGCAATTGACATCTTTGTTGATGCTTACCCAGAAAAACCGTTTGAAGGCTCTATCAGTGCAATTGAACCAGCAGTAAGCATCCAAAGTGGTCTTATCCAAGTTCAAGCAGACATTCCAAACAATGATGGCAAGCTTCGTAGCGGTATGTTCGCTCGCGCTAACATCATTCTTCCTAAATTAGAGAACCAAGTAACTCTGCCTCAAACAGCGATTACTTTCACTCTATACGGTGACAATGTTTACATCCTAACCGAAGAAGACGGCGTTCAACGTGTTGCTCAACATGTTGTAAAAGTAGGTGAGCGTACAGCTGATATTGCACACATCCTTGAAGGCGTAAAAGCTGGCGATACGGTTGTAACTTCTGGCCAAGTACGTCTAAGTAACGGTGCCAAAGTTAAGGTTGTTGAAAGTGATGCAATCACTCCACCTGCTGAAACACCTAAGCTGTAACCGGAGGCACAATGCGCTTTACTGATGTTTTTATTAAACGTCCAGTTCTAGCGGTATCCATCAGCTTTTTGATTGCGCTGCTTGGCTTACAAGCAATCTTCAAAATGCAGGTGCGTGAATACCCTGAAATGACGAATACCGTCGTAACCGTAACAACGAGTTACTACGGTGCAAGTGCCGATCTTATCCAAGGCTTTATCACCCAGCCCCTCGAACAGGCTGTGGCCCAAGCGGATAACATCGACTATATGACTTCTTCTTCTGTACTTGGTAGTTCTACGATTACCGTGAACATGAAGTTGAACACCGACCCGAATGCCGCGCTATCGGACATACTGGCCAAGACAAACTCGGTTCGTTCTCAGCTTCCTAAAGAAGCCGAAGATCCGACCGTAACTATGTCTACCGGTTCAACGACAGCGGTACTCTACATTGGTTTTACCAGTGATGAGTTGGTGTCGAGCCAAATTACCGATTATCTAGAGCGTGTAATCAACCCGCAGCTATTTACGGTAAACGGTGTATCAAAAGTTGACCTATACGGTGGTATGAAATACGCACTGCGCGTATGGCTAGATCCATCAAAAATGGCGGCAGTAAACCTAACGGCAACTGACGTGATGGCGGTATTGGATGCGAACAACTACCAATCTGCGACAGGTCAAGCTACAGGTGAATTTGTTCTTTATAACGGCAGTGCTGACACGCAAGTATCAAACACTGAAGAGCTAGAGAACTTAGTCGTTAGAAGTGGTGAAGGTGAGATTATTCGCCTATCTGACATTGCTAAGGTTTCTCTAGAGAAAAGCCACGACGTTTACCGTGCGAGTGCCAATGGTCAGGAGGCGGTTGTTGCTGCGATTAACGCGGCACCAAGTGCAAACCCAATCAACATTGCAGCCGATGTACTTGAGCTTCTTCCTCAGCTAGAGAAGAACCTGCCAAGCAACATCTCAATGAACGTGATGTATGACTCGACCATTGCGATTAACGAATCGATTCAAGAGGTTATCAAGACCATTCTTGAAGCGGCATTAATCGTACTGATCGTTATTACCTTGTTCCTTGGTTCGTTCCGTGCGGTTCTTATCCCTATCGTTACTATCCCGCTATCGCTAATTGGTGTAGCAATGGTAATGCAGGCGATGGGCTTCTCGTGGAACCTGATGACGCTACTGGCAATGGTACTCGCCATCGGTCTGGTGGTAGATGATGCGATCGTTGTACTTGAAAACGTCGACCGACATATCAAGCTCGGGGAATCCCCTTTCCGAGCAGCGATCATCGGTACTCGTGAAATCGCGGTTCCCGTTATCGCAATGACACTGACACTAGGTGCGGTATACGCTCCGATCGCAATGATGGGTGGTATCACGGGCTCGCTATTTAAAGAGTTTGCGTTAACCCTAGCAGGTTCAGTATTTGTATCAGGTATCGTGGCATTAACCCTGTCGCCAATGATGTGTTCAAAAATGCTAAAAGCTCACGCTGAGCCAAGCAAGTTTGAGCAAAAAGTACATAGCGTACTGGATGGCATGACGAACCGTTACGAGCGTATGCTTGGTGCGGTAATGAATCATCGCCCAGTATTCATTGGCTTTGCGGTTATCGTATTTGCAAGTTTACCAATGCTGTTTAAGTTCATCCCGAGTGAGTTAGCACCTTCAGAAGATAAAGGTGTAATCATGCTTATGGGTACAGCGCCATCAAACGCGAACTTAGACTACATGCAAAATACCATGAACGACGTAAACGCAATTCTGTCTGATCAGCCAGAAGTTGCTTACGCACAGGTATTTACTGGTGTGCCTAACGCAAACCAAGCATTTGGTATTGCATCTATGGTGCCTTGGAGCGAACGTGAAACCAGTCAGTCAGAAGTAGCAAACCGCGTTGGTGAGCTAGTGAAAGACGTACCAGGCATGGCGGTAACGGCGTTCCAAATGCCAGAGCTACCAGGTGCAGGTTCAGGCCTTCCAATTCAGTTTGTTATTACAACGCCAAACAGTTTTGAGAGCTTGTTCCAGATCACGACTGACATCTTGACTGATGTAGCAACCAACCCACTGTTCGTTTACTCGGATCTTGATCTGAACTACGACTCAGCAACGATGAAAGTACACATCGACAAAGACAAAGCGGGCGCATACGGTGTGACCATGCAAGATATCGGTATCACACTGGGTACTATGATGTCTGATGGCTACGTAAACCGTATCGACTTAAACGGTCGTTCTTACGAGGTTATCCCTCAGGTTGAACGTAAGTTCCGTTTGAACCCAGAGTCGATGAATAACTACTACGTACGTGCTGCGGATGGTAAAGCTGTACCACTAGGCAGTTTGATTACGATTGACGTTGTGGCTGAGCCTCGCTCTCTTCCTCACTTCAACCAATTAAACTCAGCTACGATTGGTGCAGTACCTGCTCCAGGCGCTGCAATGGGTGATGCGATTGCATGGTTTGAAGAGACAGCAGCGAACAAGCTACCAAGTGGCTACAACCACGATTACATGGGTGAAGCTCGCCAATACGTAACGGAAGGTAGTGCACTTTACGCGACCTTTGGTCTAGCACTGGCAATCATCTTCTTGGTACTGGCGATTCAATTCGAATCTCTGAAAGATCCATTGGTTATCATGGTATCTGTACCACTGGCGATCTGTGGTGCCCTAATCGCTCTGGCCTGGGGTGCGGCAACGATGAACATCTACTCGCAAGTAGGTTTGATCACGCTGGTCGGTCTGATTACCAAGCACGGTATCTTGATCTGTGAGGTAGCAAAAGAAGAACAGCTACATCACCACAAGACACGTATTGAAGCAGTAATGGAAGCAGCGAAGGTTCGTCTTCGTCCAATCCTAATGACAACTGCTGCGATGATTGCAGGTCTAATCCCGCTAATGTACGCAACAGGCGCGGGTGCTGCTCAGCGTTTCAGTATCGGTATTGTTATCGTTGCTGGTCTGGCGATTGGTACTATCTTTACACTATTCGTACTGCCTGTGATTTACAGCTACCTAGCTGAAAAACACAAACCTCTACCTGTATTTGTTGAAGACAAAGACCTAGAAAAACTAGCTCGCGTCGATGAAGCAAAAGCAGCACATAGAGAATTAGCAGACAACAAGTAATCGCTAAGTCGTAAAACAATTAAAAAGGCTACTTCGGTGGCCTTTTTTTATACGCGATAGGCGACATCTCAGGTGTGATTAAATAGAATAGTGATAAATAGTCAGGAGTTTTAATCGATATGTTTGATCCAAAAAAACTAGAGCAAATTGCTAAGCAGATCCACGACTCTATGCCTCAGCCAGTGAAAGAACTGGGTTCAGACGTAGACCAAAAGGTTCGCCAAGTTATCCAAGGCCAACTGAATAAGCTAGACGTTGTAAGCCGTGAAGAGTTTGATGTTCAAACTCAAGTACTGCTGCGCACACGCCAGAAGCTAACTGAAATGGAACAAAAGCTAGCAGATCTAGAAGCTAAGCTTGCTGACAAGTAAGCTATCAGCGAAAAACATAGAAGGGTTGACGTGAAAGCGTCAGCCCTTTTTTATGCGAGAAGAATAACAAGGAGATATTCCCGACCACGCTCCTTCGCTGTTTTCGGAAATGACTCAGCTCTAAAGCCATCATCCTCAGGTACGTGAAGCATTCTCGATTCCCACCTCTGAAAAACAAAAAAGGCTTGGTCAACGGCGACCAAGCCTTTTCATTAGATGTTGTGTTGCTTATTCATAACTCCAACCTGTAAGGAGTTATTGATACTGCTTTGCTTTTTCTACAAATTCGCAGTATCTAAGCGACGAATTAACCGCCTACAGCGATACGTTTCATGTCGCTCATGTAGCTACGTAGCTCTTCACCAATGTACTCTACAGGGTGGTTACGGATAGCTTCGTTAACTTCGATTAGCTTAGCGTTATCAACTTGGTTAGATGTTTCACCTAGACCGCGGCCAATTACGTCAGTTGCTACTGAAGGCATGAACTTCTCACGTAGTAGCGGTGTCGCTACGTTAGCGAATAGGTAGTTACCGTACTCAGCTGTATCAGAGATTACTACGTTCATTTCGTAAAGACGCTTACGAGCAACTGTGTTTGCAATTAGTGGAAGCTCATGTAGAGATTCGTAGTAAGCAGACTCATCGATGATACCTGATGCTGTCATAGCTTCGAATGCAAGCTCAACACCAGCGCGAACCATAGCAACCATAAGAATACCGTTATCGAAGTACTCTTGCTCTGAGATTTCTACGTCAGAAGCTGGGTAGTTTTCGAATGCTGTTTCGCCAGTCTCTTCACGCCAGCCTAGTAGGTTCACATCATCGTTCGCCCAGTCAGCCATCATAGTACTAGAGAAGTGACCAGAGATGATGTCATCCATGTGCTTGTTGTAAAGCGGGCGCATTAGGTCTTTAAGCTCTTCAGAAAGCTCGAACGCTTTAACTTTAGCTGGGTTAGATAGACGGTCCATCATGTGAGTTACGCCACCGAACTTAAGTGCTTCAGTGATTGTTTCCCAACCGTATTGTAGAAGCTTGCCTGCGTAACCTGGTTCAATGCCGTCTGCAATCATCTTCTCGTAAGATACGATAGAACCAGCTTGTAGCATGCCACAAAGGATAGTTTGCTCACCCATAAGGTCAGATTTAACTTCTGCTACGAAAGAAGACTCTAGGCAACCTGCGCGGTGACCACCGGTACCAGCAGCCCAAGCTTTAGCGATATCCCAACCTTCACCTTTAGGATCATTTTCTGGGTGAACAGCGATCAGTGTTGGTACACCGAAGCCACGCTTGTACTCTTCGCGTACTTCAGAACCAGGACACTTAGGAGCAACCATTACAACCGTAAGGTCAGAACGTAGCTGCATGCCTTCTTCAACAACGTTAAAGCCGTGAGAGTAACCAAGTGCAGCGCCTTCTTTCATTAGAGGCATTACAGTTTCAACAACGTTTGTATGTTGCTTGTCTGGAGTAAGGTTGATTACTAGATCTGCTTGTGGGATTAGCGTCTCATAGCTACCTACAACAAAACCGTTCTCATCAGCGTTTTTGAATGATTGACGTTTCTCATCAATTGCTGCTTGGCGTAGAGCGTAAGATACGTCTAGGCCAGAATCACGCATGTTTAGACCTTGGTTTAGGCCTTGAGCACCACAACCAACAATTACGATTTTCTTACCTTCAAGATATTCAGCTTCTGTCGCAAATTCTTCACGATCCATGAAGCGGCAACGACCTAGTTGGTCTAGTTGTTCACGAAGGTTTAATGTATTGAAATAGTTAGCCATTTTAGGGCACTCCTTTAAAAATAAGTCCGTAAGGTCGATATCTCTCTATCGAATGACTTCATACTAAAACAGACACACCGTTGCTGAAAGTGATATATTCACAATTAGTTATTGCAATAAATGCAACGTGGAAACGATCGCAAAACATGAACATAAAATCTCTACAATTATTTATACATTTATGTGATAGCAAGAGTTTCAGCAAAACCGCTGCTGCTATGCACGTCAGCCCTTCAGCGCTAAGCCGTCAGGTACAAAAACTGGAAGAGGAAACAGGGCAAGAACTGCTTATCAGGGACAACCGTAGTGTTGACCTCACACCAGCAGGGAAGCACCTATTGCCAGTGGCATTGAGCATCGTTGGTGAGTGGCAGCAATACAACCTTCACTTGAAAGGTGGAGAGCAAGAGTTAAAAGGTGAAATCCGTATATTTTGCTCCGTGACCGCTAGCTACAGCCACTTACCAGAGCTGATAACTGAATTCAGAGCCATTCATCCGTATATCGAATTCAAGCTCTCTACGGGCGATCCTGCTCAATCTATCGACAAGATCTTAAATGATGAAGCGGATATAGCCATCTCAGCGAAACCAGACATCCTGCCTTCAAGATTAGAATTCGAAACGATTAGCGATATACCACTATCCGTCATCATTCCATCAGGTGTCAGTAGCTTTAGTCAGCAACTTCAGTCTGACAAGCCAAACTGGAATGAAGTACCCTTTATCATCCCTGAAGCGGGGACAGCTCGTGAACGTGCCAATGCGTGGTTCAAAAAGATGAAGATAAAGCCCAACATATACGCGCAAGTTTCTGGTCATGAGGCGATCGTAAGTATGGTAGCGCTAGGTTGTGGGGTGGGTATTGCACCAGATGTAGTGATTAACAACAGTCCAGTAAGAGATAAGGTCGACCGTTTAAAGATAGAACCCATAAAACCGTTTGAATTAGGTGTTTGCTGCAAGCGAGCACAGTTAGATAACCCTCTAATTCGAGCGTTCTGGCAAGTCGCAGAAGGGAAGTATTTAACAGACTAATAGTCGTTGGTTTCAATACAAAAAAAAGGGAAGAACACGTCAGTGTTCTTCCCTTTTTCATTTATGTATATCGCAGATAAGAAAAAAGCCCGCTGATTTCTCAGCGGGCTTTCTAATGGTGGTGGAGGGATAGGGATTTGAACCCTAGAACCGCTATTAACGGTTGCCGGTTTTCAAGACCGGTGCTTTCGACCACTCAGCCATCCCTCCAACAAATTGTCATCAACAGATTAGTACACTGTTGAGGTTGTTACTTGCTATGCAAATAACGAAATTAAAGCCTGGCGATGTCCTACTCTCACATGGGGAAGCCCCACACTACCATCGGCGCTATTGTGTTTCACTTCTGAGTTCGGCATGGAATCAGGTGGGTCCACAAT
>NZ_JAKEUP010000031.1:0-33871 GCF_022397895.1 Vibrio sp. Isolate33
TGATTTAGATGAAGCAAAGAAAATGGTCGCTGAATCAGTAAAAATCTATAATGAATATAGGCCTCACACAGCTCTAAAATACAAAACGCCCGATGAAATACATCGAGCGTTTTAGTCAATCAAGTGTCAACCCATATCAGGACGGGTCACCTATCTAAAACTGTCGTTTTTGTTCAATACCTACCTACAGTGTTCACCTACACTTGCTGGCATTGAAACGTGGTACATCCAATAAAAGTACGATGTCTACCACGCACTTTACCGAATAGAAACAACAGGAATTCAAGCGATGTTAGACATCAAAAAAACCACAACACTGAGCGACTTAAGCGAACTTAAAACAGCTTACTTTGCTGATTCAACCGCCCCACTCGATGGCATGTGGCACTTCGGCTTTGTGCCTATGTCAGACCATTACGGCTTTTACGAAAACGACATACTTGTGGGTTACTGCGTGTTAAATGGTGAAGGTTACTTACTTCAGTTTTACCTAGCACCAACAGCCAGCGCGAACATTGCCGACTTGTTCACCTTGATCATCGAAAACAACAGCTCTGTGATTGGCGAAGTGAAAGGCGCATTCGTCAGCACCGCAGAGCCACAATATTTGTCACTGTGCATGGACAATACTGAGTCATACAAGGTGAATGCGATGATGTACCGCCAACCCCAAGAAAGCGACGCTAGCCGTCATTTGGGTCGTATTGAAGACATTGAAATGACGCTCGCGACGAAAGAGCAACTCGATAAGCTTGTGGAATTTGCTTCATCAGCGATTGGAGCACCGAAAGAGTGGCTAACTGGCTACTACAGCAATTTAATTGCTCGCCAAGAGCTGTGGGGTTACTGGGAAAATGAAAGCGTTCTTGCAACGGGAGAGTGCCGCAAGTTCGATGAGCACCAAACGCAATTTGCGGATTTAGGGATGATTGTCGCGCAAGCAGAGCGTGGAAAAGGGTTAGCGACACGTGTACTTAACTTTCTAACACAGCACGCCAACAGCCAAGGTTTGAAAGCGATGTGTTCAACAGAAAGCAGCAATATTGGTGCGCAGAAAGCGATTGCTCGTGCAGGTTTGTCATCGAAAAACCGAATCCTGCAGTTCGATTTTGATTAGGGTTCTACCCTAACGACTTGCTCGCGCCCGAGCGAAGCCAACTAAACAAAGCCCATAACTGTGACTCTATACATCCAACGGTTATGGGTTTAGTTTTTGGTGGCTATCGATTTCAAAGACAAAACTATCTTCCTCAACGATAGACACATATAGTTATTACAACGCTAACCTCAAATAGAATGTCGAATGATCAATTGGTTACAGTCTCCGAAATCCTCCGTTGTTGCTCAGTACATTGATTGCTATTGGCTAATTGAGAAGACGCCCGACGCTCAAACTCATCAATTTCCTAAGCTCAACCCTGATCCTTCAGCGCATTTGATTCTGTCTCCAAGCAACCAGCCTTATCACTACACGATAGAGCAGCAGGTCGATCAAGGCACTGGTTGTCATTTACTGCTGCCACACCATAAAGCGATTGAGCTGGACCACTCAAAGCCGTTTATTCATTTGGGCATCAAGTTCCATGTCGGAGCCTTGTACTCGTTAAAGTTTCCAGGCTGCCCGCACCCGAGTCTAGATAGCGTTAAGCCCATCGATCTCGTCCGTTTATTAAGCAACCCAAATGCCGATGCGATGTCGCTCATTAACCTAGCTCAGACCGACTTTGAGGCCTGTTGTCAGCAGTTGGATGAATTGTTGCTACCTTGGTTATCGTCAGCTAAAACCGACAGGCACAGCGAACTCACCCGCAAGGTGTTAGAACTACTAGGTACAACACCAATTGCAGAGCTCGGCGACAAGCTGTTTTGCTCGCAGCGCACCTTAGAGAGAAGCTTCAACAAGGTGACAGGACTGACGTTGAAACAGTGCCAATCGATGAACAAACTCGAAGCGATGTTGGAATACCTTTATAAGCGAAACTTTGATGACATTGATTGGATAGATGTCGCCTATCAGTTTGGATTTAGCGACCAACCACACCTGATTCGATACCTTAAGAAAACCATCGGCCTAACGCCGAACACCTATGCCAAAGAAGGTGGCTTAACCATAGATGTATATGGTGGAGTGAGATCGGAATAACTCATTCTTTATCTATAACGCACATTCTTTCTACAGTGGATACTCTGCCTGTTGTGTCCCATTAGCCGCAAGTTTTATTGAGTTTAGATTTGCGACTAAATATACTGGAGACACCATCAGACGGAGGACAAAAATGAATAATAAAAACAAACATATAGTTTTGATTCATGGTCTATATATGCCTGCGTTGATCATGCAATATCTGGATAGAAACTTCAAAAAGCGCGGCTTTCAAACCCACAAGTTCGCTTACAACTCGCTACGCTTCCCTTCTGCCGCTAAACGCCTTAATCGCTTCGTGAATGCACGCTTTGATGAACACGATGAGGTCTACTTCTTTGGTCACTCGCTCGGTGGCTTGCTGATCCGCCACTACTTTAAATTTTACCAACCCGACTTTGCCGACACCTGCATCATTACCGCGGGGACTCCACACAATGGCGCAACTATCGCGAAAACGCTGTCGAATCATGGCCTCGGATTTATCTTTGGTTCGAGCAAGATGATCTTAAGTGATGGCTTGGGTGATTATGATATTGATGTGCCGATTGGCGTGATTACCGGCACCTACGACGCAGGTGTGGGGCGCATTGTGTTGGGCAGAAACCCAGGAGATGGCACAGTTACGCTTGAAGATGCGAACCTGCGGGGTGCAACAGATACCTGCGCCCTCAAGCTCAATCACACGTCGCTTGTGTACTCTAAGGAAGTAGTCGCACTCTCAACTCAGTTCATCGAACACAGAGCTTTCAAGAGCGCTTCATAGCTTATTTACGTAAGCTTTCGCACATTTGCTCCTGTATCGAGCTCTTGTTCTCTTATTTGTGATAGATAAAAACAAAAATACCACTCTGAGATAAGAGTGGTATTCAAAAATTCATATCTGAAAGTGAGTGCTTGCTATAGACGATTCACTCGTGTTGGTAAGAACACCTCACCCAACATGCATCGCACCGAACCACCACCAATATCTTCAATCGTTTTCACGTTAAATGGTAGCAGCTTACCGTGTGTTGAAAGTTGCGCTAACTGAGCTGGAGAAAACGCATCGTAAGCCGATTGAGACATCGCAATCACCTTGTCGCCATTCACGGTTTCCAGTTGTAGGATGTTGCCGCAGAAACGGTTCATCTGATCGATTGAAATAGAGATAACCTGCTTATCTTTAGCAAGCGACTTCACCACAAAACGGCGCTCAAACTCTGGGATCACTTCATCACAGATCACGCAGAAATTATCACCAATCGCCATCATCACATTAGTGTGGTAAATCGGCTGACCAGACGGCAGTGCTGTTTGGAATGACACCACGCGAGAATAACCAATGCGCTTTGCATAGTCTTCTAACACTTCACGGTCACAACGCTGAGAAAGCGCCGCGTAGATGGTTTTATTGATATGGTCGATCACCATCACGCCAGTACTCTCTAAGTAAGAACCTTGCGCGATGTAAGACTCTAGAGACTCACTGTGGTTAACAATGCGACCAGACGCCTCTAGCGCTTCAATAAGGGCACTTGGCTTCACTTCATTTTGACGGTTTTCACACGCCATAGGGAACGTGAATAAGCTTCCATCACCGCAAGTGCTAAACCAGTTATTAGGGAAAACCGCATCTGGCGTTTCCACACCAAGTTCTGGGTAATCAAACTCTACAACTTGCACACCTTCTTTACGCAACGAAGCGACCATCGCCTTAAATTCGGCCATGGTTTCTAATTTTACTTCAGCTTCGGTCAGATTAACTCTGTTCTGAAACTCATTATCTTGTGCCGTTTCTTCATTAAATTTAAATTCTTTTGGCGGCACCATAACAACGCAATTGGCGTTTTGAACATTAGTAATGTGAAGTGATTTCTTGTGTAGGTTTAACATCTCAACCGTCCCTATCTTTTATTTACCTCAGAATTGTAAACAACTTGTTACGACAAGATTCACTGAAAAGAATAATGATTTGAATATTTATCCCAAACAATTCCTGCAAAACTCAGTTTATTCGGTAATTTTTACTGCAAGATAACAGCACATCAGAAAGAACCAACAGTTTGCATATGAGATACAGAATTTGCTGAATAAATATCCGAGCTTCATTCTCTAGCTTGCTGCGGGTTTAGGTTACAATTTAATCCATTTAGCGTTAGGATTATCACCGTTGCATAACAATCAATTACGTTTGAAATAAGCTTAACTTTTCCTGTCCGATTCAATCTAAAATACGCGTCATGAAAGACACGCTTTGGACCTTTCCTGCGACATCGCTTAAACAACGTATTAGTGTTAAACGAACTCGTGAGCCAAGTTTTTCAACCAAACGCTTAAACCAAAATCCATCGAATGGCTTAATGCTTATAAGAACGAATTGGCGCTTATATAATTTCAAGCTAAGACGGCAAATTTCAAACCGAACCTATAAAAACAAAGCTACACAGACGATGCAGTTGCTAGTTGCTAATAGATGCATTCGTTTATAAAGGGAAATCTATGTACAAAAAATTTGAAGGCTTTACTGAAGCCTTTCCAAAGGGAGAGCCGATACAACCTCCTACTGGAATACTGGCATTCTGCCGCCATTACACTCGAGGTTTTGAAAAACCGTTAATCCTGCTCGGCCTAATGAGCATGACCATCGCGATCATCGAAGTCGCGTTGTTCGGTTACATGGGCCAACTGGTTGATTGGCTTTCCACCAGCAACCCAGAAACCTTCTTAGCTGATAACCAATCCACACTGATGGGGCTTGGTGTTCTGTTATTGGTCGTGATGCCGATATTGATCAGTGTTTACTCGCTTTTGCTTCACCAAACCTTATTGGGCAACTATCCAATGTCGATCCGTTGGTTGGCGCACCGCTATCTTTTGAAGCAGAGCTTGTCGTTCTATCAAGATGATTTTGCCGGACGTGTCGCGACTAAAGTGATGCAAACATCACTCGCAGTGCGTGAAACCGTGACCAAAATGGTTGATGTGTTTGTCTACGTGACAGTTTACTTTACGGCGATGCTGTTCATGCTCGCTGAATCAGATTGGCGTTTGATGGCTCCGATGCTGATTTGGCTGTTCGTTTATATCGGTATCCAACTGCACTTCGTACCAAAACTGAAAGACGTATCATCAGAACAAGCCGATGCGCGTTCATTGATGACAGGTCGTATTGTCGATAGTTACACCAACATCGCGACGGTGAAATTGTTCTCACACAGTAAACGAGAAACCGAATACGCCGAAGAAGGCATGGAAGGCTTCCTTGATACTGTGCATCGTCAAATGCGCTTGGTAACCGGCTTCAACATCTGCGTTGAGTTCGCTAACTATCTATTGGTGTTCAGCATTGCTGGTATCTCTATCTACCTATGGCTAGATAGCGCAATCACCGTGGGGGCAATTGCGATTGCAGTGAGCTTGGCTCTGCGTATTAACGGCATGTCGAAATGGATCATGTGGGAAATCGGTGGTCTGTTTGAAAACCTAGGTACTGTGATTGATGGCATTAAAACGCTGTCGAAGCCAATCGCTATCGAAGACAAGAAAGACGCTGAGCCACTTAAGGTTCCACAGGGCGGTATCAACTTCGACAACGTTAGCTTTAACTACGGCGAGAACAAGGGCGTGATCAACAACCTTAATCTCAACATTAAGCCGGGTGAAAAAGTGGGCTTAGTCGGCCGTTCAGGTGCGGGTAAATCAACCTTGGTTAACCTGCTACTGCGTTTCCATGATGTAGAAAGCGGCCGCATCCTGATTGACGATCAAGAGATCTCAACAGTGACGCAAGACTCGCTGCGCAGCAACATCGGTATGGTGACTCAAGATACTTCACTGTTGCACCGCTCGATCAAAGACAACATTCTTTACGGTCGACCTGAAGCATCAGATGAAGAAGTTTACGCAGCCACCAAACAGGCTCATGCACATGAGTTTATCGAAACCCTAACCGACCCATTTGGCAACGTTGGTTACGATGCTCAAGTAGGTGAAAGAGGCGTTAAGCTTTCTGGTGGTCAACGTCAACGTGTCGCTATCTCACGTGTTCTTTTGAAAAATGCGCCACTATTGGTTCTGGATGAAGCGACGTCTGCACTCGATTCTGAGGTAGAAGCTGCAATCCAAGAGAGCTTGATTGAGCTAATGGAAGGCAAAACGGTGATCGCGATTGCACACCGTCTGTCGACCATTGCTGCGATGGACCGCCTGATCGTGCTTGATGAAGGCAATATCGTCGAAGAAGGTACGCACCAAGAGCTAATTAACCAGAATGGTATCTACGCACAGCTGTGGAATCATCAAACGGGTGGCTTCATTGCGGATGATCTTGAGCAGGCAACGAACGCTTAATTTTTGTGCTATTTTAAAAGTGCGGCGTAATTCACACCAATTTGTTAATTAACGGTAAATTACACGTAGCAGAATGTTATGTCGTAATTATATAATGACGCTAACACCAAAAACGCCTCGCTTGCGCGTTCTGGAATAAGGCTAGACTTCGGGGGGAGGCTAGCCTTTCTTATGCCCCTAGATCAGCAATCTTTCCCACCTGTTACGTAAACTTCATCGATCCTTTTGTTTTTTTCTTGGCGTTTTTTTCTTAAAATGCGCGCAGTATTCTTTCTAGAGATCAACCATGAACAAAAGTGTCTTAACTAACGTTATCGCGTTAGCGCTGCTTGCTGGCGGCTATGCGACAACAAACCAATACTTGCTTTATGCAGGCCTATTCGCATTTTCTGGTGCCATCACCAACTGGCTTGCGATTCACATGTTGTTCGAGAAAGTACCCGGCCTATACGGTTCAGGCGTTATTCCAGCACGCTTTGAAGAGTTCAAAGCAGCCATCAAACAATTGATGATGGAACAGTTCTTTACTGAAAGTAACATCGACCGCTTCCTAAGCAGCGAGATGTCTGGCGGCCAATCACTGAACCTAGAGCCTGTGATTAAGAAGATCGACTTTAACCCTGCATTCGATTCACTGGTCCATGTCATCGAGAACTCTCAATTTGGTGGCATGTTGGCAATGTTTGGCGGTACAGAAGCGCTAGAGCCAATGAAAGCGCCGTTTGTTGAGAAGATGCAAGAGTCTGTGATCGAAATCAGCAAGAGCGATTCGGTAAAAAATGCCATCAAGGAAGAGCTAGAATCTCCGGCGATGATGGACGAAATCAAAGAGAACATTGAAGCGATCATCGATCAACGCTTGAATGAACTGACACCAAAGCTTGTAAAAGAAATGGTTCAAACCATGATCAAGAAGCACCTTGGCTGGCTTGTGGTTTGGGGCGGTGTATTCGGTGGTGTGATTGGCTTAATCTCTGCGGCAATTACGCTGTAAGCGGTTTAGCGACAACCAATTTATCTGATTGCCTTGCTCTGGCACTCAACAAAAAATGGAAGCTCATTAGCTTCCATTTTTTATATCTAAACAAACACGTTTGAAGTAAAAGCAGTACTCTATTTTAAGGTTGCCAACAACTCAGGGTTAACACCAAAGCCCTTCTTGTGTTCCTCAATGACTACTTCACTGCGGGTCTGAATCACGCCAGGCAGCGTACCCAGCTTAGTGGCCATAAACGCTTGGTATGCCTTCATGTCTTTCACTCGAACCTTGATCATGGTGTCGAAGTCTCCCGACAGTGAATAACACTCTTCCACCTCGGGCATCATTTCAACGGCTTGGGCAAACTTATCAAAAATCGAAAAGCTGGTCTGATCGAGACGAATATGGATAAAGACTTGAACATCGAGTCCCAACTTTTCTGAACACAGCTCAGCATGGTAGCCCGTTATGTAGCCCTCTTTTTCCAATCGCTTGAGTCTATCAGAGCAAGGAGACGTCGTTAGGTTAACCTGCTTGGCCAACTCAACCACGGGTAAACGCCCTTTCATGTGCAGAATTCTTAGTATCTCTTTATCGATACGATCGAGTTGATGCTGAGACATAACATTCCTTAAACATTCTAAATTCGGCTCAGTATATTCCATACTAAGAGCAATCGAAGAAAACCCCGCTCACACATTTAAAAACTAAATGCACAAGTGATATTCACACCAAATATAAATCCACACAAATCGATAACAACCCTTATAAATCAAACTCTAGCTATTAACAAATTATTATAGAAATGACCCGATAAACAAATAAGTTGAGCCAGAAACGAAAGAAAGGATATATGGCAAAGTGAATAATAGAATTATCAAAGAGAAAGGATGACTCTATTATGAAAACGCAAGAACTCGCATATAAGCCTTACGGTATTGGCTCATGGACACACGTAACGGTATCAAAAGATGTTGCTCAAGCACTAGCAAATGAATACTCAAACTATGGATGGGAAGTGAAAGTTGATGGCAATGCCATTGAAACTGAGCTTGCACTCAAGGCTGCCTAGAAACGCAAAAACCTCCTAACACGGAGGTTTTTTGAATCAAGTTAGTAAGCACTTACTATGAGTTAGGCTAGGCCAACTTGGGGAACAGTACTTCCAGTTTCGCAACGACAATTGCACGTGCGGCAGAAGTGCTGAGTTTCCATATCGTAGTACAGGTTTCCACTAAATAGCTTTGACGTCCATTGCATCATACGGCCAGACGCTGTCTCGGGCTCTGATTCACAACGTTTCATTATAGACTTATGTAGTGTTGTTTTTTTACATCCTTTGCAATAGAGATCAGGCATACCTTTGTCCTATAGGTCTTTAGTGGTTACTGACAATTGACACATCATGTCCAATTCGGTTCCACAATTCACCGAGCTAATGACAAAAGTGAGCGCCAAGTTCAAAAAATAGCCACTTTTCTATTTTATTTTTTGACATCAAACGCCATCAACAAGGCAGATCTTTCATTTCTCGCTCAAGATCCTGCGCTTTCGATTTACATTGTAAAACCCCATAAAGACACCTCTTCAGCTCGATCCACCAGCACACTTCCACGCAAAAAAAGCGGCACCTCCACAATGAAAGCACCGCTTTATAACGTCATTTCTGGTTCAATTTAACTCAAACTTAGAAGCCAAATTTACCGTTGTCATTTTTCCACTCTGAACGTGCAGGAATGGTTTCGATGGTGTCCCAGTGCTCCACAATCTTGCCGTTATCAACACGGAATAGATCATAAAATGCTACGTGGTTATTCATAAACTGGCCTTCGCTGATCGACAGCACAAAGTTACCTTGGCCTAAGATCTTATGGTTAGCGGTATAAACCATTGGCATTCCTGCTTCTGCTAACGCACCTAAAGCCTCGCCTAAACCGCTTAGACCATCGGCCACACCTGGATTGTGCTGAAGGTAAGCGCTGTCTTCGTTATCGATGTACTGATTAATCTTCGACATGTCACCGCCGATCAAGATGTCTTTTACAAAGCCACCGACAAGCTGTTTATTTTGATCCGTTTTCTCGAGATCTACGACTTTAGTCGTACCGTCTAGTTGAGTGCGACCACTTGCGTTTGGCTTAGCGATCTCTTGCAAGTTATCCCAGTGCTCAACAATCAGTCCATCTTCAAAACGGAATACATCGAAGCCGACTTTAGGGCCGAAGAAGTTGTATTCAGTGTGTGTTACTACGAAATCACCGTCTTGAAATGAGCGCTTAACTTGTGCCTTTGCAGAACCTTCAGGCAGCATCTGTAGAACTTCACCAAAACCAGCTAAGCCATCGCCGACCGCTAGATTGTGTTGGATGTATTTCTCAGGGTTAATGTAGCTCACCGCTTTTGCATCGCCCGTTTCAATACTTGAAATGACCGCGACGCCTTTCTCTTGAATAGACAGCTCTTGAGCAGCCACAGAACCGGTAACAACAGAAGCAGCAAGTACGCCAGCAGTTAGTAGTGTTGATTTGAATGTGTTGGTTATTGTTTTCATTATTAAGTCCTCTCGTTGGCTTGGAAACTATATTAGTCAACGAGAGATGATCGCGGCAGAGTGTATTTAGGCAGAAAAATGGTAGATATCGAACCTTAATGTATCCATGTTCAATCGCAGCTACTCGGTTAGAGACGGCTTTGAGTATTTCTTTTGAAACTCACTCGGTGTCATTTGGGTATGATTTTTAAAGTATTTAACGAAATTACTCGCGTCTTCAAACCCAAAATCCAATGCCATCTTTTGTGAGGTAATGTTGCTCACCACCAGCTGGCGCTTCATCTCTAACACTGTGAAAGAATCAATGATCTGCTTTGCTGTTAGCCCAGTTGCGACCTTGCACACCTGATTCAGAGTCTTGTAAGTGGTGCTAATTTGATTGGCGTACCAGTTTGCATCACGAACGCGCAGGTAGTTGTTTTGAAGCAATTCGAAGTAGCGAGCAAACTTAATATTCTGCTGCAAACTCAAGGCATCTTGCTTCACTTCTGGTCGCAGACGATGAAGAATCAGCGCCAATGCCGAGAACAGATACATCACAATCAAGGGATCGGGTTCTGGTTGATTCAGCTCCAGCTTAATTTGTTGTAGCAGGCTCTGCGTGCGATCTTGATGAAGTTCGTCTAATGGCAGTAATGCAGAGTGTGCTTTGTTCAAATGGGTTGGTGTGTAGTTCGGCAGCTTCATATTAGCGTGAACGCTGTCTAAGAACGCTTGAGTAAAAATAACCGCCGTTCCTTGCGGCTTATTACTAAAATCAAAGGCGTGTACTTGCTCTCTTTGAATGAACAACACACTCCCTTGGCTGAAAGGATAGTCCTGGAAATCGACCATGTGCGTCCCAGAGCCTTGCTCAATAAACAGAATCAAGAAGAAGCTAACACGATGTGGCAATTGAGGATCGTGGTCGATATTGCCATCAGAATAGAGTCGAGACAGCGGGATCAGCTCCAATTCAGCCTGCGCCGTTTTTCCATGATTAAAGCCAATGTTCGGGATCGCTTGGGGCACTTCTCTCTTCCTGTTCGTTTACTGCTTTACTCTAGCAACTGTAATGTATCCCTGCGAAAACGGAAATCTCTAAGATTTAGAAGTTTGACTTGAGATTCACGCTGTCAGGCGTATTGGAATGTGTTCTATACACTCCAGACAAGCGCGATTAGAATATTCGGCTATCTGACGTTCTTATTGAATTAAAGCTCTCTCCACCAACGAGGTTGAACATGCTCACTGTCACTCAAATTGCCAAGGCCTACAACATCTCTCGCACCACCATTCTCTATTATGAGCGTGCAGGGTTGCTTCTACCTCACAGCCGTTCAGACAATGGTTATCGTTGGTATGGCGACAAAGAGCAGGCTCGTTTAGAGAGTATTATCTCTTACCGATCGTTTGGCCTATCTATCCAAGAGATCACAGCACTGCTTGATCGCAAAGACGATGTGAAACAAGAACAGACCTTAGTCAATCAGTTCAATGCTCTGGAAAAAGAGATTCAAAACCTTCGCCAACAACAAAAAGCGATTGTGATGCTATTGGAACAACCAGAATTGTTAGAACAGAAACTGCTCACCAAAGACCGTTGGGTACGTGTGATGGAGAACGCAGGGTTCAACGAAGAAGACATGAAGAACTGGCACAAGCAGTTTGAGAAGATGGAGCCAACTGCTCACCAAGAGTTTTTAGAGTCTTTGAATATCGACCAAGATGAGGTCAAAAGCATTAGGGAGTGGTCAAAAAAATAGAGCCACCGAAGTGACTCTATTGTTCTTTGTTCAACTCTTTTGCTAATTCGTTTACATTTTTACAATGTAAATTAGTCTAGCTCAACAAGGTTTTTCTCGAACTCAGCGTGTTGCTTCTTAACTTCGTCTTCTGGCTCGCCAGTGATTAAGCTCACGATAACGATAGAGATCGTCGATAGGATGATTCCCGGTACGATTTCGTAAACATCGAACCAACCGCCCGTGAACTGTTTCCAAAGCACGATAGTCACACCACCAACCACGATACCCGCCAGAGCGCCTTTACGGTTCATACGAGACCAGTACAGGCTCAATACGATAGCTGGACCAAATGCCGCACCGAAACCTGCCCATGCGTAAGATACTAGGCCAAGTACAGAACTGTCCGGTGTCATCGCTAGCACAAGTGCAATAAGAGAGATTAGGATTACCGCGAAGCGACCTACACGAACGATCTCTTCAGACGTAGCATCTTTCTTAAGTACTTGCTTGTACAGATCTTCTGCAAGAGCAGATGAAGATACTAATAGCTGTGAATCCGCTGTACTCATGATTGCCGCTAGGATTGCAGCAAGTAGAATACCTGCGATTACTGGGTGGAACATCGCGTTCACAAGAAGCATGAAGATCTTCTCGCCATCGTCTAGTTTAGGCGCGCCAGAGTTAGTCACGTAGATTAGACCGACAAGACCCACTAGCATTGCACCAACCATAGACAGTGCAGACCATACCACCGCGATACGACGCGCTGTTGTTAGGTCTTTATTGCTACGTGTTGCTTTGAAACGAGCAAGGATGTGTGGCTGACCGAAGTAACCTAGACCCCATGCCGCTAGCGAGATAATCGCGATAGCAGAAAGTGGCTCGCCTTTCGCATCATTCCATAGCGTTAGAAGCTCTGGGTTGATGTTGTGTAGGTCAGTAGACAGTTGGCCAAGGCCGCCGTTCATTGCTGCGATTGGTACAATCAATAGCGCAGCTGACATCAACAGACCTTGAACCAAGTCAGTCCAAGATACAGCAAGGAAACCACCAAACAGGGTGTACGAAACCACACATACTGTACCGATAATTACCGCTGTTGTGTAATCTAGGCCAAATACCGTTTCAAACAATTTACCACCCGCTACCAAGCCTGAACTTGTGTAGAAAAGGAAGAATAAAAGGATAAAGAAAGCAGAAATTGTTTGGATCAGCTTAGAGTTATCATTGAAGCGACGAGATAGGAACTCAGGCAACGTCAGTGATTCAGTTGTAATACTGTAAGTACGCAGACGCTTAGCACTGATTAACCAGTTAGCCCAAGTACCAACAAGTAGGCCACCAGCAAGCCAGAATGCTTCAAAGCCAGCAGCGTAAGCGTAACCTGGTAGGCCAAGTAGCAACCAACCACTCATGTCTGATGCACCAGCAGAAAGTGCAGCAGGCCATGGACCTAACGAACGACCACCTAGGAAGTAGTCAGTTGAGTTAGATGTACGTTTGTAAGCAATAACACCGATTGCCAGCATCATAATTAGATACGCAATGAACGTCGTCGTTATTGCAAAACTGTTTTCTATCATTTGATAGTCCTCATTTTGTAGAAAGCCTTCCATGCCTAATTCAATGCAAAGCACTCACCGTGAAGGCAAGCAAGTGCATTGAGTTAGGTATTCAGGCTCCAAAGCACTATGAATTAAATCCAAAGATGGAGAAAACCAAGAATGGAAAATCCAAAAGTGTTTAGAGCCAGTATTACTGAAGGTTAGTGAGCTTCGCTTCCAAGTTCGAGCAAGGTCGCGTTACCGCCCACGGCTGTTATATTTATAGTTCGCGTACGCTCGGTAATGAAGCGCAGCGATAGGTGTGGATCATTAGCAACATTCATTGCCGTTAGATCCGTTTCAGCTACTAAACCGACGATTGCACCGTCACGCTTAGCAAGTTGTAAATTGATAGCTTGAGCCGTTTGTGAATTACCGACATAACCCGCACTTCGTACATCGCAAGACAGCAGCTGTTGAGCAGCGTCATACGAGGCAACCTGTACTAAGTTAGTTGGTAGATTCGCTTGTTTCGCAGCGTCAGCAACTAAGGTATTGAACTGCACGTCATCACTACACAATTGAACGCTGTTACCTGCCAACAGTGCAGCAGTAATCATTGCCGTTGCGGTTTGCAGTGCTGGCACTTTCTCTTCGCAATCATCAACAATTACCAAAGCCACGCCACGACCTGCAGCATACAGCTCGTTGGTTTCGCCTGTAGGGCCCGCCATTAGGTGATGTTCAGAAAGCAGTGCAGACGCTTGCTCTAAATGATAAGTCGCGACTGCTGCCAAAGGTGCAGACTGACTTTCGATCTCTGATTTGAATGAAAGTACCTGAGCACTCTTATGATCAAAGTCGGTAAGATTCCATTGTTCCCACGCTAACAAAGCATCAGAAAAACCTGTCACTTGATGAACCATGATACTGCTCCTTATGCCTTGTCTTGTGATTGAGAAAACTGAACATCAGTAAAGCGATATAGGTAGTGAGGACCACCCGCTTTAGGGCCTGTACCCGACAAACCTTGACCACCAAATGGTTGAACACCAACAACAGCACCCACTTGGTCACGGTTGATGTAGCAGTTACCCACACGAACGTGTTTTTCGATCCAACGGTAAGTTGTTTCGTTACGGCTGTGGATACCCATAGTTAGACCAAAACCGGTTTGGTTAATTTGGTCTACCACTTGCGCTAACTCACTCGCCTTGAAGCGAACGATGTGCAGCACAGGGCCAAACTGCTCTTCTTTCAAACAGCTGATGTCATCAATTTCAAAAGCACTTGGTGGAACAAAATCACCATGTTCACAATCCGTACCTAGAGAAAGTTGAGCCACTTTCTTCTGGGTATTGCTCATGTTTTCTAGGTGCGTCATCAACTTCTGTTTCGCATTTTCATCGATAACAGGGCCAACATCGGTTTTGTGTAGGTGTGGAATACCAACACTCAGCTCATCCATTGCACCGTGAATCAATGCAATTACGCGATCTGCAATGTCTTCTTGGATGTAAAGCACACGCAGTGCAGAACAACGTTGACCAGCTGAAGCGAATGCAGAACGAATCACGTCACGAACCACTTGCTCAGGCAGTGCGGTACTGTCGACGATCATTGCGTTTTGGCCGCCGGTTTCCGCGATAAACGGAACTGGCTTAGCGTTACGGCTTGCCAATGACACATTGATGCGTTGTGCTGTTGGAGTTGAACCCGTAAAGGCAACGCCCGCAATTGCATCGTGGCTGGTTAGCGCACTGCCGATCTCAGCACCACGACCAGGAAGCAACTGAATGGTACCAGCAGGGAAGCCCGCTTCATTCATCAGTTCCACCGCACGAGCTGCAATCAAGCTTGTTTGCTCAGCAGGTTTCGCCACAACCGTGTTACCCGCGACTAGTGCCGCTGTAATTTGGCCAAGGAAGATAGCGAGAGGGAAGTTCCAAGGGCTGATACAAACGAACACACCACGACCTTGTCGAGAAGCGATTCGAGTTTGGCCGTCAAAGCCTTTTAGTTCGAAACCTTGTAGGTTGTCCGCTTGTTTTGCGTAGTAACGACAGAAGTCGACCGCTTCACGTACTTCATCAACGCTATCGTGAATCGTCTTACCCGCTTCTTGATGACAAATCGCCACCAACTCAGCAAGGTTGTCTTCCATCAGGTCAGCCAGCTTCTCAAGTGCAGCCGCTTTGGTTTCAACCGAAGTTGCGTTCCAATCAGCGAATGCCGCGTCTGCGCCAGTGATCGCTGCGGAAACATGATCAAGGTTAGCGAAAGCCACCTGACCCACATTAATACGGCGATCGTAAGGTGCAGTGACTTGTTCAACGTTCTGATCAGCCTTGATCATGCTTTCGGTAAGAGATTCACCGTTGATCACAGGGCCTGCAGTCCATTGATTGTTAAGGAAAGACTTAACCTGCTCTTCAAATTGATGAGCTTCACTTTCGATATCAATGTTCACACCGTAAGAGTTCTTGCGCTCAGGGAATACCGCTGGAGGCAGAGGAATCTTAGTGTTGTTCAGCGTATCGAACGCCAGAAGCATATCGACTGGATGTTGTGTCAGCTCTGCCACAGGACAGCGAGCATCAACCAAACGGTGTACAAACGAGCTGTTTGCGCCGTTCTCGAGTAAGCGACGTACTAGGTATGGCAGTAGATCTTTGTGGCTACCAACTGGCGCGTAAATACGTACCGACTGCTGGTAAGCTTCCATCGCATGGTTGTAAAGAGAATCACCCATGCCGTGTAAGCGTTGGAATTCAAAGTCTTTATGGTCAGTCATCACTGCAATAGCAGAAACGGTGTGAGCATTATGGCTCGCAAACTGCGGGAAGATATTGCCACGAACACTTGGGCTCAATAGGTAACGCGCACATGCAAGGTAAGCTACGTCTGTCGCTTCTTTACGTGTGTAAACTGGATAATCCGTGAAACCAGCCTGCTGTGACCATTTGATCTCGCTGTCCCAGTACGCGCCTTTCACCAAGCGAAGCGGGATTAAATCACCCTGCTCTTTCGCTAGGCGGTTTAGCCATACTAGAACCGGAAGCGCACGTTTTGAGTAAGCTTGAATAACCAGACCAAATTTACCCCAACCTTTTACAAGGTCAGTGCGGTACAGTTTTTCGAATAATTTAAGAGATAGCTCTAGGCGATCCGCTTCTTCAGCATCAATCGTAATTGCAACATCAAGCTCAACTGCGCGGCGCAATAGTTGCTCTAACGTGTCGCACAGTTCATTTAGAACACGGTCTTCATTCGCCACTTCATAACGTGGGTGAAGTGCAGAAAGCTTGATAGAAACAGACGGTGCTGGGCTAGATTTTGAAGAGACATATGTGTCTCGACCTACGGCTTCAATCGCCATTAGGTAATCTTTGAAGTATTTATTTGCGTCTGCAGTGGTCAGTGCTGCTTCACCTAGCATGTCGTATGAGTAGGTAAAACCTTTATCACGCATAGACTTACCGTTCTTCTGCGCTTCAGCAATGCTGCGGCCAAGAACGAATTGGTGACCCATCACCTTCATTGCTTGGTGCATCGCTTTACGAATCACCGGCTCAGAAAGCTTGTTCACTAAACGGTTAACCGCTTGACCCGCACTCTGCTCTTTAGATGAAAGTCCAACTACCTTACCCGTTAGCATCAGGCCCCAAGTGGATGCGTTAACAAACACTGAATCAGAATTCTTAAGGTGAGACTTCCAATCCGCAACGCTTAGCTTGTCGCGAATCAATGCATCAGCCGTTGCTGAATCAGGAATACGCATCAAGGCTTCCGCCAGACACATCAGCAAGATGCCCTCTTGAGTATCTAAGCTGTATTCAAGCAACAGTGCATCGATCATCTGGATAGAAGCCTTATCCGCACGGATAGCCTCGATCAATGATGTCGTCTTCTCTGTAATTTGCTGCTTTTCAGACTCAGAAGGGGTAGCTAGTGGCAGAAGTTGCTCTAGCCATTGGGTTTCATCCACCATATATAATGGTGAGATAAGCGACCATAGATCAGCAAGCGACTGCTCGTTGAATTCTGGCTTTAACACATCAGTAGCTGTAAACATGCGTTTTCCTTAATCTCACACCCGGAATTAGCCCGGGGATCTCTACAATGGCTGCAGTGTATTTAGAGTATATAAGGATTACTTGTCAAAAACTCCGAGTTTTTTGCTAAAAACTCGCTTTATTAACAAAACAAACACAACGTCACATATGAAACTTTAAAATAATATGCCGTTTTGTTTCACTATTTAACAGAAATTTTCTTTTTGTATTGGGATGGTGACATGCCTTGAAGGCGTGAAAAGGTGTGAGTAAAGGAGGATTGGCCGGAGAATCCAGCAAGTTCTGCAACCTGACCAAGGCTCAGATTACCTTGTTCGATCAAGCGGCGAGAGCGGTCGATACGCTTACCTAATACATACTGGTGAGGGGTAATACCCATTTGCTCTTTGAATAGCATATGGAACTGGCTTTCGCCTAAGAACACGCTACCTGCTAGCTGCGCGACTGAGATCTTATTTGCGAGGTGTTGTTCGATGTAACGATCCAGCGCTTCAAGATCGAAACGCGAATCTTTGATTGAGGTTTCAAACGCCGAGATGTGTCTTTGCATCAGTGCGATCACCGTATCATTACAGGCACGGCTCAATAGTAGATCATCAGGGCTTGCCTGCATCTCTTGCACCAACATATGGATAAGCTTTTGAATTTGCGCGTCTAATTGGAAGTAGACGTTTGATGACTCTAACTGATTAATCTTCTCTAACATCAGAGGGTCGTCGTCACTTGGTACAGGCATGTTAAGCACCAGAATATCCGACTGCCCCACCACGCCACCGAAAGCATGATCAGAGCTTGCGGTCACCACACATCCTTGGCCGGGGCCGACAAGATTGCCCTTACCGCTGACTTCAAATTCCGCCTGACCTTTTAGACCAATCACCACCTGAGAATAATGGTGCTCGTGGCAATCCATATGCGATGGCAAGGTAATGATCTCTGCGGGACGAGGGCCAGTAAGGCCTAGCGGAGACAAGTCTAGGTTTGGAAAGGGTAAAGGTTTTGGCATGACAGCAAAGTACTCAGGTCAACATAGTAAGAATAATACTCCGAAATCTGCACAAGATGAATTTGTAAATGATCATGAGAGTCACTTCCTGACCTTAAAGAAAAGATCATCACTGCGATCATCTTGATCATGCCTCCGGAAAGATGATCAAGAGTGTATAAACTACGGGCATTGTAAAACCAATCGTTCCGGTGGATTTAAAGGCTTACAACGCAACTCTACACCCCCCCAGAACCATGTCATAGATAAATGCTTCTACGCTCCAACATAACGAATAAATTTTCTTATATAGCTCAAATATTTTGCTTTAAACCTGTAAAAAGTGTATCCGAAGTACCGAAACTTGGCTTTTGAGTAGATTGGATAGCAATAAAACGGTATAAAGACGGGTACTGTGTTAATTGCTAATAACTAGTGACTCACAACTAGGAAGTAGACACTTTATTAACGAGCCAATTTCAATCTACAAGTTGCAGGGACCTATGACTAACTTTCGAATTTCAGCGCTTTTACTTGCGCTATCCCCACTTTGGGTATCTGCATCGGTATCCGCTGAAGAACTGAATCAAGTCGATCCCGTTTCAGCTATCGATGCAAAGCTAACAGAGAAAAACTCAGATATTGAGCGTATTTCAGCAACCAAAGTATCGGCGACTGAGAACCTAAAACAACTACAAAACAAAAACAGTAAGTTGTTGCGCGAAGGTGAAGAACTTAAGGCAAAACGTAACAGAGCCAAGTCTGTACTTGACAAACAGTACAGTCGCTTACTTGAAGATCCAGAAACAGATCTGGTCTCTTTCCAGAAAAGTTACCAAGATGCGTGGGCTGCGGTTAAAGAAAATCAATCTGCTCAACTAGACAATCAACAAGCGATGAACGAAGGTGAAATTCACCTTTCTCAAATCAAGCAAAAGCAAGCTCGCCTGAATAATGAGCTGGCAAACTTGAGAGAGTCAAAAGTTGAAGCTCGCGTAAAACGTATTGCAACAGAGCTGCGTGAAAGTGCGGTTCTTGAAACCAGCTACACCACCACATGTTCATCAACAATGACACTGGGTGAGTGTACTGCACAGGGTAAACACCTGACCAACCAAAAAGCCGTGCAAACGTTCAAGAGCCAATTACTTGAGCAGCTCACAGAAAGCACGCTAGCGAAGCAAAACTTACAAGGCGTTCAGCTGAACATCCATGTTCAAGACAGCCAAGCAATCAAGAGCGGCTTCTCTGGTAACAACTCTTACTTCATGCAGATGCAAGCTCAGCTTCAAGCAAAACCTGAAGCGGTTGCTGCGTGTAACCTATTGAACGTTTCAACCCGCTACTGTTTAACAGGCAGCAATGCAGCGGTTGTTAAAAAGGGTGACAAACAGTGGGCTAACGTGACGGTACGTTCTGATCAATACAATGATTCAGTGACTATCAATGGCATCAAGTACGGCAGCACGCCTCTTGAGGTTGCGCTACCAAGCGGTCGTCACCAAGTAACCATCTCAAAACAAGGTTACGAGTCTTACAACCGCACAGTTACCGTCAACGGCAGCGACACTATTTGGGTTAAGCTTCTTCCTAGCAAAGAAAGCTAAACACCCTTTCTACATAGAGCTAAGCCAATATAAACACTTAGCTCTATATCAGATAGCCGTGCCTATTTCACAAAACTGAATGAACACTCGCCATTTTGTTGATAGTTATAAACTGTATGATCGTCATAAACTTGTATGGTCGTTTTAAACAGTAGCTGCAGACGAAATGGCGTTCTCGTTTAGAATATTCGATTCACCTAAATTACGATTGAAGTAGCCCATCATGCGCCAAGGTCTTCCTACTCTATTACTTGCACTTGCTCCCTGCTTAATGACACCAGCTGTTTTTGCTGAGGCAACGCCACCAGCGATCGCGTCATCTGTCACCGACATTGAAAGCTCACTTTTCGAAAAACACGCCGACCTGACGGCTGTTGAGAAAAAACTAGTGGACAAGCAAAACCAAGTCGACAATCAAGCACAGCAAACTACCCGTCTAGCTAAACAATCTGCGGAAGCAGAACAAAAACTCGCGACGGCGAAAGCAAACCTAGAGCAAGACTACACGCGCATGATTGATGAGCCCGATTTCGATATCTCGCCAGCTCAAAACCGCTTTCAAGGCGCTTGGAAGGTAGTCAAAGAAGGCAAGCTTGCGATTTCAGACTCTGAGCAGAAGCAACAAGGCTTGATGATGGAGCTAGAAGCGATTCAAGCGGAGAAAGCAGTCGCAGAAGCTTCAATTGCAAACCTGAATCAAGACAAGCTAAGAGCAAGAGCCGAGCGACTAAGAAACGAGATCACTCAAACGGAAGAACAAACCGTCAGCTTCACTAACCGTTGTAGCAACGACATGACACTGGCACAGTGTTCTGATCAAACGGTGACCTTGGCACTGCAAAAAGCGGTAAAACAGTTCCAACACAGCCTTGTCGACAACGCGACTGAATCGAAAACAATGAAAGAACACTTGGCGTCTGCTTCACTGAACATTCACGTACTGCAACACAAAGTGAAGTCCTCAGGCTTCTCTGAAGATAACCGTTACCGAGCGGTGATTACTGCAAATCTAGAAACTCGTCCAAATAAGAACACGCCTTGTCGCCTATTGGGTATTCAGTCATCAAACTGTTTCACACAGAGCGATCAGCAAGCCAACGACCAACAAAAAGAAGTCGCTTGGGTTAACTTGGTGGTTCGTTCCAACCAGTACAACGATAAGGTGTCGATTAACGGCGTGAACTATGGCAGCACGCCAGTTGAAATCATGCTGCCAACAGGCCAACACATGGTGACGATCGAGAAAGAAGGCTACCTTTCTTTCCACCAAGAGCTGAAAATCGCCCGTGATCACAACCTAAGAGCCGTACTACAAGCCAAACAAAATTCACTGAATGTCGGTACTAAGTTTGCCGACCCTATGGGTAACGACATTCAGAGCCCAGAAATGATTGTGGTTGGCTCTGGTCGCTACTTGTTAGGTGAAAACAATGCCAAGCAGGTGACCATCAAACAGCCATTTGCATTAGCCGCAACTCCGACCCGTGTTCAAGATTTTAAAGCATTCGTTGAAAGCACTGGCTACCAGACAGATGCAGAGCTGATGAACACCTGCGACACCTTTGTTAATGCCGAGATCACCACCGTTTCTGACAACGACTGGCAGAGCCCTGGCTTTAAGCAAGCGAATAACTCTCCAGTGGTTTGTGTGAGCCAAAACGATGCCAAGGCATATACTCGTTGGTTATCTGACAACACAGGCTTTACCTACCGTTTACCAACACCACAAGAGTGGGAAGCAGCAGCAAGAGCAGGCCAAGACACCAACTTCTGGTGGGGCAACGAATTCCGCTCTGGCAAAGCCAATACAGGTTGGGCAGGCACACCTTGGTCAAACGTCAGCACATCACCAGTTAAATCATTCTTACCGACGCCTACTGGTTTCTACGACATGGTGGGTAACGTATGGGAATGGACAACCACTCAAAAAGGCTTAGCGAAGGGTGGAGCTTGGAGTTTCTCTCCAGAAGAAGCGAAAGTGTATAACGAACTGAACGTTGCACCTTCAACCGCAGCCAACTACCTAGGATTCCGAGTATTGCGAGAGCTATAAGCTCTCCATTACTTGCTGAAGTTTTAAAATATTTACTCTAGGTTCTCAATTCTCACATTGAGCGGCGTTTATAGGGGAATTCCCCCCTTATGCATTAGCATTCCTAGGAGTAGATTCGTCGATAGAGTAGTAAGTCACTCTGGGTATCTAACTGATGCCTCAGTTTAATTTGCATGACCCTCGTGAATTAAACTGAAAATCTTCTACATGTCGACAAGGCATATCTTGTCTTTGGCCAGCCCCTCTTCAGGCTGGCTTTTTTTTGCCTGTTTATCACCCTTTTCGTTTATCTATTCCCCTTGATTGAAGCAGTTCATCAGCAATCCGTTTAACAGATATTCAACCCCAAATTCCAGTACCGATTTCACTCTCTAATTACCATTGCAGCGCTATAAGAAACTGATATCATCGTTATACTTCTGATTACGAGATAAAACCTTGCCAGATCCACTCAACTCCATACATCGTTCTTTATTTGAACAACTTCCAGGCTGCTGGGGCTGCAAAGATACTGACTCGGTCTTCGTATATGCAAATCTCGCTTACAACCAGCTGATTGGCTTAAAACCGGGCGAGACATGTACTGGCTTGACCGATTTTGACATGCCGAGCCAAACCATCGAGTGCGCTCAAGATTTCAGAGCTCAAGACAAGCATGTGATGGACACGCGCAGTACACTCAAGATCCTCGATATTCACCCCTACCCTGATGGCCGCTGGCACGCACATATCTTTACCAAAACCCCTTGGCTTGATGACGAAGACAGGGTTCAAGGCACGATTTTCTATGGCCAAGAACTGACAGACACGGCGATTCTAGAAGTCGGTCATTGGGTATGTCAGGCGACGTGCGCGAAAGACAATCAGGCATCGATTGCCGGATCAAAACCGCGAGTATCGAAACTACAAAAGAAGCTAACAGCAAGAGAATCAGAAGTGTTGTTCTTACTGCTTTTCGGTAAGAAACCCCAGTACATTGCGTTGACGTTGAATATTTCAATCAAGACCGTCGAAGGCCATGTCGCGAGGTTAAAGCAGAAGTTTGATGCGCGCAGCAAAAGCCAGTTAATAGAATATGCGTTGGATTCAGGATTAGGCTCTGTGATTCCCGAGACCCTACTCAAAAAACAGATCTCGGTGGTTCTACACAGCGACTGATTGACGGTTCCGTAAGCTCGCATCCAGATGAAAGTACAGACGAAAAAATACCGTTGATGTGAGTAAACACAAAATCAACGGTATTTTTTGATTGATGCAACTGGCTAGAACTAAGGCGCTAAGCGATCAATGTCCCAGCTGTTGTCTTGGCGTGAGAACAAGAAGCGATCATGCAAGCGGTGCTCGCCACCTTGCCAGAATTCAATGCTATCAACACGCACACGGAAACCACCCCAGAAAGAAGGCACAGGAATCTCACCTTTCGCAAACTTCTGTTTCAGCTCTAAATATTTACCTTCCAAGATACCACGTGCCGAAATACGGCTACTTTGCTTACTTGCAATAGCAGCTAACTGGCTCTCTTTCGGGCGTGACGAAAAATACTTCATGTTTTCCATCGCAGTCAGCTTTTCAGCCGTACCCGTGATATGAACTTGTCGCTCAAGTGGGTGCCAAGGGAAATGTAGGCTGATTTTACTGTTATGCTCAAGTTGATGCGCTTTACGGCTACCTAAGTTGGTGTAAAAAACAAAGCCGTCTTTATCGACATTCTTCAGTAGAACAATGCGTTGGAATGGCTGACCATTTTCATCAACCGTAGCAACTGTCATGGCAGTAGGGTCAGTCAACTTAGCTTCGATGGCTTGCTCTAGCCATAGATTGAATTGCTCAATCGGGTCTGCGGCCAAGTCTTTACGTCTCAATCCACCCTTAGCGTATTCGCGACGAATATCTGTCAGTTCCATTTGGTTGCTCCTTTTAATTTTTTTGTGATTTTGCGCCGTAATCCTTTGAAACACAAGTCTAAGCCTTGGTTTTGTCTCATAGAAGGTGCTCTGTGTTAACAAGATCTCGGTACTCTCTCCATCATATTGATAATCTTTATACAAACCGATGACAAGCTGAGATCCCAGTGACCAAAATACTGCCTAACCTAATGACGCCCTTCGTTTTATTCTCTTTGCTACTGGGAGCAGCAGGGCTGACAGCAACACACTTTTTGGCAGTGCAATTTCAAGAAAAAATCGTCACTCAACAACTCAACGAAGCGGCCAATAAAGCGAATCTACAAATCGATTCTGAGTTGGATAAATTCAAACAGATCCCTGATCTGCTCAGCCACGATCCGCGCTTGCTGTCTTACTTCGACAAATCACCACAAGCAGACAGGATTTCCGCGGCGCAGCTCAATAACTTGTTACTCGAGTGGTCGGGACAAAGCCAAGCCGACACCATCTATATCCATGATCCAAGCGGCACTGTCGTAGCCTCGAGTAACTATCAAAAGCCACGAACCTTCGTTGGCGAAAACTTCTCGTTTCGTCCCTACTTTGCCTCTGCTATTAAAGGCAACAAAACCCAATACGTCGCGCTAGGTGCTCGCTCAGACGTACGAGGCTATTTTCTGTCTTCGCCTATGTATATCGACGAGGAAATCGTCGGAGTTATCACGGTAAAAGTGAGCTTAGAAAACCTAGAAAACATCCTGACTAGCGACGATTTTGAGATCGTGGTACTCGACTCGAACCAAGTAGTGTTTCTTTCAAGCCAAGCGCCTTGGCTTTATCATTCCTTGCTGCCATTAACTCAGCAACAACAAACCGATATCGCACTTCAACGCCAATACGGTCAGAGCGAAATTTCGATCATTGAAGCCTTTCGCTCTTCAAGCTCTCAGCCAGAAGCTAACAGCGCCAGCCAGGCTAACCACCGTCAATCCAACGAAATCCGAAAAGAACTCACCGCCAACCAGTTATTCAAGCTTGGGACTTTTAATCTTTACCCTGCAGCCGTCAGCGACAACCGATATCAAGTGGTGGCTTTGAAAGAGACCAAAGCCGAACTGCTTAAGGTGATGCAGATCGACATCACCTTTGTTGTTATTTATAGCTTAGTAATGCTGATTGCTTGGTCATGGCGCCAAACCTACCTGGCAAAGGTGGCCTTGACCCGACTCAACCAAAATCTGGAACAAACGGTAGATAAGCGCACCCAATATCTGAAGCAATCAAACCAACAGCTTCAGCAAACCATCTTTCAGTACCAAGAGTCGCAATTGAAGTTGAAACAAACAGAACAAGAGCTGACCCAAACCGCCAAATTAGCCGTTCTGGGCGAGCTGTCAGCCAGCATTAACCATGAAATCAACCAACCGCTTGCCGCACTCAGAACCTACAGCGAGAACAGCTTAAAACTGCTCGAGATGGATCGAACCGATTTGGTGAAAAGTAACCTAGGCAAAATGATCGCGTTAAACACCTCGATTACCGAGATCATCGCCCGCCTTAAGGTGTTCACTCGTAAGGTGACCAAACAAGAACATCATGTAGCCAACCTGCATCAAGCGATCAACAACGCCACCAGCATTCTCAGCGCACTGATGATCAAGCAAGGCATCACGCTCAGGTTAAGCACGGTACCGGATGACATTAATATCGCGATTCATCCGACCGAGCTTGAACAAGTGCTGGTGAATCTGATTCACAACGCGACTCAAGCACTTCAGCAGCAGGCCATCGATCAGCAAGCTCTGTATCTTCAACAAAACTCGTTCCAAGAAACAGCAGCTCAACAGGCTATCCCACAAATCGGCGTTGAATGGCAGCTGCATGAAGACATGTGTCAGGTGATCATTTGGGATAACGGAATTGGCATGCCTGCCGACAAGCTTGAACAACTTTTTGACCCGTTTTTCACCACCAAGCCAGAAGGCTTAGGGCTTGGACTCTCTATATCGAAGCGGATTATTGAAGCGTATCACGGCTCGATCAGTGCAACCCTGTTGGAGCCGACAGGCATGGTATTCTCGCTTAACATTCCGTTATCCAAAGTTAACGACTAACGCACATCGTTATTGTTAACGAAAAAACGAATTTCACATTATTGCTAATCTCACATACTGCTAAGGACACGGCTTTGCACTCTATGCCCAAACTCTATTTTGTCGACGATGAACCCGCTATCCGAGACTCGGTAGAACAAGCCATGCTGATTGAAGGCATCGACATTGTCTGCTTCCCTAATGCCGTTGAGGCGCTCAAGCAGATAGACGTCGCACAAGCTGGCATCGTGATTACTGACATCCACATGCCAGTAATGGACGGTATTCAATTTACCCAGAAGTTGCTGAGCCAGAATCCTAACTTTCAAATCATAGTGCTGACTGGGCATGGCGATGTGCAAACTGCGGTGTCCGCGATGAAGACCGGCGCTTATGATTTTCTGGAAAAGCCGTTTGTGGTCGATGCCCTATTAACGGCAGTCAAAAAAGCGGCCGACAAGCTCGCCTTGGTAGAAGAGAACAACCTATTGAGAAAAGAGCTCGCGATGCAGAATCAGGTTGGCCCCAAATTAATTGGCCAATCTCCATCGATGCAGACATTACGCCGTGAACTAATCACATTAGACTGCAAACAAAACCCGCTGTTGTTGTTTGTTGGCGATATCGGAACGGGAAAACGAATCACCGCCCAGTACACGCACGATTTGCATAGCCACTCAACCGCTGAGCTTTGCCCGATTGCGGCATTCAATTTACCTCGTAGTGACCAAGCGACGTTTGATCAATTTGTTCTGCAGTTATTCCACAAACATCAGGGTGGAACACTCTATATCCATGAAACAGAAGCGTTAACTTCGCAGCAATGGTTATGGTTAACCGCTCTAAAACCCACTCTACTTCGTGAAAACTCATGCAAGACCAATGCAACTTGTATCATTATCGCAACTACAGTAGTTCCTACTACAATTACAGGTGAACTGCGCCGTTTTAATTTACTACCCTTGGCGCAAAGAACGGAAGATATTGGCTCTTTGTTCAAACATTTTGCTCGCGGTGCAGCAAGTCGCTATCAGTTGCCACCACCAGTTATCACAGAGAAAGAGATTCAACGGCTGATCACCACTAATTGGAGTGAAAACATTCGCCAGCTGCGCCAACATGCAGAACTCAGAGTACTGACCCAAGTGAAGCAACCGTCGATCGACAACGATGAACATGAGCAAAACGCTGAAAGCCAGCTTGATGTAAGTATTGAAGAGCAACAACAATCATTAAGCCAACGTACCGATAGCTTTGAGCAGATTATCTTGATCGAGGCGCTACACCGCCATCAAGGGCGCTTAAAAGAAGTACAACAAGAGCTGCAAGTGTCGCGAAAAACGCTCTATGACAAGCTAAGAAAGCATCAACTCGACAAAACGGATTTCAAAAATTGATAGAATCTAAAAAATATATAAATTCAAAGATTTAAAGGAGCAAAATCTTAACATTTATCAAAAGTAAGAATACACTCAATAGGCTTGCACTTTTATTTAGCAAACAAGGACTGTTATGAGCCAGAAGAATTTCAGCAAATTGAACGAAACCGAACTAGAGTACGTCGACGATAAAACCGCCGCGCTACTCCTCAATACGCCTACCAGTGCGCGTATTATGTTATGGGTGATCGTTCTGTTTTTTATTGCTGCTATTGGGTGGTCCGCTTGGGCTGAAATAGACAAAGTCACCGTTGGTCAAGGCAAGGTCATCCCCTCTTCCCAAATCCAAGTGGTGCAAAACCTTGAGGGTGGCCTAGTTAAAGAGATCTTAGTTAAAGAAGGTCAACAAGTTCAAAAAGGCCAGCAACTACTGTTGATCGATGACACTCGATTTCGTTCAGACTTCCGTGAGCGTGAACAACAGGTCGCCAACTTAACCGCCAACGTGTTAATGCTCTCTGCTTCATTAACCAGTGTCGTTATCAACGAAGATTTCTCTGAAAAAGAGTGGAAGAAAAGTGTCACTCTCGATTACGGCAAGCTTGCCTTCCCACCTAAGTTTTACGAGCTTCAACCTCAACTGGTTAATCGTCAAAAAGCAGAATACCGCCAAGATCTTAACAACCTAAAAAACCAACTTTCCGTTTTTGATCAACAAGTTGAACAGAAACAACAAGACCTTGTCGAAATTAAAGCACGTGTCCGCAACCTAAAACAGAGCTACCAGTTTGCTCGCCAAGAACTGGATATCACCAAACCCCTTGCTGATGAAGGTGTGGTACCACGCATTGAATTACTTAAGCTCCAAAGACAAGTAAACGATACTCGCCGAGAAATGACCTCAAGCGAACTCAAAGTCCCTCTCCTACGTTCTGCCATCAAAGAATCTATGCTCAGCCGTATTGATGCCGCGTTGAACTTCCGATCAGAACAACAAGAAAAGCTCAATCAAGCACAAGATAAGCTCTCTGCACTGACCGAATCGGCCGTTGGCCTAGAAGACAGAGTAAACCGTACCGTGGTGGTTTCTCCAGTAACCGGAACCGTTAAAACGCTTGGCATTAATACCGTAGGCGGTGTTATCCAACCGGGCATGGACATCGTTGAGATTGTACCGACTGAAGATTCTCTATTAGTCGAAGCAAAAATCGCTCCTCAAGACATCGCATTCCTACGCCCAGAACTGACAGCCATCGTTAAATTCAGTGCTTACGACTTCACCAAATACGGTGGTCTAGAAGGCGTGTTAGAGCACATCAGCGCCGATACCACCCAAGATGAAGAAGGCAACAGCTTCTACATCGTGCGTGTACGCACCGAAAAACACAATTTTGGTAAAAACGAAGAACTGCCAATCATTCCGGGAATGACGGCCTCTGTCGACATCATCACGGGCAAAAGAACCGTGCTTGAATACATGTTGAAGCCAATATTAAGCGCTCAAAACAACGCACTAAAAGAGTAAGGACGTTTGATGTTTAACGACGCCTTTCAATACACAGCAAACAGACAAGAGCAGAGGCTATGAAGTCTCGGATATCGCTGTTGCTGCTGGTCCTCACCTCTTTTACCTCTGTGGCGCTTAACAAGAGCGATCAACGATGGATAGATGCGGTCACCAAAACCTACGGTGACAGAGCCGGAAAACGAGTGGCGACATGGCGCTCAAACATGACGTCTTACGACGGGTTAAGTGAGAAAGAGAAACTCAGGTCGGTAAACCAGTTCTTCAACCAGATGTACTTTGTCGACGACACCATTCTGTGGGGAAAGAACGACTACTGGGCGACACCACTGGAGTTTTTGGGCAGTAATGCCGGCGACTGTGAAGACTTCACTATCGCAAAATACTTCTCTTTGCTTGAGCTCGGCGTCCCAGATAAGAAATTACGATTAGTGTACGTAAAAGCACTTGAGTTGAACCAATTCCACATGGTGTTGGCGTACTACTCAACACCCAGTGCAGAGCCACTAATTTTAGACAACTTAAACCCTGAGATAAAACGCGGTTCCAAACGCCCAGACCTACGACCAATTTACAGTTTCAACGGTAAAAATCTTTGGTTAATCAAGTCAGCAGCGGGCAGCGGTAAGCTAGCAGGGAAATCTTCAAGATTGAGCTTATGGAACGACTTACGTTCCCGTGAGCGCTCTCTAAAATTAAACAAACCCATTATCAATTACGATGAGTAGGTACAATGACTTTATATAAACAGCTTGTGGTCGGGATGGTTGCGGTGTTCATACTACTGATGACGTCAGTTTTTATGATCGAATTCAATACCACCCGTGGATACTTAGAGGAGCAGCAACGCTCTGAGGTAAGTAATACCATTAATACTGTTGGATTGGCTCTCGCCCCTTATCTAGAAGAAAAGGACAAGGTGGCGGTGGAGTCTGTTATCAACGCCCTGTTTGATGGCAGTTCTTATTCCGTCGTTCGATTGATTTTCCTAGACAGCGGCGAGGATATTCTCCGCTCATACCCTGTTAAATCAACGGGTGTACCGCAGTGGTTTACTAACCTAAATTTGTTTGAGCCAGTTCACGACCGCCGCGTCATCACCAGTGGTTGGATGCAGCTAGCAGAGGTTGAGATCGTCAGTCACCCGGGCCCGGCTTATGATCAACTCTGGCAAGCATTCACACGACTACTGACCATCTTTGGATCGATCTTCCTACTGGGTTTGGTGTCGATTTCATGGATCCTCAAGCGAGCACTGCGTCCATTAGCATTGATCATTACCAAAATGGATCAGATCGCGAAGAATCAATTTGGTGAACCTCTGGTTCGTCCGAAAACAAAAGATCTTATCTTAGTGGTCGATGGCATCAACCACATGTCTACTCAAGTGGAATTGGCGTTTAAGAACCAAGCGAAGGAAGCTCAGAAGCTGCGTGAAAGAGCCTATATCGACCCTGTTTCTCAGCTGGGTAACCGCGCTTACTACATGTCTCAGCTAACTCAGTGGTTAGAAGAATCAAGCTTAGGTGGTTTGGCCGTACTAAAAGCCGAGTTTATTAGCGAAGAATACGATGAAAAAGGCTATCAAGAAGGCGATGCTTTAGTTCACCAATTGGCTGAACAGCTACAGGCCTCTATTTCATCACCAGACATCACTATTGCACGTATCTCTAGCGATGAATTTGGCTTCATCATGCCAAACATTGACGAAAGCGAACTTAAGCTTGTCGCGAGCAGCATCGTAAATTGCATTCAAAGCCTAGGTTCAGATCCAACAGGTATGGCGAACCCACACATTGCACTGGGCGTGACCTACAGCAACAAGCGTAAAACCAGTACCGAAATCATGTCGCTGGTGGATAACGCACTTTCAAGCGCTAAAGCGAACCGCGAGCTTGCTTACGGCTACGTCACCGCTGACGACCACGGCGCGGTAATGGGTAAACAGCAATGGCGTATGCTGGTTGAAGAAGCGATCATCAACGACCTAGTCACTTTCCGTCTTCAGGCTGCAAACAATGCCTTTGGTAAAACGTACCACCAAGAGGTGTTTTCTGCGATTGAGAAAGACGGTGTCCGTTACGGTGCTAACCAATATCTATACGCACTAGAGCAACTAGAAATGAGCCACATTCTCGATCAATACGTTATCGAGAAGATGATTGAAAAGCTTAATGCCAATGAAGTCACTAGCCCAATCGCTATCAATATCTCACCAAGCAGTATTTCTCAGCCAAGCTTCATCCGTTGGATTGGCAAAACACTTGAGCAAAACGCCTCAGTCGCTCACCTGCTGCATTTTGAGATTCCAGAGAACTGTTTCATCAACGTTCCGCACTACACGGCGCTATTGTGTAACACTATCCGCAACGCTGAAGCGGTGTTTGGTGTCGACAACTACGGACGTAACTTCCAATCACTGGATTACATCAACGAGTACCGCCCAAGCTATGTGAAGCTGGATTACCTGTTCACACATAACCTTGATGACGAAAAACAGAAATTTACCCTAACGTCGATCTCACGAACGGCTCATAACCTTGGCGTAACGACCATCGCGTCTCGAATAGAAACTCAAACTCAGCTAGATATCCTATCTGATAACTACGTAGAAGTGTTCCAAGGCTTCATTGTTGATAAATAGTTGTAAGGGTTATATCGCATGCAAGATCCACTATTGAACTCACTGATCTACGTTAGCCGGTATTACGGGTTAGCTAACTCGCCCGAAGCGTTGATCAATGGGTTGCCACTAACTGATGGAAAGCTAACCCCTTTCCTATTCCCACGCTCTGCTGAGCGTGCGGGATTAGTAGCAAAAGAAAATCGTTCCGACTTAGATAACATCCCACACCTGATTCTCCCTGCCGTGTTACTGCTAAAACAAGGTGAGGCGTGTGTTCTCAACAGTATCGATTTAGAAAAGCAAGAAGCGGAAATCATTACGGCTGAAAGTGGAATGGTGCCAATCATCATTCCAATGGAAGAGTTGAAAGAGCAGTTCATCGGCCGCTACTTCTTAGTAAAGAAACAGTTTCGTTACGACGAACGCTCACCTGAGGTTCTCAAAACTCGCAAAGGACACTGGTTTTGGAGCACGATTTGGGAATCTAAAAACATCTATCGTGATGTGTTGATCGCCTCTATTCTGATTAACATCTTTGCCATTGCAGCGCCAATGTTCACTCGTTTGGTCTACGACAAAGTCGTTCCCAACCTAGCATTTGAAACCTTATGGGTGCTGGCGAGTGGTATCTTTGTAGTGTTCCTTTTCGATCTGCTGTTAAAGCTAATGCGAAGCTACTTCATTGATGTTGCAGGTAAGAAATCCGATATCCTGATCTCCTCAAAGCTGTTCAGCAAGGTGTTGGGCATTCGTATGGAAGCCAAGCCAGCTTCGGTCGGTGCTTTTGCTAAAAACCTACAAGAGTTCGAATCCATTCGTGAATTCTTTACCTCGGCAACCATTGGCTCGCTCATTGATTTGCCTTTCGCGCTGATGTTCTTAGCCTTAATTTGGTTAATGGCTGGCAACTTGGTGTTTGTTCCTGTGGCTGGCGTGGTCGTGCTGATTGTCTACGCGCTATTAATTCAGGGCCCACTGCGCCGTACCATTGAAGAAGGCTCCCGTCTTGCTTCTCAAAAGTATGCGAACTTGATTGAGAGTTTGGCTGGCTTAGAGACGGTTAAGTTGTTCAGCGCGCAAAGCCAATTCCAATTCCGTTGGGAAGAAGCGGTAGCTCACATGGCGAACTGGAATATCAAAAGTCGCCGCATTACCGACAGCATCCAAAATACGGCAGGCTTTGTTCAGCAAAGTACCAACGTGGGCATGATCATTTTTGGTGTGTACTTAATAGCGGAAGGTGAACTGACGATGGGTGGCTTGATCGCTGCGACCATGCTGAGCGGCCGAGCTATTGGTCCGCTTGTTCAGCTGTCACTGCTTTCTACTCGTTACAACCAAGCAAAATCATCGATGACGTTGATTGAGCAAGTCATGTCGATGCCGGATGAACAGGAAGAAGGTAAGCGCTACATCCACCGCCCTATTATCCAAGGTCATATCTCACTCGACAAAGTGACGTTCCACTATCCGGATTCTCCCGTCGCTTCTATCAGAGATTTAACTCTGCATATTAGACCCGGTGAGAAAGTGGCGATCATTGGACGTATCGGTTCAGGTAAAACCACACTGGAACGCCTGATTATGGGCCTGTACAAGCCCACAGAGGGCCATGTGCGTATAGATGACACCGATATGGAGCAGCTTCACCATGTCGACGTACGACGCAATATAGGCTGTGTACCGCAAGACAGTAATCTGTTCTACGGTTCGGTAAGAGACAACATCACTCTTGGTCGTCCTTTAGTAGATGACCGTGATGTGATGGATGCAGCTAACCGTGCGGGTGTTACTGCATTTACTCAACAAGATCCTGCTGGCTTAGAGCGTCAAGTCGGTGAAGGCGGTGCGTTACTCTCTGGTGGTCAGCGTCAGTCGATTGCAATTGCCAGAGCCTTCCTAGGTCGTCCGCCAGTGCTATTAATGGATGAACCGACCAGTGCTATGGATAACCGCTCAGAGATGCACATTAAGCATCAGCTTAACCAGTTGCTTCCAAGCGAGACGTTAATTCTGATCACACACAAAACGTCGATGCTCGATATTGTCGACCGAGTGATCGTAATGGAGAAAGGCTGCATTATTGCCGACGGTCCGAAAGCGCAGGTTCTGTCAGACCTAAAACAAGGCAAAGTAAGAGCGGTGAGCTAACTCAAAACAGCGAATATCATAGAAACCAAAAAGGGGGAGCATCGGCTCCCCCTTTTTTATTTGTCTGTCCCGTCCTGAAATGTGTTTACACATTGAGGACGAATTATGACTACTTCAAATAATACCTACGTTAAGCGCACTCAGCGTGATTACACACTAGGCTTTAAATTACAGGTCGTCGCCGCTGTAGAAAGAGGCGATATGACATATAAAC
>NZ_JAKEUP010000032.1:0-29393 GCF_022397895.1 Vibrio sp. Isolate33
TGATGAACTTCTTGATGAACTTCTGTAATCGCCCATGTGGTTGTTTCCTCTTACTTGTGGTGAATAAGAGGTTACTTCTAACATGGGCACTTCTTCAGGCTATAGCCTCAAGGAGCAATCACCACCGCCCTAGGCGGTGGTTTTGAGGAGCCAATAAAAAAGGCAGTGATGGATGATTCCAATCACTGCCTTTCATACTTGTTTCGGTGATCAAAGAACTTAGCGCTTAACTTGCTAACCGTTAACTCACACTCTTCGAGATTTCAGCAACAAGAAGATGAAGTAACTACCACCGATAATCGAAACTAGTGTGCCAGCCGCGAGCTGCGCTGGAAACACCACCACTTGCCCCAGCCAGTCGGCGAATAACATCAGTGCTGCACCAATCAAAAACGATAAGATGATCTGCTCTCGAACCAAGCGAGCACCAACCATGGCAGCAATATGTGGAGCCAATAGACCAACAAAGGCGACCGGTCCCATGGTGGTTGTCACCATCGAACATAACACCGCAACAATACACAACAGAGCCACATAGGCGATGTTGATATTCAGCCCTCTTGCGCTAGCAAACTGACGGCCAGCCGCAATTAACGTCACCCAACGACTCAACAGTAAAGCAACGCAAATGCAAACAGTGATCACGATAGCCATGATCGTTGCCGCATCAGGTTCAACACGATATGTAGAGCCTGCCAACCAAGCCAGTAAAGTGTATTTCCCCTCACCAACTCGTGTTAAGGAAAACTGCACTAAAGCCTCTAACACCGCGGTCAGCGAGATACCGGTCAGAATTAAGATAGACGGAGCAAACTGATGCTTCTTGCCAAGGAACAGCAACAAACAGAGTGCAATCGCACTGCCCAAAAACGCTACCCATGGGCTTAGCGAGTGAATCGAGTATCCCATAAACAGGCTACTGAAAATCAAAGCTAGCACCGCACCTGCCGATACGCCAAGAATGTCTGGGCTCGCAAGTGGGTTGTAAACTAGCCTTTGTAAAATCACACCCGCCACAGCCAAACCGCCACCAGCGAATATTGCGGTTAACATTCTAGGCCAGCGAATAGACCACTCGAAGGCATCAGGGACAACGAAGTAGCCCATGTCTGAAGAAGGTTGTGACAATGTACTTAACGCCAGTAAACCGAAGATCATCGCGCCCAATAAGAAATAAGCCAAAGGTGAAATAGACTTTGGTCCTTTAGGCATCGAGAAGAAGAGCTGATCTTGGGCTGACATCTGCTTGCGAGCAATAATGATCAAAGCTGGAGCGCCAATCACCGCGGTTGCCGTGCCTGTTGGAATCATATCCAAAGACCATTGCGCTAAGAAAATCGCCAAGCTGTCGGTCACACAAAGCAACAGCGCACCTAACACGCAGCTTGCGATGAGTTCCGATTTCGCCTTTAAAAAACCCAAATGTCTCGCGATGTTTGGCGCAATCAAACCAATAAAGCTGATCACACCCACCGAAGTAATCGACACGGAAACCAGCCAAACACCAATCGCCATAAGTACAAAGAAGGTCGTGCCGATGTTAAGACCACGCGTAGCAGCCCCTTCTGTACCGATTGAAAGCAGAGTCAAAACTCTTGGAGCCAACAGGAAAATAGCAAAGATTGGCAGTAACTTAGGCATCAGCCAAAGCACTTGTTCCCAACCGTTCTGCCCGAGATCACCCGCTCCCCACACAAACAAGTTCTGTGCGTACTGGTCGTTAAGCAAAATAATCGCAGTTGCGAATGCGCCTAACAGTAAGTTAACCGCCATGCCCGCCAAAACAATTGGCAAGCCGCTCATGTTTTTGATGCCAACAATAGAGACAATCAGCCCCATTGCAAGCAGCGCGCCTATCAGCGCAAACCAAACCGAATATTGAGCAACCAACATTGGCGCAACCACGTTCAGAATGACCAGACCAAGCCACGCCCCTGATGATGTTCCGAGTGTTAGCGGAGACATCATACGGTTTTGCGTTAACTGCTGGAACAAACTACCTATGGTGCCGAGTGTTCCACCAACCAGAATCGCCATCACTAAACGAGGTAAGTTGACATAGATTAATGCCATCAACTCGAATGAATCATCGACCATTTTATTGAATGTAACGATGTCACTGATCTGTGAGACTTGTTGGAACAACTCACCGACAGGGCCAAATTCAGACTGGCCTAACCATAAATGAATAAGGGCGGCGATAAATAGTACCGTCCCCATCATCAAACCACTGGATTTCATTACTGCTCCGCTAACGTCAACAACGATTGCGCCATCGCTTCTGCGTTATACAAAATCGACATAGCACCGCCGTAACTCCAGCTTGCTGCTACAGGGCTAAATTGACCATTACGAACGAAAGGCATGCTCTTCCAAACCGGAGAACGATCTAACTTGTCTTGATATGGGAAAGGTTCAAAGTACAGCGCAATGCCACCCTTGACGTTCTTAAGCTCTGTCATACGCTTTTGACTGATACCCCACTGACTCGCAGGAAGATCCATCGCATTTTCGAAGCCCAGCTGTTCAAGCGCATATTGCGGAATTGAGTTGTCACCGTATATGTAAACCGAAGTCGTGCTCGCAAAACGGAAAGATGTCACTTTCGGCTTATCGCCCGGGTACGCTTTATCTAGTTCAGCTTTTAAAACCTCAAGACGCTCATCCATCGCAGCCAATTTGTTGTTCGCTTGCTCTTCTTTGCCAAGCAATTGGCCTATCTTCTTGAAATTCTCGATAGCCGCCGCCGCATTGCTGTGCTGTTCACTGTACGTTTGGTAGTAAAGTACTGGCGCGATTTCAGAGAGTCGCTCCTGAAGATCTTTCTGAGGTGAAGCGATAAGAATCACATCTGGGTTTAGCTTCTTCAAAGCAGAAAAATTAGGCTCAGTTCGAGTGCCAATATCCGCCACACCTTCTGGAATCGCAGGTTGAACAACCCAATCGGTATATCCTGCAATGTCAGGCACCGCAACTGGCGTAACACCGAGTTCAATCACTTGCTCTGCAATATCCCAGTTAAGCGCTGCCACTCTAACAGGCTGAACTTCAAGGGTTTTAATCCCCTCACTGTCTTCAACTTGGAAATCCGCCATCGCATTAAACGATAAAGCACTCGCTAACATCGTTAGAACGAGTTTTGTATTAAATTGTTTTACTTTAGAAAAATGAGAAGCTATTGGTTTTAAGCTCATATATTTGCCTACTTAATCTAAATTCGATATTTCTACAAACGACAAAAGCAGCCCAGAAAAGGCTGCTTTAAAATTGAGAATGCTAACTTAGTTAGAATTCATAGTTTACGCTTAGCTCTACAGACTGCTCAGCACCGAACCAACAGTTCGATTGGTCGTAACACGCGTAATATTCTTCGTTGAAAATATTGTTCACCGCTAGGTTCGCTGTTGCGCCAAATAGCGTATCGCTTGCTGCACCCAAATCATAACCCACCGATAAGTCGACAACCGTGTAAGACGGAACTTTACCTTGAGTATTGCTTGCGTCCATTTGCATTTCGCCAACGTAACGAGCACCTGCACTGAATCGTGAGCCTGCTAGCATGCCCTTAAATACGTTGTAGTTAGCCCACATGTTAGCTGTGTGCTCAGGTACATAGATTGGAGTCGTACCTTCTAAACCGTTGCTAGAGTCTTCGGTAATTTCCATATCAACATACGTGTATGAAGCCGCAATATCGAAGTTTTCTGTCGCAAACCAACGTCCAGACAGTTCTGCTCCTTGCGATACCACTTCACCGACTTGGATTCTTGGACCATAAACGTTTGTCGGGTCTGTCATCAACATGTCTTGCTTAACAATATGGAATAAAGAAACCGTTGCTTCTTTCGACATATCGTCGGACAGGTATTTCACACCAATCTCTGCTTGTTGTGCGTTCTCTGGATCAAACTCATTGCCCGCTTTATCAACACCCGGAGCTGGTTCGAAACTCGTCGCATAGCTTGCAAACGGTGCTAAACCATTATCAAACTGGTACAAGCCACCTAAGCGGTAAGTGAACTGCTTATGATCAGATTCATGAGCGTAGTAATCACTCTCAGATTTGTAGTGATCAAATCGCGCACCAGCGATCAGTACTAATGCGTCTAGACGAACTTGGTCTTGAACGTAGAAACCCAGCTGACTTGACGTCGTATCATCTAGATATTCACCCGTCTTAGTCACATCACTACGGTCTAGTAGATCATTGTTCGGGTTCAATGGATCAAAGCTATTGAAACCACTACCATTCGCACTGTACGACGAGTAGTTAACATTGCCATCTAGGTCTTGGTAATCTAAACCAAGCAATAAGTTGTGTTCTACTGAACCAACATTAACGATACCGCTCAATTGGTTATCAATAACAAACCCTTTAAAGCTCTCATCAGTAGAGTACAAGTAACGGTCTAGCTGGTTCGGCGTACTTGGATCGTAGCTCACATGGTAAGTGTTCTCTTGATATAGAGATGCGTCGGTATAGCGAGCATTCTGTAAGAACGTCCAATTGTTATTGAAGTCATGGTTAATCTTATAGCCAACCATCAACACTTCACGTTCGAATTTACTCCAGTTCTTGTCACCCATAGAAACAGATGGATCGCTTGCTTTCAGCACATCGAGTGGCATTGCCGAGTTGATGCCCATTGAAGGATCATTCTGGTAGTACAGATTGAAGTTGATTAACGTGTTATCGGTTGCTTGCCAGTCTACAGAAGGAGCAATTAAGTACCGCTCTTCTTCTGCATTATCAACTTGGCTATCTTGCTTGCGAGCAAGTGCGATCAAACGGTAAGAAAAATCACTGTCACCAAACTGACCTGTGGTATCAATAGACGCTTCTTGTAGATTGCGAGAGCCTGTTGCTACGCCAACTTTAGTCGACGATTCCGTTTGTGGAGCTTTAGCAATCATGTTCACCATACCACCCGGTGGCATTGCGCCGTAAAGCACAGAGGTAGGGCCCTTGAAGATCTCGACTTGCTGCATTGCGATCGGATCAATCTGCGGTTGTAGGTTCCAACCATTCAAGAATTGAAGTGAAAGACCATCGTAGTAGTTAACGTTGTTGGTAGCAAAACCACGGATAGAGTAAGAATCAAACATTGCCACCGAGCTACCACGGTTTTCAGTTACAACACCCGGTGCATAACGAAGGGCTTGATTCAGAGATTGAACACCTCGTTGCTCTAACTGTTCTTCATCAATAACGGTAATACCTTGAGGCGTTTCTTCTGGCTCAAGTGCCGACTTAGTCGCGGTATTACGATAGGCTTTACCCATAATCGTAACAGTTTCTACATTCGAATCTGCTGCTGTGGCTGTCTCTTCCGCCAAGGCTTGCGCTGAAAATGCAGTGAGCAACGCTACTGCAAGTGATGAATACTTAAAACGAGTGTGAGTGGTCATGATTCCCTCGGTACCAATGCTTAATATAAATAATAATAAATCTCATTTGCATTGTATGTATCTATGAATGGGATAATTAACAATTTGGTGCAAACTCACAAAGAACTTGGCCTATTTTCAATGGAATCAGGTCAATTGCTGATTAAAAGCACAATTGACCCTATTTTAGATGAGGTTTAACGAAAGGGTGAAACGAAGGTATGACTAGGATTTAGTAATAGGAACCCAGTATTCCATGACAGCATCTGTGGCACGAGCTTGATAGGCTAATGGGTATACTTCAAGCTCATAACCGTCAACACCTCGATAGCCAGAACTCGGCAGCCAGTTAAGTACAAACCAACTCAGAGTGTGTCTAAGGTTCTCAATCGGACCACAGTGTTTAACCACGGCATAGGTTTGCTTTGGAATGGTTAATACGTCTAACTTATCAGAGATAATGCTCGGCAATTGAGGAATTGAAATCTCATCATTCAGTTCTACTCCGGCCCAATAATGAATATTGGTACCATCAAAGCAAGATTGGGTAAGGTCAATAACACCAATAAACTGAAGTGCGTTATCGTCTGGCAGTGTCACTTCGCCTTCCAAGCGCGACCACAATTGAGGGACTTTCTCTGCAAAGTCTTGTGTCAGTGAAAACAAGCCGCTTATTTCTGAGGTGATACCTTTAACAAGGAATGACTCTCTTTCATCAATACGGACTTCGACAAAACTGAGTGGACCATTATCAGCAGCGCTTACCGTTTCAGATACTTGTATCGGTTTTCTAAGCCCTGCTCTTTTGCCCGCTTTTCTATACTGACTAGGGCTGGAACCAAACATCTGCTTAAAAGAGCGACTAAAACTAATTTCTGAATTGAATCCGAGTTCAAGCGCGATATCAATCACTCGCTCTTTGCTGTCCAACAGTTCTTCAGCCGCTTGGCTTAGCTTTAACTCTCTGACGTAGTTTGCCACGGTCAGTCCCGTTTCAGCTTGAAACACTCTTTGCAACTGCCAGCGAGACCAACAGCTCTGTTTCGCAATATCTTCTAGCGATAGTGTCGAGCTAAGATTCGCATGGATATAAGCCAATACACGGCTAATACGGTCAAATGCAGGTGTGTTCATAGTCAAGCTTTCAAACTCTCGGTAGTGGCAACAACATATTAGATTCAGAAATACTTTTTATCATTTAAAGCGACTTTTATCACTTAAAAATGACGAAGGCATACTCAATTTATAAATATCTTATATAACGAGTTCTCCAAGGGTATGCTCCATTTTGTATGGTTATCCTCGCTAAGGTTAGCTATGATAACGAAATTGATTCTCATTTAATGGTTTAAGATGCTTTCCCAGCTGCACAACATCATCACTCGTCGGAGAGCCCCTTCTCTACACCAAAAAATCTTCGCTTACTCTAAACAAGTCACGCCTTATTTGAGTGGCAGTTATGGTTCTCTGAGCAGCAGAAGCATCGCAATGACGAATGATAAGAGCCATATCGAGATCAAACGTGTTTACGATGGCTTAGCGGAAAATCACACAGAAGCAGGTAAAGCTTATTGGTTGACCCGAACTTGGGATCTCGTCTGCTGGCAGCCCATCTATGTGACCTTCGTTTCTATCTACGGCCTTCACTCGCTGCCTGATATAAAGAATATCGGTCAGTTTAGGTACAAAGAGTTCGTCACAGGGTATCGCTTCTTTAATGGTGATCATCAACACGGCTCACCTGAAGAATTGATACCTAAAGCGGGCGAAGCCATACTTGCACTTACTGAGTTTTATCGCAGCCAAATAAGTGAATGGACACGCATCCGCCCTGGTTTTACTAACCATTTGTTGGCGGATCTGCTGTTAGGCAGTTTGATCAAATTGCAGCAACATGAACCGAGCCTGACCAACGACTACATCACTGCACAAGCTAAGCTTTGGTTAGACGCATGCCAACTGCCAGAAAGTCACTTAGACAGCCTCAAGGTCGATGCCGATTCTGGGATGCTTAAACTGATTAGAGTAAGCTGCTGCCTAGTCTACAAATGCGACTCTAGGAAGTATTGCGACGATTGCCCTAGACACCCTGACAATAAAAAAACTGCGTAATATCACCATCTATTTTTAGAGACCAGTAAAGCTGCTTTTATTGAGCAGCTTTATTGGTCTAAAGACAGGACTGACATGTTTCAGCTTTCAAACATCAAAATCGTTCGTGATGAGCGAACCATTCTCTCAATTGACGAGCTTTCCATTCCGACCAATGAGCTTACCGTGGTTTTAGGTCACAATGGCTCTGGTAAATCCACTCTGGTTAACTTGCTCTCTGGGCAGATGTCACCAGACTTCGGTACTGTTGAATTAGACGATGCATCTCTCTCTTCATTAAAAAGCAAAGACTTAGCCAAGAAGATTGCGTATTTGCCACAAAAGCTTCCTGCTTCTGCAGGCTTAACGGTAGAAGAACTGGTTCGTTTAGGGCGCTTCCCTTGGCGAGGCGCGTTAGGTCGTTGGAACTCTGAAGACAAATCCATCATCCAACAAGCGATGGAGAGAACGGGCGTTGCTGAGTTTTCACAGGCGTTAGCGGACGATTTATCCGGCGGTGAACGCCAACGTGCGTGGGTCTCGATGTTGCTTGCTCAGCAGTCACCTGTGTTAATCCTCGACGAACCAACATCAGCACTGGATGTTCATCACCAATTCCAACTGATGGGTTTACTGTCTGAACTGAACAAAAAGGAAGACGTTGGTGTTATCGTGATTCTGCACGACTTGAACCTTGCGCTACGCTACGCGACACACATCGTTGCTCTGAAGAAAGGCCAAATTGCATTTGAAGGCAGCGCCGATAAGTTACTTGATGAACAGGCACTGTCTGCGTTGTATGAGTCCCCTATCCGACTGATCGACCATCCGGTTCCAGCTAAAACTGCCGCAAGCGAGAAAGTCGCTGTGGTCTGCGAATAGCTTATATTTTGGCAACTTAAACCAAAAAGCTGAACATTGAAAAGGCCATTGAAATTCATCACTTCAATGGCCTTTTTAGTTTGGATTCGCTAACTATTTTAACTAGCTAAGCTGAGAATCTCTAGCTTCTTGGCTACTAAAGCCACGTAGAATATTAAACAGGGTAATCACAGTGAATAATGCAATGACCAGTGATAAATGCCACGCCTCTCCTAATCCAAGCTTAACCAAACCCATACTGACAATCGAAGACACGACCATTTGACCACCGCCCGACATCGCAGCAGCCGCGCCTGCATTCTTCTTGTAAGGCAGCATCACCAAAGCTTGAGCACAAGGCAGCGCAATACCATTACCGAGTATCATCAGAAACTGGCCAATCATTAGATACAAAGGTTCAAGAGGACAGAAGAAAAGCCACAACGCAGCAGAGATGTGTAACACAGGCGTGCACAGCAGTGTTTTCTTATTGCCTAATATTGGACGAATACGGTTACACAAGCTAGTTCCGCCAAGCATGCCCAACGCAGGAATCACCGCCCACATAGCGTATTCGTCAGACGTCATACCGATCTGGTTCTGCATGATAAACGGCATCACCGACACAGTGGTGATCATCAAACTAAAGTTAAGCCAGCCAATGCTCGCAAAACTCATAAAGTAGCGAGAAGTGAGTAGCTCTTTGTATTGCAACGCCATTTTCTTCGGTGAAGGAATCGCAGAGAACTGAGTAACGGTTTCTTTGAATTTGAACGCCAATACCCCCCAAGCCAATGAGACATACCCAAGTAGCGAGATGAATACCATACTCCAGCCAAAGTGGAAGTTGATAAACCCACCGATAACAGGCGCAATCAGAGGAGTGATAGACGCAACCATTGCGATATAGGACATCGCCAAGGGTAAGTCAGCTCCGCTGAACCTATCCCTTGTGGAAGCGCGAGCAAGCACAGCACAACAGCCCGTACCTAAGCCTTGCAGGAATCGTCCCATCACCATACTGGTAAACGAGTGGCTGAAAAAGATGATCATCAAAAGGCCAAGCATGGCGAGTAGCAGGCCACTCAAGAGCACCTTTTTACGTCCTAAAGCGTCTGAAATTGGGCCATAAATAAACTGAGATGGGCCAAAACCCAACAAATACACACTCACCAGAAGCTGAGCTTGCTCTAGTGAGACATCAAAATCTTTGGCGATCCAAGGTAAAGAAGGAAACACCAAACCCATGCTGAGTTGGCCAATACTGATGACCAAACACGCCAGTAAAATCGACTTAAAATCGAATCGACGACTCATGATGCAGCACGCGGGGTTAAAAAGAGACTTGGGTCATCAACCTGACAACATGAAGGTGCGTAAAGTAGTGAGCATGTTGCAGGTGTGGTATTCATGGTGCTCCGAAAGGAATCAATTAGAGTTTGGCAGGGTAAACATACGTGAGCTTGTATAATCATACAATACTGACTGAACTAAATATGTGAATAGTGACTTTTCACTTGCCCTAGTTACCTTAGCTATCTACTTTCCGAGCGCAAGCTAAACTAATACAACGTCATGACAATCAAGGGACTTCAATGAACACATCTCATCGTATTCGTTCTTCTGCACTTGCAATCATCGCATCAGGCGTCATCGCTTCAACCCCAGTGTTTGCATGGCAAGCTGAGAAGATCACAGACGGTCTCGTAATCCCATGGGGCCTAGCTTATGTCGATGACAACTCTATGCTTCTCACAGAAAAAGCAGGCGTCATTAAACACATTGATCTGAAGTCGGGAGAGCAAAATACACTGTTCAGGCTACCCAATGTATGGGCAAAAGGACAAGGTGGTCTGCTGGATATCACGCTATCCCCTTTTGAAGAAGACAAGTTCTATGTTACCTACAGTAAAGACGTCGATGGCGAAGGCGTAACCACACTCGCTTCTGTTACATACAAAGATGATGAAGTAACCAATTGGCAAGATGTGTTTGTTTCTAAGTCGAGAACCGACACAGGTCGTCACTTTGGCAGTCGCATTACCTTTGACGATAGTCACCTGTACTTTTCCATTGGTGATCGTGGTGACCGAGACAACGGTCAAAACACCTTAACCCATGCTGGTTCGATATTGCGATTAAATGCCGATGGAAGCACACCAAGCGACAACCCTTTCACAGATAACGACCAGATTCTCAATGAGATTTGGAGTTTCGGTCACCGCAACCCACAAGGGCTTATCTATGACTTTCCAAGTCAAAAGCTTTGGTCTATTGAACACGGTCCCCGTGGCGGTGATGAAATCAACCTAATAAAAGCCGGAGCCAACTACGGGTGGCCAGTGACTTCGCACGGCAAAGAGTATTGGGGCCCTATCAGCGTCGGTGATTCGGAAACCAAAGAAGGAATCGAAGCGCCTAAAAAGGTATACATTCCCTCGATCGCACCGGGCAGTTTGATCGTCTACCAAGGCGAAAAGTACCCAGAACTGCAAGGTAAACTGTTGGCAGGGGCACTCAAACTTACCCACATCAATATCGTCACAGTCAACGAGCAAGGTGAGGCAATAAAAGAAGAGCGCATTCTAGAAGACTTAGGGGAAAGGATTAGAGACATCGAAACCTCACCAAACGGTGACATCTATTTTAGTACTGACAACGGCAACCTTTACCGACTGAAAAAATAACCTGATCCTCTTTAAAATTCGAGACACGATACTGCCAACGCAGTTTATAAATAAAAGCCGTTAAAGCTGGGCTAAAAGTCCAATTAACGGCTCACTCACTGCAAAATAAAATGTGCCAAAACAGTGCAACGACTCTAATTTTGTCATCAAACGTACCTATGTTTTTCACAAAAACGACAAGAAATCACCATACAACTGTAACTCCATGATATTTAAGGAATGCAAAGTTTGACTACCCCCAAGTTTCTGCAACCTTTCCCTATGTATTCGATTGACTATCCCCTGATTTGATTTAGACTCGTTTCCGGCTAGAAAGAAAGTTCTTTGTATATAAACATTTCGTTGGATTACTAGTAACCCCGTTGTGTTGTACGCAATAGCAATAAACTTTTCCGCGCTATCAGTGCCACAATTGGCTCAAAATAAAAATTTAATTTTAGGATATCATCATGTCTAACACAGTTACTGGTACAGTAAAGTGGTTCAACGAAACTAAAGGCTTCGGCTTCATTCAACAAGAAAACGGCCCAGACGTATTCGCACACTTCTCTGCTATCACAGGCGACGGTTTCAAAACTCTTGCTGAAGGCCAAAAAGTTGAGTTCGTAGTATCTCAAGGTCAAAAAGGCCCACAAGCTGACAGCATCAAAGTACTTTAATTTAGTATTTTAAAGCTTTCTAAAAATAGCCAGCCTCTGCTGGCTATTTTTTTACCCGCTATTCAGAGATTTAAGGTAATATTCCCCTTCACTATTTCTACCTAAGACACCTCCTCAATGGCTCTTAAACCGACAATCTACAAGTTTCGTATCTCTTTAACCGATATGAATCGCGACTATTACGACTCTTTTAATCTAACGGTTGCACAACATCCCTCTGAAACAGAACAGCGAATGATGGCTCGTATCATGGCTTTTTGTATCAATGCATCTCCTGAACTTGAGTTCACTAAAGGGTTGTCTAGCATTGAAGAACCAGATTTATGGCAGAAGTCTTTAGATGACCAGATCTTAGAATGGGTTGATGTGGGCGAACCGGATCCAGAACGTGTTAAGAAAGCGACTCGTCTATCTAAATCTGTGCGCGTATTCAGCTTCAACACTAAGTCAAATGTTTGGTGGGAACAGAACAAAGGCAAATTCGGTTACCTAAAAGCTCAAATCGTTCGTCTAGATAACGAAGGTATCGAGCAATTAGCAGCAATGACACAACGTACAATGGATCTTTCAGTGATGCTGACGGGTAACTCGGCGTTCGTAAATAGCGACACGCAATCAGCTGAAGTAACGTGGGAAGAGCTACAAAGTAATGACTGAGCTACCAACTAACAGTCAGCAGAAACTTGAAGCAAACCAGCAAGCTAAAACTAAACTCTACGTTTGTTTGAAAGAGTCTGGTTTAGACTCAGTAACTGCGATTGCGACAGGTTGTGAGAAAGAGCTAGCGTCTTTTATCGACGAAAACTATGCTCTGTTTAAACACGCTTGTGAGAATAAGCCTGATAATTCAGAACGTCAGACACTGCTTGGTCTACTGACGAAAGAACATATCGACGCAAGCTATCGCTTTGAGAGTAACAAAGATGCTAGCGAAGCGATGCAAAATGTCTTCGATAATACGGTAGGCAGTGAGCACAGCGACAAGTTTCAAAACTCGAACTCTCAGCAGTTAAAGTTGGTAACGCATTTATGGTTGTTCATTCAAGGTAGACTTGGCATGGATTACAGCCTAGCCAATGATCACGCGGCAGCAACCGCCAAACTGCTGTCTCGCTTATCAAGAAGCACAGACGACGAAATCCGTGTTGAGTTTATGGCGAGTTTTTATGATGGCTTGAACATCTATCAAGCAGAGAACAAGCCGTCTGGACTTGTTCATCGCTTCAAGCGTTTGTTTAACCTGTCTTAAGCACTCCACCAGCTTCTGTATCAAAATTTGCGCTTTATAGGTTCTGTAGAGCGCATCTATTCCCAACCACCGTTTCCACGATCAATTCAGCGCATAAAAGCAGATTCCCTATTACGCTAGTTCCTCGCTTTAGGGAATGACGAACGTGTGTGCTCCAAATTTATTGGGTGCGTTTCACGTAAACACTTTCACCACTACTCTCAAGATTCAACGGAATAAACTCATCGAAACACTTCTGCATTAACACGCCAATAACCACCGTCATCCTCGAGAAGGAGGAACGACTGAGTCGGGGATCTCCAACCAACAACACCAACAAACGAGCCTCATAGAAGCAGATTCCCCAATATTCTCAGTCATCCCCGAGAAGGAGGAACGACTGAGTCGGGGACCTCATACCAAGCCAGAAAGCACACAAAACAACAGATTCCCTACTCGCTCATTCTTCACTCTAGGGAATGACGACATTGGTTCACCTCATTCTGAGAGCCTGCTCTAAGCTTAAGGGGTTGAGAGTGAGGAGGACCATATAATTAAGCCCCGCGAGTGCGAGGCTTAGAATCTTGGTTGTCGATTTATTGAGGCTAAATCGTACTTATCACATCACAGGCGATTAACGTAGGCCATGCAAGAACTCGTGACGTGTCGCTGGGTTAGATTTAAAAATACCGCCCAATGCTGTGGTTGTTGTTTCACTGGTTGCATCCATTACACCGCGTGATTTCACGCAGTAGTGAACCGCATCAATAGTTACAGCAACATCTTCTGTTTCAAGCAAGGTCTGCAAAGCGACAAGGATCTGCTGAGTCATGCGCTCTTGAACTTGTGGACGCTGTGCAAAGAAGCGCACGATACGGTTGATCTTAGACAGACCTATGATTTTACCACGAGGGATGTAAGCGACTGCAGTCTTACCATCAATCGTCACTAAGTGGTGCTCACAAGTACTAGTCACGGTAATGTCTTTTACACGTACCATCTCACGAACGCCCATCTTGTTTTCAATTACAGTAATTTTAGGGAAATTTGCGTAATCTAAACCAGAGAAAATCTCATCCACATACATTTTAGCAATGCGGTGTGGCGTTTCTTCCAGACTATCATCCGTAAGATCAAGTTCGAGTAGAGTGAGAATCTCACGCATATGGTGTTCGATTCGTTCCTTTTTCTCTTCTCGGCTAACCTGGTTTGGATTCATTGGTGTCTCTAAACCACGGCTTGCTAGCGCATCTTTAACCAACTTCGCTGATTCGCTAAGACCTGACATTGAACTTCCTCTTTTATTACCCCTTCTGGATGGCAAACAAGGATACTCGTAATTTTGAATAAATACACCCATATTTTAAGGGAGGTCATTATTTACGGGGCTTAAACTGTGCTAGAGTGACTAGAATTTCGTTGGCGAATCAAGTGTTCTGAACATTCTTCAACCACCATTGCCAACCACAAAATCAAAACAATAACGATCAAAGGATTTCAATTATGGGCTGTTGCGACGCTCCGGGCTTAATGCCAATTGAAGAAGCACTAGATAAGCTGCTGTCACCAATCAAACCTATTCAAACGACTCTAACGCTGCCATTGGCGGATGCATTGGGCTACGTTCTTGCTGAAGACATACTCTCCCCTATTTTTGTACCTCCTTTTGATAACTCAGCAATGGACGGTTACGCGTTGCGTTTAGCGGACCTAGAAAACGGTAAAGTACTGCCATTGGCGGGTAAATCTTTTGCAGGTCAACCATTTGAGGGCGAATGGCCAAGCAATACCTGTATTCGCATTATGACTGGTGCAAAAATCCCCGAAGGCTGTGATGCCGTCATCATGCAAGAAAATACTCGCGAAACCGATACGGGCATTGAGATTCAGCAAGATGACATCAAACTGAACAACAACATTCGCCCAACGGGTGACGACATCAAACAAGGTGACATCGTTCTTAGCCGTGGCGAACGTTTAACACCTCGCGACATTCCGATGATAGCTTCACTCGGTGTGAGCCATCTGACTGTTGCGCACAAACCTAAAGTCGCTTTCTTCTCTACTGGCGATGAGCTAAAACCGTTAGGTCAGCCGCTTGAAGATGGTCAAATCTACGATAGCAACCGCTACGGCATTAAACCGCTTATTGAAGCATTTGGTTGCGAAGCGATTGACCTAGGCATTATTCCTGACTGCCCTGCAACGCTTAAAGAGACCTTTGTAAAAGCTCAAGAGTTAGCAGATGTTGTCGTGACATCTGGTGGCGTAAGTGTCGGCGAAGCGGATTACACCAAAGATATTCTTGAAGAGCTTGGCGAAATCGGCTTTTGGAAACTAGCAATCAAACCGGGTAAACCATTCGCTTTTGGTGAGTTAGACAACGCTTGGTTCTGTGGCCTTCCGGGTAACCCAGTTTCTGCAATGATGACCATGTACGTGTTAGTTCAACCTATGCTGGCTAAACTTGCAGGTCATACTGCGTGGAGCGCACCAGAATCTATTCCTGCAACAACTAAATCGGCATTCAAAAAAGGTCCAGGTCGTACGGATTATCAGCGTGGTATCTACTCGATTGAAAACGGTCAATTTGTTGTAGAAACAACAGGTAACCAAAGCTCTGGTGCTTTCCGCTCAATGAGCCTAGCAAACTGCTTTGTGGTACTAGAGCGCGAACGTGGCCGCGTGGAAGTGGGTGAAACAGTTCAGATTCAACTGTTTAACTCTACGCTTTACTAACGAGGCTTGCTGATGGAAATACTTTCTGACGCAGAGATGCTTCGTTATAACCGCCAGATCATCCTTAAGCAGTTTGATTTCGAGGGCCAAGAAGCATTGAAACAGGGCTCAATCTTGGTGTTAGGTGCAGGTGGCTTAGGCTGCGCTTCTGCTCAATATCTTGCAACAGCAGGTATTGGTAAGCTAACGCTAATCGATGATGATGTTGTTGAGCTTTCAAATCTGCAGCGACAAGTCCTTCACACTGATGCTGATATTGGTAAGAAGAAGGTCGACTCAGCCGCAGAATCACTGCAGGTGTTAAACCCACACCTTAAAGTTGAGACCGTCGATCACAGACTTGATGACGAGGTACTGGCGAAGCTCATTGAAGCACATTCACTCGTGCTTGATGCCAGCGATAACGTCGAAACGCGCAATCAATTGAACCGCTTATGTTACGCATCAAAAACGCCACTGGTTTCTGGCGCTGCGATTCGCATGGAAGGTCAGATTAGCGTATTCACTTATCAAGATGAAAATGCACCGTGTTACCAATGCTTAAGCGCTCTGTTCGGCAATGCAGCTCTAAGCTGTGTTGAAGCCGGAGTGATGGCGCCAGTGGTTGGTATGGTGGGCGCAGCTCAAGCTCTAGAAGCAATTAAGGTGATTGCTAAATTTGGACAGCCCAAACAAGGTAAGCTTCTAATTCTCGATGCCATGTCACACAGCTGGCGCGAGATGAATTTGATGAAGATGCCTAGCTGTTCGGTGTGTGGATAGACTAAACCATATCCCCCTATCGAGAACCTAAGCCTTGACTATGAGTCGGGGCTTTTTTATGTCTTAAATTTAGCGTCTACTCAGGGTTATCAATTTGAAATAATTATTAAGGGATTAGTTTCATTTGAATTCTCATTTTGAGAAAACAACAAAAACTTGAATTGCTTAAAATAAAAACCCATAAAATCATAAACTTAAAAATGGCACATTACTTGATTAAGTATCTAGACCTTCCATCACAAGGATGTAGATATGAGAATTACAACGTTAAGTTTGCTATTAAGTGCGCCACTGGTCGCCAACGCAGCGCCATTCGATACTTGCCCTAGTAAGGCATACCTTTTTCAATCCACTCCAGTTCAAGTCTGGGGAGTCAACCTCGTTACTGGTTCAACTACCCTACTAGAAGACGATACGGGGATGAACGCTAACATCAACGGTGTTGGTTTTGATTTCGAAGACAGATACATCTACGGTTATGACACCACTAACAAGCGCTTGGTGCGCCTAGGCAAGGACTTCCAAGCGGAAGTTATCAACACCAGTGGACTGCCAACAGACCATACCTTCTATGTGGGTGACGTTTACGATCATGTTTACTACCTGTACCGCACTGGTAAAGGGCTGTTCACAGTTGATCTATCACCTTTAGATACCGATCCAAATGCGACAGTTACCGTTAACAAAATTGTAGGCAGCCCAGCAACTGTGAAATTAACTGATTTCGCTTTCCACCCAAGCGATGGCTCTCTATATGGTATCGATAATAACTCTGGTGGCTTATACAGCTTCAACCCTACAACTGGTGCCGAAACCTACATCGGCGATACCGGAGAAACAGGTACGTTCGGTGCAGGTTATTTTGATGTAAACGGCTACTACTACGTATCTCGAAATCAAGACGGTAAGATCTACCGTATCAACCTATCTCCAGACAATGCAGCCAATATCGCTGCTGGGATTGTTCCTGCCGTTGAATTTGTATCAAACGGCCCAGCTTCTAACCAAAACGATGGTGCACGATGTGCTAATGCCCCTGTTGTTGATGAAGATTCCAACATCGACTTCGGTGATGCACCAGACAGCTACCTTACTCTGCTCGCAAGTAATGGTCCTCGACATGAACTTGATGGCATCACTTGGTTAGGTACAGACGCACCCGACGCTGACCTTGATGGCTACGTAACACCGCAATCGGATGAAAGTGTTGGTATTGATGACGAGTGGGCAAACGGTGGTATCGGTTTTGTTACCGCACTTGAAGCCGGACTCGATTCAAAAGTTGTGATTGAAGCTTCAACGACTGGTTACCTTTCAGCTTGGATTGATTGGAACCAAGATGGCAGCTTCGACGGCGCTAATGAGCAGGTATTTACCGACTACCAACTGGATGCGGGCGAGAATGACTTGTTCCTTAATGTTGATATCAACGCACTAACAGGGACAACTTGGGCTCGTTTCAGATTCAGTCAACAAACCAACCTGAGCTACTTTGGTGGTTCAACATCTGGTGAGGTGGTTGATATTCAAGTCGATGTTCTTAATGACGGTGCCACAGCTCGTTACTTCCCAAGCGCTTCGGGTTACGCGACCTTGGCGTATGAAGACAACTGGCCTTATAAAGCCGACTACGATATGAATGATGCCGTGATTATGTATCGAATCACAGAAATCCTAAAAGACGGAAAAGTAGTGAAATCCACTATCGACGGTCGCCTAGCTGCTGTTGGTGCAACCTATAGAAATGGTTTCGCTGTTCGCTTACCAAACCTTGCTCCAAGCTCGGTAGACAGCGGTAATTCTTACATGAAACACAATGGCGTCTTTACTGACTTAGACATGGAGGACGGACGTAGTGAGGCGATATTTATTGCCGCCGAAGATTTAACGTCTAAAACAGAAACATCATGTACCTTCTATCGAACCAGTAACTCATGTAAAGACGACGAACAGTTCTCTTTCCAAATAGGAATCAGCTTATCAGGCGATGGTATCAGTACTGATACATGGACAGATATGCCTTACGACCCGTTTATCTTTGCAACACCTGGCTACTATCACGGTGAAAATCTACCTCTGCACCCAGGACGCAGTTGGGAAGTTCACCTACCAGACCAAGCACCAACGGAAGCCTTTGATACCGATAACCTCTTTGAAGCTGGATTAGGTGTCGATGACAGTAACCCATCAACAGGTAAATATTTCAAAACGGCAGAGAACCACCCTTGGGCACTGATCATCACGTCAACCGATGAGTGGCAATGGCCTCAAGAGTATGTGGATATTGTTACCGCTTACCCTGAGTTCAAACAATACGCAGAGTCCGGTGGTGACACGAATCAAACGTGGCATGAATCACCTGCAGACAACCAATGCTACGTGCCATAAGGAGAAACGCTATGACTATTCAAAATAAACAATATCGAAAAGCTCATTGCGTTGCTTCAAGTCGCAATCTATCTGAGGAAAATCGTATGTCTGCACAAAGCACTTGGAATATGAAGAAATCGTTGGCTGTTATTTTAGCTGTCACTCCACTGGTATTAGTTGGTTGTGGGGGCGGCGGTGGAGGCGGCGGCAGTGCATCTACGCCATCACCAGCAACACCGTCGACTCCCGCTGCGCCTTCCACGCCAGTGACGGCAACGCCTTCTCCGGTAACAAGTGCGGCAGCAACACCAACCTATACGATGAGTGATGTGGTTGTGCCCGATGGCTTTGATTACAGCTCAATTGAGCAATTTGATCTCGACATCGACATCAGTAGCATTTCAACCGCTCGCTCTTTTGTCACCGTTTATAGCCGTTTTAGCACACGAGATGACTCTACCTTGAAACCGGACTACTCAAGTAAAGTGATTGCAGGCTCGTTAAACAATGGCGTGTTTGCCTCTAACTTTACTGCCCCTGTGAACCACGACTCTCTCTTGGTCGAAATTTGGTTCTACGATGGTCAACCACCATTACAACAAGTGGTATCGAGCACGGATTCTCAAATCGTTTGGTAAGAGCTTTTAGTTAAGAGTTTTTCATGACTCATTACTGATAACTTTAAAGTGAGCTGCAATGCTCACTTTTTGTTTGGGTTCGAATCTAGAGTGAGTTCATTTTTTCTGATTGACTTGATTCACTTTAACGCCGATCTCTCTTATATTTTCAAGATAACCTTCAAAGACTTACTCTCATGAAACAGTTAAAAATAGGTCTATTTATCTTAATATGTGGTGTGGGCGTACTGTTGGCTCTTACCTATTTCCCTTTGACATCAGAGACAGGACAACGCATTCAAGCCAAAGTGATTTCGAATACCCTCACTCAATCACTAGACGGACACAGACGTTACCTCACCGTTCAGACAGAAGATGATGAAGTATTTCGCGTTTCTATTGCACCCACCACAGACTGCCCTATTGATTCTGTGGTCGCGCTTGATACATTAAACAATCAAATAACCGGACAAAGCAGTTATCAGTTCATCCACTGTAGAGCTGCGCCTTAGTCGTCGATATAACAACAGTAATAACTACAACAGTAATAACTACAACAAGAATGGATATAAGAAGAATGAATCAGCCACTCATTTCACCGGAACAGCTTCAACAACGTTTGCTAGAACAAGACAACATCATCCTCCTAGACGCCAGTATCGAATTTCAGATCCCAAGTGAGTCGGAAAAGATCAAAGGACAAATGATTCCTGGTGCTATTCGTTTTGATTACGACAAAGATTTTTGCAACAAACACACCTTGCTTCCTCACATGTTCCCTTCCGAAAAACACTTCAACACTCGTGCTCGCGAAATTGGTATGAATCAAGACAGTACGATTGTGGTTTACGATAACTCTGGAACCTTTGCTTCGCCTCGTGCGTGGTGGATGTTTATGGCGATGGGGCATAAAAACGTTTACATATTAGATGGTGGTCTACCTGCATGGATCGAAGCGGGTTACACCACAGACACTTCGTACAGAACTGAAGCAACACCGGGTAACTTCGAAGGTCATATTCAAGACAACTACTTTGTAAATGCTCAGCAAATCCAAAGTTACTCCGATGCTAAGAGTGCAAACATTCTAGATGCGCGTTCACAAGCTCGTTTCGATTCAGAAGTACCAGAGCCACGTGAAGGCTTGCGCAGTGGCCATATTCCAAATTCTATTTGTTTGCCATTCGCACAAGTATTGAATGCAGGCAAATTGAAATCCCAAAAAGAGCTATCCGACATATTTTCAACGTTAGCTTTAAACCCATCTCAACCTATGTTCTTTAGTTGTGGTTCCGGTGTGACGGCCTGCATCATTCTACTGGCCGCTAAACTGGCGGGATACTCGGGCGAAATGGGCGTTTACGACGGCTCATGGACTGAATGGGGTGCTAACGAACAATTACCTATCGCTGTGACCAAAAAGTAATTCAACTTCGCTAACTGCTACTGTTAGAATATACTGCACATGCATAAAGGGCTTACTGTTAGTGATGACTTAACATCTCACTGAGTAAGCTCTTTGCTTTGCGGTAACGCTATATTCGTTTGAGACCAAATCTCAATTAGCACTGTTCTTTTATTAATCTGTATAAATTTGCAAAGCATAAATCGTGAGCAATCATGCACTAATCGTTATTGCTCGTGTGAATATTAATATTTCACTCAAGAATCTTCGTTCGTAGTCGTTACACTATTTAATCATTGATACTTTCATCATTGGCGTTTGTCTCTTTCATTGCATGAATCACGCTGACGACCCAATAGTTTGTCACTTGCACTCTGTTAGAAGTAGTAACCAACAAAAGGCATCTCATGGCTCTATTTAAGAAAAATATCTGGTCGCTGTACGCTCTGATCGTACTGCTTACCTTGATACTTTTCGCCGTGTTGGGCGTAACCAAGTGGCAAGCAAACAGAGATGACTTCATTGAGCAACAGCATATCCAAGTTGAGCTGTTTTCTAGCTCTGTAAGCTCGCTTCTCACCAGTCAAGAAGCTCTGCTTGAAGTGGTTGGGCATCAATTGGCTCAACAGTCTGACTTCACTCGTACTGCTTCGATTCAAATTCGACCAATATTAGACAAGCTGCTTGATACTCACCCTGCGATTGCAGCATTCGGATTGCTAAACCCTCAAGGGGACTATCTTGCAATCAGCTCCAACCTGCAATTGTCGAATCAACATAATCTACTTAATCACTCATACACCAGAGATTCATTTCTAGAGGCTATGTCTAGCGAAAAGATGGTGTTGGGGCGTACCTATTTCCAAGAATCATTGAACAGTTTGGTGATTCCGCTAAGAAAATCGATCTCCATCGATGGCAAAAATGTCGATGCGGTAATGACTGCAGGCCTACGCTTAGACAGCACAATAGTATTCGAAAACAATGCACACGCCGGCAGCTACAACACCCTAACCTTGCTAAGACCCGACAATTACCGACAGTTTTATTCGAGCGATATTGAATCGCTCGAAGCTTATCTTGAGCCGGTTGATAATGATGTAGTAACACGCATCATTCACCGTTTTGCACAACAAGTGAACGTCAGTCTCGAAGAAACGAAGACAGGAAATAACACCTACTCTTTCAGCGTCGATGACGACATGTATCATTCACTGGTCAGCGCTAAGTACATTCCAGATTACAAACTTTGGGTCGTTGGACGCACAGATCTGACTCACGTTGATAGCATCTTCTTTCAAGAGTTCGGCATCCTTTTCGGCGCCTTTATCTTTCTTCAATTCGGTTTCTACGTTTTGGTTAAGTCGATTGCCAAGAACGAGCAAAGAACCAGAAGCCAGCTGATCTACCAAGCGAATCACGATCCATTAACTTCTCTGCCAAACCGCTTATACATGCGTCGAAATATTGATAAATGGATTGAAGATGAATCTGAGCAATTCTCACTGCTGTTTATCGATATCGATAACTTTAAGTGTGTTAATGATACTCACGGGCACGACTTCGGGGACAAGGTACTCAAGCAGATTGCGTTACGTTTGATGCGATTCCGTTCTCGACTCAGCTTGTTGGTGCGTGAATCGAGCGACGAGTTTCTATTCTTAACACCGTTAACGAACGAGTCTGAGATTAAACGACTCGCTGAACGGATTATTGAAGTGCTTTCTCAACCTTATGAAGTCGAACACTCTCAGTTCTTACTAGGTTGTAGCATCGGTATTGCGCGCTTCCCTGAACATGGGAAAGATTTGGATAGTTTGCTCCGTTCTGCCGATATTTCGATGTACAAAGCGAAGCAACAACAGAACTCGTACAGTATTTTCACCACGGCGATGCAAGATGCTCACCTCTACAAGATGAGAGTAGAACAGAGGCTACGTATCGCTATTGAAAAGCAAACACTGTTCATGGCTTTTCAACCTTTGGTACGTACCGATAAGAGCACTCATGGTGTCGAAGCACTGGTGCGCTGGATTGATGACGAACTGGGTTTTGTCCCGCCCGATGTGTTTATTCCTGTCGCAGAAAGCACGGGCTTAATGCAAAAGCTAGGTACGTTTATTATTGAGTCGAGCATTATGCAGATCGCTCATTTGCATCGAACGACAGAACAGAAGATCGGGCTGTCGATCAACATATCGGTTCGTCAGTTTTCACATAAGTCGTTCTCTGACCACTTATTCGCTACGCTTGAAAAGTATCAGTTCTCTCCAAGCTGTTTAACGCTAGAGATTACCGAAAGCTTGTTCATTGAAGATGTGGCTATAGTAAAACCACTGTTTGAAGCGCTCAAAGAAAACGGTATCAAGATCTCTCTGGATGACTTCGGTACTGGCTATTCATCGTTGAGCATGTTGAAAGCACTCCCTATCGACGAACTTAAGATTGATAAGAGTTTCATTGAGAACATCGCTATAGACCAGCAGTCACTCACTATGGTGCAAAACATTATAGCAATCGGTAAAAACTTCGGCATGGTGGTATTAGCAGAAGGCGTAGAATCAAATGAGCATTTCTCGATTCTAAAGGCTTGTGGATGTGATTTGATGCAAGGCTATTACTTCTCACGCCCTATCCCTTACGATGAACTGTGTGAGTATCTAGCACCAACTCAGGTTGAGACAATAGAACAACCAGAAGCGACGGCATAACTGTCAGTTAGTCTCACCCAACTCGTAAATAACGTGATGAATCAAAAAAGGGAGCCCAAACAGGCTCCCTTTCGTTTATCAATAACACTCACACCTTAACGATTTTCGTCTAACTCAGCGTGCTTCATCTGCTCATCCAAGTTAAGTACCGTCAAAGCATTGCTTACACTGGTTGCGATCACGTCTACCACGCCGGTTCTTAATGCACCTAATAAAGCTAATGGTTTACTGTTCTCCGCGGCGATAGCGATCACTTCTGCTATTGGTCGAAATTCTTCTAAACCTAAGCCGATTACTCGGTCACTCATTACTGTGTTTGCTGCTTTGCCGTGTACATCAAAAAAGTCGTAACCCGCGAAGTCACCGACCACACCTTGTAATAAGCGAGACTGAACAACCTCGCCTGCAGTAAACCAACCCAAGTCGACCATATAACTGTTTTCACTCATGTCACCAATACCGACCAAAGCAACGTCAGCTTTACGAGCTAGATCGAGTGTTTGCTTAACGGTGCTGTTTTCCATGAATGCGGTTTTTTGCGCTTTGTTTTCTGCATAAGCAGGCGCGTATAAGGTTTCAGAAGAGCCGCCGTATTTTTTGGCTAGCTGCCTACATATATGGTCGGCATTAAACATACCGCCTCTTGGGTGGATACCGCCGATGCCACACACGAACTTACAGTCACGAGGAGTAATTACACCAGTATGGTGAGCAACAGACGATACGTTTCGCCCTTGTCCTACTGTCACCACCATGCCGTTTTTCAGTGTACTGGTTAGATAGTTAGACACTAAGCCTGCAACTTGGAGTCGCTGCTTCTCTTCGTTTGGTTGGTCTAGTGCCACAAGTGCACGTTTCACACCAAAGCGCTCAATCAGGCGTTGTTCTATCTTGGCACTGAATACTGGGTGGTATTTCACGGTGATCTCAACAATACCCTCGTCGCGTGCTTGTTTGAGCATTCGACCAACCTTTGCACGAGAGATAGAGTACTTTTTGGAGATCTCTTCTTGTGTCGCGCCATCCTGATAATAAGCAACCGCCACTTCAGTGAGGAGATCAGTGTTTTCTTCGGAAACATCTTGGATATTCTTACTCATATACCACGCAACCTATCTTTAACAATTATTTTACCTGCTTTGAGAACAAATGTTCGATGCATCAGCAAGTGATACACAAGTTTACACCGTGAACATATGTAACAACAAGGAACATTTGTTCACGGTGATAGCCTTGGTTTTATTGTTGATTAATTCACCTCACTCTGCCCATTAAACGTTTGCTTGCATACCCCATGATTACTAGAGCGAAATATATTTGACTGAAGTCACCATACAGGACTATTTACCGTTGACTTTGGTGCTAGATCGGATAAATATGGCTACATCATTTACTCATCGAGCGATCAAATGTTCTGTGCAAATGTTCGTTCGGAGAAAAATTTAAATTAATGTAAGTTTGGCTCACTGGTACAACCATTGAGAACTTCATTAGTTAGCTTGCAAATGCCCACACCTCTCCCATTAGCGAGGTGTTATGCGATACATAGGATGATCAAAATGAGCAATAAATTAGAGCAACTTCGTAAACTAACAACTGTTGTAGCTGACACTGGCGATATCGAAGCTATCAGCAAGTACACTCCTGAAGATGCAACAACTAACCCATCTCTAATTCTTAAAGCTGCTCAAATTGCTGAGTACGCACCTCTAATCGATGCTTCTATCGAATACGCTAAAGCGCAAAGCGATGACAAAGCACAGCAAGTTCAAGACACTTGCGACATGCTTAACGTGAACATCGGTAAAGAAATCCTGAAAGTTGTACCTGGCCGTATCTCTACTGAAGTAGATGCTCGTCTTTCTTACGACATGGAAGGCAGCGTTGCTAAAGCTCGTCAACTTATCAAAATGTACAACGACGCTGGCATCACTAACGACCGCATCCTTATCAAACTAGCTTCTACTTGGGAAGGCATCCGTGCTGCTGAAATCCTAGAGAAAGAAGGCATCAACTGTAACCTAACGCTTCTATTCTCTTTCGCTCAAGCTCGTGCTTGTGCTGAAGCTGGTGTATTCCTAATCTCTCCTTTCGTAGGTCGCATCATGGACTGGTACAAAGCGAAAGAAGGTCGTGATTTCGAAGCTTCAGAAGATCCAGGCGTAATCTCTGTTTCTGATATCTACAACTACTACAAAGACCACGGTTACAAGACTGTTGTTATGGGCGCAAGCTTCCGTAACATCGGCGAGATCCTTGAACTTGCTGGTTGTGACCGTCTAACTATCGCACCTCAACTTCTAGCAGACCTAGAAGCAGCAGAAGGCGAAGTAGTAGAGAAGCTAATCGACTCTAACGGTACTAAAGAGCGTCCAGCAGCTATGACTCACGCTGAGTTCCTATGGGACCACAACCAAGACGCAATGGCTGTTGAGAAGCTAGCTGAAGGCATCCGCAACTTCGCAGTTGACCAAGGCAAACTAGAAGACATGATCGCAGCTAAGCTGTAATCACTCTCACCAATTTCAAATAGGGGAACGTTCAGTTCCCCTACTTTTATCAATTTGTTTATCTTAATTTTTATTCGGAAGTTTCTATGAACCGCAAACATCTAGCTAACGCTATTCGTGCTCTAAGCATGGATGGCGTACAACAAGCAAACTCTGGTCACCCAGGCGCTCCTATGGGTATGGCTGACATCGCTGAAGTTCTTTGGCGCTCTCACCTAAACCACAACCCGTCTAACCCAGAGTGGGCTGACCGCGACCGTTTCGTACTTTCAAACGGCCACGGCTCTATGCTGATTTACTCTCTGCTTCACCTAGCAGGTTACGAGCTTTCAATTGAAGATCTTAAAAACTTCCGTCAACTGCACTCTAAGACTCCAGGTCACCCAGAGTACGGTTATGCACCAGGTATCGAGACAACTACTGGTCCTCTAGGTCAAGGCATCACTAACGCTGTTGGTATGGCAATGGCTGAGAAAGCGCTTGCGGCACAATTCAACAAAGAAGGCCACGACATCGTAGACCACTACACTTATGCATTCATGGGTGATGGCTGTCTGATGGAAGGTATTTCTCACGAAGCATGTTCTCTAGCGGGTACGCTAGGTCTTGGTAAGCTGGTTGCTTTCTGGGATGACAACGGCGAAGGCCACGACATCGTAGACCACTACACTTATGCATTCATGGGTGATGGCTGTCTGATGGAAGGTATTTCTCACGAAGCATGTTCTCTAGCGGGTACGCTAGGTCTTGGTAAGCTGGTTGCTTTCTGGGATGACAACGGCATCTCTATCGATGGCGAAGTTGAAGGTTGGTTCTCTGACGATACACCTAAGCGTTTCGAAGCATACGGCTGGCACGTAATCCCAGCAGTAGATGGTCACGATGCTGACGCTATTAATGCAGCTATCGAAGCAGCTAAAGCAGATCCTCGCCCTACTCTAATCTGTACTAAAACAGTTATCGGCTTTGGTTCTCCAAACAAATCAGGTACGCACGACTGTCACGGTGCACCACTAGGCGCTGAAGAAATTGCAGCAACACGTAAAGAATTAGGTTGGGAGCACGGTCCTTTTGAAATTCCGTCGGAAGTTTACTCAGAGTGGGATGCGAAAGAAGCAGGCGCAGCTAAGGAAGCAGCGTGGAACGAGAAACTTGCAGCTTATGAAGCAGCATACCCTGAGCTGGCAGCTGAATTCAAACGCCGCGTAAACGGTGACCTACCTGCTGAGTGGGAAGAGAAAGCAAACGCAATCATCGCTGATCTTCAAGCTAACCCAGCAAACATCGCTTCACGTAAAGCATCTCAAAACGCACTAGAAGCGTTCGGTGCTATGCTACCAGAATTCATGGGCGGCTCTGCTGACCTTGCGCCTTCTAACCTAACTATGTGGTCTGGTTCTAAGTCTCTTGAAGCGACTGATTTCTCTGGTAACTACATCCACTACGGTGTACGTGAATTCGGTATGACGGCTATCATGAATGGTATCGCTCTGCACGGTGGTTTCGTACCATACGGCGCAACGTTCCTAATGTTCATGGAATACGCGCGTAACGCAATGCGTATGGCTGCTCTGATGAAAGTTCAGAACATCCAAGTTTACACGCACGACTCTATCGGCCTAGGCGAAGATGGTCCTACTCACCAACCGGTTGAGCAAATCGCTTCTCTACGTCTGACTCCAAACATGAGCACATGGCGTCCATGTGACCAAGTTGAGTCTGCAGTCGCTTGGAAACTGGCAATCGAACGTAAAGATGGCCCTACATCGCTAATCTTCTCTCGTCAAAACCTTGCACAACAAGATCGTGACGCTGCACAAGTAGCTAACATCGCTAAGGGTGGTTACATCCTGAAAGATTGTGAAGGCAAGCCAGAGCTTATCCTTATCGCAACAGGTTCTGAAGTTGAGCTAGCGGTTAACGCTGCTGCTGAACTAACAGCTGAAGGCAAGAAAGTACGCGTAGTATCTATGCCTGCAACTGACGCGTTCGACAAGCAAGATGCTGAATACCGTGAGTCTGTACTTCCATCTGACGCTGAAACAGGTTCTGAAGTTGAGCTAGCGGTTAACGCTGCTGCTGAACTAACAGCTGAAGGCAAGAAAGTACGCGTAGTATCTATGCCTGCAACTGACGCGTTCGACAAGCAAGATGCTGAATACCGTGAGTCTGTACTTCCATCTGACGTTACAGCGCGTATCGCAGTAGAAGCTGGTATCGCTGACTTCTGGTACAAGTACGTTGGTTTCGGTGGCAAGATCATCGGTATGACAACGTTCGGCGAATCTGCACCAGCAGGCGAGCTATTCAAGATGTTCGGTTTCACTACTGAAAACGTAGTAAACACAGCAAAAGAGCTTCTAGCTTAATCTTGATTCAATTGTCTCGCCTTAAAATGGGTTGATGCATAACGAAAGCCCCGCATGAAAATGCGGGGCTTTTTGTATCTGTTGTCAGTTAGAGATGAAAGACTAGAAACTAAACCGCGCGCCGACTCGAACCGTGTTTTGCTTCAGGTTTTTGCTATAGGTGTAGTCATAACCTGCATCAACGGCAAGCCACGAGATAATCTTAACCGAGCTCACAACCCCCAAACTATTTAAACCATGCTCATAGGTATCTGTATAACTGTAAAACGGTTGCAGCGACCAACGTTCGTTAATCGAAACCACTGCACCTGCTTCACCGATAAACCCTTCATCGTAGTTTTTGTTGGTTTCCCTGTTACATGGGTCAAGAATACTGTCATTACGACACGAAGAACGTCTCTTAGGTTTCACCCAATTAACGCCTCCAGATGCGTACAGCTCAATCTGTTGAGTGACCGAATGGTACCAGCCCAATTGAATAGACAGATCAGACAAAGTCGTTGAAGATCGTGTCGTCTTTGAAGAGTCGAAGCCAACAAACAGAGAATCCGTTACAGCATAATTGCCGCCGAGATAGCCGCCGTAAAGCTGCTTACTGCCTGAGTTGTTGTAAGAGCCTTCAAAGTAATCTTGAAAGCCATCATCACTCACTCGTGTGTTCTGATAACCCGTATAAAGATAGTGGGAACCCTTTGAAGCTAAGCTTGGGAAACTCATAAGACTGAAACAAAAAACGGTAAAAATAAGGGGGCGCATCTCAGTAACTCAAAATTTGATTGGAATAGTAGAAGTGTAACCCAACCGTAATTGAACGGTGTTTTATTTGTGTTTCAAAGATTTTCAAAACGAAGCGTTGAGCTACAAAAATGTATGGTCCGCCCCGTTATTGCAACTACAATTAAGTAATAACGGAGTTGGTTTGCGCTAATGTATTCGGAGTCCTTGTTGGGAGCACTAGCTTCCCAGCTCCACGATGATATCCGCGCCAGATTATCC
>NZ_JAKEUP010000033.1:0-27335 GCF_022397895.1 Vibrio sp. Isolate33
GCATGTGTTAGGCCTGCCGCCAGCGTTCAATCTGAGCCATGATCAAACTCTTCAATTTAAGATTTTGTGACTCAACGAATACTGACTTCAAAACTAATATTTACCGCTCTTTCGAAAAAGAACAGAAACATGTAATTCTAAAGCTATTACCATTCCAACAGAATGGTAATGAATTGACTGTGCCAAATAACCGARGTTATTTGTATTGGTCACTCAGTTCATTGAAATCAATTTTGATTCCGAAGAATCTGTTTTATCTAACGATAAAACGTTTTGATATTCATCAACGAGTGCCCACACAGATTGATAGGTTTAAATTGTTAAAGAGCTTTACTTGTTGAGTGTTCCTTTTAACGAAGGAGCCTCTCGAAGTGGACGGCCATTCTAGCGAATTGGGTTCCAGTGTCAAACACTTTTTCCAGCTAATTTTTCAAAGCATCTTAAATGCTTAGTTCCGTCTTGTTACTCAGTTCAAACCGCTTGGTTATCCTTGGCAACGGAGGCGCATTATAGAGAGAATAATCCTTTGCACAAGGCCAAAAACGAAAAAAAGCCGCCACTGGCGACCGTTCGAACATTATTCACACAAAGCGTTCAAAATAGGTACGATTACGCCTTAATTTTAGCTAATCGTACCTACCGTTCGTGCTTTAACTATTGGTGAGCAATAATTCTGTCGTTATTTACTAATAGTTGTACTTTTTTCTCTGGGTTTATTTTTCCAGCCAGTATCGCTTTCGCTAGCGGGTTCTCAACACTCTGTTGAATCGCTCTTTTCAACGGTCGTGCACCATATACCGGGTCGAAGCCAACTTGAGAAATCAGCTTAAGCGCTTTTTCCGACACTTCAAGTTCATAACCGTTATCTTCCATACGCTTTTTAAGATGCTCAAGCTGGATAGAAGCTATAGATTGAATGTGTTCTTGGCCTAGTGGGTGGAACACAACACTCTCATCAACACGGTTTAAAAACTCAGGACGGAAATGCTTACCTACAACTTCCATCACCTCATTCTTTATTCCTTGATAGTCGAGTGTGTTGAAATTCTCTTGGATTCTTGAAGAACCAAGGTTAGATGTCATGATCACTACCGTATTTCTAAAGTCGACCGTGCGACCTTGCCCATCGGTTAAGCGACCGTCATCAAGAACCTGTAATAAAATATTGAAAACATCCGGATGCGCTTTCTCTACTTCATCCAACAAAATCACTGAATAAGGTTTGCGACGTACAGCCTCTGTTAAGTAACCACCTTCTTCATACCCGACATAACCTGGAGGCGCACCAACTAAACGAGCTACTGAATGCTTCTCCATGAATTCAGACATGTCAATACGAACCATCGCATCATCACTATCAAACATAAAGTTAGCGAGTGTTTTACACAGTTCGGTTTTACCGACTCCAGTGGGACCGAGGAATAGGAAGGAACCAATAGGCTTATTCGGATCAGACAAACCTGCACGGCTACGACGAATCGCATTCGAAACCACTTCCACCGCTTCTGCTTGACCGATGACACGTTTATGAAGAACACCTTCCATTTTAAGAAGCTTCTCTTTCTCCGCTTCTAACATTTTAGAAACTGGGATGCCGGTTTGCTTAGATAGCACGTCTGCAATTTCTGCGTCGGTAACCTTATTACGTAATAAGGTCATTTCTTGCATTTCAGCTTGAGTCGCTAGATCTAACTGCTTCTCTAATTCAGGGATTCGGCCGTATTGCAATTCAGACATTCGGTTAAGATCACCAGCACGTCTTGCAAAATCCATATCCATACGAGCTTGTTCTAACTCTGACTTGATATGTTGCGTGCCAGACAATGCAGCTTTCTCTGCATTCCAAACTTCTTCGAGCTCTGCAAAATCCCTTTCTTTATCTGAAAGCTCAGTTTGTAATGTACGAAGACGTTTTTCACTAGCTTCGTCATTTTCGTTAGTCAGAGCTTGCTGCTCGATCTTCAATTGAATGATCTTGCGTTCAAGCTTATCCAGAGATTCCGGTTTTGAATCGATCTGCATGCGGATACTCGATGCCGCTTCATCAATCAGGTCAATCGCCTTATCCGGTAATTGACGATCAGAAACGTATCGATGAGATAACGTTGCCGCTGCCACAATTGCAGGGTCAGTAATTTCAACATGGTGGTGAAGTTCATAGCGCTCTTTCAGGCCGCGAAGAATGGCTACCGTGTCTTCAACCGTTGGCTCATCGACCAATACCTTCTGGAATCGACGCTCTAATGCCGGGTCTTTCTCTATATATTGGCGATATTCATCGAGAGTCGTTGCGCCTACACAATGTAATTCACCACGAGCCAATGCTGGTTTTAGCATATTACCCGCATCCATAGAGCCTTCACCTTTACCGGCACCGACCATGGTGTGAATTTCATCGATAAAGAGAATGATGTTGCCTTCTTCTTTAGACAATTCATTGAGAACCGATTTCAAGCGTTCTTCAAATTCACCACGATATTTAGCACCCGCAACTAAAGAGCCCATATCCAATGAAAGTACACGTCGGCCTCTTAAACCTTCTGGTACTTCATTATTGATAATGCGCTGAGCCAAACCTTCAACAATCGCGGTTTTACCAACACCAGGTTCGCCAATAATGACAGGGTTGTTCTTGGTACGACGCTGAAGTACTTGGATAGTGCGACGAATTTCATCATCACGACCAATCACAGGATCGAGTTTGCCTTGCTCTGCCCTTTCAGTCAGATCAATGGTGAACTTCTCTAATGCTTGGCGTCTATCTTCAGCATTTGGATCATCAACCTTTTGGCCACCGCGAACTTGCTCAATAGCTTGAGATAATTTTTGTTCAGTAAGACCAAGCTCTTTAAGTAAGTTACCTAAAGGACCTTTGTCTTCAATAGCAGCAAGTAGGAAGACTTCTGAAGAAATGTAACTGTCTTGACGCTTTTGCGCGACTTTGTCACATAGGTTGAATAACGTGCCCATTGCATTCGACAGCTGAACATCACCACCGATACCACTTACTTTTGGTACACGGTCTAATATTTCGCTTAGCTTTGAACGCAATTGAACCACATCAATATTCAACATGGTCAGCAATGGGCGAATTGCACTGCCATCTTGATTAAGCAAAGACACCATTAGGTGTACAGGTTCTATATATTGGTGATCACGACCTAATGCGAGCGACTGAGCATCAGATATCGCAATTTGGAATTTACTAGTGAATCGATCGAGACGCATGCCAACCTTCCTACTCTTAGATATGTTTATCTTATGGTTAGAAGATGGATACGGTAACGCAGATTTTCAAGGGATAAGAATGAAGAATAGAGCTTATCTAAAAATATAAATGAGCTGGATGAGTAGTTGCACTAGTTAGAGGTTACTCTAGCCAAATAAAAGTAGCCTGACGCCCAGTGATACCATCGCGGCGATAAGAATAGAAAGTGTCTGAATCTGCAAATGTACATAGGTTCGAGTCAGTCACTTGTGACACGCCCACTTTCGCGAGTCTTTGTGTTGCAAGTTGAGACATGTTCGCTAGCCATTTTCCTGGTTCAGCTTTGGCTTGAAATGCTAATTGAGCTTGAGGGTCAAAATTAACAAAGGCTTCGAACACATCATCACCAACCTCAAACGCATCTTTACCAATAGCAGGACCAAGCCAAGCCATAATTTGGTTATCTGAATCGAGGTTTGAAAACTTTGCGACTGCATTTTCAAGAATACCACCAGCAAGACCACGCCAACCTGCATGAACAGCAGCGACTTGAGTGCCTTTGGTATCAGTAAGAATGACTGGCAAGCAATCTGCCGTCATTGCAGAACAGACAACACCCGTGGTCGTGGTAAATGCACCATCAGCATCGAGAATATCCGTAGTTGGCTCTAAAACCGTAACAACATCCGTTGAGTGAGTTTGATTTAACCAGACTGGTGAAGCAGGCATGTTCGCTTGTTGCTTCAGCCATGCTCGGTTATTTTCAACAAGCGAAGCATCATCCCCAACATGCGTACCTAGGTTTAACCCTTGGTACGCTCCCGTTGAAAAGCCCTCGAAACGTGTCGAAGCAAATGCCTTCACGTTCTTAGGCGCATTCCAGTTAGGGGTGATCATTGACATGATTAAATGTCGTCTTCTAGGTTTTCGCGAGCATCAACACGTAACGCTTCTGCCATCACAACCATGTCATTTGGTACTGGAGCGTGGAACTCAACTTCTTCACCTGTAATTGGGTGAACAAATTTAAGCATAACTGCGTGCAGTGCCTGACGGTCAAAAGAACGAATCATTGTCGTTAATTCTTCAGATGCACCTTTTGGAATGCGTGCACGACCACCGTATGCCACATCGCCTAGCAGCGGGTGCTGAAGGTATGACATGTGAACACGGATTTGGTGAGTACGACCCGTTTCTAGACGCAGACGAATACGCGTATGTTCGCGGAAGTGCTCAGCAACACGGTAGTGAGTTACCGCAGGTTTACCTACTTCATTAACCGCCATTAATGTACGCTTAGTTGCGTGACGGCTAATGCCTTTTTCTACCACACCACCAGCAGTCATTTTACCGATAGCAATCGCTTCGTATTCACGAGTGATGCGACGCTTAGCCAATGCACGTACAAGACGAGTTTGAGCTGGAACCGTTTTAGCCACAACCATAAGACCGGTTGTATCTTTATCAAGACGGTGCACAATACCTGCACGAGGTACTTCAGCAATTTGTGGGTAGTGGTGCAGTAACGCGTTTAGCACGGTTCCATCCGGCGTACCTGCTCCAGGGTGAACAACAAAGTCGCGAGGCTTGTTGATAACCAATAAGTCGTCATCTTCGTAGACAATGTCTAGAGGAATGTCTTGTGCTTCCCAGCGCTCTTCATCTGCAAGTTCAGCTTGCAGGATGATCTCTTCACCGCCCATAACCTTAACGCGCGGCTTAGTGATAACTTCGCCATCCACTTGGATTTTGCCGTCAAGAAGCCACTCTTTAATGCGAGAGCGAGAAAAATCGGTAAATAGTTCAGCGACAGCTTGGTCTAAACGTTGACCTAACTGGCTGCTTTTTACTGTGTCTGTTAATGTGATCTGCTGAGCCATATCGAACTTTTTTAAAAACCGTGAGACTAATACCCATTAGTATGGATAAAATAGAATAATTGCATCATTGTATCTGTTACTGGTTAGAAAGTAACGGAAGCTTACGAAATATTTAATTCAAGGAATCGACGCCTGACATGAAACACCTTACTTTATCGGGTCTATTAGCCGTATCACTCTTGGTTGGTTGTTCAAGTAGTGAAGAGATAGTGCCAGATGTACCACCATCGGTTCTCTACTCTGACGCTCAAGAATCACTGCAGAGCGGTAGCTGGCTTTCTGCAATCGAAAAGCTAGAAGCCCTAGACTCTCGTTACCCATTCGGCGCCTATTCTGAGCAAGTACAGCTCGATCTGATTTACGCTTACTACAAAAATGATGACTTGGCACTTGGCCTTGCGACCATTTCACGATTCCTGCGTTTAAACCCAACTCACGAGAAACAGGACTGGGTTCTTTACATGCGCGGCCTAACGCACATGGCACAAGATCGAAACTTCATGCACGATATTTTTAATATCGATCGTAGTGACCGAGATCCAGAACCAGTGAAGCTTGCTTTTGCTGACTTCAAGCGACTACTTGAGCGTTTCCCTGCAAGTCCATACGCGGAAGATGCACAAAAACGCATGTTCGCACTAAAAAACCGCCTAGCGGAATACGACTTAGCAACAGCGGATTTCTACTTACGCCGTGAAGCTTGGATTGCTGCAGTAAACAGAACTCAGGAACTGCAAAAGACTTACCCTGACACCATTGCAGCGCGTAAATCTTTGAAAATACAGCTCGAAGCCTACAAACAACTTGGCCTAGAAGATGCAGTTTCAAGAACAGAACAGTTGATTGAGTTAAACCCACTCCCTTAATCAACCATTTACATATCAATCTAAAAAGCGCGCTAATTAACTAGCGCGCTTTTTTTTCAACTGCATTTCGCAAACTTGATGAATCGCACAATACACGGTATCTTCAATAAATAACTGTTAACAAAACATCAACATGGAGTGTGGATGTGAGTAGGTTGTTATTACTTATCGGGATCGTGCTATTTAGCCAATTTTCCCACGCATTAGAACTATCCCCATTGAGCAATAAGCCATACATGGGCGACTTAGATGTACTCAAAACCAAAGGAACGGTTAGAGTGTTGGTTTCTGCTGATCTTGGCTTCTACTACATAGAAGATGGCAAGCCAAAAGGTATCGTGGCAGAAATGCTCTACCATTTTGAAAAAAGCCTTCGCAAGAAACACCCTTACCTCAATGTTCAAATCATCCCTGTACAGCGAGATGATCTGCTTCCCTCTTTACAGTCTGGTTATGGTGATGTCGCCGTAGCTAACCTGACGATCACCGATAAACGATTAGAAAGCATCGATTTCTCAGATCCTATGATTAAAGATGGTAAAGAACTCATTATCACCGGGAAGAAGTCAGCGCCTATCACTGAAATCAAGCAATTGAGCGGTAAGGAAGTATGGATACGCGCGAGCTCTAGCTACTTCGAGAGTGTGCAAAGGGTGAATAAAGATCTCAACGAATTAGGTTTACCGCCACTGCATGTCCACTTTATCGAAGAATCACTACAAGACTATGAGCTGATAGAGCTGGTTAACCAAGGCTACATACAAGGCACAATTCTAGATAGCCATAAAGCTAAACTGTGGATCGATGTAATGGAAAACATTCAGGTTCATAATGACTTACCGTTACGTGAGAATGGCCGTATTGCGTGGGCTCTGAGAAAAGACAGCCCAATCCTCAAAGCAGAGATCAATAAATACGTTAAGAAAGCTCGTACTGGTACCTTATTGGGGAACGTGATTTACCAGAAGTACATCGACAATACCCGTTGGTTAGGGCGAGCTCTCAACCCAAACAAAGTAGACAGAGTCGCTAAGCTGGCGGATGTCTTTGAGAAGTACTCTAGCAAATACGAGTTTGATCCTTTAATGATGTCGGCTCAGGGCTTTCAAGAGTCAGGGCTTGATCAGAGCCAAGTCTCTCACCGTGGTGCCATTGGTGTGATGCAGGTATTGCCTAGCACAGCTAGAGATAAAAACGTCAACATCAAGAACATCCATAAAGTAGACAACAATATCCACGCGGGCGTGAAGTACATGCGCTTTATCAAGGACCGCTATTTTAGTGACGTGGCGATTTCCCCCGACAACCAGATCTACTTCACCTTGGCCGCTTACAATGCAGGTCCAGCCAAAATCAGGAAGATGAGGCAACTGGCCAAAAAACAAGGCTATAACCCCAACATCTGGTTCAAGAATGTCGAAATCATCACTCGTAAATATGTCAGTAAAGAGCCTGTGACCTACGTTGCTAATATCAACCGTTACTTTGTTATCTACAAACAGCTAGCGGCGATTAATGCTACTCGAGAAAACGGGACCGCGCGACTACTGCAAACCAACGATTAACGCTTATTGGCACTATTAGCCAGAACAACAAGCGCTTGAGAACAGACTAAAAACACAAAAGCCGCATAAGAAAACTTATGCGGCTTTTGCTTATAAAATTCGTAGAGGTCTTGAGTGTGACTTCAATCACGAAAGCGTATTGAGTGAATTTTCATCAAGCACTTTCAATAAGCTGTAAGACGCCCCTAAAAACCGTTTTAATTTTTAGCGAAGCCTTGCCTCCAAGTTATCGTTTTTCATAGGGATAACAAGCATTTTTCGACAAAAAGATACCAAGACTTGCGTGAGATCACATTTGATTTTAATGATCATGACACCCGACCAAAACAAGATCTAGATCACATTCTTTATTCCTAAAAGTCGTAATCTGAAGTTAACCCATGAGGGATACAACAGAGGAAAACTTCTATGAAAATGAACATCACTGGTAAAAACATCGACATTACCTCTGCAATCCGTGATCACATAGAAAGCAAATTTAAGAAGCTGGATAAATGGCAAGTAGACATCATTGGCTGCCAAGCGAGCTTTAGTGAAGAACCAAACAAGAAGAAGAAATTTGAAGCGGTACTAACAGTACCAAAAGGCCAACTTGTTGCTTCATCAATCCATGACGACCTCTACGTTGCCATCAACGAAGTAGAACAAAAACTAGAGCGTCAACTCAACAAGCTGCGTCATAAACCAGAAGCGCGCCGCGCTGAAAAGCCTGAAATCGAAGAGCTAGAAGCTGAAGTAGAATAAGGAAAGATAACAGATTAAAAAATAGCGCCTCAGGGCGCTATTTTTTTGCTTGACGCTCGTAGCTCGCTTGCTTATTGTGTTTAAACATTCATAAAACAATCACTTTTTATGCACACTCAATCTTTGTTTATTTTTGACTTCTTTTTTCTTCCGTAAATCGGAGGCTAAGTCGTTTTAGAAAAACAAGTCAAAAACGAACAAGAAGCCTCCCACACTAGGGAGGCTTTTTTATAAGGACACATTTATGACTGACCGCTCAATTTCACTGGATGATATCCGCCTTCGTCTTAATGACTTAGACGACGAACTACTGAACCTACTTTCAGAGCGTCGCAAGCTAAGTATCGAAGTTGCGAAAAGCAAGGTAGAAACATCAAAGCCAGTTCGTGATGCAGTAAGAGAACAACAACTATTAGTAAAGCTGATCAACAACGGCAAAGATAAATACGAACTTGATGCGCAGTACATTACTAAGCTGTTTCACACCATCATCGAAGATTCTGTTTTACTGCAACAGTCATACTTACAAAACCTAGCGAATCCGCAAAGCCGCAAGCCATTGGCTCGCGTTGCGTTCTTAGGTTCTAAGGGATCTTATTCTCACCTTGCGAGTCGTGAATATTTCAGCCGCAAGAATATGGAATTGATTGAGCTAAACTGTAATCACTTCAAGGAAGTCGCCTCAACTGTAGAATCTGGCCATGCCGACTACGGTGTACTGCCTATTGAGAACACCAGCTCAGGTTCGATTAACGAAGTCTACGACCTACTGCAACACACAACGCTGTATATCGTTGGTGAGCTTTCTCAACCAATCGAACACTGCCTAGTGGCGAAAAGTGATATCCGTTTAGAAGACATCAAAACACTTTACTCGCACCCACAACCACATCAGCAGTGCAGTGAGTTCTTAAGCCGCCTCAAGGGTGTGACTCTTGAATCTTGCGCAAGCACAGCCGACGCAATGAAAAAGGTTAAAGAGCTGGACGGTGATGATGTTGCAGCAATTGGTAATGCATCTAGCGGCAAGCTTTACGGGCTTCAGCCAATTCAAGGCAACATTGCAAACCAGACAGAAAACCACACACGTTTCATCGTGGTCGCTCGTAAGCCTGTTGAAGTATCGACTCAGATCCCTGCGAAAACGACACTGATCATGTCAACTTCTCAAGAGGCGGGTTCTTTGGTCGAGACTCTACTGATTCTGCAACGCTTAGGCATCAACATGACTAAGTTAGAGTCTCGCCCTATCATGGGCAACCCTTGGGAAGAGATGTTTTATGTCGATCTAGAAGCTCACCTAGATTCAGATAATATGCAGCAAGCAATCACTGAATTAACAGCGATTACTCGCCACCTGAAGGTTCTGGGCTGCTACCCGAGTGAGAACATCAAAGCCACTCAAGTTAAGTTGTCATAGCTTTGAACTAGTCTGAATTTCAGCTTCACGAGCATTTGGCCTACAGTAGGCCAAATGCTTTATTCACTCAAAAACAGTTAACCTAGCACGCCTTAAGCACAACTTTTTTGTTTTGCAGACCCTACATATCTACCGACCACTATCGTTTGTACCTTTCTAGAATAAAACTCACTAGTGGCTTTTTTATCAATTAAGACAAAACCTTACCCCCTTCACAGGAAATCATCGAACATCGTCTAAATAATAGCGAGCTCCTGCCAAGTAACATAAACTGACGCGCTAAAATTTATAAACAGTGTTGTGAATAGCCATGAAGCTAAGTACGAAAATATTACTTCTGATTGCCCCTGTAATACTGATCAGTACGGCGACTTCTAGCTATATCATCTACTCCACGCAAAAAAGCAGCTTCATCAAACGTGAAGACAATGCACTGCAGTTAAGCATGGAAAAGCTAGCTGGTTACTTTCGTCAGTCTCGATCTTTCCTAAACAGTTACTCTTATACCCTCACCAAAAGTGACATGGTTAAGAACTACTTTATGGTTGATAATAATCCCAACCGTGAGCTTGAGCTGATTGATAACCTCCACGAGACTATTCAACTACTGCAAGATGGCGACGACAGCTTTACAGGGCTTGCCCTACTCGATGGCGATCGAACCCTCAGCTATTACGCTGAAAATAGCAGTGATCCTTTCGCAAAGATGGATCCCAAAGTGTTGGAATTCATCGACCATCAATATCAAGAAACCTTAGCTACCTCGAGCACCAACTACATACAAAACTCCCAAGGCGAAGGGATGTTGGTTCACTATGAAGTACTTGATAAAAAAACGGTTTCAACACCCATAAGCTATCAACTCAACAATGTATTTTTTGTGGTGGTGTCAGTCTCACTCGATAAATTTAATTCACTGCGGAAACAGATAGAGTTCGACTACCAAACCAGTTTGTTCTTTACCCCAACACCAGTCACTTTAGGGCATGAATTAACCCAAACCGTAAAGCTTACACCAGAGCTTTACGCCACACTCGATCCCGCACAGTTCTTGTTAGACAACAAACTCAAATCTATCTGGAATGAACTCAGCCTATCCTTTGCCTTATCTGCATTTGTTTCGGTTACCTTGCTACTGATTCTTCTGTCTCGTTGTGTGATAAGCCCAATCACACGTTTGGATAGACAACTTCAGCAAGTAGAAAAGAAACAGAGAAAGAACATTGAACGTTTGGGGACGAATGATGAGTTAGGCCGTTTATCACAACGCTTTTACGATATGTACCAAGAGTTGGATAACACCTATCAACAGACAAAGGTGTTGGCAGAAAACGATCAACTGACCAAGATTGCCAACCGACGTCAATTCCAATCATTCGTTGAGCAATCTCTGCCTAAACCGAATTCAAATACCTATACCTGGGTGCTTTATCTCGACTTAGATAACTTCAAATTTGTGAACGACAAATATGGCCATCAGATCGGTGACTCAATACTGGTGTCCTTCGCCCAGCGCATCACGGACATTTGTGCTCTTTATCAAGATAAGTACCGTGCTCACTGCATGCCTGCACGCTTGTCTGGCGATGAATTTGTTGTTTATATAAATGCGCCCGCTCATTCGGGTAACGTGGCACATGACTTCTCTGAAAAACTATTAGAGCCGCTGCAAAAAGGGTTTATTACCGAATCTGGCAGCTTTCCAATCACCGTCAGCATTGGCATCGCGACCTACCCGAATGATGGGTACTCGATCGAAAAGCTATTATCGAATGCCGATACTGCGATGTATCAAGCAAAGCGTGCTGGTAAGAACCAGTTTGCGGATTACTCGTTAGACTTAGACAAAACCATTCAACGTCAAGCAAGCATTGAGCAAGCGTTAAGAGAGAAGAACTTTGATGAAGAGTTTAAGCTTGTTTACATGCCTTATATGGACTCAAGTGGCCGTGAGGTTATTGGCGTAGAGGTACTACTACGTTGGGAATCAAGTCATCTTGGATTGGTTCCGCCGAATGAGTTTATTCCGATAGCCGAACAAACCGGTTTATTTGAGCTTGTCGACCGCTGGGTAATTAAGAATGCGTTTGCCTCATTTCATCAACTGCAGGCTCAATTTGATCACTCCATTCAACTATCAATCAACTTGTCTTCAGCTGGGATAGAAACCACGCACCTCGCTGAATTTATTGACCAACATGCTGGGATTCAAAACATTCCACCAAGTTTGATTGATTTTGAGATCACCGAGACTTTCTATTCAAACTCACAAGGCTTCCCGCTGCTCAACGAACTGTCTCGAATGGGCTACCGATTAGCAATTGATGATTTTGGTTCGGGTTACACCTCTATCACCCAGTTGGTTGAATATCCAACCCAGAAAATTAAATTGGATAAAGGCTTTTTAGAAACCTTGATCGAGACGGACAATCAGAACATAGTTAAACCCGTGATAGAGCTGTGTCATGCACAGGGCAAAGCCGTTACGGCTGAAGGCATCGAAACGAAAGAGATGCACAAATGGCTGCAAGACGCCCAGTGCGACATGCTGCAAGGCTATTACTTTGGTAAACCTATGCCACTACAAGAGCTCAACGAATGGTATCGTGCGCATCAGCTTCGATTTAATCAACAACAAGAAGAATCTAATACATGAAGAACGTCATCATTGCTTCGCTAAACCCTGCAAAAATAAACGCTGTGAAAAGCGCGTTTCAGTCGGCTTTTCCAGATACTGATTTTGAGTTCACTGGCGTCAGTGTGCCAAGCGGCGTAGCAGATCAACCGATGAGCAATGATGAAACCTATCAAGGTGCGGTAAACCGCGTGCATAACGCTACTCAAGCGCAGCCCAATGCTGACTTTTATGTTGGTCTAGAAGCAGGAATAGAAAGAAACGTCACCTTTGCATGGATGGTGATTGAATCTAACGGACAACGAGGCGAGTCGCGTTCAGCAAGTCTGATGCTGCCACCAGCCGTACTTGAAAAGCTAGAGCATGCAAACGAGCTCGGAGATGTAATGGATGAAGTGTTTGGTACCGATAATATCAAACAGAAAGGCGGTGCAATTGGCTTACTGACACATAACCAACTGTCTCGCAGTTCGGTGTATCACCAAGCTTTAATCTTAGGGCTGATCCCATTTGTGAACCCTGAGCACTTTCCTATTTAGTGTTCAGCTAGAGCTAAAGAAGTTCTGAAATAAATGCTCAGAAACAAAAAACGCTAACAGTCCGTTAGCGTTTTTTATCGAATTCTTACTCTCACAACTTAGTGACTATTTGACTATTTGAGTAATAAATCCGCAATCACGGCTTTCTCTTGTTCCGATTTTGCCTTTAACTCATTCGAGCCTCGAGTAATTGTCGCCACACCTACTCCTAACATTTGGCTTACTTGTCTTTGAGACATCTCGCCTTTCATCAGCTCACAAAAGATATTAATTCGTGCAACCAGAGCATCTCGCTCATCGGGTGTCATCATCATAGTCAACAACAGTTCGTGCTGATCTTTTTCGACAGCCGTCTTTACCAAATCCATTAGTTGTTGCCAATTATCATATTCAGGTTGTGATGCCATATCTCTACACTTACTTTTAAATTCAGACTTTAAAGAGTCGCTTAACGATTGAAAGCGTTTAACACTTTATACCGCAACACTTGCTGCAATCCAATGTAAAAAGGCAGTAAGTGGAAATGGTTCGCACTCACTGCCTTTAATATTTACTAAGTTTCGGACAAAGCGCCGAGACCTTAGTATTTCGTTTTTGCCTCATGAGGCGCTAAAAACGTGCCCTTCTCGCCTAAGATATCTCGATAGTAAGTCTCAAACATCAAGATGTTCTGAACATAGCCACGCGTCTCTTTGAATGGAATCATTTCAATAAAGGCATACGCATCAAGCTTTTCGTCACTGCGTGAACGCCACTGCTTCACACGACTTGGCCCTGCGTTGTATGCAGCAAAAGCAAAAATACGGTTGTTGTCGTATTGAGAAAGCAAGCCATCGAGATAGTGACTACCAATCTCTATGTTCTTACCGACATCATAAAGATCATCGCTGCCCTTATACTTAATCTGATGCTTGTTAGCCGTGTATTGCGCCGTCTTCGGCATAATTTGCATGATTCCACGCGCGCCAACAGGAGAACGAGCTTCCGAATCCATCGCGCTCTCTTGCCTTGCTAAAGACATCAAGGTGATTGGGTCGATATCGTGTTTTTCTGCGTAGAAGTTAAACCACCACTTATGAGCAACAGGGAAACGTAATGCAATGTTATCCCACATCTTCGCTGAGATACTCGCCGTCACCGTAAAGTGATTCCAACGCTGTGTCGCAGCGTGAGCCGCAAGCATCGCCTTTTGGTCTTTGTCTGCATTAGTTAATAACCAGCGCCACTCACTCTTCGCAGCCGCAATTTTATCTCGGTCAATCAGCTCACCAATACGAACTAAAGACGTATCGAATGGCTTCACCATTTCAGCATTGTATTTGAGAGTCGATGTTGGGTATTGAACCGGCTTGCCTAATTGCTTCGCTGCGGCAACACTGTAGAAATTACGCTGACCCATGATGTCAGACAGTCGTTTGTTACCTTCCGCGATATCACCCAACGCAATCTCTGCTCTGCCCTGCCAATATTGCCAGCGAAGCGAAGCTTGATGCTTATCATCCAAGCGCGCGATCCACTGTTGTAGACCAGTCCAATCGGCATGTTGAATCGCTAAACGAGCACGTCGCTCAAGCAACACTTGCTTTGATGAGCTCGCGAGCATTTTGTCTCGCCACACCATCAACTCTTCAGAATCGGTGTTAATCAAACGGAACGTTAGATAATCCGCAAGTTCTTGAGATTTCTCTTTCGAAAACTTCTGAGCCTTGATGACATCACCAAACACCTCTTGAGCGCTGCTTGATGACTTCCTTGCTAGCTTCTCGAAACCAAACTCGGTTTGAGCTTGATAGAATTCATTAGCAGGATGTTTCTTAGCAAATGCGAGCACGTTTTCAGGCTTGTTGTACAACGCCTTCATCTGCTTAGCTTGAGCAATTGACTCATCATGATCCAATTGCTTGATCAGATAGCTCATCAGCTTGCCGTTACGGCCTTCAAACGCTAATAACATTCTATCTAGAATGAGTTCATCCGTTCTTAAACCGGCTTGATCCCAGCTCTTAAACAAAGGGTCACAGGCATCATCAACACCACTGCCGCTCAACCAAAGCTGTTTCGCCCCTTTAAAGGCGAGCTCTTTGTTACCTTGCTCGTAATGCGCTCGATAATAAATACATTGGTATTTTTCACCGACAGGCTCTTTGGTTTGAAACTCAAGGATGGTCTTCCACTGCTTTTGAGCAGCCAATGAGTCCAAATAAGGTGCGCGCATTCGATTTGAAAATGGCAGTGCCTTATTCTCTTCAATAAAATCATCGACCTCAGCAGGTGTGCGCTCACCTAAGCCAATCAGAAAAGCTCGATAATCGGTGTAAGGTGTTAAAGGGTATGTTTGAATTTTGTTACGTAGCGCGGAGTAGGCTTTTAGATCACGGTTGTCTAAAACCTCTTGCGCTCTATCATAAACATCACGCTGCATTTCAAGCTCGGAGGCGTTGCTAGCCATAGCCATCGGAGCCAGTGAAAATGAAGACAAAATTGCTGATGCAGCCACAGCAATTTTCGTATTACCAATGCGGAAAAACATTCGCTCTTTCCTTAGTGCGTGTATGAATACGTGAAGTCTATTTACGCCCGACATCACATCAAATGTAAAGAGTTTGAGTGTAAATATTATTAATATTTAACACTTCGCCTCAGAAGCTCATTAAATATAGTTTTAATGACCAATGTAACAATAATAGGTAAGGATTAGTTCAAGAATGGCTTTTCTGACCTAGGAGTAACATCTTTAGGGATATTGGTATAAAATAGCAGACAATTTTGAACAATAATTAGGATCGATCGGCAATGGCTGAATACGTATATACCATGTCTCGGGTGAGCAAAACTGTTCCACCTAAGCGTCAAATTCTTAAAGACATTTCTCTTAGCTTTTTTCCTGGCGCTAAAATCGGTGTTTTGGGTCTAAATGGTTCAGGTAAATCTACCCTACTACGTATCATGGCTGGTATTGATACTGATATTGATGGTGAAGCTCGTGCACAGCAAGGCCTTAAAGTAGGTTACCTACCGCAAGAACCTGTACTAGACGAATCAAAAACAGTTCGTGAGATCGTAGAAGAAGCGGTTTCTGACGTTGCTGACGCACTTAAGCGTATCGATGCAGTTTACGCAGCTTACGCAGAACCAGATGCAGACTTCGATGCACTTGCTAAAGAGCAAGGCGAACTAGAAGCACTGATTCAAGCAAAAGACGGTCACAACCTAGAAACAGCTCTAGAGCGTGCTGCTGACGCACTTCGTCTTCCTGAATGGGATGCGAAAATTGAATTCCTATCAGGTGGTGAGCGTCGTCGTGTTGCTATCTGTCGTCTACTTCTTGAAAAGCCAGACATGCTGCTTCTTGATGAACCAACCAACCACTTGGATGCAGAATCAGTAGCATGGCTTGAGCACTTCCTCGTTGATTACAGTGGTACTGTTGTGGCGATTACCCACGACCGTTACTTCCTAGACAACGCAGCTGGCTGGATTCTAGAACTTGACCGTGGTGAAGGTATCCCATGGGAAGGTAACTACACATCTTGGCTAGAACAGAAAGACGAGCGTCTTAAGCAAGAAAAAGCGGGCGAAAGCGCACGTCAAAAGACTATCGAGAAAGAGCTTGAGTGGGTTCGTCAAAACCCTAAAGGCCGTCAAGCTAAGTCTAAAGCTCGTATGGCTCGTTTTGAAGAACTGACTACTGGCCAATACCAGAAGCGTAACGAAACCAACGAACTGTTCATCCCGCCAGGTGAGCGCCTAGGTGATAAAGTTCTTGAAGTGAACAACCTAACTAAATCGTTTGGTGATCGCGTTCTTATCGACGACCTATCGTTCAGCATGCCTAAAGGTGCAATCGTAGGTATCGTTGGCGCCAACGGTGCAGGTAAATCAACACTATTCAAGATGCTAAGCGGAGCAGAACAGCCAGATTCAGGTACAGTTGAACTAGGCGAAACCGTTAAGCTTGCTTCTGTTGATCAGTTCCGTGACAGCATGGACGACACGAAGACTGTATTCCAAGAGATCTCTGAAGGCGCTGATATCATTAAGATCAACAACTTCGAAATCCCTGCGCGTGCATACTGCTCTCGTTTCAACTTTAAAGGCAACGACCAACAGAAGATCATCGGTGAGCTTTCAGGTGGTGAACGTAACCGTGTTCACTTAGCTAAACTGCTAAAAGCAGGCGGTAACGTACTGCTACTCGATGAACCTACCAATGACCTTGACGTTGAAACTCTACGTGCTCTTGAAGAAGCACTGCTTGAGTTCCCTGGTTGTGCAATGGTTATCTCGCATGACCGTTGGTTCCTAGACCGTATTGCGACCCATATCTTAGACTACCGTGATGAAGGTCAAGTTAACTTCTACGAAGGTAACTATACTGAGTACACTGAGTGGCTGAAGCAGACTCTGGGCGCTCAAGCGGCAGAACCGCACCGCATCAAGTACAAGCGTATATCTAAGTAAATTAGCTTGTATTCTGAACAAAGGCCGCGATAATAGCGGCCTTTGATATATCTGGCTTACTATTTACCTATTGATATAGAGATATTACCTATGGTTGAAAGACGTCAATTTTCACGAGTTATTTATCAAGTCCCGACTGAGATCTCACAAGGACAAGTAAATGTATCCGGCTCAGTGCAAGATTTGTCGCTCCATGGTTTACTCATTCAATGTGAGGAATGGCAACAACTCAGCCACGATATGCCTGTTCACGTGAGCTTTACGCTGACAAACAGTGATATCAATATTCAGTTAGAAGCAACGATAGTCTCAACCATCAATACCTCAATGCGTTTACGCATAGAGCATTTAGATATTGATAGTATTAGCCACCTTAAGCGCCTTGTGGAGCTTAACGTTGGTGACGATGAACTGCTTTTTAGAGAGATAGAACACCTTACCGACTTAGGTAGTGAGTGATATATCCGTAACCCATTTGTCTATTAGAAGCATTTAGTTAATACAGAACCATGTCTAAAAAAATTTCCATCACTATTCCCTCTAGTCAGGGGGAACAGACGTTTTACTTCGGCCGAAAAGCCGTGCTCATGTGCACCACTGCAATTTTTTCAGTACCACTACTGATTGGCGGCGCTGCCTACATGCACTTCGAGAATCAACAAGAACTCGCGATGCAAGCAGGTGACGCACAAGAGTTAATTGAAACCCTGATTGTTGAAAAAGAGCAAACTGAGTTTCTTTACGCAGAACAAGTAGAAACCAACCACTCTTTGTCGCAAACACTGACCGAGAAAGAAGGCACGATACAACTGCTTGGTAAGCGTGTATTTGATGTGGAATCAGTACTTGGCCTTGCCGATGAAGAGCTACTTACTGATGAAGTATCACTAGAAGATCGCATTGATGCTGCGGCCGTCGATTCAGCGGTAAGAGCCACCATGTTCCGTTTGATTCCAAACGACAGCCCAATGGCGTACCAACGTATCTCATCTTCTTATGGTCGCCGTACCAATCCGATCACAGGTAAACGCCACAACCATACCGGTATCGATCTGACTTGTAAGCGCGGCGAAGATATCTTAGCGCCTGCAGATGGTGTAATTGAAACGGTTCGTCCGAGTAATAAAGGCTTCGGCAACTTTATTACCATGCGCCACTCGTTTGGCTTCATGAGTTCTTACGCTCATCTACAGAAATTCAAAGTTCGCAGCGGTCAGTTCGTAAGTAAAGGCGATGTGATTGCGAGCTGTGGTAACTCAGGTAACTCAACCGGGCCACACCTACACTATGAAGTACGCTTCCTTGGCCGTTCGTTGAACCCTCAATACTTGATGGACTGGACACCAGAAAACTTCAACTACGTGTTCGAAAAAGAGAAAAAGGTTAAGTGGGGACCACTGGTTCAACTGATTGATAATGTGGTTCGTTTGCAGATCAACCTAACAAACGTGCCTTACATCAGTTCGACCATCGACACAGTATCAAGTGAAGATACTAAAAAGCCTATCGCGACTAACTAGTTTTTAGCTGTTGGTTATTAGGAACAGTTGATTTGGCCTACGATGATCTAATTGCATTTAGCCTACTGTAGGCTAAATGCTTTCATAGCGTTCAGCACAAACAAAAAGAGCGACCAAATGGTCGCTCTTTTTTATGATTTCAAACCGTACTTAGCCACGGTGAATCGAGTCATGTGCTTGTTTTAATAGACTTTGACTCTCTTGCAAGAATTGCTGTGAGTAATCACCAAACCAATCGCTCACTTGGTTAAAGCTATCAACAAACTTGGCTTTATCTTTCCCGTCTAAGATCTCTAGAGCTTCTCCGAAACAGCTATGGAAGCGTCGGATCATCTCAATATTCTCATCTGAAGACAGAATGATGTCTCCGTACAAGTTCGGGTCTTGAGCAAACAGACGACCAACCATCGCAATCTCAAGTCGGTAGATTGGCGAGCTTAACTTCAGAAGCTGATCGATATTCGGATTCTCTTTACTTAGGTGTAAACCGTAAGCAAATGAGGTGAAGTGGCGCAGTGCTTGAATCAAGGTCATACCATGATCATGCTCAGCGGCATCCATCTGGCATAGGCTTGCGCCCCAAATACCAAATTGATTCAGCAGCCATTGGTAGCTTTCAGAACCACGACCATCACTGTAAACAATCACTTGTTTCGCCAGGCTTGGTACATCAGGGCCAAACATTGGGTGCAGACCAACCACCGGGCCTTGGTGCATGTTCATCATAGCTTGCAGCGGTTTCGACTTAATCGATGTTAGATCACAAAGAATACAATCGCTTGGTAGGTTACCTAGTTTTGCAATCACACCTTCTGTTAGGTGAATTGGAACGGTAACAACCACAAGCCCTGCGTTATCTAAGATTTCGTCGGCTCTATCCCAATCTTGGCTGCCAAGGATTTTCACTTCGTAGCCAGAAAGCTTAAACATACGTCCAAACAGACCGCCAAGTTGACCATTACCACCGACGATAACCACTGAACGTAACTCTGGGTTAAGGCACTTAAAACCAGAATCTTTCTCACTGGCATAAGACTCACGCATAGTACGACGCAAAATATCTTCGATTAACTGTGGTGGAACCCCTATTTTCTCGGCTTCTTGACGACGAGATGCCAGCATTGCTGCTTCGCGCTCTGGCACATAAATAGGTAAACCATGTTCACTTTTTACTTCACCGACTTTCTCTACTAGAGCCAATCGCTGAGCAAGTAAATCCAGCATTTGTTTATCGACAGCATCGATTTGGTCGCGTAATTCGTTCAGTTCAACGGCCATTTTATTCCTTACTAATCTATAAGCCCGTACTAACGCTGATTTCGCTAGTAACAGATCTTAAAATGCCCCATTAGATGAGGCACTTAAATTTAAAACTCTGACTAACCTTTCAAGCGGTTCTCTAAGAACGGGACTAATTCCGTATGTGCATGTTTCAATAGTGCCTCAGTTGAATCCCAATTGATACACGCGTCGGTAATAGATACGCCGTATTTCATCTCATTGAGAGGTATATCCGAAGATTGGTTTCCTTCGTTAATATGGCTTTCAATCATAAGGCCGATGATCGACTTGTTGCCTTCACGAATTTGGTGAATCACATCTTCTGCAACTAGAGGTTGGCGAAGGAAATCTTTGCGAGAGTTTGCGTGGCTACAGTCAACCATCAGCGCCGCTTCTAAGCCTGATTTACCAAGCTCTTGTTCACATTCGTGTACAGAAACTGAATCGTAGTTCGTTTGCTTACCGCCACGTAAAATAACGTGACCATTTGGGTTGCCTTGAGTAGTAAGCAGTGCAACTTGACCTTCGCGGCTGATACCCATGAAGCGGTGGCTAGAAGAAGCTGCCTGCATCGCATTGATTGCAGTACCTAGGTTGCCATCAGTACCGTTTTTGAAGCCGATTGGCATTGAAAGACCACTTGCCATCTCACGGTGAGTTTGTGATTCAGTCGTACGAGCGCCGATTGCTGCCCAGCTGAAGGTGTCTGCTAGGTATTGTGGGCTGATTGGGTCTAGTGCTTCTGTTGCGAGTGGAATTTCCATCTCAGCAAGCTCAACCAATAGCTCTCGACCAACATGCAGACCATGCTCAATATCGAAAGTACCATCTAGATGAGGGTCATTAATCAAACCTTTCCAACCAACAGTAGTACGAGGCTTTTCAAAGTAAACACGCATTACAATATACAGTTGATCGCTCAGTTCTTCAGAAAGTGCTTTTAGGCGTTTCGCGTACTCTTTCGCAGCTTCAATATCGTGGATAGAACATGGGCCACATACAACAAGCATGCGATGATCTTTCTTATGAATAATGTTTGCGATAGTTTGACGAGACTCTTGAATGAAACGACGAGCATTATCACTCAAAGGCAGTTTTGCTTTTAACTCCTCAGGAGTAATCAGTACCTGTTCGTCGATGATATTGACATTGCTTAATTCACTTTTCTGCATAACTCAACCTGTATATTTATTTTTACACCCAACATTTCCATTTGGGCTAACAATCTTTAAAAACACAATAACAGCTACAAAAACGATTGCAAGTGTAAACAATAAAAAACATTTAGTGTAATTTTAATTTTACACCACTGCTTTAACTAGTTCAGGCTATCAAATAGCTCTAAACCACGCCCTACACATACAAAAAAGGCGATATTTATCATATCGCCCTATCTAAAATTATTATGTGTTTATTTATCACTCATTGCCTAGCATTCGCTTAATTTGCTCTGAAGCCTCTTTCCATCGGCTATCTGAGTGAAGAGTCGATAAATCAAAACTGTGTTTTTTAAGCAATGAGTTGGCTAAAGGCACCTCTTGGATAGCTAAGTGATCGAGAGCCTCTATTTGTGCATCTCGTTTATTACACATTAACACCATGTCGCACCCTGCATTCAAAGCAGCCTTTGCTCTGTCGGCAGGACCGCCCATAATCGCAGCGCCTTCCATGGTTAAATCATCAGAGAAGATTAGGCCTTTAAACCCAAGTTGTTGTCTTAATACTTTCTGCAGCCAATACTGTGAACCGCTCGCAGGTTGATCATCATAATGAGAAAAAATCACGTGTGCTGGCATCATCGCATCCAGTATTCCGGCTTCAATTTGCGCCTTGAAGATCGCCATGTCGGTTTCAAAGATGTCATCTCTTGGGTCATAAGGCGTTTCAAGGTGTGAATCAGCAATCACACCGCCGTGTCCAGGGAAGTGCTTTCCTGTTGTCGCCATGCCAACTGATTTCATGCCCTTAATAAAAGCACTACTGTGGCGGACGATGGTATCGATATCTTCACCAAACGCTCGGCTACCAATCGCTTTACAGTCATGGCCTTTGTCTAAGACTGGTGCAAAGCTCAGGTCGATATCATGGGCAATCAATTCCGCAGCCATCAACCAGCCCGCTTGTTCTGCTAATTGTTCACCATTGTTTTTGGTCGCGAACTCTTGAGCTGCAGGGATAATTGAAAAGCCGTCACGGAAGCGTTGTACTCGACCGCCCTCTTGGTCAACACCAATTAAAATAGGACGCTTGGCAACTTTACGGATCTCTTTGTTTAACGCAGATAGTTGTTTGCTATCGTGGTAGTTTCGAGCAAATAAGATGAGACCACCAACGGTTGGGTGCTCTAAAATTTCTCTGTCTTCAGCGGTCAGCTCATAGCCTGCAACATCAACCCACAACGGTCCCATATTTATCCCTTATTTAACCTAATTTCATAAACTTCCCGAGATTATTCTCTTTAAATTTGCTTTACAATGTTTTTAAACCAATCTGTGGAAGACTTTAGAAATGCAGTGCAAGAGCGTAGAGTTAAATCATAAAGAACTGTATATCGGCGTGATGTCGGGCACGAGTATGGACGGCGTTGATACAGCCTTAGTGTCGATAGAAGGAGCTCGTATCACATTGCTCGCGCATGATGAGTTCCCTATGCCTGATGACCTAAAAGCACGCCTGCTTGAGGTGTGTATTGGTCAGAAAACGGATTTGATTGCTATTGGTGAACTCGACCATCAGCTTGGTCATCTGTTTGCTGATGCAGTTCTACAACTTCTCGAAAAGTCAGATACACCAGCATCTTCTGTGACTGCGATTGGTAATCATGGTCAAACGGTATTCCACCAGCCAACCGGTGAATCGCCATTTACCATGCAGTTGGGTGATGCCAATATCATTGCAGCGAAAACGCAGATACAAACGGTCGCCGATTTCAGACGTAAAGACATGGCACTTGGCGGACAAGGTGCTCCACTCGTACCAGCATTTCATCATACTATTTTTCGCCCACAAGACAGCTCGGTTGTGGTGTTGAACATTGGTGGTATCTCGAACATTTCAGTGCTGCGCCAGAACCAGCCAACACTTGGTTATGATACAGGCCCTGGCAATATGTTGATGGACGCTTGGGTAGATAAACACACAGGTGAAAAGTTTGACCGTGATGCGCAGTTCGCTCTGAAAGGTCAACTGAACCATGACTTGCTCAAACAGCTTTTAAATGAATCTTATCTATCTCAATTACCACCCAAAAGCACCGGTAGAGAGTTGTTTAACCTGCCTTGGTTAGAACAACAATTAACAGAATTTAAAGACCTTGCAGCAGAAGATGTTCAGCGCACGCTTTGTGAATACACCGCATTGACGATGGCCAATGAAGTGGAGACTTATCGCTTGGGTGACCAACCTGCACTCTATGTGTGTGGCGGCGGTACGAGAAACCCATTGTTGATGAAAAGGTTGGCTGAACTGCTTCCGAGTTGGGAGGTTGATTCTACGACCAGTAAAGGCGTTGATGCCGACTACATGGAAGCGATGGCCTTTGCGTGGCTTGCTCAACGTCATGTCCATCAACTGCCAAGTAATCTACCCGAAGTGACTGGCGCAAGCAGGGCTGCCTCTCTAGGCGTTCTCTATCGTGCTGACTAAACGAATTATAACCATCATTTTAGAATCACCATTTAAGGATCATTATGAGTAACGACGCTCTCATATCAGCGCTCTCGCACCTCGTTTCGGAGGGGAGAAACCCTGATACTATGGATATTGATCTACTCACCTCTCTCGAAGTGGTTGAAAAGATTAACCAACAAGACAAACAAGTACCACTCGCTATCGAGGCCGAGCTTCCACAGATTGCTCAAGCCGTTGATAACATCGCTCACGCCTTCCAAAACGGTGGTCGACTGATTTATATGGGTGCAGGCACCAGTGGTCGATTAGGTGTGTTAGACGCATCAGAATGTCCACCGACTTTCGGTGTATCAGACAAGATGGTTATCGGCCTAATCGCCGGCGGACCAGAAGCCATTTTAAAAGCCAAAGAAGGCGCGGAAGATTCGCTAACTCTTGGTATTGAGGACCTCAAAGCAATTCAGTTTTCAGAAAATGATGTCGTGGTAGGTATCGCTGCGAGCGGTCGCACACCTTACGTGATTGGTGCACTTAACTATGCCAATCAAATCGGGGCGGTGACCGTAGCGCTGTCTTGTAACCCTGACTCTCCAATTGCCGAGATCGCTCAAATAGCAATTAGCCCAGTGGTTGGCCCAGAAGCATTAACGGGGTCAACACGACTCAAATCAGGTACGGCACAAAAGCTGGTGCTTAATATGCTGACGACAGCAAGCATGATACGCATTGGTAAGAGCTACCAAAACCTGATGGTCGACGTAAAAGCGACCAATGAAAAGTTGGTTGCCCGCGCCGCTCGTATCGTGATTCAAGCGACTGAGTGTGATAAAGCACTAGCAGTGGCGACGCTAAAAACCACCGATTATGACGTAAAGCTCGCTATTTTGATGATTCTAACTGGGCTTGATTTTGAAAGTGCCAAGGCTCAGCTTGACCAACAAAATGGCTTCCTGAGAAAAGCGGTAGAGAATAATCAGTAAAATATCGGATTAGTCTTCGATACAGCTGAAAGCTTGATACAAAAAACCAGTACACATGAAGTACTGGTTTTTTATTTAAACGAGATAACGAATTAACCGTAAGCCAGATTAATAGTCGTTCGAGAACTCATCCCAGCCACGCTGCCATTCCATACGGAAACGTTGAGCGTCTTCCGTACCAGAACATACACCTTCATACACCTGACCAGACAAGCCAATCTGATAAGCATGGTTAGGGTTACAGTATTCAGTCACACCTGAGTGATAACCTTCTGTGTAACTGGCTTGGTCAACAGCACCAAGCGCAGTCATCTCTTGATAAGAACGCTGAGTGTGGCCTTTAATACCATCACGGTAACCAATCTCTTTCCAGTTACCTTCTGCCGCTAAATCTTGAATATTGGCGCTGCATCCTGCAAGGCTAAATGCCACGGCGAATAGTGCGATTATTTTTTTCATTTCAATCCTTTATATTATTACTTCACCACTTTCTGACGAAGCGCTGCCTTTGTGCTGATTCTCCGCTGAACGCCTGTCGATGTCCACTTATTGTCTAATCTTCGCAACTTTAGGTTCATTCCGACCACTCAGAATCAGTAGTCGCCGTTAAGCCAACTCAAACAACCTCTCTATAGAGCTAATCGGCCTCTCGATAGAAATACCCGCCACTCAGCAAAGTGAACAAACCACTCAATCAGTTATAACACCGTTAAATTGGCTATTCGACCACTTACTCTCGTAGCGGAAGTTTCTTCTCATCGACTCCTTTAATATACACCCTGACTTAATTAATACATTCAGGGATAACAAATTATGATGTGGTTTCTTACCTGTGTTGCAGCACTCATTGGTGGCTACTTTATTTACGGTACCTTTATCGAGAAGATTTTCGGTATCAATGAAAAACGCCAAACACCCGCTCACACTAAGCAAGATGGCGTGGACTACGTTCCAATGTCGACACCAAAGGTTTACCTAGTTCAGCTGCTTAACATCGCTGGTGTAGGTCCAATCTTCGGCCCTATCATGGGTGCCCTTTACGGCCCAGCAGCAATGCTTTGGATCGTTCTAGGTTGTATCTTCGCAGGTGCAGTACACGACTACTTCTCAGGTATGTTATCTATCCGTAATGGCGGTGCTTCGGTTCCAACCATCACAGGACGTTACCTAGGCAATGGCGCAAAACACTTTATGAACATCTTTGCCATTGTTCTATTGCTTCTTGTTGGTGTGGTATTCGTATCTGCTCCTGCTGGTATGATCACGAACCTAGTGAACGACCAAACTGATTTCGCGATGTCTGCAACGACGATGGTTGTTATCATCTTTGCTTACTACATCATCGCAACGATTGTCCCTGTCGATAAAATCATTGGTCGCTTCTACCCACTGTTCGGTGCACTGCTTATCTTTATGTCTGTTGGCCTAATCACTGCGATTGGTCTATCTGACGAACACCAAATCATGGGTGGCTTTGAGATGAGCGACATGTTCACCAACATGAACCCGAATGACCTACCACTTTGGCCGGCTCTATTCATCACAATCGCATGTGGTGCTATCTCTGGCTTCCACGCAACTCAGTCTCCTCTGATGGCGCGTTGTATGGAAAACGAGAAGAACGGTCGCTTCGTATTCTACGGCGCAATGATTGGTGAAGGCATCATCGCTCTAATTTGGTGTGCACTTGCTCTGTCTTTCTTCGGTTCAGTTGAGTCTCTGTCTGACGCGATTGCAAACGGCGGCCCAGGTAACGTGGTATACAGCGCTTCATTTGGTCTACTGGGTGTATTTGGCGGTATCCTTGCTTTCCTTGGCGTGGTTATCCTACCAATCACTTCTGGTGATACAGCGTTCCGTTCAAGCCGTCTTATCCTTGCTGAATACTTCAACATGGAACAGAAAACACTGCGTAACCGACTACTGATGGCGCTACCACTGTTCGTTATCGGTGGCATCCTGACTCAAGTTGATTTCGGCATCATCTGGCGCTACTTCGGTTTTGCTAACCAATCAACAGCAGTAATGATGCTGTGGACAGCTTCAGCTTACCTACTTCGTCACAACAAACTGCACTGGGTAACAACGGTTCCAGCTATCTTCATGACGTCTGTGTGTATCACATTCATCCTGAACAACAGCCAACTGGGCTTCGGTCTACCAATGCAAATCTCAACCATCATTGGTGTGGTGAGTGCGCTAGGTGTTGCGGCTTACGTTATCAAAATTTCAAAAGGCAAAGGCGATATCGACCTTGCTGATGAAGAAGAGAAAGAAGCAAAAGGCGTCACCAAAACAGCCTAGTTCTTTAAGGCTCTTGGGAACAAGAGACCAATCTTCATAGAAAGAGACAAAAGAACAGCCAAACACAACTTCGCTTGCTCCCGTAATCACTCAGTGATTCGTGGAAACTAAGACTAAAGCCCGTCCACTGTGATGGGCTTTATTGTTTTCAGGTGTCCCGTCCTGAAATGTGTTTACACATTGAGGACGAATTATGACTACTTCAAATAATACCTACGTTAAGCGCACTCAGCGTGATTACACACTAGGCTTTAAATTACAGGTCGTCGCCGCTGTAGAAAGAGGCGATATGACATATAAAC
>NZ_JAKEUP010000034.1:0-17094 GCF_022397895.1 Vibrio sp. Isolate33
CACAACGGTTATGTGCGATAGCATGGAAGCAATGTTTACCTAGGTCGATACCTAAAATATGAATAGAAGACATATGGTTCACCTCATTCTGAGAGCCTACTCTAAGCTTAAGGGCTTGAGAGTGAGGCGGACCATATAATTAAGCCCACACGAGGTGGGCTTCATTATTTGAAGTATCGTGATGTTAGTTCAGGATTAGCTGGTCAGTAATTTCTGTAGCTTGTCTCTGAGCATCTCAATGTGTGTTCTTTCTGGCGTTTGCTCTTTGCAGTGTTCGAGAATGAATTCGATAGAGCTCAATACCGTTCGCCAGCGAGGTGTTTTCGGCAGCGTTTCTACGCGCAGGTATTTGTCCAACGTTCGCGTTTGAAGCGTGCTACGGTCTAAGTAGACGCGCCACAACCCACTCTTTTCTGCGAAAGCAAACTTGGTCTCACCAGTCACCGATTCCCAGTAGACAATGGCATTGGTCATGGCATCCACTAGGACTTCACGCATTAATTCTTGCTTGTTTTTCCCTTCTCCAGTCGCTTTATCAGCAAGGCGAGTAAATTCACCACCAAGTTCTTTGAGTTGTTGCAGCTTATCTTTGTCACCTTCAAAGGCATAACTAGAAAGCGCTTCAACGGCCGTCTCAAGGTTATTGATACGGTTTGAGTTAACGCCACCACCAACATTAAATATGTACATGGTGTCGAGCCCAGAACCTTCTGGCAGCTTGAGGATGTCACTTGGTATGCGCTGACGGGTATCGTCAATATAGATGTCGATATCACCACAATAGTGCGCCTGTTCCACCTTAAGGTATTTAGGTGCGATGATCTCATCGGCCATAGAGCGCTTAAGTTGTTCTTGCCCGCGCCTAAACAGTTTCGCTGCCGCTTCATTGGCAAAGCGAATACGCTGATCATCACGAATACAGATGATGGCTTCTGGAGCCGACTCTAACTGTTCTAGCAAACGTCCTTGAGTTTCTAACAGGTTGGCTTCAACCATGGCTCGGTGTTTGAGCTCAAGTTGCAGTTGGTCATTCTCAAGGCGTCTTTGTTCGGCTTTACTTGCTGACAAGTGAGCCGTGATTCGCGCAGCCAGTTCCTGCTTGTTGAATGGCTTAGATAAATAATCATTGGCACCTGATTCGAAACCGCGTACACGGTCTTCTGCTTGGTTGAGTGCCGTCAGCATGATTATTGGCAACTGTGCATGGTCATATTGCTTACGCAGCGATTCACACACTTGATAACCACTCATGCCTGGCATCATGATGTCGAGTAGAAGGAGTTCTGGCTTCTCTTTCTCAATCAACTCAATGGTTTCAGGGCCATCACAGGCTGTGCGTACTCGGTAGCCTTCTAATTTCAAGAAGCTGTCCAATACTCGCAGGTTCACGGGTTCGTCATCAGCGATAACTAATAGTGGACCATCAGGGTTCTCACTGATAACACTGTTCTCTTGCTGCGCGTTATCAATTAAATCAGGCGCTTGGAAGTGCGAGTAGCTGCCTGATTCGTTGTAGTTTTTAAGTTCTTCTTCTGTAGCCAAAGGCAGAGTAAAGCTGAATGTGGTACCAAGCATCGGTTGGCTACTTACATACAGCGATCCACCCATTAGCTCGATTAGCTGGCGACTGATTGATAATCCAAGCCCTGCACCTTGGCGATAGTTACTCGCATCTTGTCCTGCTTGAATTAACGGCTCAAAGATGTGCTCAAGGTACTCTGCTGGTATGCCTTGGCCAGTATCGACAACCTGTACACGAATGTTATCGTCGATAACGCTTGCTGAGATAACAATTTTACCTTCGGATGTGTACTTGATGGCATTGCCGACCAAGTTATACATCACTTGTTCAAGTCGTTGAGGATCGGAGGAGACGAGCCCTAGATCGCTCGGGACTTGGTTAATAATACGGATTGGTTTGTTACCCAACAGGTGATGAGATAACTCAAGTACCAAGCTGGTGGCTGCCGACAAATCAACCGCAGATTTCTTAATATCCAAGCTGCCGTAACGCATCTTGTGGTAATCAAGCAAGTCATCAACCAGCGTAGCTAATCGCTGACCACTATTGATGATGATATCTAACTGATATTTCTGGTTAGCCGGAATAGGACCATTCGCGCCAGATATCAGAGCTTCGGCAATACCAACCATGCCATGCAGTGGTGTTCTCAATTCGTGAGAGGTTGTCGCTAAGAACTCATCTTTGAGTTTGTTAGCCAGCTGTAACTCTTCGTTTTGCTTCTGGATTGTTTTGAGGTTGTCTTCAAGTTCATCATTTTGGCTTTTGATGAGTTGCATCTTTTCACGAATAGAGCGCTGCATTCGTTCAAAGCTGACTGCCAAGCGACCGATTTCATCTTTACGCTCGGTATTGATCATCGTCTCATCCAGATCACCGGCAGATACTTTTTCGGCTGCCCATGTCAATTTAAGCAGCGGTGAGGTGATGAAGTTAGAGAGGTAATGCGATGCGACAACCACCAGAATGATCGCCGTTAGCATTACTATCACGAAGATCTTTTCTAGTTGATGGATACGGGCAAATGCCTCTTTTTCAGGAAGTTCGACAACGAGAGCCCAAGTCGCATACTTGAGTTCAATTGGTGTATAGGCCGCGATGATCGCCTGATCTAGAGTGTTATCAAATGTGCCTACGGCTGTTTCGCCCGCAAGTGCTTTATCAACCACGTCTAGGCTTAAGTTAATCGACTCTTGAGAGTGCGCAAGGCTGCGAGGTAAGTGGTCACTACCAACAAGAAGTGTTTGAATATTAGAGCTCTTGTTTAGATCGGCAATCAGTTTAGTGATGCCATTGATCGGTAGCCTGAACATGGCATAACTGTGTAGATAGCCCTGTTGCACAATAGGTGCACCTAGCCATGCCGTCTGTTTACCGTTCTCGTCTTTAAAGTCCGATACAATAACAGGCGTGTAATCTTCATTAGACTTACGGCGATCGGTGACATCTTTGGCGAGTCGTTGAAAGGTAACGCCTAGGTTTGAATCTTTGTACTTACCTGTCAGCAAGTTGGTGCCGTAATCGTCATTTTTAAAGACGGAGTAAGCAACGTTACCGTTGATATCAACCAATAGAATATCGTCAAAATCGGAGCGTTTAAGCAGCTCTAAGTAAGCGTTATGGTAGCGCTTGTGCAATAGGCGGTAACGTTCACTACCAATGTAGCTACTCGACTCAGGAAGAATCGATGTTTTGATCTGATCGCCCGACCCTTGAATGTAGCGTTGTTGCGCATTACTGCGTGCTTCGTCAATATCTAGACCAAGTCGCTGGAAGGCATTGATCAAACCATAGAATCGGCCGCCACTGGCGTTGGCTAGTTCAGAGCGAACAAAGCCCATCACTTGGGATTCTTGGGCTTGCAGGTAATCGACAATTTGTTGTTGCTTAGTATCACGGACTGAAACAAGGTGTGAGGTGCTTTGTTCCTGAAGGTCCTGACTGTGCGATTGAAGGAAAAATATCGCGATAAGTGTCACTGGGGTAATACTGAGGACAAGAAATGCCAGCATTAGGGTATTTTGAAGGCGCTTAAACTTCTGCTTACGATAAAATCTAAACATAAATTGGGTACTACTTTCCTTTGATGTACTGCTAAAAGGGGCGAAAACAAGTACAGAGAATAGAATTAATGGTTTCCAATTTAACGAAATTAACGAGTTTTTTTACTTTGACAAGTAAGTGGTATTTAAAGCGTGTGCAAAAGCTCACTTTTATAGAGTTTTGACAAAAATATGAACAGACAGCGCAGATAATGACCCTGCGCTGTGCTAGAGAGGCTACTTACTTGCGTGGTAGATCGCGAATTTGGTGGTCTTATTTAGAGTCGCGCATTTTCCAAACGCTTGCTCAATAATTGGGATGTATTTTAAGAAACTGTTCGCGACAATAATCATCTCACCTGAGCGCTTCAAATGTTTAGGTGCCTGCGCAAGTAAGGTCTCAGTCGCGCTGTAGCTGGTGTCTAAACCTGAGTGGAATGGTGGGTTACTGATGATGAATTGGTAGTCTTGTGCTGTATCAGAATAGACATCTGACGCGAAAACTTTGCCTGTTAAACCATTCGCTTCTAGTGTGGCTTGACTTGATGCTACGGCAAATGCACTGATGTCGCACATCTCTAGTTCGATATCAGGGTTACGAGATGCCATTACAGCGCCTAACACGCCTGCACCACAACCGAAGTCCAGAACTTTGCCTTTCAGTTTTGGCAAAGTATCCAACAGCAGTTGACTACCCACATCGAACTCACCGTGGCTGAATACGCCAGGAAGGCTTTTCACGGTCAGTGATTGCTCACCAATGTTAACCGTGTAGGTTTTAAACCAGTCTTGTAAGTTGAACGCTTGTGGCTGTTCGAAGCATTGGCCCCAGTAGAAAGAACAGCGACGCGCTGAATCGTATTTTACGACCTTACCGTAAGGCGCAAACATCTTCTCAATACTTTTCACGCCAGAGCGGTTTTCACCGATAACGACAATCTCAGTATCTTTGCCTAGCTTAGCGAATAGCATCGCCAACAAATACTCAGCTTCTGCCTTGGCTTTCGGCCAGTAGAGCATCACTAAGTCAGCTTTGGTCTCTTCGGTAAACTCAGCACCGTAAAAACGTTGGATGCTGCTATAACCTTCAAGCTGACGGTAGTAGCTGTAGTTTGAAGTAAATACAGTGACTGATTCACAGTGTTTTGCTAATTCAACAGGGAATAAGTCTTCAGCCTCACCGGCAACTAAAACATGTTTGCCTTCAAAGTAGGCAAGTTGGCGCTCAGCAATCTGGCTTGGGGCAATATAAGCTGACATAGGACACTCTATTGAATCGTTAGCAAAAAATGAGGGCGGATTTTCGCATAATCCGCCCAAAGCTTGAAGTGTTTAATACTCGTTCGACGAGTAAGTGATTGAAGAGCGGTTTAACTCTTGTCTTGCTGATTTAAAAAGTCCTTAAACTCTTCATCGTAGATGTTGAATAGGACGATAGTAATAGCAAAAATCAGTGGCCCGTAGATAAGACCAATCAAGCCAAACAGTTGAATACCACCTAGCAATGAGAAGAAAATCATTAAGGTGTTCATGCCCGCGCTGCCTTGCATTAGAAGCGGACGCAGAAGGTTGTCAATTGAGCCAACGATCGCTACACAGTAAACCGTTAGGAAAATGGCCCACGTAGTATCACCGGTTAGGAATAAGTAGGTCGCCGCTGGGATCCAGATTAGTGCTGTACCGACAACAGGGATGAAAGAGGCGAAGCCCATCATGGTACCCCAGAAGAGTCCTGGGAAACCTGCAATCCACATACCTAAGCCGCCGGCAAAACCTTGTGCAATCGCCGTTAAGAATGAACCCATAACGGCTGATTTAGAAACTTGCTCAATCTCAGTGAGAAGCTTGTCTTCTTGGCTGCGAGATAACGGAAGAATATGACGAACCACACTGATGATTTTGTCGTGATCTCTTAACAAGAAGAACAGAACAAACAACATCAAGAAGAAATCCATTAAGAAGTTGGTCGCATCACCAAGGATTTTTGCGCTGATCCCAACAAGTTTCGAGCCAAAGCTTGTCGCGAATTCACCCACCTTCTGCGCGATCGCTTGAGGCTCAATATTGTCAAAAGGCAGATAGTTGTTCACGAACGACAGGGCTTTCACAACTAAAGGGTGTTCGAACAGTGTTTGAATGCCGCCGTGTGTTACCCATTGGTAGGTGTTTTGAGAGAACAGAGAACCTTGCTGCACAATAGCTGCAAACACCGCCAATAAAGGAATTACGATAATAAAGGTTAAGATGACACAAGAAAGCAGGGAGACCACGTTTTCTTTATTCGGTATCTTTTTTTCAAGCCACTCATGGATCGGGAACATCAATAGTGAAATGATAAAGGCCATCACAATCGAGTTAACGTATGGTTCGATAAGCAGGTAGCAAGCATAAGCCGCCGCAAGTAGGGCAATGATGATCACCCAGTGGCTGGAATTGATTTTGATTTTTTCTGACACGGTAATGGTCTCTATATTTGCGTTCTGAGTTTATAATGGCTGCAAAACAGAGAGTTAGCAATGAGGAGTTTTGATTATGGGATGCTGTGATAAAGATAAGAAATGCCAAGACGAACAACAGCAAACAAAAAAAGAGATCCCTTGGTTCAGAATGTTCCTTGGTACGCTGATGTTGTTGGTTTTCCTGTTCTGGGAACGTTAGACGCTTTTCGTTAAATTTTCGAACAAATTGACGGGTAATCTAAGCGGTAATACTCGAGTTTAATTTAGTCGATGCATTAAAAAGGGCTGCGTTAATGCAGCCCTAAATTCAATCGGTTAGCGACTCATAAAGTGCTTTCGATTATTTGCTTTCAGCAGCAATGATAGCAAGAGAACGGTCAGCGGCTTCTAGTGTCGCATCCAGCTCTTTTGAGCCATGAGCAAGAGAAGTAAAGCTTGCTTCGAATGCTGAAGGAGCAAGGTAAACACCGTGATCCAGCATTAAGTGGAAGAAGCGCTTGAAGCGTTCTACATCACACTTAGTTACATCTTCGTAGCACGTCACAGTTTCTTGGTCTGTGAAGAAGAAACCAAACATACCACCAACTTGGTGTACTAGCATCGGGATGCCGTGCTTGTCAGCAAGCTGCTTGAAGCCATTCGCTAGCTGCTTAGTTTTTGAAGCTAGACGCTTTTCGTTGCCTTCTTCACGTAGAAGGTTCAAACATGCGTAGCCAGCAGCCATTGCAACAGGGTTACCTGAAAGCGTACCTGCTTGGTAAACTGGGCCGGTTGGTGCGATGTATTGCATTACTTCCTTACGACCACCAAAAGCACCCACAGGCATACCGCCGCCGATAACTTTACCAAGACATGTTAGATCTGGCTTGATGTTGTAGTAAGCCTGCGCACAGCCTTCAGCAACGCGGAAACCTGTCATTACCTCATCAAAGATCAGCAACGCACCTTCTTGGTCACAGATTTCACGTAGACCTTCGTGGAAGCCTTCTACTGGTGGGATACAGTTCATGTTGCCCGCAACTGGCTCAACGATGATGCACGAGATCTCGCCTTTGTTCGCAGCGAACAGCTCACGTACTGAATCTAGGTTGTTGAAGGTTGCAGTCAGCGTGTGCTTAGCAAAATCAGCTGGAACGCCTGGAGAGCTAGGTTGACCTAGAGTCAGCGCACCAGAACCTGCTTTTACAAGTAGGCTGTCTGCGTGGCCGTGGTAGCAGCCTTCAAACTTAAGAATTTTGTCACGACCTGTAAAGCCACGAGCAAGACGAATCGCACTCATTGTTGCTTCAGTACCTGAGCTAACCATACGTAGCTGTTCCATTGAAGGAACCATCTCAGACACAAGCTCAGCCATTTTGATTTCAGTTTCGGTTGGAGCACCGAAGCTAAGACCGCGTTGAGCTGCTTCAATAACGGCATCACGGATAACAACGTGGTTGTGACCAAGGATCATTGGACCCCAAGAGCCAACGTAATCGATATATGCTTTACCATCAGCATCAAAAATAAGTGGGCCATCAGCGCGTTCAACGAAGATTGGAGAACCACCTACGCCATTGAATGCACGAACTGGAGAGTTTACGCCACCAGGAATAGTTTGCTGTGCTTTTTCGTACAGCTCTGCTGATTTGGTCATTGATATATCCTCTTTTGACTGTCGGACCAATTGCCAAGCATTGTACCTATCCCTAATCCAACTAGGAATGCTTTCGCCCAGATAATCGCCCGAATCTGGTTGTTTTGTGTGGTTACACGTTTTAATTGCCAGATATTGACGAGTTTACAGCAGTAAAAGGAAGGATCCGGTGGTGAATACTTGAACGTTTCAGTCAGGTATTAGATAATCACCCGAATATAAGAAAATACTCAACAACACTGGTCTCGAATTAGATTTGTATCATGTTGTTTTTGACACAGGTAAGAGAGGTTGTCGTGAGCGAAGTAAATATCCCATTGTCTTTTTCTGATGCAGCAGCTACCCGCGTACAAACGCTAATCGCTGAAGAAGAAAACCCAGAACTAAAACTACGTGTATACATTACAGGTGGTGGTTGTAGTGGTTTCCAATACGGCTTCACATTTGATGAAAAAGTAAATGATGGCGACACTACGATTGTAAACAGCGGTGTAACGCTGGTTGTTGACCCAATGAGCCTACAATACCTAATGGGCGGCATGGTTGATTACACAGAAGGCCTAGAAGGCGCACGCTTCTTTGTGAACAACCCGAACGCTACAACAACATGTGGTTGTGGCGCATCATTCAGCGTATAGCTTGAAAGATAGCTAGAGTTAAAAGACAGCTTTAGCTGAAAGCTACACCAGAAGGTTGTAAACGCCGAACTTATGTTCGGCGTTTTTGTTTTTATATCCCCAAATTTCTCTTGATAACAAAGCTCGGTTCTGAGCAAGGCTCTTGTTTTTCACGCAGCCTCAAAATTGCTAAGACACATTAAGTCATTGCTTTTAAAACCATTCCAACCTTCTATTTTATCATTTTTAGTACACGGCATATTTTTTAAACTGTCGATAGCGTCCAACTTCGTTTGGTTTTGGTCTGTTAAGGTTACCTATGTGTATCAGGAAGTTGCACATGACAGTGTTAAGCCATTTAGCGCGTCTTAATCACATCGGACAAAAGGATTTGCTATGCCCACTCTATTTTCTAACTCACCACTTTTTCAGAAACTGAAACAGCCGTGGCTAGTGTCTCTGATTTTAGTGATGTTGTTGTCTATCTGGCTTGGCCTAGGAGTGGGGCAAGCAGAAGAGTCGCCAGAGAAAAAAGCGACAGAAATTCCGTTGGCCAAGGTCTCCTTTCAAACATTCACCTCATCACCTACCTTTAAAACCATTGATTTATATGGTCGCACGGCACCCGACAGGCATGCTCGATTAGGCGCGGAAGTTGCGGGTAAGATTGTTCGCTTGAACGTTGTGAAGGGCGATGTGGTTAAAGGAGGGCAGGCTATTGCTCAGATCGATAAAGGTGATTTGGAAATACAGTTAGAGCGTGCATCGGCTCTGTATCGTTTAAAGCAGAAAGAGTTCAAAGCGGCGCAGTCACTGAAGAAAAGAGGTCTGCAAGGTGAGATCGCCTACACCACAGCAGAGGCTTCGTTAACAGAAGCGAAAGCCATGATGCGCAATGCAGAATTGGCTTTAAAGAATACTGTTATTACCTCGCCTTTTTCGGGTGTGGTTCAAGATTTGATGGTCGAGTTGGGTGATTTCGTTGGTGTTGGCGATCCAGTCGCAGGCGTAATTGACCTAGATCCCTTGGTGATTGAAGCCGATGTCAGTGAGCGCCATATCCAACATCTATTAGTCAATCAATCTGCTTTGGTTCGCTTACTTGGAAGAGAAGAGGCGGAAGGGCGTTTGCGTTATGTATCTCGAATTTCTTCGGCCTCAACCAATACTTTCCCAATCGAGATTGAAATCGATAATTCTGAAGGCCTATTACCTGCTGGGGTTAGCGCTGAAGTGAAACTCAACCTAGAAACAAGAGACGCAATCAAGGTGACACCTGCAATGCTGGCTTTGGATGAGGCCGGTAATCTTGGGGTCAAAACATTGGTTTCAGTTGATGATTCACCAATCGTGAAATTTATTGGGATTCAGCTAGTGAAGGCAGAACAAGATGGGGTGTGGCTCACGGGTTTAGGTCAACGGGCGGATATCATCACTGTCGGACAAGGGTTTGTGCGTGATGGTGATTCGGTGATTGCGGTTGAGCAAGGTGCTGAACTCTCAAACGTAACAACTGAGTAGGAGATAACTGATGTATTCAATTATTGATGCAGCCTTGTCTCGTGCTCGAACAATGCTCTCTCTTTTAGCGCTCATCTTGGTTTCAGGTGTCATTACCTATATCACGATACCCAAAGAGTCGAGCCCTGACATTACCATCCCGATTATCTACGTTTCAGTCGGGCACCAAGGGATCTCGCCAACCGATGCCGAACGTTTATTGGTTCGACCTATCGAGCAAGAGCTGAGGTCGATTGAAGGCGTAAAGGAGATGACAGCCACTGCAGCGGAAGGGCACGCCTCTGTGGTGTTGGAATTTAATGTTGGAGTCGATCTAACCAAAGCAATGGCGGATGTTCGTGACGCCGTCGATCTCGCCAAACCAAAGTTACCAGAAGACAGTGATGAACCGACCGTAAATGAAGTCACACTCGCTTCTGAACAGCCAGTGCTTTCTGTTGTGCTATTCGGCACCGTTCCTGAACGCACTATCGTACAAATTGCCCGAGAAGTGGGAGATAAACTCGAAAGCTATCGCCAGATATTAGAGGTTGATATTGCGGGTGATAGGGAAGACATCGTTGAAATCATCGTTGATCCGCTATTGATGGAGAGCTACAGCCTAGATCAAGCTGACATCTACAACCTGATCGCTTTGAACAACCGAGTGGTTGCCGCGGGTTTTGTCGATACTGGCTATGGTCGTTTTTCGGTTAAAGTACCTTCGGTGTTTAATTCCTTAAAGGATGTGCTTGAGCTACCTATCAAAGTGGATGGTAAGCAGGTGGTCACTTTTGGTGATGTGGCGACAGTTCGTCGAGCATTTAGAGACCCGGAAAGCTTTGCGCGTTTAGATGGCAAGTCTGCGGTTGTCTTGGATATCAAAAAGCGTGCAGGTGAGAACATCATCGAAACGGTTGAGCTAGTCAAAGCTGTAATGGCCGGGGCTCAGCAGCAAGCTGAATGGCCAAACAATCTATTGGTTAAATACACTTGGGACGAATCTAAAGATGTGAAGATCATGCTTAATGATCTTCAAAACAATATTCTATCCGCCATCATTCTGGTGGTGATCGTGATTATCGCGATTCTTGGTGTGCGTACCGCGTTATTGGTGGGCATCTCAATTCCTGGATCATTCCTCACTGGGTTACTAGTCCTATCTGTATTCGGTTTAACCGTTAACATCGTGGTGTTGTTTTCACTGATTATGGCGGTGGGGATGCTCGTCGATGGCGCCATTGTCGTGACTGAGTTTGCCGACCGGAGAATGCAAGAAGGGGAAGGACGTAAAGCGGCCTATCGAGACGCAGCCAAGCGAATGGCATGGCCAATAACGGCATCAACGGCTACAACTTTAGCGGCGTTTGCTCCACTGCTGTTTTGGCCAGATGTAACAGGCGAATTCATGAAGTTCCTGCCACTCACTCTAATCGCTACCTTAACAGCTTCATTGATTATGGCGCTGTTATTTGTGCCCGTGTTAGGTGGCTTAATTGGAAAACCGCAATATGTATCGTCCCAGAGCCAAGCTCGAATGGTGGCTTTGCATAACGGTGATTTCTCACAGGCGACAGGCTTAACCAAGGCTTATTACCACACACTGTCGATTGCGATTAAACACCCATTTAAGATTCTGTTCAGTGCGATATTACTTGCGGTGGCGGTTGGTTTTACGTATTCAGAAGCAGGACTCGGTGCTGAGTTCTTCCCTGAGGTTGATCCACCATTCTTTAACGTCAAAGTTCGTTCGCATGGTGACTTATCTATCCAAGAAAAAGACGACATCATGCGTGATATTGAACAGATAATGTTGAATCATGATGAGTTCGATACCGTTTATACGCGTACCGGTGGTGACGACCAGATTGGTTTGATATCGATTACTCCTGTCGACTGGCAATACCGCCGCAGCGTGAAAGTGATCATTGATGAATTAAAGGTGCAAACCGATCAATACGCAGGTGTAGAGATTGAATACAAGTTCCCCGATGCAGGGCCTCCAGTTGAAAATGACTTGGTTATCGAGCTTTCCGCTAAAACACCTGAGCAACTCAATCAGGCAGCAAAAATTGTGAGAAATTGGGCGGATGGCAATCAAGCACTGACCAATATCAGCGACACTGCGAGTAAAGATGGCATCGATTGGAAGGTGGATATCCGCCGAGACGATGCCGCCCGTTTTGCAGCAGACGCGACCTTGGTCGGCAACACCGTTCAGTTTGTCACTAACGGGCTAAAGATTGGTGATTATCTCCCTGATGATTCATCAGAAGAGGTCGATATTTTGGTGCGTTACCCGAATGATAAAAGGGATATTGGACGCTTTGACCAGCTGAGAGTGAAAACGCCAGCAGGTTTAGTGCCTATCACCAACTTTGCCCAGATTGTTCCCGACCATAAACAGGACACGATTAAGCGCCTCGATGGAAAGCGTGTGGTGAACATCATGGCGGATATGGAAGAGGGCTATAATCTTGCTCTTGAACTGCCAAAGATCGAGCAAGCGTTAAGTGAATTGGGGCTGCCGAGTAGTGTTGAGTTTCGTATCCGTGGCCAAAACGAAGAACAAGAGAACTCGTCAGCCTTCTTACAAAGTGCTTTCTTGGTGGCTTTAGCGGTAATGGCTTTGATTCTGATTACTCAGTTCAACAGTTTCTATCAAGCGTTCTTGATTCTAAGTGCGGTGCTGTTCTCTACGGTTGGTGTGTTTGTTGGTCTGCTTATCTTCCAGCGCCCGTTTGGCATAGTGATGTCGGGTATTGGAGTGATCGCACTGGCTGGGATAGTGGTGAACAACAATATCGTGCTGATCGATACCTATAACCAATTGATTAAAAGAGGCTTGGATAAGCGAGATGCGATTCTGAGAACCGGTGTTCAGCGTTTAAGACCAGTAATGCTCACGACGGTCACAACCATTTTAGGTTTGATGCCGATGGTGCTAGAGATGAACATCGACCTGATTAATCAAAAGATAGAGTTTGGCGCGCCAAGTACACAATGGTGGTCACAGCTAGCGACTGCTATTGCTGGTGGGCTGGCGTTTGCGACGGTACTGACCTTGGTACTGACACCGTGTCTGTTAATGTTAGGTCGAGAAAAGAAGCCTAAAAAATAACAGAACATTTGGATTCTACGAACATAAAAAGAGCGCCTTGATGGGCGCTCTTTTTATTGTTTTACCGTGATTAGACTTTGAATCTAATTAGTTGCTAGCAACTGACCGTATCGCTCAAGGTTCTTCAATCGAATCTCTGAGTTAGCAATAAATGTTGCTTTTGCTTTACCGGTTAGCGACTTAGATTGTGGCAACTTCACGGTACGTGCATTCTTGTGAACGCCATTAACCAAGAATTCATAGTGTAAGTGCGGACCAGTCACACGACCTGTACCACCCAAAGTACCAATGGTTTGGCCTTGTTTGACTCGTTGGCCTGTTTTTACCATGCGTCGCTTCATGTGCAGGTACTTGGTGATGTAGGTGTTACTGTGTCGGATGAACACATAGTTACCATTGAACTGGTTGTAACCCGACTTCTGAACGATACCATCACCTGCCGCCCAGATAGGCGTGCCAACAGGAGCCGCATAGTCAGTACCACGGTGAGCACGAACCTTGCCTGTTACTGGGTGTTTTCTACGTGGGTTAAAGTTCGATGTTACACGACGGAAATCAATCGGAGAGCGTAGGAAGGCCTTCTTCATTGCTCGACCATTCTCATCGAAGTAGTTGCCGCTTTTATCATCTAATACCGCGGTAAATGAATCACCTTGGTTTTTGAACACTGCCGCCATGATCTTGCCGCGACCAATCACTTCGCCTTCAACCACTTTCTCTTGGTACAAGATCTTGAAGCTGTCGTTCTTACGAATATCCAACGCAAAGTCGATGTCCCAACCGAAGATCCCCGCCAATTCCATAATCTGGTTTGCAGTTAGGCCTGCACTAACACCGGCATTCCAGAAGTTAGACGTGATGTTGGCTTCGGCATAATTGTATTGGTAAGCCACTTCTTTCTTGTCGAAGCTAGAAGAAAATGAATCGCCAGATTTAGTGATCTTGAAGCTTTCAAATGCACTAAGTTGGCGTTTTAACTGAATAAGGCCGTTGTTTTCATCAAAGCCGAATTGCAATACATCGCCAGGTCTTAGGTTCGACAGCTGTTTCTTAATATCATTATTGGTATTGAGTAGCGTTATTAACAGGCGGTATGAGAGGCCAATACGCTCGAATAAAACAGAGGTGCTTTCGCCAGAACGAACGGTGTATTTTTCCCAATTGAGTACTGCCGTTGGTGGTGCGTCACTCGAGCTAACCAGCGCAGATGCATCGATAGTTAGTGGATAATGTTTTCCCACGACTAAAGCGCCCGAATCGTCACGTAAACTGTTTACGTCGGGGAGTAAGAAAATCGCGACGAAAATTATGGCACTAAAAAATGCGATAAAAGCCCGGTGCAAAATAGGAAGGCGTGCAAAAATAGACAACATGTTCCGGTTCGTTCTGTAAATATTATGAAAATCGACGACGGAATAGTGTAACTGGTTTCAAAATACATCGCTATTCAAGTAAGATGTCTAATTAATGTATTTTTGCCAAATCTGTGGGAGTGAACAAGAATGGCGAGTATTGAAGCTGCACTAGCCGAGATCAAACGTGGCGTAGAAGAACTGATTCCAGAAGACGAACTGATTGCTAAATTAAAAGAAGGTCGTCCTTTACGCATTAAGCTGGGTGCCGATCCAACAGCTCCAGATATCCACCTAGGCCATACGGTTATCTTTAACAAGCTTCGTGCTTTCCAAGAGCTTGGTCATGAAGTGACATTCCTTATCGGTGATTTCACTGCAATGGTTGGTGACCCATCAGGTAAAAATTCAACGCGTCCACCGCTAAGCCGTGAAGACGTATTGAAGAATGCTGAAACTTACAAAGAGCAAGTATTCAAGATTCTAGATCCTGCGAAAACGCAAATTCGTTTCAACTCTGAGTGGTTATCTGAGCTTGGTGCTGAAGGCATGATTCGTCTTGCTTCTAACCAAACTGTTGCTCGTATGCTTGAGCGTGATGACTTTAAAAAGCGTTACGCTGGTGGTCAACCGATCGCAATCCACGAATTCATGTACCCACTTCTTCAAGGTCACGACTCTGTTGCACTAGAGAGCGACGTTGAGCTTGGCGGTACTGACCAGAAGTTTAACCTTCTAATGGGTCGAGAACTGCAAAAAGCAGCAGGTCAAAAACCACAAGCGGTACTGATGATGCCACTACTTGTAGGTCTAGATGGCGTTAAGAAGATGTCTAAGTCTGCGCACAACTACATCGGTATCAGCGAAGCACCAAGCGAGATGTTTGGTAAGATCATGTCTATCTCTGACGATCTAATGTGGAGCTACTACGAGCTACTGTCTTTCCGTCCACTTGAAGAAGTTGCGGAGCTGAAAGCTGGCGTTGATGCAGGTAAGAACCCGCGTGACGTTAAAGTGCTACTAGCAAAAGAGATCATTGCTCGTTTCCACTCTGAAGTGGATGCTGATGCAGCAGAGCAAGAGTTCGTTAATCGTTTTGCTAAGAACCAAGTGCCAGAAGATATGCCTGAATTCGAATTCGAAGCAGGCCTACCAATTGCTAACGTTCTAAAAGAAGCGGGTCTAGTAAACTCGACTTCTGATGCGATGCGTATGATCAAGCAAGGCGCAGCTAAGCTTGAAGGCGAGAAGATTGAAGACAGCAAATTTGTACCTGAAGCAGGTACTGCGGTTTACCAAGTTGGTAAGCGTAAGTTTGCTCGTATTACTATCAAGTAATAACGCTCATCAATAATTGAACAAAAGGCATCTGCGGATGCCTTTTTTATTGACCTAAAATTGACGAAACTTTGAAACGCCTATTGCTACACTATGCGCGCTGTCAAATTGACAGTAATTCTGGAGATTTTTATGAACAATACCGACCATCCTCCTAGTTTGAATGGAGAAGAATAACCTGTCTCGGTATTGATCTATTGTCCTGCCGTTCAGGTAGGGTATCTTTGTTTTCCCCCTCATTCTTTTCCACACTCTAGATTCTAACAAGTAGACACGCCAGTAGTTTTCAGCTCTTGGTGCGCCTAGTTATACGCTCTTGGTGCGCTTGGCTACATCCTCTTGGTGTAAAAGCTATATGCCCTTGGTGTGCTAGCTATAGGCTATTTGTTTTGATGGTCGTTACCTTTGCCAATCGGGAGATTCGCCATGACGGTAATGAACAACACTTTTTTATCTATTGAAGCTCTGTACTCAGAGCAAGACATCCAAGCTGTATCGAATGCATTTCAACAGTACGGACGTGAGCAACAAGTTAACCTTTTGAATCGCATGCCGCTTGAAGATGCGGTGTTAGTACTTGGGCAATGTTCTCTTAGTACGATTCAGACTTTACTTAGTGAGCTAGAAGAGCAGGGCTTTGAGAAGCGCTCTCGACATCTAGCTCACCAACTAGGGCTGATCTACTCAGAGGTTGAACCTCAACAGGGTTACCTTTCAACTGGGGTGATGAGCCACGTTAGGCAGCGCATCGGTTGGATTATTGCACTAGCACTACTTGGTATCGTTTCTGGGCTTATCATCGCCCAGTATGAAGATATCCTCAGCCAGTTAGTGCTTCTAGCTATTTATATGCCGGTAATCGCCGCTGCGGGTGGTAACACAGGAACACAAGCTGCGACTCTAGTGATTAGAGCCTTAGCCACAGGCGAGTTGAAGAAGCGCCAATGGGCTAACGTTTTATGGAAAGAGTTTAGAGTTGCTATTTGCTTAGCTCTGGCAATTGCAATGGTAATGATTGGTCGTATTTTGCTGTTTAGCGAAAAACAATCAACAGGCGGTTATGACATCAACATGATTGCACTTGCGATTGCCGTAGCACTGTTTATTCAGGTGACGATATCCACAGTGCTCGGTGGTGGGTTGCCGATCGTTGCTAGGCTATTTAAGCTTGATCCTGCGGTTTTAGTGAGCCCAGTGCTTGCTTCTATAGTGGATATATCAGGAATGTGGATCTATTTCACTGTCGTGAATTCATTCCTCGGTATCGCTTAGTTCCTATATAAATAGGCACCTATAAAAAGAACTAAAAACACCTAGAAACAAAAATGGCGCTGAAGATTTTAGATCTTCAGCGCCATTTTTTTATTGGCTCCTCAAAACCACCGCCTAGGGCGGTGGTGATTGCTCCTTGAGGCTATAGCCTGAAGAAGTGCCCATGTTAGAAGTAACCTCTTATTCACCACAAGTAAGAGGAAACAACCACATGGGCGATTACAGAAGTTCATCA
>NZ_JAKEUP010000035.1:0-9732 GCF_022397895.1 Vibrio sp. Isolate33
CTTATCTCAGTTTAGTGACGGACGCTTATTCAAGAAAAATCGTGGGCTATCACATAGGTGATGATATGAAAGCTCGCACGGTCAAGCAGGCCTTTTTAAACGCGTTGAAAGAGCGGAAGAATACAGGTGAGCTTGTTCATCACTCAGATCGAGGTGTTCAGTACTGCTCTGTTGAATACCAAGAGTTGCATCGACAGTATGATGTATCTTACTCAATGACTGATGGCTATGACTGTTATCAAAATGCGTTGGCAGAGAGGATCAACGGAATATTGAAGATGGAGTATCTGTTGAATAAACCGAATGATTTAGATGAAGCAAAGAAAATGGTCGCCGAATCAGTAAAAATCTATAATGAATATAGGCCTCACACTGCTCTAAAATACAAAACGCCCGATGAAATACATCGAGCGTTTTAGTCAATCAAGTGTCAACCCATATCAGGACGGTACATAGCGCTGAGCTTTTTGCGCTGGCTTTTAATCTACCGAACCAAGTGTCTGCAAATCTAAGTGTCCGCAAATCTAAGTGTCCGCAAATCTAAGCATTCGTAAAAAGTTTGGTTTTTGCTATCAGACATCGAACCGTGGATGTGATATTGATAGGCACAACATTATAAGACGACATCTGTGGAGAGTTCGCATGTCACAACCTTTTTCAATTGCCATTCATGGTGGTGCGGGAACCATCTTGCGAGAGCAAATGAGCGATGAATTAAAAACGGGTATTACTGAAGCTTTAGAGAAATCGGTTCTGGCTGGTTATCAAGTGCTGCAATCGGGCGGTGATGCTCTGGATGCGGTAGTGGCATCCGTTAAGGTGATGGAAGACAGTCCTCATTTCAATGCCGGTAAAGGTTCGGTTCTGACTCATGATGAGTTTGTTGAGATGGATGCGTCTGTGATGCACGGCCGTGAAATGGATGCGGGTGCGATTGCTGGTGTCCGTCATATCAAAAACCCGATTGAACTCGCGCTTGATGTGATGTTGAAAAGCGACCACGTACTACTGATTGGCGAAGGCGCAGAGAAGTTTGCCTTTGAACATGAGTACACCTTCACTGAGCAAGATTACTTCTTTACCGAGCGTCGCTACGACCAGCTTCAATCAATGAAAGAGAAAGGTATCTTTGCCTTGTCGGAAGCGAAATACGACGAGCAACATGCTGAGAGATACCCAGACGACAAAAAGTACGGCACGGTTGGCGCGGTGGCGTTAGACCAAGCGGGTAACTTGGCGGCTGCGACAAGCACTGGCGGTGTGACTAATAAGAAGTATGGCCGTGTCGGTGATTCTCCAATTATTGGCGCAGGTACCATTGCCGAGAATGGTAACGTTGCGGTTTCCACTACCGGAATGGGTGAGTTCTTCTTAAGAAAGATGGTTGCCAGTGATGTAGCGGCACGAATGCGTTATCTCAAAGAAGATGTGCATACCGCTTGTGAACACATTATCCAAGGTGAGTTGAAAACCATGGGTGGCGAAGGTGGCTTGATAGCGATTGATGGCCGAGGTGATATCCACTTCGGCATGAACAGTTCAGGGATGTATCGTGCAAGTGTTGATACTGACGGGCGTGTCGAAGTGAAGATTTACGCCGATGACTAAAGCTTTGGTGGTTTGGTTCTAAATAGCAGACATAAAGAAAGAGCGACAGAGAATATCTGTCGCTCTTTCTTTTTATTCGTCATCAACAAGCATTTTGATAGCTAACACATTCAATGGTTAGCGGGCTTTGGTTGATTTGAAACGCGTTTAGTAGTGCGGCGGTGGCGTTTCTTCTGATGCGTCAGCCAAGTTTGAACCATCAATGTTCTTCACTTTACCCACGACATACTTCATTTGGTCTTTCATCTTAGTGATCAACATCTGTTGCTGGCTAAGCGCTTCATTGAGTTCTTCAATGGTCTGTTCTTGGAAAGCTAGCTGACATTCTAAGTCATTCACGCGGCTTTCTAGTTGTTCAACTCGCTTTTCTGTCATCGTTCTTAATCCACATTCCAAGCTTGGGCTATGCCCGCAGAGGTGCCCGATATCACACGGTTCTTATCATCAAAGGCTGCATCATACACTACCGCACGGGGAGGGCGAGCATCTTTTAATGGCTCAGCATCGTGACGAGAAATTCGTTTTCCGTCTTGAGTATTCCACACGCTGACTTGGCTCGACGGTGTACCCGTCACTAACATGCTGCCATCATCAGAAAAACGTGCGCTAGAGAAGATCAGTTGTCGCGACCAACTCTGCAACTGTGCTTGAGGTTCGCCAGTTTCAAGATCCCAAATCATCGCTTGGTTACCGCCATCAGAGGTAAAAGCCAGTTCACCATCGCGCTGTAGCGCAACTCGTACTACTCTTTGTTCATGCTCAAAGGTACGTAATACCAAGCCTGACTCGGTATCCCACAGGTAGGCTTTATAGTCGTTGCCACCTGATAATGCGTAGCGACCATTGGAAGAAAGGGAAACAGAATTAACTTTTTCTCGGTGAGCAAGGAACTCAAGACGGCGTCCGGTGACTAAGTCCACATAGATCGCTTTGCCATTAGACAGGCCAAGCAATACTTTTTCACCATTGCTAGAGATATCGACATCACGAATTAAGCCATCGGAGATAGACCATAGCCCTTCAGCTTGTGTCCAAGATAGGTCCCAAACGGCGAAGTTCATCTGGCTTGCGGTAATGGCAAAGCGGCCATTGTCCGAGATACGGATACGCGATACTTGGTTTTCTAATTGATCTTGTGGGCCGAGTTGAGCTAACTCTTTGTTTTCGGCAAGGTCCCAAAGCAACAGTTGTTTTTGCTGAGAGTAGAGCAGGGCGAAGCGTCCATCTCTGCTAAGGGCAAAGCTGGTGGCACCATTGGGTTCAATTTCCCAACGCTGCTCATCATCTTGGAAGAAAAAACATCCATTTAACAAGGTGATGACAATTGTACATAGCAATGAGTGGAAAAATATTCGCATCACATCTAATAATCCGGTTTGTGTCGAAAGACATATGACTAGTATATTGTTATAACTAACGTATTCACACCAATCTAATCATTAGATTTGTGCACAATAACCAATGGCTTGGCCATTAATTGGAGAATTCAATGAAATCAGTTTTAAAAGTATCACTGCTTGCCGCAACGGTTATGCTAGCAGTTGGTTGTCAGAAAGAAGAACCAAAGGCAGAAGCTCCACAGGTTGAAGAAGTTAAAGTTGAAGCAGTAAACTTTAAAACAGAAGACGACAAAGCGGCATACGCAATTGGCGTATCTTTCGCTAACTACCTAAGCACAAGCATTGATAAGCCAAGCGAGCTAGGCATTAACCTAGACAAAGATATGGTTCTTCAAGGTATCGAAGACGTATTCGCAGAGAAAACTGCACTGAACGAAGAAGAAACTCGTGCAGCTCTTGAAGCTCTAGACAAGCGTGTTGCTGAAACTATGCAAGCACAAGCAGCAGAGAAATCAGCTGAAACTAAGAAAGCAGGTGATGACTTCCGCGCTGAGTTCGCAAAGACTGAAGGCGTAGAGCAAACTGAATCTGGCCTACTTTACCAAGTAATGACAGCTGGTGAAGGCGCTTCTCCAAAAGACACTGATACTGTTCAAGTACACTATAAAGGTACGCTAACAGACGGTACTCAGTTCGACAGCTCTTACGACCGTGGCGAACCAGCAACATTCCCACTTAACCGCGTAATTCCAGGCTGGACTGAAGGTGTACAACTAATGAAAGTTGGTTCTAAGTACAAATTCGTAATCCCGCCAGAGCTAGCATACGGTGAGCAAGACACACCGACTATCCCAGCTAACTCAACGCTAGTATTCGAAGTTGAACTACTAAAAATTGATAACGCTGAAGCAGCTCCTGCACAGTAATATCGATTAAAAACTTCGTACTAAAATACGTAGATTGAATAAAAAGCCTAACTTTGAGTTAGGCTTTTTTTATGATTTGAGGCTGAGTATTTGATTTTTAAACTTGTTCTAAATCACTAGTTGCAATGTTAGCTAGGTGTGCAATTAAAATTTTCTGATAAACTTACATAAATTTGTTGATTTTTCACACGAAGGTAAGGAATAAGTGACTACTACAGAAACAGTCAATGCAGATGTGTTACTTGAAATGGAATCAGTCCACGTTATGCCATTCAGTGAACACGATAAAATCATTCTAAGATCTTATGAGGCCGTTGTTGACGGTATTGCGAGTCTTATTGGTCCGTTTTGTGAAATCGTTTTGCACTCATTAGAAGACCTCAATACTTCTGCGATTAAAATTGCCAACGGCGAGAATACAGGTCGTCAGGTTGGTTCGCCGATCACCGATCTTGCATTGAAGATGCTTAAAGATATTGAAGGTTCTAAGCGTAACTTCTCACGTTCATATTTCACTCGCGCTAAAGGCGGTGTGTTGATGAAGTCGATCACGGTTGCTATCCGCAATGGTGAAGACCGAGTGATTGGCCTGCTGTGTATTAACGTCAACCTAGACGCGCCATTCTCACAAGTGCTGCAATCTTTCATGCCTACGCAAGACGCAGACGAAGCCGCATCATCGGTTAACTTCGCAAGCGATGTTGAAGAGCTTGTCGACCAAACGGTTGAGCGCACCATTGAAGAGATCAATGCCGATAAGTCAGTATCGAACAATACTAAGAACCGTCAGATCGTGATGGAGCTATACGATAAAGGTATTTTCGACATCAAAGACGCGATTAACCGTGTTGCTGAACGCTTGAATATCTCTAAGCACACCGTGTACCTATACATCCGCCAACGTAAAACAGAGGATGAAGAGGGTTGTTAAGCTATACACTCTTAGTCAATGGACCTGTCTACGGTTCACAGTCAGCAAGAAGTGCTTACCAGTTTGCCGTGGCTCTGATTAAACAGGGCCACAAACTTCACAGTGTATTCTTCTATCAAGATGGCGTCAGTAATGGCTCCGACTTCACCGTACCTGCTAACGATGAATTCGATTTAGCTTCTGCTTGGCAAAAGCTAGCGGATGAGCACGATGTTAGCTTGGAAACGTGTGTAGCCGCCGCGTTAAGACGTGGTGTGGTTAGCTCAGACGAAGCAGAGCAACACCAACTAAGCGCATCTAACTTAGCGTCAGGGTTTACTCAGGCCGGGTTAGGGAGCTTATCGGAAGCGCTACTCACGCAAGATAGGGTGGTACAGTTTTGAGAAAATTAGCCTTTATATTTAATAGTTTTCCTCATACTACCGCTGCAGGTAGAGAAGGGTTAGACGCATTACTTGCCGCTTCTGCTTACAGTGAAGATATCGCCGTGTTCTTTGTTGGCGATGGTGTGACACAGCTTCTCAAAGCTCAGCAACCCGACCAAGTCCAATCACGCGACTACATCTCAGCATTCAAGCTTATGGACCTGTACGATATCGAACAGGTGTATGTGTGTCAGCGTAGCCTGAGTCAGTTTGGTCTTTCGACAGATAACCTGTTGATTGATGCAACCGCCGTTGAAGCCGATGAGTTAACGCAGAAGTTAGCTCAGTGCCAACAGATACTGACTTTCTAGGGGACGCTATGCTTCATATCGTAAAATCAGTCGACAAACTTAAACTCGCATTAACCTACTCTCAGCCGCAGGATCAGTTCCTTTTGGTCGAAGATGCAGTGTACGTTTGCCTTCCAAATCATGAGTTTTTCACTCAAATCAGTGCAGTTGAGCGAGTGTCGGTCTTAAAACCGGATCTTGCTGCTCGAGGTCTCCAAGAACTTGCCTCCGATGTCGTCCCGCAAGTGGACTTCGACGGGTTCGTTAAACTGACAGTTTTAAACGCCAAATCAGTCACTTGGTAGCTGTGTTTTATCAGTTTGGTTAAAAGCAGACCATCCTGAGCTCTAGACGGCTAAAAAAGATCTGTATATTTCTTGACACACCTCCCACTGCTGAATAGAATTTTGCGTCCCTAATTACGACTTGTGATTAGGGATAGATTTTTCACAAAGCTTACTTTCAAGTAAATTTCAGGAGCTAGTTAATGGCAACTATTAACCAGTTGGTTCGCAAGCCTCGTGTAAAGCAAGTTGTTAAAAGCAACGTGCCTGCACTAGAAGCGTGCCCACAAAAACGTGGTGTATGTACTCGTGTTTACACTACTACACCTAAAAAACCTAACTCGGCACTACGTAAAGTATGTCGTGTACGTCTAACTAACGGTTTCGAAGTAACTTCGTACATCGGCGGTGAAGGCCACAACCTACAAGAGCACAGTGTTGTACTAATCCGTGGCGGTCGTGTAAAAGACCTTCCGGGTGTTCGTTACCACACTGTTCGCGGCGCACTTGACTGTGCTGGCGTTAACGACCGTAAACAAGGTCGTTCTAAGTACGGTGTGAAACGTCCTAAGTCTTAATGCATTTTCTTTTTTTTAAAAGAAAGCGTTAAGTAAGGCCAAACACTATTTTATTTATTATTCTGAAAAGTTTTGGAAAAAACCTGAAGAAGACAACGGAGAATATCCATGCCACGTCGTCGCGTAATAGGTCAGCGTAAGATCCTTCCAGATCCTAAGTTCAAATCTGAATTGCTGGCAAAATTCGTTAACATCCTTATGGTTGACGGAAAGAAATCTACTGCAGAAAAAATTGTTTACACTGCACTAGATGCAATGGCTGAGAAGTCTGGTAAAGACCACTTAGCTGTATTTGAAGAAGCTCTTGAAAATGTTCGCCCAGCGGTAGAAGTTAAATCTCGCCGTGTAGGTGGTTCAACTTACCAAGTACCTGTAGAAGTTCGTCCGGTTCGCCGTAACGCTCTTGCTATGCGTTGGGTAGTTGAAGCTGCGCGTAAGCGTGGTGAAAAATCTATGGCTCAACGCCTAGCTGCTGAAATGCTAGACGCGTCTGAGAACAAAGGTACTGCGGTTAAGAAACGTGAAGACGTTCACCGCATGGCTGACGCAAACAAAGCGTTCGCACATTACCGTTGGTAATACCTTTTTAGTGCTGCAAGGTTCCTTGCAGCACTTCTTTAGTTCCTATGCTTATGCTAGGAACTATTGCTATTTCTAGGGCATGCACTTTTTAGCGAAGTATCGCTTTTAACGCACAATCTAGGCATAGCAATAGTCCCTAAGTCTCTAATAAGAGGATTCAACCGTGGCTCGTAAAACTCCTATAGAGCAATACCGTAATATCGGTATCGTTGCTCACGTAGATGCAGGTAAAACAACCACAAGTGAACGTATTCTGTTCTATACCGGTCTTTCTCACAAAATCGGCGAAGTTCACGATGGTGCAGCAACCATGGACTGGATGGAGCAAGAGCAAGAGCGCGGTATTACGATCACTTCAGCAGCAACTACTACGTTTTGGCGTGGTATGGAAGCTCAGTACTCAGACCACCGTATCAACATCATCGACACTCCTGGACACGTTGACTTCACTATCGAAGTTGAACGTTCTCTACGTGTACTTGATGGTGCAGTCGTTGTGTTCTGTGGCTCATCTGGTGTTGAACCTCAATCAGAGACAGTATGGCGTCAAGCTGATAAGTACCAAGTTCCACGTATGGTTTTCGTTAACAAAATGGACCGTACAGGCGCAGATTTCTTGCGCGTAGTTGAACAGATCAAGGATCGCCTAGGCGCAACTCCTGTTCCAATTCAACTGAACATTGGTGCTGAAGAAAACTTCCAAGGTGTTGTCGATCTTATCAAGATGAAGGCAATCAACTGGAACGAAGCTGACCAAGGCATGACTTTCACGTACGAAGATATTCCTGCAGACATGCAAGAAATGGCTGAAGAATATCGTACAGAACTTGTTGAAGCTGCTGCAGAAGCAAATGAAGAGCTGATGGATAAGTACCTTGAAGAAGGTGAACTAACAGAAGCTGAAATCAAACAAGGTCTTCGTACTCGTACCCTTAACAATGAAATCGTACTAGCAACCTGTGGTAGTGCATTCAAAAACAAAGGCGTACAAGCTGTTCTAGATGCAGTAGTTGATTTCCTTCCTTCTCCAGTCGATGTACCTGCAATTAAAGGTATCGATGAAGAGGAGAACGAAGCAGAGCGTCACGCGGACGACAAAGAACCGTTCTCAGCGCTAGCATTTAAGATCGCAACAGACCCATTTGTTGGTACTCTAACCTTCATCCGTGTTTACTCTGGTGTTGTAGAAAGCGGTAAAACGGCTTACAACTCTGTGAAGAAACAACGTGAGCGTTTAGGTCGCATTGTTCAAATGCACTCAAACAAACGTGAAGAAGTAAAAGAAGTACGAGCAGGTGACATCGCAGCCATCATTGGCCTGAAAGATGTAACCACTGGTGAAACGCTATGTGACCAGAACCATAAGATTGTTCTTGAGCGCATGGAGTTCCCAGACCCAGTTATTCAGATCGTTGTAGAGCCAAGCTCTCAAGCTGATCAAGATAAAATGACTATCGCTCTAGGTAAACTAGCAGCGGAAGACCCATCGTTCCGCGTTGATATGGATGCGGAAACAGGCCAGACACTGATTTCTGGTATGGGTGAACTACACTTAGATATCATCGTTGACCGTATGAAGCGCGAATTTAGCGTGAACTGCAACGTTGGTAACCCGCAAGTGGCTTACCGTGAAACGATTCGTGGTACAGCGAAAGCGGAAGGTAAATTTATCCGTGAACATGGTGGTAAAGGTCAGTACGGCCACGTATGGCTGAAACTGGAACCATCAGAAGCAGGCGAAGGCTTTGTCTTCGTGGATGAAATTGCCAATGGTATCGTACCAAAAGAGTTTATCGCTTCAGTTGCTAAAGGCGTTGAAGAGCAGATGAACAATGGTGTGCTTGCTGGCTATCCAGTTCTGGATATCAAAGCTACACTATATGATGGTTCTTACCATGAAACAGATTCAAGTGAGATGGCGTTTACAATCGCTGCCTCTATGGCTTTCAGAGCGGGTGCACTTGAAGCGCAACCAGTTCTGCTTGAGCCTATGATGAAAGTTGAAGTAACTACTCCAGAAGACTGGATGGGTGACGTTGTTGGCGATATTAACCGTCGTCGCGGCATCATCGAAGGTATGGACGAGGGGACAGCTGGCCTGAAGATAATTCGTGCACAAGTTCCGTTGTCTGTCATGTTCGGTTACGCAACTGATTTACGTTCTGCGACACAAGGTCGTGCTTCTTACTCTATGGAGTTTAGTGAGTACGCTGAAGTGCCTAACAATGTTGCAAAAGCAATCATTGCAGAGCGTGGTTAAAAAAAGGAAGGCATTTTTTTTCATTTTTTGAAAGAACAATGCGTCCAAATATTGCGCTAACGAGAGTTGGCGCATAAAATAGCAATTTCTGGCGCGTCTCGCTCAATAATGAACGTGGCGAATCATAACTAGGAAGGAACACGATTGTGTCTAAAGAAAAATTTGAACGTACGAAACCGCACGTAAACGTTGGTACTATCGGCCACGTTGACCACGGTAAAACAACTCTAACWGCTGCTATCTGTACTACWCTTGCAAAAGTRTACGGCGGTGTTGCTAAAGATTTCGCATCTATCGATAACGCTCCAGAAGAGCGYGAGCGYGGTATCACAATCGCAACTTCTCACGTTGAGTACGAYACTCCAGCACGTCACTACGCACACGTAGACTGTCCAGGACACGCGGATTATGTTAAAAACATGATCACTGGTGCTGCACAAATGGACGGCGGTATCCTAGTTGTTGCTGCGACTGACGGCCCTATGCCTCAAACTCGTGAGCACATCCT
>NZ_JAKEUP010000036.1:0-8545 GCF_022397895.1 Vibrio sp. Isolate33
TTATAAATGTAGGGTGAGAGTATTAAAGGATAATAACAGGGATGACTAACCCCTAATACTCTCTAAGTAGGTAATTGTGATTAGGTTATTACTAAACGCGATCCGCGCGGTAGCAAGTCACATCTACTTCAACCTTCACGTCTACAACTAGGTCGCAAACCATGCAGATACGAGCCGGTGGGTTAGCACCGAAGAACTCTTTGAATACCTTATTAAAAGATTGGAAGTAACGAGAATCCGTTAGCACAACCTTTACGTGCATTACGTCTTCTAGGCCGTAGCCCGCTTCAGTCATGATATCGACACAGTTTTGGATCGCTAGGCGAGACTGGTCAACAATACCACCCTCTACCACTTCACCATCTGTCATCGGTGTCTGGCCAGAAACGTACAGGAAACCACCCGCTTCAGTTGCGCGTGCAAATGGTAAATGTTGTCCGCCTGTACCTGTACCGCCTTCAACACCGTAACGTTTAATAGTCATTTTTTAACTCCACTTCTTTATAGATAATATTGGGTTTATAGATAAAACAGTTTCTATTCCAATATATTTAAATTAATTCGTCGTTTTCTTATTACTGTATATTTAATAAAATAATTAAATTCTAATTACGGTAAATAAAAACGCCTGAACGATTATTTTTCACTTTTCCTTTTTGGTAAGTTAACTCACCATTTACAAATACACTTTCTATTCCCTCAGCAACTGAAATAGGATTTTCAAATGTTGCTGTGTCTTTAATATTCTTTGGATCAAATAAAACTAAATCGGCAAATGCGTCTTGGCGAATCTCACCTCTTCCCGCGAGGTTGTAGCGCTTCGCAGACATTCCGGTCATTTTGTGAATCGCTTCTGGCAGCGCGAAAAGTTTTTCATCTCGGCAGTAGTGACCCAACACTTTCGGGAAGGTGCCCCACAATCTTGGATGTGGATGCGGATCATTCGGTAAACCATCAGAACCAACCATGGTCAGCTTGTATTTCAATACGCGCTTTACGTCGTTCTCATCCATGCAGTGGTAAACCGCACCTGCTGGTTGAAGCGCTTTTGCTGCGTCCATCAAGGGTAGGTTCATCTCATCAGCAATCTGCTTAAGCGTTTTACCTGCATGTTCTGGCTTTGCTTTAGACCAAGTGATGAAGATATCGAAATCGTCTGTCACCTGTTTCAAATCTAATGTCGAGGAGCTCGCTGAGTATGGGTAGCAGTCGCAAGACACATCTTGGTGCTCTGAAACCTTGTCCATCAAATCAAGTACTTCAACGGTTCTGCCCCAGTTGCCCGCACCTGCACATTTAAGGTGAGAGATAACAACGGGTACTTTCGCATATTGCCCAGTCTCAAACGCTTCTTCCATCGCGCTTAAGATCTCTTCGAATTCGGTACGCATATGCGTGGTATAGATGCCGCCGTGACTAGATAGCACTTTTGCTAACTGCATTACTTCATTAGCGTTGGCCTGTTTCGCGCTTGCGTATGCCAAACCCGAGCTCAAACCTAATGCACCTTGCTCCATCGCTAAATCAAGGTTGGTTTGCATTGCTGCAATTTCTTCTTCGCTTGCGGTGCGTTGTAGGTCGTCCATCACTTGGTTACGCAGTGTGGTGTGACCAACTAACGCTGCGACGTTCACCGCTGGTTGCGCTTGCTCTACGGCTTGTGCATACGCGGCAAAGGTTGGGTATTTGAAATCAGCCTGCGCGCCCAAAAGATTCATTGGATCTGGTGGATCGCCCGCCAAAACCGTTGGCGATGCGCTGATGCCACAGTTGCCAACAATCACGGTTGTCACACCTTGGCTAATCTTAGGTAGGCAATCTGGGTAACGAATTACATTGGTATCGTCGTGTGTGTGTACATCGATGAAACCAGGAGCCAATGCTAAGCCTGCTCCCTCAACCAATTGGCTACAATCTTCATGATCAATTTTGCCAATTTCGGCGATTTTTCCATCTCGGATTGCTACATCGGCACAAAACGATTGTTCGCCGGTGCCATCAAACACCTCTACATTTTTAATTATCGTATCGAACAACATTTCTCACTCTCTCAATCCACTTTGTTGATGGAGCTATATTAGAAATCCAGCCGATTATTTTCAGTGACAAAACACACATAATATTTTAATTTGTGTGATAGTTTCTATCACAAAACACATTACAGATATATTTAAACATTAAATAACAACCACTTAAATCATGTTAGGAATCAGCAATGAAACATAACCCTGCACAAAAAGATGTTATAAAGTATCAAAAAGATAGTTTCATCTTGACTGAAAAAGGCCAAAAAGGGAGAGCAGTATCACAATCTGAGAACGGTGTTTATCGACTGGTTGATGAAGAAGTTTCGCTTCCGGTAGCAATTATCAAACAATCAGCGTTGACCAATAACCTGAATTGGATGCAATCATTCGCCGATCATCACCAGGTTAAATTGTCGCCACACGGCAAAACATCGATGACACCTGATTTCTTCCGTCAACAGTTAGAAAATGGCGCTTGGGGAATTACCGTTGCGACACCTGCACAGGCAGAAATTGCAGCAATGGCAGGTGCAAAAAGAATCATCATGGCTAACCAATTGGTAGGTAAAACCAACATGGCGATCATCGAACAGCTTATTAGTGAGTTCGACGTTGATTTCTATTGTTGTGTGGATTCGTCAGTCAACGTGCAGCAACTCAACCAATATTTCGCCAACAAAAAGCAGACGCTAAAAGTGCTAATCGAGTTTGGTGTTCCGGGTGGGCGTTGTGGTTGCCGTTCACCTCAAGAGGTTCTAGAGCTGGCGCAAACTATCCAAGATTCGCCTGCACTTTCGCTAGCGGGTATTGAGGTATACGAGGGTGTGATTCATGGCGACAATGCCGAGCAAGACATTCGTACCTTCTTAAACCAAGCGCTCACTTCGGTCGAAAGCCTCGCATCAGACGGCTTAATTACCGGTCAACCTATCATTACGGGCGCAGGCTCGGCTTGGTATGACGTAGTGGCAGAATGCCTGGCGAACCTAACGGATTATTTAGCGATTATCCGCCCAGGCTGCTATGCGATTCACGATACTGGGATCTACCTAGATGCCCAAAGTAAGGTGTTGCAACGTGCGCAAGTCAACCAAGGTTACGCGTGTGAATTGGGTGGTGATTTAGAATCGGCACTTGAGGTGTGGGCGTATGTTATCTCTCGTCCAGAGCCAACCAAGCTGGTGGTTGGGCTAGGTAAGCGTGATGTTGCCTTCGATGCAGGTTTACCTATTGCCGAGCGCGGCTATCGCAATGGCGAAGCTATCTCAGTGAAAGGCTTAACTGCTACCGCGGTAATGGATCAGCATACTTTTGTTGAAACGGACGGTTCTGCTGAGATTGAAGTGGGCGACATGATTGCGTTTTCAACCTCACACCCATGCTTAACCTTCGACAAATGGCGCTACATTGCCATCAGCGATGACGATCATCAGGTCACAAACTGGGTAGAGACCTGCTTCTAGCTCGATTTTTCAATAAGCTAGAATCAGCGAAGCATTCAGATATACTAACGGGGCTAAGGCTTAGCCCCATCAACAAAGGATCAGGATTCTTGAGTTTAGAAGTAGATATCATTTCACAGATAACCGAGCGTTTTCCCGCTCTTCGTGATGCAGAGAAAAAAGTCGCTAAGCTGATCATGGACGACATTGATTTTGCAGCCAATGCCAGTATCACAGAGCTTGCTGAAGGTGCTCAAGTCAGTGAAGCCACGATAACCCGTTTTGCTAAGGCGATCGGCTGTAACAACGTTCGTGATATGAAGATCAAGCTTGCTCAAACCCTGACGGTGGGCCAGCGCTTTATTCTTGAACCGGTAAACCAAACTGGCTATCAAGGTATCTACGAATCGATCAAGCAGAGCCTAGACATCAACCGCACCTTGTTCAAAGAGCTAGACGTTGAAACTGCAGTGAGTTGGCTGCACAACGCCAGACAGATCATTGCGATCGGCATGGGTGGCGGCTCAACCATCGCCTCTCAAGAGCTGCAACACAGACTGTTCCGATTGGGTTATCCGGTTGTGTCGTACAACGATGGTTTAATGTCACGCATGGTTGCTGCCACGGCAGATGCCAATGATGTGATGGTGATGATTTCCGCGACAGGCTTTACGCCAGTGATCACCGAAACCGCCGAACTAGCAAAGCAATACGGGCTTAAGATCATCGCGATTACCCCGCAAGACACGCCACTGGCAAAGATTGCGAATATTGTTTTGCCAATCAAACACATGGAAACCGACTTTATCTACAAGCCATCAGCATCTCGCTACGCAATGCTGGCATTGGTGGATGTACTTTCAATGGGCATGGCAGTCAATCATAAGAACCGCTCGCGCGATAAACTGCGCCGCTTGAAGGTTGCTTTAGACTCCTACCGAGGTGGTGGCGACCGACAACCTCTCGGTGATTAAACGTTACCGAAACCAAGCTTCTCGCAGCTAAATCAAAATAGAATCTGAATTAAAAAGCCCCGCAGTATTCACTCAATCGAGTCGATACTGCGGGGCTTTTTGTTTGTGGATTTGCTAGAAATCACTCGCCTGAGTCAATTGAAGCTAAAATGAACTCGACTCGTTCCTCAACAGATAACTTAGGCACTTCCACCAGCTGATAACCAAACTGGGTATAAGCTACGACCATTTTATCGTAAGTGGCGATCGCTTCATCGAAATCTTGCTTGCGCTCTTGGTCATTGATGAAAATAGAGTCCCAAGGCGGGAAGATAAATACCTTGGCGTTGTATTCGAGTTCATTACAGCTATTTAGCAAGGATTCTGGGATAGGCAACGTCTCTAACAGGCTGTAACCGTATGAATCAACGATGCTTCTATCAAAGAAAACCGGCTGTTCACTCGATTCGAAGGCTTGATAATTGGCTAACTCTTCTCGCACCATCTCATCACGAAAAGCCACTTTGTCTAACCACGGTAAAGCGCTACCTTGTTGCTCAACTTGGTGCTGAATCACTTTACGCCCAACCTCTGGTGCGCAGCGATAGCCCTTGCTTTTCAAAGCGTCGATCACCGAGGTTTTGCCCGATCCCGGCCCACCCGTAAATACGATTAGATTGTTCAAATAGACCTCTTCAAAGGGGGAAAACAACGAAACGGACCTTAACGAAACCCAAGCTAACGAACCAAGGATAGAATGGACTTAAATTCGGGTGCGCGACAATCTTTAACTAGCTCGTATAAGCTCATTTCTAATCCCGTAATCTGGACACCAGCGTCCCGCAATCGTCTGATAGCCGATTTCTTATTCAATGCTGTTCGTGAACTAATGCAGTCACCAACTACCTGAACCTTGTAGCCAAGTTCCAATAAACCCATTGCGGTTTGATAAACACAAATATGAGCCTCAATGCCACACACCAACCACGTATCCACATCTTTAACTTGCACTGCTTCAACAAACTTAGGCTCGTTACACGCGTTGAACGTGAATTTCGGTATCGGCTTAGCGTCACTCAATAGGTCATTCAGCTCACTAACGGTTGCCCCCAACTTCTCTGGGTTCTGCTCCAAGCTAACAACAGGAAGACCTAAGACCTTCGCTCCTTCAATCAGCTTTCCACAGTTAGCAATCAGTACCTCGCTCTCATCAACAAGGCGTGCGAGCTTGCCCTGAACATCCACAACCACCAAGCCTGTCTTTTGTTTCGTTAGCATGTTTACTCCTTGTTTCGGGCAGCCTGATTAATTACGCAATCTGATGTGTATGCTTTCTACTATGTAATGATTCAGCTTACAAAGCCATACAGTAATACATAAAAGACTACGGAATAATAGTCATCAACGGTCGAAAGGTCGCAAAACAAAAATAATTGATACTGGCATGACATTAAAGAGTGAGTAAGAAAAATGAATAAGATAACGAAATCAGCATTAGCACTGGGCTTAATCAGTGCGGTTTCTCTTCCAGCTTTAGCAGCAGGTACTGACGGCGGCGCATACATTGGTGGCGGCCTTAGCGTCTACCAAGATTCAGATACAGATGGCGCGCCGAGCTTAGATTCTAGCGGCATGGGTTACAACCTATACGGCGGTTACCAATTCAACCGTATCGTTGGCGTGGAACTTGGCTACACAGATTACGCAAACTACAAAAACAGCACTGACAAGCTTTCACCAACGTCTATTTCTGTGTCAGCAAACCTAGGTTACACATTCGACAACACAATCCGCCCATTCGTATTGGCTGGTTTAAGCTCTGTCGACCTCAATGCGAATAGCGGTGCAGGATACGATGATGATAGCGGTACAGGTTTCCACTTTGGTGTTGGTGTTGAATACACGCCGGTTGAACACCTAACACTGCGCCTAATCTCGCAAGCAGATGCGGTAAGCGTAGATGACTACTCTATTGGAAGTAACGGCTCATTCAAAAGCGATGACCATACGCTTGCCTTCAACAGCATTAGCTTCGGCGGTTCATACAACTTCTAATGTGCTTGAGTCACATAGAATAAGCTGAACATACTAATTCACTTTGCTGTTCCACCTTGTCATGAAGGTCACTCAGTAAAGTGAATTTTTGTTTCTACACGCCTATCGCGTCATTTCACTTTAACCAGTTATCGCTCATCACCGCCCAATTGAGCTTTATGCGTTGATATTAGAGCTTTCTTGGTAGCGAGACTAAAATAAAGGGATAAGAGACGCAGGAAAACAAACCTATGAATCTACCAAGATTAAACATGTCGATAAACAAGCTGCCCTTTGTGTTGGCTGTGTATTATCTGCTTGTCATCAACATCCCTCTCTCCCAAGAGTTGCTTAGTATTGTTCAGGCATCTAAGTCTGAAAGCGTTGCGTTTCTTATATCCATCCCTATCTTCTTCCTTGCTGCCTTCAATTTTATCTTCCAAGTCTTCAATTGGCCGATATTCTCCAAGCCATTTTTTATCTTCTTGCTGATCACCTCAACACTCGTCAGCTACAGCATGTTCAGTTACGGCATCTATGTCGATTATGGGATGATAGAGAACGTCTTCGAAACCAATAGTGGCGAAGCAGCAAGCTATGTAAGTACCCACTCCATCTTATGGTTATTCGCGATGGGTATTATTCCGTCACTGATGTTACTGTTTACTGAACTTAAGCGAGAATCATGGAAAGATTTCTTTGTCTGGAAGTCGATTGGATTGCTCTCTTCATTGATTATTATCGCGATTATTGCAGGGCTGTTTTACAAAGATTATGTCTCGATTGGTCGCAATAACTCACACATCAAAAAGATGATCATCCCAACCGAATATGTGTCATCCGCAGTCAAATACATCAATAACACCTACATCAAAGAGCCTATCCCCTACCAAGAACTCGGGTTAGATGCGAAGCAAACACCGCAAGCTAAAGCGGCAACCAAACCGACCTTATTGGTGTTTGTGCTTGGTGAAACTGCGCGCGTATATAACTACCAATATCATGGCTATGAGAGAGAAACTAACGCTCACACCCAGCCTTACAACCCGATATTTTTCTCTGATGTTCAGTCGTGCGGAACAGCCACTGCGGTTTCTGTGCCGTGTATGTTCTCGAACATGAATCGCAGCAACTACGACCGAGACAAGGCTTACAACCAAGATAACGTGGTCGACATCATGAACCGCGCGGGCATTCACTCTATCTGGCGAGAACATGATGGTGGAGACAAGGCGGTTGCACACCGAATCAAAGAGATGACGCTCGTCGCCAAAGACAGCGACCCGTTGTGTAATAACGATGTGTGCTACGACACGGCTATGCTAGAGAATTTCGAGCAAGATACTCAAGATCTTAGCCAAGATAGCATCATCTTCTATCATATCGCCGGATCTCATGGCCCTACTTACTTTGAACGTTATCCAGAAGAACATAAGAAGTTCACACCTGATTGCGCTCGCGCCGATATTGAAAACTGTACCAAAGAGGAAGTGGTTAACACCTACGACAACACCATCTTGTACACGGATTTCTTCCTCTCACAGGCGATGCAAAAGCTTGAGAAACTGACCGACAAATACAACGTGGCATTGATGTATGTGTCCGATCACGGCGAGTCTCTGGGAGAAAATGGTGTCTACTTACACGGCATGCCTTACTCGCTAGCACCAAAGGAACAAACCCACGTTCCACTGATCTTTTGGATGTCGGATGGCTTTGCTGCTGAGAAAGGCATCAGTGACACGTGCTTACGTAAAGCAGGAAAAGAGCAAAGCTTCTCACACGATAATCTGTTCGACTCTTTGCTCGGACTAATGGACGTTCAAACCAAAGAATACCGAGAAAACCAAGACATCTTCGCACCGTGTCGTTAACTTCAACGCATTAATCACACACGCTTGATTAAAAAGGGACTCGTTTATGGGCTCCTTTTTTTGACCTTGTACCGTCCTAACTATGGTTGACACATTTCCAACATGAAATTGGAGAGTGTCATGAAAACAACAAGTAGACGTACTCAACGAGATTATTCTCTTGCCTTTAAATTGTCAGTCGTAACCCAAGTTGAAAAAGGCGAAATGACTTATAA
>NZ_JAKEUP010000037.1:0-6196 GCF_022397895.1 Vibrio sp. Isolate33
GAGGTTTTTTCGAATCTGAAGTAAGATAAAGTTTTAGGGGTGTAGCTCCAATTGGCAGAGCAGCGGATTCCAAATCCGCGTGTTGGGAGTTCGAATCTCTCCACCCCTGCCATATTTAAGGCTCTAGCAGAAATGCTAGAGCCTTTTTGTTTTTGGCGTTAAACATGTAATTGACAGATCAGCAGATTCCGCTAACACCACGTGTTGGAAGCTCATCCCTCTCAACCTCAACCATATATACGATCTCAACAGAAATGCTGAGTTTTTTGTATCTGTCGCTTTTTAAAAGTGGTTAAGAAATAAGCCTTAATCTTCTTAAGGCTATACTTCAGAATCTACAGCGTTTGAGCTAGCAAAACTCTTATATATGCTTCTACAGTGAATATCTTAGCTTCTAGGCGTTGATCTAATAGAGTAAATCAAATTAACACCATGCAACTCTCATCCTTTGAGTCGTCCCTAACTCTAAGATGACTTACTCCTCTCTCGTTTCTCACCACTTTCACTTAATTTGAAATTACTGGTTTAGGCTGCTGACAGTCATTTAGTCTATTAGCCCTAATATCTATATTTTTTAGTTTTGGGTTCTATCAAAACGAATTATAGGGATTGAGCTTAGCTGCTTTTAAGCTTATTTAGTTGGTACTCTCGCACAGGTGACAATTTGGGAAGACAAAGAAGTCTATGATTGAATCTAGTTGTCTGTTCTCGGAAAAAGAAGGTTGAGGACTATTAGAATCTAAGGGTAAGACAAGACGATATGGTGATTTGAGACGAGGGCGATGAATGGATGTAAAAAAGCCGCTTAAGTAAGCGGCCTATGTTCACAAATGGGGGAGTGTTAATCTAACTCTTTCTCGGCTTGTTTCGCTTTCTCTATCATAGGAGTAATCGTTGAACCTTGAACAAGAATCGAGAACACAACAACGGCATAGGTCATGACAAGGATTATCTCTTTAACATCTATCGCCTTATCTTCAATTACCCAGATACCTGAAGGGATTGAAAGAGCCATTGCTAGTGCTAAGCCGCCACGTAAGCCGCCCCAAGTTAGAATATTGATCGACCATGGGTTATAAGTTCTGAAGCGTTTAAATCCAATGTATGACAAGAAAACACTTAGGTAGCGCGCACTCAATACTAGAGGAACTGCGAATGCCATTAAGATCCAGTCTTCTTGGTGGAATTTGAATAGTAGCATCGACATACCGATTAATAAGAATAGTACGCCATTTAAGAATTCATCTATCAGCTCCCAGAAGTGGTCTAGGTGATCTTCACTCTCTTTAGAGAATCCGATAAAGCGCGTCCAGTTACCAATCATAATGCCCGATACCACCATTGCTAATGGACCTGACACATGTAGAACTTCAGCGAAGGCATAACCAGCCGTTGGAATACCGATGGTTAGTAGTAATTCCATCGAGTGGTCATCGGTGTTGCTGATTAGATAATGGAATATTAAACCTAGAGCAAATCCGTAGACGATACCGCCAATAGCCTCTTGGACGAATAACATGGTCACGCTGCTTACCGTCGGTGCTTCTGTACCAAAAGCGATAGTAAATAGTGTAACGAAGATGACTAAGCCAAAGCCGTCGTTAAATAGAGACTCTCCCTCGATTTGAGTCGAGATTCGTCTTGGAGCGTCAAGTTTCTTTACTATCGCTAACACTGCTATTGGATCGGTAGGGGAGATTAATGAACCAAAAAGTAAGCAATAAATCAGATCAAATTGAATACCGATGAATTGACAGAATCCATAGAGCACAAAACCGATAAAGAATGTTGAAAACAGCGTTGCACCAAGCGCGAGTACTGTTATTTCCCACTTCTGGTCTTTTAGGTTCGGTAATTTAATCCCCAAACCGCCAGCAAAAAGCAAAAATCCGAGTATTCCTTTGAGTAGGAAGTCTTCAAAATTGATGCTGGCAACGGTTTCTGAGGCGATGTCAGCCAGTTGGAACCAATTGTTTTGTCCTGCAATGATAATCAATAAAGACAGCATCATTGAGCCAGCAGTGATGGCGATGGTTGTCTGCATTTTACCAATTTTGGTATTCACGAAAGCAATGAGCATTGCAGCTGCGGATAAAAAGCATAAGGTGTAATAGACCGACATTGGGATTCCAACATGTAACAAAGTATGAATATGAATTTTCGTTGTCTCATGCTCAAATAGCAAACATTTTTTTGTCATGAGTCGGTATTCAATTTCCTTTTTTAGACGTCTAGACTCCTTTTTAATGTGTGATAGGATGGAAGGATAATTAAAGGAATGAGGTTGTACCGTGGGAAGTAATGTAAGGCAAAAGATTGATGCTCTATTGAAGCAACGAATTTTACTGATTGATGGTGGCATGGGCACCATGATTCAGGACTATAAATTGGAAGAGCAAGACTATCGTGGTGAACGCTTTGCTGATTGGCATAGTGACCTAAAAGGTAACAATGACCTTTTAGTGCTGACACAACCTCAGCTTATCAAAGATATCCATTCACAATATTTGGAAGCTGGGGCTGACATCCTCGAAACCAATACCTTTAACGCTACAACCATTGCTATGGCCGACTATGATATGGAAAGCCTTAGTGAAGAAATTAACTTTGCTGCCGCTAAGCTTGCCCGTGAAGCGGCTGATGAGTGGACGGCAAAGACCCCAGAAAAACCTCGCTTTGTAGCAGGTGTATTAGGTCCGACTAACCGTACTTGTTCTATCTCTCCAGATGTTAATGATCCGGGTTATCGTAATGTTAGCTTTGACGAGTTGGTCGAAGCATACTCCGAATCGACTCGTGCTCTTATTAAAGGCGGTTCAGACCTAATTCTTATTGAAACTATCTTCGATACACTAAACGCTAAAGCGTGTGCGTTTGCTGTGGAATCTGTTTTCGAAGAAGTGGGTATCACTTTACCTGTAATGATCTCAGGTACCATTACTGATGCATCAGGTCGTACACTTTCAGGTCAAACAACAGAAGCTTTCTACAACGCCCTTCGTCATGTTAAACCGATCTCGTTTGGTTTGAACTGTGCATTAGGCCCTGACGAGCTGCGTGAGTATGTTGGTGAGATGTCTCGTATCTCTGAGAGCTATGTTTCTGCTCACCCTAATGCAGGTTTGCCTAACGCATTTGGTGAGTATGACCTTTCACCCGAAGAAATGGCTGAACATGTTAAAGAGTGGGCTGAAAGTGGCTTCTTAAATTTAATTGGTGGCTGTTGTGGTACCACGCCAGAGCATATTCGCCAAATGGCGGAAGCGGTTGAAGGTGTTACCCCTCGTCAATTGCCCGACCTACCAGTATCGTGTCGTCTATCCGGTTTAGAACCTCTGACCATCGCGAAAGAATCTCTGTTTGTAAACGTTGGTGAACGTACCAATGTTACTGGCTCTGCCCGTTTCAAACGCTTGATCAAAGAAGAGCTTTACGATGAAGCCTTGAGTGTCGCTCGCGAACAAGTTGAAAATGGCGCTCAGATCATCGATATCAACATGGATGAAGGGATGCTGGACGCTGAAGCGTGCATGGTTAAATTCCTTAATCTATGTGCTTCTGAACCAGAGATTTCAAAAGTACCAGTAATGGTCGACTCTTCAAAATGGGAAGTTATCGAAGCTGGCCTTAAGTGTATTCAGGGTAAAGGTATCGTTAACTCGATCTCTCTGAAAGAAGGCAAAGAGAAGTTCGTCGAGCAAGCCAAGTTAGTTCGTCGTTATGGTGCAGCCGTCATCGTGATGGCTTTTGACGAAGTTGGTCAGGCTGATACTCGAGAACGCAAAGTAGAGATCTGTACTAATGCCTATAACATTCTTGTTGATGAAGTTGGCTTCCCACCTGAAGACATTATCTTTGACCCGAATATCTTCGCGGTTGCGACTGGTATTGATGAGCATAACAACTATGCAGTCGATTTCATCGAAGCAGTAGGGGATATCAAGCGTGACCTCCCTCATGCGATGATCTCTGGTGGCGTGTCGAACGTGTCGTTCTCATTCCGTGGTAATAACTACGTTCGTGAGGCTATTCACGCAGTATTCCTATATCACTGTTTTAAGAATGGTATGGATATGGGCATCGTAAACGCTGGTCAGTTGGAAATTTACGATAACGTTCCAGAAGATCTGCGTGATGCTGTGGAAGATGTTGTACTAAACCGTCGTGATGATTCGACGGAACGTTTGCTTGATATGGCAACCGAGTATTTAGAGCGAGCCGTTGGTAAAGTTGAAGATAAATCCGCTCTAGAATGGCGAACTTGGCCTGTAGAGAAGCGATTAGAGCACTCTTTGGTAAAAGGTATTACCGACTTTATTGTTGAAGATACCGAAGAAGCTCGAGTGAATGCCTCTCGTCCTATTGAAGTGATTGAAGGTCCTTTAATGGACGGCATGAACGTTGTAGGTGACCTATTTGGTGAAGGTAAGATGTTCTTACCACAGGTAGTTAAGTCTGCGCGTGTAATGAAGCAGGCTGTTGCGCACTTAGAGCCGTTCATCAATGCATCCAAAGAAGTGGGTGCGACTAACGGTAAGATTCTGTTAGCGACGGTTAAAGGAGACGTACACGATATCGGTAAGAATATCGTTGGTGTGGTTTTGCAGTGTAATAACTACGAAATTATCGACTTAGGTGTGATGGTTTCTTGTGAAAAGATTCTTAAGGTCGCTAAAGAAGAGAACGTCGACATTATCGGTTTATCTGGTTTGATCACGCCATCTCTTGATGAAATGGTACACGTTGCCAAAGAGATGGAAAGACAAGGCTTTAAGCTTCCTCTTTTGATTGGTGGTGCAACCACCTCTAAAGCGCACACCGCGGTGAAGATTGAACAAAATTACTCTGAGCCAGTGGTTTATGTAAACAACGCCTCTCGTGCTGTGGGTGTGTGTACTTCACTTCTCTCAGATGAATTGAAACCTGCTTTCGTTGAGAAGTTGAATATCGATTATGATCGCGTTCGTGATCAACATAATCGTAAGAAGCCTCGCACTAAGCCAGTGACACTAGAGCAAGCTCGCGCAAATAAAGTGGCGATTGATTGGGACGCATATACTCCGCCAGCACCAGCTAAACCGGGTGTGCATGTATTCAATGATTTTGATGTGGCAACACTGCGCAACTACATCGACTGGACACCATTTTTCATGACATGGTCATTAGTCGGTAAGTACCCAGCGATTCTTGATCATGAAGAAGTGGGCGAAGAAGCGAAACGTTTATTCAAAGATGCTAACGATCTACTGGACCGCGTGGAGAAAGAAAAGCTACTTGAAGCTCGTGGTATGTGTGCCATGTTCCCTGCCAATAGTGTTGGTGATGATATTGAGGTGTATACCGATGAATCTCGTACTGAGGTATTGAAGGTTCTGCATAACCTCCGTCAACAGACAGAGAAACCAAAAGGCTTTAACTACTGCTTGTCTGATTACATTTCTCCAAAAGAAAGCGGTAAAGCGGATTGGATTGGTGGCTTTGCGGTAACTGGCGGTATTGGTGAACGTGAATTGGCTGATGAATATAAAGCGAATGGCGATGATTACAATGCCATCATGATTCAAGCGGTTGCTGACCGATTAGCCGAGGCGTTCGCGGAGTATCTACATAAAGAGGTGAGAAAGGACATTTGGGGTTACTCGCCAGATGAAGACTTATCGAACGATGATTTGATTCGTGAGAAATACCAAGGTATTCGTCCTGCTCCAGGTTACCCTGCTTGCCCAGAGCATACAGAGAAAGGTACGTTGTGGGAGTTAATGGATGTCGAGAAAGCGATTGATATGTCCTTAACGTCCAGCTATGCGATGTGGCCTGGTGCTTCTGTGTCTGGTATGTACTTCTCACATCCTGATGCTCGATACTTTGCTATTGCACAGATTCAACAAGATCAAGTGGATAGCTATGCTGATCGTAAAGGCTGGGATATGTTGGAAGCTGAGAAGTGGTTAGGTCCAAACATCAATTAGTTTGGGTCTATAGAGAGCTTTGATTCGTAAAGTAAAAAGAGAAAGGGTTGCTTATTAGCAACCCTTTTTGTATTTGTGTGTACCGTCCTAACTATGGTTGACACATTTCCAACATGAAATTGGAGAGTGTCATGAAAACAACAAGTAGACGTACTCAACGAGATTATTCTCTTGCCTTTAAATTGTCAGTCGTAACCCAAGTTGAAAAAGGCGAAATGACTTATAAG
>NZ_JAKEUP010000038.1:0-2464 GCF_022397895.1 Vibrio sp. Isolate33
TGGTGGGCTTTTTAAGGATAATCTGGCGCGGATATCATCGTGGAGCTGGGAAGCTAGTGCTCCCAACAAGGACTCCGAATACATTAGCGCAAACCAACTCCGTTATTACTTAATTGTAGTTGCAATAACGGGGCGGACCATACATTTTTGTACTTGGAAGTTTTAAAGCTGTTGTCGAGCATGCTCACTTACATTCGTAAGCTCCCCGTGCTCTCCTAGAATTTCAAACAACTACTTTGAAAAACGATGATTTTAGAGGCTCCTTAATAGGAGCCTTTTTTGTATCTGGTGGTCAGTAGGTGAGAGTAAAGAAAAGCAGGTACTAAAAAGGGCCAATGCTTTCACATTAACCCTTTGTTCTTTGATTGTGTCGATTCTACTTTTTGATGCTAAGTAGGGTGCCTGACTTACACTTGAAAGAGTAGTAGTGGCGGCTTTCACTGAACTTACCTAGGCCTTCACCATCACAGTAGTCGATGTTGATGTCACGCATCACTTCTAGTGTGTCTTCGCTCTTCAGAGCGAATTTAGAGCCATCAGAGCAGACGATACGAACTCGTTCATCATGGCTTACAGAGTAAATATCGACTTCAGTATTACACAGCTCAAAAGAGGCTTCGCGAAAGTTGTCTTGCTGAGTATTTGAAGCGCAACCTGCGGTGAGTGCGGCTGCGATAACGGCTAAAAGTCCGAGTCTTTTCATTGTTAATCCTTCACTATCATCAAGTTGAGTGATGAGTTTTATATGCTAGTTTGGGTAGCCTATACAACAATACGCTTTGGTTCAAGGCGCGTTCGTTGACTCTAAGATATAAAAGTATAGGTGCAGACAGATAATTTATAATGGGTTTGCTGCATGTTTACTTGTTACGTATCACCAACAAAAAAAGACCAACACAGAGGTCGGCCTTTAAATAGGAAGATTTTTTAAACGACTATCGAAACTGTTTGGCTTCTGGAAGATACTCAAAACCAGCAGACGCGAGCTTCGCGATCAGTGCTGCTTTGTCTATTTCGTAGAAGTTGACCACTCTATCTAAATCACCGCCGAAGTCGTCACGAAGCTTCATGTTGACGATGCTCATCAACATTACAGGATCCATTTTTTCAAAGTTAGCGAGGTTCATATTAGTCCTCGAAATCTGAAATTAGTAAGTTAGCAGCAGCAAAGGCTGCACGTTCGCGAGCTTCTTTAGGAAGAGACTCATCGGCAGCAAGGTCATTTAATGTTTTTACTGCGCAGGTGATCGCTTTAGGGATATAGCCTTGGTCGCCACTGCCAATTTGAGAATACAGTTCACGAACCAAATCACAACAATCGTATACTTTCATTTTTATACCTAACCAAATGATAACTGATCTCAATATACACATAGAGATAAGCAAAAACAAAGTGGATCTGATCAAGTTCAGAGTTAGTTTGTCCTCGCTCAATATCTCACTTGGTTAGCTCGCTGCTTAGGCTACTCTTTACCGATTCGTTTGGTATTTCTCGTTCAGCCAGAGACTTGTTGTTCAAGCTGATAGGTGACTTCATCAGCAAGATTGAGCTGTTTCGCGAGCTCTTTCAGGTACGCCTTTTCCATGAAGTTTTGTTCGTCGGCCACAATCAAAGAGGCTAAGTAGATCTCACTCGCCTGTTGAGGTGACGTTGCTAATTGAGCGATTTCGCTTGGGTCGAGTGGCTTGTGCAATTCTTCAGATACCAATTTAGTCAGCTGATAATCAGCGCCCATGTTTTCGACGGCTTGTTCTATCTTAGCCATCTCTTCTTCATCAACATGGCCATCAGCTTTAGACGCGGCTATCATCGATCGTAAAATCAGCACGCTGTGGTTTGCATCATTTTCATCAAACTGAGCCTGTTCGGCATTAGGTGTCTGGCCTTGTTTAGATTGGTAGTCGTTATAGACTTTATAAGCGAGAGCACCAAGAGCTGCTGCGCCACCAATACCGGCTGCTTTCTTACCCATTTTCTTAGTCTTCTTAGAGCCCATTAACGCCCCTAATAGCCCACCACTAACAGCGCCTGCACCGAAAGCACCAAGTGTGCTCTTGTTGATACCTTTACCATTGCTGCTACTGCCTTGAGAGAGGCTGCTTAAACTCGAAGATCCTTGGGAAAGCTTCTGAGTACCTTGTTTAACGAGATCTGACTTAAGTGCTTGGTTAAGTAAGCTTTTGATATCCATCGATACCTCCAATGTAAGCGGGTCTAAAAAGTTGATGAACCCAATATACGGATTTAAAGATGAACAGGGGATTAACTTACGTTATTTACTCTAGTGATAAATAGAAGAGAGCTTGAAGGGAAACGACAGGCACAAAAATGTATGGTCCGCCCCGTTATTGCAACTACAATTAAGTAATAACGGAGTTGGTTTGCGCTAATGTATTCGGAGTCCTTGTTGGGAGCACTAGCTTCCCAGCTCCACGATGATATCCGCGCCAGATTATCCTTAAA
>NZ_JAKEUP010000039.1:0-1787 GCF_022397895.1 Vibrio sp. Isolate33
GGCAAGGTTGGGCAAGGTTGCGCTCTACCAACTGAGCTAGTATCGCATTTTCATTCATCAGCTTTCTAAAATGAAAGAGAGAATGGAGGCGCCTCCCGGAGTCGAACCGAGGTCCACGGATTTGCAATCCGCTGCATAGCCACTCTGCCAAGGCGCCTTTAATAGTGTTTTAAGAGAACAACTCTTTGTTCATCACTCTACTCAAAAGTAGAAGTAAGATAGATGGTGCCCCGGGCCGGACTTGAACCGGCACAGCGCGAACGCCGAGGGATTTTAAATCCCTTGTGTCTACCAATTCCACCACCAGGGCAACGCAATCTTGCGATGCTGATTACTGAAAGTAAAACACCATCTCTCAGCGACCTAAGCCGTGAGAACGAGGTGTACTTTAACGGATGAAAAAAATTCGTCAACAATAAATTTTATCTTTTAATTCAAGTGATTAATTATCACCCTCCAAAGAATAAATTTAGTGCAGCTTGCACGGTTCTTATACGTTGATCTCTAGTTTTACAACGCTATTTACTAGCTAGGATTAACTGCGACAGCGGCCTATTTCAATTTTTCTATAACGAATCAAGTAAATGGTGTTTTCATGTGCTTTTCACATTCAACGACTAGAGTTCTAAGTAACTCTAATTAAGAAGCAAACATGTGAAGCCATTAAAACGATACCAATATGAGCGCTACGCCGTTCTTTGTAACCTCGCCTACCCTAGAGTTTTCAAACAAACTCGCTATGGTTTCGATCCTAATGGACAGCGCATCATAAAGAACCAGTTTGGTAAAACCATGATTCGAGTACTTTGGAGCAGCGACAAAGACGAAGTGGTTGTTGTTATTAAAGGGTCACACAGCGTGTCAGACTGGCTGCTTAACTTCGCCCTATGGACAAGAAGCTGCAAAAGGATTGGACTGAATTATCGAGTGCATGCTGGCTTCTATCATCTGATGTTTCAAGAAAGCCAACCAAATCGTAATGAAGATAAGCTTGGTTTGACGGTAATTGAACGGTTGGAAGCGACGCTCATCCCGCTTTTAGAACAAGGAAAAAGAATCTCTATTACTGGTCACTCATCCGGTGGTGCTATTGGTTGTGTGTTTGCTGACTACTTTGAGCAAAAATATCCAGGCTGCGTAAAGCGAATCGTGACCTTTGGGCAACCTGCGATTGGTGATTGGAGTTTCCGAAAGCACTATCGCTTGAGCAAGAAGACCTACCGAGTCTGCTGTGATATCGACATCGTGACCTTCATGCCACCCGTGCCTTTACTGTACTGGCATGTAGGAAAGGTGCTTTGGCTCTACAACGGCAGAATCTATGAGAACACCCCAACTTTTATTCGCCTTGGACGTTCTATTTTTAGTTGGTTGATAAGACCTTTCTCTTACCACTTGATGAGCAAGTATATCCGGAATAAGGATTTCTTTGATAAACATTGAAATGAGCACGTAGGAAGTTTTTGGGGATGCCAGAAACGAAAAAACCAGCCGCTAGGACTGGTTTCTTCTGAATGATGGAGGCGCCTCCCGGAGTCGAACCGAGGTCCACGGATTTGCAATCCGCTGCATAGCCACTCTGCCAAGGCGCCTTCAATAGTGTTTTAAGAGAACAACTCTTTTGAATGCTACCTAGAGAGGTAACAACCAAATAGATGGTGCCCCGGGCCGGACTTGAACCGGCACAACGCGAACGTCGAGGGATTTTAAATCCCTTGTGTCTACCAATTCCACCACCAGGGCACGCAATTCTTTATTGCGATGCCGATTACTGAAAAGTAAAACAC
>NZ_JAKEUP010000004.1:0-280938 GCF_022397895.1 Vibrio sp. Isolate33
CCTCGTATAGGAACTCGTAAGCTCAAGTACTTACTTGCTCAGAACGATATTGAAATCGGGCGAGACCGCTTATTCTCTCTGCTGAGAATGAATCGATTATTAGTGCAGAATCGAAGGGCTTATCATCGAACCACAAACAGTAATCATCGCTTTTACTGCCATCCAAATCGAATCAAAGAAGGCTTAATACCGGAAAGACCAGAGCAATTATGGGTGGCCGATATTACTTATCTAGCAACGCGGTGTGGTAGTACTTATCTTAGTTTAGTGACGGATGCTTATTCAAGAAAAATCGTGGGTTATCACATAGGTGATGATATGAAAGCGCGCACGGTCAAGCAGGCCTTTTTAAACGCGTTGAAAGAGCGGAAGAATACAGGTGAGCTTGTTCATCACTCAGATCGAGGTGTTCAGTACTGCTCTGTTGAATACCAAGAGTTGCATCGACAGTATGATGTATCTTGCTCAATGACTGATGGTTATGACTGTTATCAAAATGCGTTGGCAGAGAGGGTCAACGGAATACTGAAGATGGAATATCTGTTGAATAAGCCGAATGATTTAGATGAAGCAAAGAAAATGGTCGCCGAATCAGTAAAAATCTATAATGAATATAGGCCTCACACAGCTCTAAAATACAAAACGCCCGATGAAATACATCGAGCGTTTTAGTCAATCAAGTGTCAACCCATATCAGGACGGGTCAGTAGATCGAATCAAAGTGGCAGATACACATGAGAATCCGCTACAAACCCCCTCCTAACCTCCCCTTGGTTTACATCTCCAACCTCTTGCTGGCAACGAGAAAGGGGAGGAACTGAATACCGATCGTGACAAGTGCAGCTATATGTTCAGCGGCAAAGAATGTTCTCCCCCTCGATCGTATATCTCAAGAGATCGTTTAACTGCATTTGAGGGGGGAGCTAGAGGGGGAGGTTGTTTATGCTGGTTTAGTTTTGACGGCTTCACGACAACTTAAGAAATATAGCGAAGAGGCTAAGAGGACCGCGCCACATAATATCCAACTTATGGAAATACTGTAATGCTCGGAAATGACTCCAAAAGCTAAAGAAGCTAGCACTCCACCAGCGGTAACGGCGAAAGAGCTGATGGACAAAATGGTTGAGCGCATCTCATTTGGAGTACTGTCATTAAGTAATACCTGCTCAGAATTGTTGCCCATTGTGAAAAGAAAGAAAAACGTTAAATACAGGAGAGAAAAGCACATGGTGCTGTTGGTGTTAGCAAGTAAGATCAGCGATAGGCCGGCAAGTGCGCGTGTGACAAACATTAAAGCCTTATGAGAGCCGCCAAACACTTTTAGTAGTGGGACGGACACGATTGACGATAAAGCGGCCATCAAGAAGTACAGTGCCGATATGATGCCAAACAGGGTTAAGTCTTTGGAATGAATTCCCATTAATTCAGATAGGTAGGGTTGCCAGAGGTTTTCTACAGCACTCATTGCCGCGCCAAAGATAAGCGTTGCCTGAATCACTAACCTTAACGTCCAATGGTTTAAAGAGAAAGTAAGCGCCTTGATACTGGTTTGTACCGCGGTGGTGACGGTGTTTTTGTGGTGTTCTTTGATGATTCTTTGCTCATGAGGAAGTAATAGCCATGTTAGCAACAGCAGGGTAAGACTCGATACGCTGGTGGTGAAAACATTGATGTCATACTCGTCAAATGACTCAAAATAAGAACTTACAATACTGTTAGGTAGAAATCCGCCGATAAGGGCTCCGGTCGCTAGCCCAGCAGTCACGAACACATTAACTTTTGCAATTGCAGTATGATACGAGCCTGCTCCAGTGCTATCAGTAAACGCATCATAAAACCATGCATCGAGAGTACCTGAGTAAACAGCTCTAGAAGCTCCCAATAATAAGGCGCTAATTAAAATACTGAACAAGCCATTTGCATAGAGTAGGTTTAGGCAGCCCAGTAGGGTGAGTATTAACGAGTACGAATATGTTTTTTTTCGTCCAATGGTGTCAGCAAGCCCACCGATTGGTATCTCTAATAGTGTTGTGCTTCCAATCCAAACAGCCATGACAATCCCAACTTGCGCTAGGTTGAGTCCCTTAGACTGAAAAATCAGAATGATGACAGGAATAAGCAGCCCGACTACTGTCCAGTGTAGGTATTGTTGTATGCCAAATCTCACAACTAACTCTTTTCGTTGCATCAATACGTTCCTTTGTTTATTGAAAGTGGCATCATCTTTCATTGATACTTAGGTGCAACTTATGATTTAAAAGGGTAGCATTGTGATACTTTTGGTATCTCTATTTGAGGCGGTTTGAACAAAATGGACGAACAACTATCATTCGAAATTTGTAAGTTACTCAAAAGAGAGCTTAAAAGGTGCAATATTTCATATCGTGCACTCGCGGCGGAACTGGATATATCGGAAATCAGTATTAAGAGGTTACTTAACAGTTCTCAACCACTGTCTATTCAGAGGCTAGTCGCGATAGCTAACCTCACGGACATGCCGCTATCAAAGCTTCTTGCAGAGGCAGAAGAAAACATTGCTTCTATTCCCGTTTTCTCTAAAGACCAAGATGACGCGTTTTTTGAAAACCCCGCACTTTTCTCGTTCTGGTCAGAGTTAGCAGAAGATATTACCGTTCAATGTATTCAAGAAAAGCACACGCTAAACGATGCTTCAGTGCACCTGTATCTTCGACAATTGGAAAATCTCAACCTTATCGAGATAGGTTCTAACAATAAGTACAAACTGCTCTTGCCCAAAGAAACCGCGTTTGTAAAAGGGGCTAGGTATCCCATTTATTTCAAATCTCAGGTGTTAAATGGTTTACAAGAACGCGTCATTAACTTGCCTAAATCTGATGATGATGCCTTTCTCACAAGCTTCAAAGCTGAGTTGACGAAGGATGAGTTTATCGAGATTAATAACATGTTAGATAACTGGCTGTTTAATAAGCTGCGAGAAAGACAAGCGTTTGATGGTCGAAGGTACGAAGAAGTGAAGCCTTATACATTTGGTTTTATGGGAGCTCAAGGGGAGTTTCATGGGCAGATGCCACCAATATCGAATTTAGTCTAGCGGAATATTAGTGATGAAAGCGATTAAAGTCAGTGAAGTAGGGCTGTCGCCACTAGTTTGATAGATAAAACAAGGCCTCGCATGTGCGAGGCCTTTTTGTGTTCCTACCAAAAATCAATATTAATCGAGCCTAGCGAAAGCTTGGGATAATCGCTGGGATTCCCGGTAGAAGGCCAACCAATGCCATTACGCCACTTAGTACAATAAACATGATGCCAGGCAATACCCAACGGCTCATTTTACTCAGTTCACCGCTGCGTTCTTTACAACCGACTAAGCCTAAGTTGTCTAGTAGCATGGTGAGAGACCAACCAAATGCTGGGTTCACTAGCGCCGATGAAAATACAACAATCGCTGCTGATTGTGTGGTTTTCCCTTCGCGTGTCATTTCCATTCCTGCTTCTAGTAATGGAACAAATACCCCAACAATCAGCGCAACACATAGTACAGGTTGCCAGATAGCCAAATCCATCGGGTAACCCCAAACAGCGGCGATGATACAGAACAGAGCTGTGAGCAAAGCGCCAGCAGGAATAGGGCGTTTAGCAATCGCCGCCGGTACGATATAAGTACCCCATGAAGACGTAAAGTTAGTACCACCAAGCAGAGAGCCGAACGTTTGACGAATTGAAGCCGTGGTCATGGTGTCGTCGATGTTCATGTGTACTTTTTCGGTACGTTCTGGGTAGCTGATCTTTTGGAATACTTGATGTCCTAAGAAATCTGGTGACCACATCGCTACGGCTAGAATAGCAAACGGCAATACCACCATGAAGTGTTCAATTGTCGGTAGGCCTAGCATCCAACCAGTATCTTCGCCCCACCAATACATAGGGTTCATGTTAGGTAAGCCAGGCTCAGTGTGGAAAGCAAATGGCGCACCCATGGCAAATGCAATCGTACCACCCAGTAAGCAACTAAGAGGCACAGCTAACCAACGTTTGCGGAAGTGTTCCAATAGCGCGTACAAGATAATGGTGCAAAAGATCACGACAAACGCGATGTGGCTCATGCCGATTCCTTCAGCCCAAGCGAACAGCTTTTTAACTTGAGAAGCGGTTCCAACAAAGCCGAGGTAGAGCAATAAGCCGCCACACACGCCTTTACTGGTGAGGTTGGCCAACATGCTGCCACCTTTACTGATGGCTAAGATGAGGCCAAAAGCGCCAATCAACAAGCCAAACGCCATAGGGTGTCCGCCTGCTGCAACCACAATAGGAATCAAAGGGATAAGTGGGCCGTGTGTACCTGCGAGGTTCGCGGTCGGTAACAGGAAGCCAGAGAAAATAATAATGAAAACAGAGGCGATGAGGAGTTCATAACGAACGTTTTCTAGAATGAAGTCTTCATTTAATCCGAGAGCCCCCGCAAAGGTAGCAGCAATCGCGCCCACCATCACAACTTTACCAATGGTCGCTGCCATCGCTGGGATGGTGTCTTCTATCTCGAATCGATAATCTTTAAACGGTAAATTTGGACGCCAGCGTTTAGGCGCCATGATTTGTAATTCATGTTCTAAATATTGTTCGCGGGAATCAAATTCTGATCTTGGTTTGTGTTGCTGTTCATAAGTGAGTTCATCCTCATTGGCTTGAGGCTTATCGGCTTGTATATGTACGGACTCTAAAGTACTGCTCATGTTGATTCCTTTCGTTCACACTCTGAGGTGTGTTATTCCAACAAACGTTGTTGACTCATGCAGATGCGCAAACAATGCGTCAACTTATTCTTAAAAATTCATTAACATTTAGTTGTTAGTACCTTATACCAAACCAAAAAAAACAAATAGTCTCAGGTAGTTAGACATTAGTCGTAGAGTTTGAATGCTAATATGGGAGACGGTAAAGGGGATGAGTCAGTTTGTTTATAAGCCCTTAATTACAGGAACAATAAAGTCACTTTCAACATCGAACGGCTAATTGAATCTGTTCTGATAACGAGCCTAAAAATCAAAACCAAAAAATAATTTAGAAAAGTGTGCATCCTTTCGCGACCTAAAACGTGTTAGAGGTAAATCGTTAAGAGGGTGCCACTATGTTGGACGTTTTTACCTACTTTGCCGACTGGCTGACATATTCCATTTTCAATTTGGAAGCCAATACTTCAATGGCTACAGGGGTTCATTTCTTTATTGAAGACACCAGTAAGATCTTAGTCTTATTGGTCGTGTTGATTTACGTTATCTCCGCACTGAGAGCCAGTTTGAGTGTGGACAAAGTTCGCCAATATCTACAAGGCAAGCGCCGCGGTGTGGGTTACTTCCTTGGTTCGCTATTTGGGGCAATTACACCGTTTTGCTCGTGCAGTTCTATTCCTCTGTTTATGGGCTTTGTCTCTGCACGTATTCCTATTGGTGTGACCATCGCATTTCTTATTACGTCGCCTCTGATCAATGAGGTGGTGATCATCATGCTTGGCAGTGTACTCGGGCTGAAATTCACCATCATGTACGTTGTGATTGGTATGTCGCTTGGCATTTTTGCAGGCTTTGTCTTAGATGCTTTTAAAGCCCACCGTTGGTTACAACCTTTCCTCGCCGACGCGTATCAAAAAGCCAATGAGTTAGATGAACAGCCTCAAACGGCGATTGAATCGACCCCAATGACGTTTAAACAGCGCCATGAGTTTGCCGTGACCGAGACCAGTACCATCTTCAAGCGCATTTGGATTTGGGTCTTTGTTGGTGTCGGTATTGGTGCGTTTATTCATGGTTTTGTTCCGGCTGATTGGTTCGAGCAAAACCTCGCACACGGCCAGTGGTGGACGGTGCCACTCGCGACACTCAGTGCCATTCCGATTTACACCAATGCAACGGGCATCGTGCCAATCATGGCGTCGTTGATAGACAAAGGTATGCCACTGGGCACCACGCTTGCGTTTTGTATGGGAGCGGTCGCAGTGAGCTTGCCAGAGTTCATGATGCTCAAACAAGTCATGCAATACCGGTTACTTGGTGTAATCGCGGGTTACTTGCTGGTGGCGATTTCCATCACGGGTTGGTTGTTCAATTTCTTCTATTAATCACAGCAGGGCAAATGCTCACAGGAGTCTGATATGAAAAGCATTCAAGTTTATGGTTCAGGTTGTAAGAACTGCGTCGTCACAGCAGAACGGTTTGCCGAGGTCGCACAAGAGCTAGGGCAGCAAATCAACATTGAAAAAGTCACCAGTTTAGAAGCCATTATGAAAGCTGGCATTATGAGCACACCGGGTGTTGCGATTAATGGTGAGCTAAAACACACGGGATCGGTGCCATCTGTTGATCTGGTTCGTGATTTACTCAAAGAAGATGTTGTAGCGTAAAGGAAAGGAAGGAGCGTCGCGCGTGCCGTTTTTTGAATGAGCACGCGCGACGGATAATCGAGATTCAAGAATGAAATGTTTGATGAATGCGTGGAATCATGCCGAACCTAGCCTTTATGGCTGGCTACTAAAACAGACTCAAAATCCGCACGAAGCGGAAGACATCATGCAAGAAGTGTTTCTCAAAGCCATGGGAAATAGCGAGCGTTTCTGTACATTACAGGACGGTAAATCATGGCTGTTTAAGATGACCAGAAACCACCTTGTCGACCAACTGAGACGGAAAATACATTCGGTAGACATCGGGGAGTTTGTGATGCCCACGGACATTTCCCCTGCGATGGTTCAGCTTCAACGCTGTCTTCCCAAAGTATTGGTAAAACTCACCGAGCAAGAGCGTGATGTGATAGAACAATGTGACCTTAACGGGATGGCACAAAAAGACTACGCAGAGAAACACCAGCTTAGCTTGCCGGCCGTGAAGGCACGCTTACGCCGCGCCCGTATAGAGCTCAAAACCATTTTGGTGAGTGAGTGCAAGGTGACTCAAGACCAAACGGGCGTCTGTTGTTTCAAGTCTTTTCAAGCAGAGCCTTAAGTCTTTTTAAGGAGAGCCTTAAGCCCTTTCGAGCTGAACCTTAAATCCTTCTGGAAGTAACGTTTTCGATTTAAACTTATTGATAATAATTCTCATTACGTTATGTTTGGTGTCTCAAACACACTCATTGTTTCGGAGACCAACATGGAACACTCGGATATTACTCAACTGCTTATTCCAAAGAGTGATTGGGCATCGCCTGATCTCTTTCTCTATGAAGGCGAAGACAAACTTCGACTCAGCTTAGAGGGAGCAATTCAATACAGTGGGTTGAACAGCATTGGCGGCGTGGTTCTCGGCTTTAGGATTATCCAGTACGCGGTTAAATTAGCGGCGGGTGACCAGTCTTTGCAACGTGATGGCATTAGTATTTATACCGCTTTCCCGGGGCGTGGTGCTCAAGATGTCTTTGAATACACATGCCGCGCATTACGTGATAAGCGCTATTGCTGTGATAGCACATTGCACCATCCAGCCGCGCAAACCGGGCAGCGTGGTCAGTTCCTATTTACTATTCGCTTGAACGAACAATCCATGGTGATGACGCCAGCAAACGGGCTACCAAGACAAAGCTATTTTGAAGCTGACCGACATTCGCAAGACAGCAGAGAAGCGGCATTGAAATGGCGAGATGAGAAGATCAACTTCGCCAATACACTCTTGAGTTTGTCGCCAGAAGAGTGCTTACGTGTGCTGTAGCTTTCGAGTCTGGAACTAATAGAACGAACACAGAAAGGTCGCTCGCTTACAAGTGAGCGACCTTCTTTTGTATCAAGCGTTCGTGGAAACCAGATTCCTAGTCGCGCTTAGGCTTGCTGGAATGACGTGCTTTTGTTTTTGGGCTTCGGGCTTAGAGCTTTGGGCTTCGGTTTTTTGGTATTGGGGGAGGCAGCTTAGAGTATCTATATCTTTCACCAATGTTCTTAAACTACCTCAATTTCATTGCGCAGGCACACTAAGATGTACATATGGGACAGTTTTCAAAGCATTACACTGCTTACGGTTAAACTAAGTGATATGATTTTGCTGAAAGAGCTCAAGAACTAACGATTTAAAGGATGAGTACGATGGCAAAAACGATCTCATTGGTACTGGGTAGTGGTGGCGCAAGAGGCTTGGTTCACGTTGGAATCATCCGTTGGCTGATTGAGCATGGCTATGAGATAAAATCCATCTCTGGTTGTTCAATTGGTGCACTTATTGGCGGTGTCTACGCAGCGGGTAAGTTGGATGAATTTGAAGAGTGGGTGACCAGTATTGACCAAGGTGATATGGCGATGTTGTTGGACTTTTCATGGCAATCGAGTGGTATGTTCAAAGGGGACAAGATCATCGACACACTGCGCGGGCTGATTGGTGAAACTTCAATTGAAGATCTGCCTATCCCTTATACCGCGGTAGCCGCCAACGTCGCCGATGAAAAAGAGGTTTGGCTGCAATCAGGCTCTTTGTTTGATGCTATTCGTGCCTCTATCTCTTTGCCATTGTTCTTTACGCCTCATGTTATTAACGGCGAAGCGCTGATTGATGGCGGGGTACTCAATCCCGTACCAATTGCACCTACCTTCGGTGATAAGACAGACTTTACGCTGGCGGTGAACTTAGGGGGTGAACCTGAATTGGTTAAACAGGAAGTGACACCGATTTCCCTACCAACGAAAGAAAGTAACCTGCATGAAAAAGTGGTTCATTTTATCGATAATCTCGGTAGCAGTGTAAAAAGTAAAATGAGCTTTAATTTTGCGGCCTACGATATTGCCAACCAAGCGTTTGATGCAATGCAATCGACCATTGCTCGCCAAAAATTGGCCGCTTACCCTGCTGATATTACGCTTGAACTTCCACGCAATGCTTGTGGCACCTTAGAGTTTGATCGCTCACAAGAGATGATAGACAGAGGCTACCATTTGGCACAGGCTAAACTGGGGAATCGCCTTTAATGTATTTACTGCTGAATGAGAGTATTTATGGAAACTGAACTAAAAGATCTGGTCACAAGCAAAGATGTCATCGTACTAACCAGCTCAGAGGTGGCTGCCGTGTCTTGGCTGATAGATTGTTATCAAGACAACGCTGATATTCAGATTATCGAGAATGCACACCAGTTAGATACAGAAGCTATTTTGGCGCAATGCCGAAGTAGCTTGAGTGAAAGTAAAAAGGTCATACTTACTGCGCAGTTTCGCAGCCAGCTCCCTATCATCAACATCGCCACACTGTGTAATGAGAAGCGCAAATCATTGATCAATATTGAGTTGTCCGGATGGGATGAAGAAAATTGCCTTCCTCACTCTTTTAGCAGTTTCTAGCTTATAGCTGCTTCTAGATAACACCAGTCGCTATTCTTTTATGTTTCTATGTTGATGTAAGCCCACAAGATGTGGGCTTTACTTCAAATGCCTACCGCCATCTAGGTGCAAGGTTCTTCCTGTCATGTAGTGGCTGGCCAACACAAACTTGATGCCATCTATTATTTCCTCAAAGCCCGCTTCTGCGGGGATCAGAGCTTTTTGTAGCGCTTTGGTTTTGTATGCCTCGTCGTCATGGTCATTGAACTTAATCATGGCTGGAGAGAGGGTATTCACTTTCACCTTGGGAGCCAACATTGCTGAGAACGACAGCGTCAGGTTGTTGAGCGCAGCTTTACTGGCGGCGTAAGCGATATGTTTTTTACTGCCTTTTTCCGCAACGTAATCACTGATGTGGATGATGTCTGAAGTTTGCTCGCCAGACATCAGTTGGTCTTTGAGTGTTAAATTGACTAGATAAGGCACGCTAGCGTGAATCGTCATCATCTGATGCATGATGTGTGAAGCATTTTCACTGGGATTTTTCTTGTTCTCAGGTTTCCAGTCGGAAGCGTTGTGTATGACGGCTCTGAGAGTCTTGTATTCTTGGCCAACATAATGAAGAAATTCTTCTAGGCTGCTTTGTTGATAAAAGTCGACCTGTTGCAAGTCGGCGCCACTGTCGCGCAACAGTTGTAGTTGAGGATAGTCGCTGCGGTAGGTGCCAACCACGTTGTATCCATCCGATAAAAGTTGCTGCGCCAGTGCGAAGCCGAGTCGCTTTCCTACGCCGGTTATCAGTATCGTTTCACTCATCGTAAAAACTCAGCTCTGGTTTGAGGGTTAGTTTTGAAAATACCACCGAGCGCGGTTGTTGAGGTTTCAGAGTTTGCATCCATCACGCCTCTGGATTTAACGCAATAGTGGGTTGCTTTAATCGTCACAGCCACGTTTTCTGTTTCAACTAGAGTCTGTATCGCGACCAAGATTTGCTGAGTGAGGCGTTCTTGAACCTGAGGGCGCTGAGCAAAGAATCGGACAATGCGGTTTATTTTAGAGAGCCCAAGGATTTTGTTTTCGGGGATATAGGCCACTTCCGCTAAACCATCGATGGTAATGAAGTGATGTTCGCACGTCGAAGTTAAGTCGATATCCGATACCTTCACCATTTCATCCACTGACATTTTGTTGTCGATAACGCTGATCTTTGGAAAGTTATCGTAATCGAGCCCGGAAAATATCTCATGAACGTACATCTTCGCAATGCGATGAGGTGTTTCAGCGAGGCTATCATCAGTTAAATCCAGTCCAAGCGTACTGACCACTTCCGTTAAAAGTCCTTTGATGCGGTTGTACTTTTGGCTGGGGTTCATTTCGCTCGGTGTCATTGGGGTTTCAAGTCCTTTTGCGAGCAAAGCTTCTCTTACTTTTTCGGCTTCTGTATTCAGCATGACTCTCTCCTTAAGAATTATTGTCGTTGTCTGCTTCATAGCTCAGGGTGAGCGAAACAGAGTCGGCAAAACGTAGCGCATGAGGCTTATCAATTCTCACTTGAGCGTATTTCACCCATGGATGATCGATACAGATGCCGAGTACGTCGCTGGTCAATTTTTCTAAAAGCAGAAACCTTCCAGATTCGACGTGTTGGATTACCTTCTTGCAGATGTTTTTGTAGTTGAGCGCGTTCTCCACATCATCTGAGAGACAAAGGTTGTTAGCGGGATAGTGGATCTCTGCATTGATAACGATGTCTTGCTGCTTAGACTTTTCTTCTTCGTTGAAACCGATGAAGGTTCTTAGTCTGAGATTTGTAATGGTGATAATGGCGTTGTGATTCATAACAGTGTCCATTCCTTAGAAAGTGAAGTCAGTTACGTGCTTGTTTTAAGAAAAGATCAGTAAAGCTCAGTCGATTAGATTTAAGTTGTTCCTTTCGCAGTTGTTCCTGTTGCAGTCGTTCTTTTTTCAGTCATGTAAACGCTAAGTGAAACTGAGCTCGAAAGGGATGGGTTCGGTTTTCTGGCTCAACTGATCGAAGCTTTCCCATAGCTGCTGAAACGAAATGTCTAGAGTGGGGTGGTGTTCTTGCGCGGCGATATCAACTAACGGCCTGAGTACAAATGCGTATTCGGTGATTTCGCCTCTAGGCAGCTCTACACCATCAATAACCCCCACTTGATTGCCATAAAGAAGGATGTCGATGTCCATAGTGCGTGAAGCATAGGCTTTGGTTTGGCGCTTGCGATCGTTCTCTGATTCGATTTGGTGCAAAACCTTAACCAACTCTGCGACAGGGAGCTCACATTCGAAACCAACGACTAGGTTTAAAAAGTTATCCCCTTCAAACCCAACTGGCTCGCAATCGTAGAAATTAGAAATATGCAGGGGAGCAAAGCGGTCATTCAGTGCTTTGAGAGATTGTGAGATGTGGTGTTCGCGGTTAATGTTGCTTCCGATGCTGACATAGACGTTGGCCATAATATTTCCTTTTTGTTTAAGGAACCTATACGTCTAACTAACGATGAAGATCAGCTATGCATCCTTTTAAAAGCAGGAAGACAAAATAAAATACGATTCTGCCGCAAATCTTGCACGTTTTTGAGCTCGTAGGAGGGAACTTTGGAGCAAGAAAGTTCCATGAGTCAAAATTCAGCCGATGACGCTTCCGGATAAAAATGAGTTTCAAGTTGGTCGAGTGAATTCCAGCAATAGCCTCATAATTACCGCCTCTAGCAACTCAATTTCTACGACGTTCTGCCTCTGATAGTGATAGAATCCCCGAATCAGAATTATCGAGAATCTAGGTATTTATAAACTATGTTTATCCATCACGTTAACGGCATCGACTGGCTGGTGATTACAGCTTTTGAAGAACTAAAGCCAATGTTTATCGAAGATGCTGGTCCAATTCCATCTTACTTCTCGACTACCAGTGAATTGAGCCTGATTGACCAAGCCAAGCGTAGCTATGGGCTTTTGCCGACTCTCCGAGGTGTGATCACCGATACCGGTACGTATCAAAGCAAAGATCTTGAAGAAGATTTGAATCCACAACTTGCGTGTATCGTTGAAGGGCGAGGTCGAGTGTTTATCTATCACGGCGACTATGTGGCATTCGTGGATGACGAGCAAACCTTCATTACTAGAATGGACTGAACATAATTCAGTATTTTTAGAGCGGTGAATTGGTTGATTGGCCAATAGGTTAATTAGTTATAGATAAACTGCTTTGCAGATAAAACGAAGGCCTAGCGTGTGCGAGGCCTTTTTTGTTTGTACCGAGTCAGGAGAAAAGCTCTTAAGGTGTTACTTTTCTAAATTGTGCTTAATGATTTGTTCCACCACACCATTCATCGTTCTGGAGCTAATCTCAGGTTTCAAATACAGGGAATGATACTCAACGCCTGTGCGGTCTATATAGGCTGCTTGTAAGCCAGCAGATAATGCACCATGAGTGTCCCAATCGTGAGTAGCCACAAGACGAAGGTTTTCGACAGGCTCTTTTAACGTTTCTGCTGCAAATCTATACACATCTGAATTGGGTTTGAAACTGCCTGTTTCTTCAACGGAAATGACGGTGTCGAAATAATCTTCTAAGCCCGAGTTCTTGATTTGAGAAGTGATAAGGTCGAGGGATGAGTTGGAAAAAGCGACGGTTTTAAAGCCGTTGTTACGCAATTTAAGCAAAGATGCTTTGATATCAGTGTGCGGTGGTAGGTTAGCAAAAGAAGTTAACAAGGCATCTTTGCTTTCCGCCGTTAAATCACACCTGTGCCGTTGTGCAATAGCGTCGAGCGCTGCATTCGCTAGTTCAGAAAAAGTAGACTTTACGTTTGTTGCGATGCAAACCGTTGAAGAGTGCAAAAGCTTTGAGAACCAAAGCGATAGTGCGTCCTCACTACCAAATGCTGCTTTAAATTTAGGCTGTAATGACTCCAAGTTTAAAACCGTTTCGTTTATATCAAACAGTATCACTTCTTTTTTCATGCGAAGAACCCAGATTTAATTGAATTTCGTACTCACATAATCCGCTCTGATGTTACGGTTTTCAACCTCGATTTAAGTAACTTAAGCTTTGCTCTCTAACTAGAAAAGAGGGTTGGGATGAGTCATCGATGAACACGTCACTTAAATCTGGCGTTGCTTAATGGGTAGCAGGCAACGCCAAATCAAAGGGATTTTCTTTAGCTTAATTTGCAGCTTCGATAGTGCCTTTGAAAGTGGTGTTTAAAAAGTCATTGATCTCTTGTGAGTGGTAAATTGAGATGATCTTTTTATACGTTTCATTGTTTTTGTCTTCTTCTCGCGCCGCCACAACCATCACAGCTAAAGGTGCGTCTTTTTTCTCTAAGTAAATGCCCTGTTTCTTAGGATCGAGTCCAGCCGACATTACGTAGTTCATGGTGATTGCTGCTGCATCTACATCGTCAAGAGAGCGGGGTAGCTGAGCGGCATCCACTTCAACAAATCGAATGTTCTTCGGGTTATCAACAATATCGCTTAATGAAGCGTTGAAACCAGCGTTCTCTTTTAAAGAAATCAGCCCAGCATCTTCAAGTAGCAATAGTCCGCGCCCGCCATTCGTTGGGTCGTTTGGAATCGCGATTCGTGCGTTATCTGGGATAGAGTCAAGCGAAGTGTACTTGTTCGAGTAAACGCCCATACGCATCAAAATTGAACGTCCGATAGAAACTAACTTGCTATCGTGATTGGCATTAAAGTTATCGAGAAATGGCTGATGCTGGTAACTGTTCAGTTGGATACTTCCATCTTCCAATGCTGCGTTAGGGGTGATGTAGTCTGAGAATTCGACGAGTTCAATGCTAATCCCTTGCTTTGCTGCTTCTTTGGCAACAGCTTGTACAACTTGTGCATGTGGGCCAACTGTAGCCCCAATCTTGATAACAGCCTCGTCTTTTTTTCCACATCCTGTCACGCCGAATACGAATGCTAATGCCAACAGGGATGCTGTGATTTTTTTGTAGCGGTTCATGATAACTCCATTTAATTAACCAAAAGACGTTTAGGTGTCTGGATGTCTATATTATCTATTTATAAAGTTGGGTCAATAGGTTTGTTAGAAGCAAAGTTAGATCGAGAAAACAAAGGCCTCGCACGTATGAGGCCTTTGGGGTTTCGTTGAGTAAGATATAGGGCAGTCACTTGAAACTTAAAGAAAACGGGTTCGGTAATCTCGCCTATTAAGAAAGCTTTTGATTAAAGAACTCAAGCGTACGTGCCCATGCTAACTCTGCTTCTTCTTCAGCATATCGACCGGTTGAATCGTTATGGAAGCCATGATTCACACCGTCATAGATGTAAGCGGTGTAGTCTGCTCCAATCTCTTTGAGTTCGGCTTCATAGTCTGGCCAAGTTGCATTCACACGTTTATCGATTCCAGCGAATTGGATGAGTAATGGCCCTTTAACGTTCTTTCTTAAATCAGGAGCAGCAGGAGTGCCGTAAAATGGAACGCCCGCATCCAGTTGTTCTGGTATTACCGCCGCCAACATATTCACGATATAGCCACCGAAGCAAAATCCTACAGCGCCTAGTTTTCCGTTACTTTTTTCATGAGATTTTAAAAAGTTGGCAGCGGCGATAAAGTCTTCTTCGATTTTCTCTCTGGATAATGATTTTTGCATTGCTCGACCTTCATCATCATTACCTGGATACCCGCCAAGCGAATAGAGTGCATCAGGTGCAAACGCAATAAACCCAGCGGCCGCGAGTCGTCTCGCCACATCCTTTACGTATGGGTTTAAGCCTCTATTTTCATGTATGACCAATACAACAGGCGCATTACCCTCTAGCTCTTTTGGTACCACCAAGTAGCCATAGCCTTCTCCGTGTCCTTTAGGCGAAGGAAACTTCTCGTAGGTTGCTTTGATTGAAGGATCATTGAAAGAGACTTGTTCTGCCTTCGCATAATTAGGAATCAATGCAGAAGTTAATGTTGTCATGGTTAAACCAAGTACTGCCAACCCGGATAGGCGAGTCATAAACTCTCTGCGATCAATCAGACCGTGTGCATATTCGTCATACCAATCAAATGCTTCTTGGGGGATAGATCGAGTTGGATCTGATTGAGATTCGGTACTTTTATTCATAACTTTTCCTTGTTGTGAGTTGTTTGACCAATCAACTATAGTGGAAATTTCAATATATTTGAACGATCGCTCAATACCTTTTTGTCTATTTGTTATATCAAAGTACAAAAATTAGATGGCAGTCTGATAAAACGAACGCTTCAGAATCAATTCCCATGTCATGTCTTAGGTTTGTTTTTATTGGGGGGAGGATCTAGTTCTAAATTGGCCTTTAAGAGTTATGCATATTTACGGTCAATAGGGCAGAATGTTTCAATACAAAGCGCTTGATTTTACTCTGGTATAATCTTTCCCAACAAGAGAAGCCTTAGCGTTATTAGAACCAATTTGATGAGAGACAAAGATTAGATGTTGAAACTTTTGCGTCAGATAAAAAAATGGAAACTTGCATCGTTCAGTTTGCTCATACTCATTGCCGCATTTTTTATCTACAACCAGTTTGGCAACAGTATGTCCCGTGTCGATGAGGCAAAATTTTTGATCGGGCAACTGAATACAGTCTTGGATGCCGCTGAGCAGTATTCTCGTGACAACGGTTCTTTGCCTCCAATTACTTCCGATACCGATACGAACTTCGGCTACTTAAACATCAACCACTTAATTGAAAATCCGGGCTTATCAACATGGAAAGGACCGTACCTACCTTATGACGATACATGGATAGGAGGTGATCAGTACATCGATCACCCAGATTACATAGCAACGCAATTACTGCTTAAGGAAAAGGGCAGCCAGTGGGCGCGAGGAAGCACCGAGACAGGTTGTAAATCGTCGTCATCAACTTGTTCTCTTGCGGCTTGTATCTGGTTGGTACCAACAAAAGTGGCGCAAGAAATTAATCAGATTGTGGATGGAAATACGGATATAGAAGGTTCTAATACGACCGGAAAAGTACGTTATGACAAAGCTTTTGGGGGCGCACTTATCTGTTTGATTGGAGATGACTACCCAATGCCTTCTGCACCGTCCAACTAAGTCGTTTCTAATTACCTTACTGGCAGCTTAGTCTTTGTTTTTACCTGACCAAATGCGAAGCTGGATTCAATAGACGCAATATTGGGCAGGCGAGTTAACTGTTTGCGGATAAACTGCTCGTAGCTTTTGAGTGACTCGCTCACCACGTGCAATAGGTAGTCGTGATTGCCCGTCATCAAAAAGCACTCTAACACTTCATCTATCACTTCAATGTGTTGCTCAAAGTCTCGCATGTTCTCTTCAGTCGGCTTTTCAAGTTTTACCAACACAAACACATTCACAGGTAAGCCACACGCTTCTTGATCTACGCTGGCGTGATAGCCGCGAATGATCCCTTGTTTCTCTAATGTTCGAACTCGTCGCAAACAAGGAGAGGGTGAAAGTGCCACGCGGTCGGCCAACTCTTGATTGGTCAGGCGAGCGTTGCTTTGTAGTTCAGCCAGTATTTTCTTGTCGATCTCATCCATTAGCATATCCCATCAATATTGAAGTTTATTCGGCAATATTATTGCTCAAAGTGTATGTCTTACTTCGCAAATAGCAATCTTTGGTATCGGTGCAACACTAAGCTTAAAGGAGGTACACAAGGATGGAATGATTTAGGAATTATGAATACTTCAACTCAACTTAGCCCACTGCGTAAAACCACTAAACATGAACAAGCGGAAGCCCTTGCTATTGAGCAGGCAAAGCATTTTGGTATCGACCCAAACAGTGATTACGGCATCACGCTGATTGAGCTGGCAACGACCCTGTACAAAGCCAATACCAAAACTCACGACCTTTGGGCTTTGACCGTTGATGGACTTTCAGAACTCGATAAGAGTGACCGAATCGCTTGGTTCAACGCCAAACGCTTTTTGTCATTCCAGATCGCGAAAATCCTCGATAATCTACAAAACCCAATGCGTGCTACTTACCAATCCATTGCGACTAACAATGGTAATTTTGCCTCTAAAGGTGCGTATCCTATCTTCGATAATGTTGCCGCTATATTCTCGGCAAGCCCAGTGATTACACGCACCGCGACCTATTTGTTTGCCTGTACTGAATGGATTGAGGATGCGTTCAACGGTAAAGAACCACTGCACGATATCTACTCTCGACTGCTAAACCCAACCTCAATCTCACTCGCTAACCACATGGTTGATCTAGAGGCTGGCTCTAGAGCCAATGAGTATCTCGCATGGAACTTCAACTCAGGCATGGCGGCTATTGATGGGTTGTTGAGTCATTTACTTGGGCATGAAGACATTGTGTTGGCCTCACGTAACATCTACGGAGGTTCGTACCAACTGTTGGAAGATTGGTTTGGCAAGCCTTCTAACTTGAATGTCGCGGTAGAGTGGGTGGATGGTTACTCCGGAGATGAGTTTGCGACTCGCCTTGATGAGGTTGCTGACAAATATGCGGATCGCCTCGCTGCTGGTAAAAAAATCTACGTTTACCTTGAATCACCGTGTAACCCGCATGGCTACGTGTTAGATGTCGCCAGTATCAGTAAAGCTGGTCACTCTCGTGGTTGGGATGTGATTGTCGACTCAACAGTAGGCACACCATTGCTTCATCCTGTACTCAAACGTGATGATGTGATGGAAAGGCCTGATTACGTGATTCATTCTTATACCAAAGAGCTGGCGGGATCAGGCACCACAACCGCTGGGGTAGTCATCGGACGCAATGAGACCATGTTTGTGCCAAAAGGAGAGGAGGTGACTTTCACCAAACCTAATGGCGATGAGGCGACCATTCCATGGAACGAAACCCTGTTTTGGAATGTGTATTACATCAAAGGCGCGTTCTTAGATGCAGACAAAGCGTTCGAAGTGCTCAATGGTATGAAAACCTATGAGATGCGTGTGGTGCAAAAAACGATTAATACCCTGACGCTGGCGAAGATCTTCGATGCTCACCCAGACATCAATGTGTCGTGTCCTGCTTTGCCAGACAGCGATAACTATGAACACTGCCAGAACAACATGTACTTGGGTTTACCAGCGGCGCTTTTTACAATCGATATGGAAGGTAGTGGCAGTCGTGCACCAATCAATCGTGATGGGTTTAAACAGTTCTTCGACATGCTTGAGCCCGCAATCGGGATGCAAGTGAGCTTAGGGCAAACCAATACGGTAGCGCTGTGCCCAGCATTGACCACGCATTCAGAACTCAGCGATGAGGCACTCAATGAAGCGGGCATCAAACCGACCACAATGCGTATCTCGATTGGGTTGGAAGATCCTCGGATGTTCATTACTCATATTATCGAGGCAGCCAAGTTATCGATTGATCGTAAACACTCAGACTTCTCATCGAGCTTCCCGAGTAACGACCGTATCGACGAAATCTATATGCAAACCTATATGGATGTACACCAGAGGTTTGTGAAGAGCTTGCCGAAGTTCGGTCAGCTTACGCAGTAAGTTAGATCGAGAAGCCTAGCCAGTGAAGTAGTGTAGTTATAACTGTTACAGGATAGCTATATCGCTAGATAGAACAACAAAGGCCTCACGTGTTCGAGGCCTTTTGAGTGTCAGATAATGACTATAGAGTAATCCCGAATAGACGGTTTTCGATTAGCTTTCTTTCTCAAAAAACACACGAACAAAACCAAAATCAGGATCAGACTCCTTACGAGAAATCGTCCATCCATTTTTCAGGTAAAAGTTCATTGCTTGAGTATTGCTCTCGAAGGTTTCAAGTGTTGGTTTGAGGTGGTTACTGAGGACTTTCGCCTCAGAGAACGACAGTAACATCGCACCAATGCCTTTACGCTGCTGTGCTGGCGATACCATCATAATGTGTATTAGGTCATCAATAACCACGACGTAACCAACGGCAGATTCGCTATCATCGACGGCTACAAAGGTATTGCCAATATGCTTGTCAATTTCATCGTCACTAGCACCACTTGATAGGTAGCCATTGACCATTTCCTCACCCATAAAACTTGTGTAGCATGCACTAATGGCATGCTTGGATAGCTCTTTCAAAGAGTGAGCATCACTCAAATTTGCTTGTCTAATTTTCATTTTTTATAACCCGCTAGTCACCATAAGGCTAATCTACCCTTTGTGGTTCTGGAAAAATTGAACAAATGCGACATGATCAATTACTGAAGTCACCAAACAGGTCAATAGAAAGGTGCTTCTCGATTAAGTAACGTTTGGGTGTCACGCCAATCGCTTTTTTTAATTGTCGTATGAGGTGGGGCTGGTCACTGAAACCAAATCGATAGGCGAGGTCGCTCCAATCTATCTTCTCGTCTTGCTCTTGGTAGATGGCCCATATAAGACGATCCATCCTCACCATTTGCTCATACTGCTTGAGCGACAAACCAGTGACTAATGCAAACTGTCGCTCCAATGTACGCCTAGACACTGGCAACAAATCGAGGCTTTTGCCTTCGTTGATGTGCAAGCGAGCTTCATGAACACTTTTCCATATTCGCTGATCATCAATGGGGGGAAGAGTAAGTAACTGTGACTCTATAACTTGGGCTGCTGTTTCCGGACAGTTGATATCCATTTCATCTTGCCATTGAAAACAGGGAGGGAGAGGTTGAATGAGCTTCTGGTTAGCGCTCTCCGCTCGCATCAAACCTAAGCCAAAAGCACCATCAGGAAAGAACTTCACTCCTAATAGTTGGCGTGGATGCAAGTCATCAACATAAAGTTCTTCAGTGTATGCAGAGAGCCAATGTCCACCTTTAACCTCTAATTCGAATCCGTTCTTTCGATAAACATGTTTGTCTGTCGAAGGGGACAGAATGGCATTAGCAGAGGGATTAGGAAGTAGCAAAGCAGACTGTTGGCTCGGCTCAGTTACTTGCAACGCCCAGATATACTCAACATATGGCGTGAGAAGGTCTGATGTGGGTTTGATTTTCCATGTATTCATTCGTTGATTATTTCGGCTGGTGGCCTGTCTTTTTCGCAAACTCTTGCATAGCCTCAGCAAAGGTTGTTGTTCCGCCTTTCGCTTTAACTTGAACGACTTTATAGCCGAGGTTTTCCAGTGCTTGGCGCTCTGCTAAAACCGCTTTATCGTCTGGCAGACTACCCTGTACAGGCTGATGAATGTAACACCCTTCTAGTTGACCATCTTCGACCAGTTGGTGGTGTTTCAGTGCATTGATATCAAAATTCATAGTCAGTCTTTTCGTTTAAAAGAAGAGTCACTGTGGCAAAGGCCGTGAGTCTTTATAATTGATTGTTTGTACCATACGGCATTTTAACCATAAGAAGCTAGTGTGAATACAGTAATCAGATACCTAGAAGCCAATCTCAATACTATTGCTTAACCGAATTACGACGGCATTGGGTCGGAGTCATTTCAAATCTTTTTCGGAAAATCTTGCACAGATAGCTGGTGTCTTTTACACCGATCTCATCTGCCAGTTGTATCAAGCTATGGTTGGAATGGATTAATCGCCACTGCACGTGTTGTAGGCGTAACTCCTGCCAGTACTGATGAACAGAAACATCAAACTGTTGTTGAAAAAGGCGGTCTAGTTGACGGCGACTGAGTCCAATAAATGCTCCTATCTCATCTACCGTGGTACCTAGCGCTAAATGTTCCTGCATTAATAAGATTGCGCGATCGATGTGTCGATTTTGGTAATTGCCATGCTGTGAGGATTTTAAACGATGATGATTACCGCGACTCTCATCCACAAGCATATCGGCCAACCCTTTTTCAGCTCTGATTTGGCCGACATGGTTTTGCAAAATGGCGACGAGAAGGTCGATAGTTGCGCTACCGCCCGTGCAACTGATGAGCTTTTTGTCGAAGTGATAAAGTTGCTCATCACGTACAACCACTTTGGGGTAATTCGCTTTAAATTCATGATGATGCCTCCAGTGAACCACTACCTGATGTTGGTTTAACAAGCCTAGCTCTGCAAGCGTAAAACAAGCGTTATCGATGCTAATAATCTTGATACCAGCCGAGACCACCTTTCTGAAAAATGACCGATACAAAGGAGCCTGTTGTTGTGACTCATGAGCACTTCGACTGCCAAATAAGACAACGTAATCAACGTCTTTCAACTCGACTGTGTCAGGGGTAAGGTCAACCGTGATGGGGATGTTACTGCTAGATGTGATCACCCCTTGAGTGTGGGACATGATTTGCCAAGAGCAATAACGTTGTTGGCTGAAGTCAGCGTCATCAGCGGAAAAGCGCAGTTTGTCTAGAAACGCGCCAAAGGGGAACATATTGAAATTATTTAAGGGTATTAATAAAAATCGGACGCCCTTGGGTTGGCTCATGAGAATGGCTCTTGATGTCTAGATATTAATATATTACGTCCATATATTGCCGTTATCAATTCGATTTTAGAAGGATACTAGCGGCAGATTAAGATGTCTTTTTTATAGGTTAAGTATGACGTTTGAAGTGTGGTGTGTGTTTATTTTGTCTGCTCTGGGCCTTGCCTGTATCCCAGGTCCCAACTCTTTATTAGCGTTGAGTCATGGTGCTCAATTTGGTTATAAGAAAACAATGTGGACGATCTATGGCGGGGTTTGTGGTTTCTTCTTATTGATCACGATAGCCATGCTCGGCCTTGGCACACTATTAGAGGCCGAACCGAAGCTGATGATTGTTCTGCAATGGTTAGGTGCTCTGTATCTCGGGTTCTTGGGTGTGAAGTTGTTTTTAGCTCCTTCTGTTAACGTTGAAGATGCGTCAGAAACGGCGACGTTGTTACCACGCGAGTTGTTCAAACAAGGGTACTTTGCCGCGTTATCTAACCCGAAAGTTTTGCTGTTTTTTACAGCGTTCTTGGCTCAGTTTATTTACCCGAATGAAGCCTTTCTGCCTCAGTTTGTTGTCATCACCGTGAGCTTTCTTTGTATTGAGTTTGCTGTCGAGTTCGGGGTGGCAAGAGTCGCAGACAAGGTCAAAGTGATGCTCCTCAAGAATGGCCGCATATTCAACCAGTGCTGCGGCGCTCTTTTCTTATTGTTAGGAATAATGGCGATGGTGAAAAGTTTCCCGTAATAGGAGATCTCACGATTGATTCTTTTTCGGCAAGCAATATGAAGCCTCTCAGCATAAAATCACACCGGTTTTAGAGGCGCTAATTGCTTGCGAGGATATAACCATAATGCTGTTATCTAGCTTTCCAGATTGCGCCTAACTAAATCGTGCATCTGTTTTATTGTCATCAAAGCTAACCAGATGATTTCTTCTACCGAGCGTTGACCCGTTGTGGAAGTGGGTTGGTCGGCATCGGTTTTATTGGTTAGCGCAGGAAGCTCATGGACGCGATTATCACGAATGGTATTGATCAACGCGTCCATCGCATCATGAATTAAGCGTTCGACTTGCTGAGTGCCTTGGTATTGCGTGCCTGTTCTGATGAGTGGAATCAGTAAGCAGAGGTAATGGCTTAGTAGGCGATAGTGGCTCAGCATATCCTCGTAATAATGGGGATCGGCCCTAGTGTGCCTTGGCTCTTGCTGCATCTCATTGTAAATGAGCTCAAGGTCGCTTTCTGCTGTGAGCATCGCAGCACGTTGCTTGGTTAAGTCCATGTGGTCGCGTTGTTCGGGGGCGACTTGCAGTTGTTCATAGCAATACACAAACAAGCTTTTTGAACTGTTCAGAGCCGTTAATGCTTGATTGTGGATCTCTTTACCTCGCCATTGCGGCCACAACAAACCATAACCGAGCAGCACAATGGCACCACCAACGATGTTGTCGATCAAACGTGGTGCTGCGAAGTCGAGCCCTTGATGCGCCATAGTTTGATAAATCAAAATCAATAGGGCGGTAATACAACCAATAGCGAGCGAGTAATTTCGCATGATGTTAAGCATCGCGACGGGTAAGAGGATGACAATTAACGTATACATCGCGGTCGTCGGTACGCCGAACTGAATCACAGAAGTTGCGAACAGCACGCCAAGCGCCGTACCCAAACAGCGTTGCCAAGTCTTACTGCGTGTCGCCAAGAAGCTTGGCTGAATCACCATGAGCATCGAAATCAACACCCAGTCCGGTCGAATCAAATCAAAGTATTCGGCAATCCCTGCGCCAAGCGCGAACATCAAACCAACACGGGTAACATGACGCCAAATAGGGTTGCCTCGGCCTGGTAGACGGAAAGACAACTCAAACGGCTGTACTTCAAAAGAGCGTTCATATGCGGGTTCATTAAGCTCAATACGACGAGAAATGTGCTTCACGGCGTAGGCCCAATAACGAAAACGGGGTTGGTCTTCAAGCTTCACTGCTTCAATCAAGTCATTGGCTTCTTGCTCTAATGAGCTTAAGTGCTTCATCTCTTCGTTCGTGTTGTGCAAAAGCTGTCTGGCTTTGTGCCTTAATCGTTGCTGGCAATGTTGGCTCCAAACCAATAACAAATCTCTCTTTTGTTTACTTGATTGAAATTGGCTTAATAGATCTGGATTCGTGGTGTGACTGCTCAGTATCACTTCAAAGGTATCAAGAGCAAGGAACAAGGCTTGTCGGAGCGAGTTTGCATCTTCGTGTTTAGAGCGAAAAGATTCGGATTGAAGCGCCTGTTGGAACAACTCGATAAGCTGGTATTTGATGCGTCTTTTTGGCGCTTCATTTTCGCCTCCTAACAAGAAGGCTTGGCGATATTGGATGTAGTCTGCCAACGTCTCGTAAATTGCAGACAAACATACACGCAGCGCATAGTGTTTCCACAGGGCAAACCAAAGCCAGCTAAACAGCGCAAAAGTAAGAGGGCCCAGTACCAGCATTGGGTACAAGCTTAGCGCTGTGTTGGAATTATGAAGTGATAGGGTGACGACAGCAATTAGTAGGCTGGACATGCCCAGGCGTGCCCAGAATGGACCATTGACCGCCGCACTGGCAAGTAAGGCACCCAATGCGCCATAGGTTAACCATAAAGGCAGCCCACTGATCAGAAGGACGTAACTGACGGCCAAAGTGATTGCCCAAGCGGTTGCGGTAATCGCAAAACGTGTCCACCTCCTAGGGCCTGCCGCATCAAGCCCACTAATTAAAGCGGCAGGCATGGTCATGAGTGCGGTCATAGCGATATTGATGTGATTCGACAGCAACCCTAAGCCGAAAAATAACACAATAGCACTGGTGGCGCGAAGCCCTAAGTTAATCGAAGGGGAATACCAGATTTTACGCAGAATGGCAGGAGAAAACGTCATAGACCCTCTTTACTTGCTATGTCTCATTCAGTGTAACGCCAAACCTATGCATTGTGCTGGTTTCAATCACAGATTGATAAATTGAAGCGCTGTTGCAAGTTTAGCGATAAGTCAGAAAATAGGAGAAATCTGGTTGTGAATGGATAAACTAATTGAGTAAAACAATATCGCCACACCAATTTAGCTTTTATTAAACTGAGCTCTGTCCTACTTACAACTTCACCGTAATAGTAAATATAATGATAGAGAGGAATGTGTAATGTGTATTTTTAGTGACTAGATTTATGACAACATATTCAGATAAAGAAAGCCCAGTTGGCCAACTGGGCTTTCTCGTTTTCAAAAATCTTACTTCAAATGTTAGTCTTTAGTATTGTTTTATGATGATTTGACTCTTTACCAGCGGCTTTCAGCAACTGAAGCGAGATCGTATTCAGAGTCATTCTCTATAAATTTTAATCTTCCAAAGTCTGCGCAAATGGTATCCAGCGCAATATTACTTTCTAACATAGTATGTTGAGGTATCGGAAGGATTTCATCAGCAGAAAATTTCGCTAAACTCATGCCATAACGTTCAAACGAATCACGTTCTTCATCACTTAGAGATGCTTTAGTTTTATGTTGGAAAACACGTCCGTAAAGCCAACATTTGATATTTCCAAGAGAAAATTCAATAAGCGGCTCTCCGAAACATTGTCCATCTTTTCTATCATTTGCTTTGAGCATGGAGTGGAGTGTTAAAATTAAAGCAACACTGTATGATTTCCCTGCAACCTCAATTTCTGGGCATCCTATTTCACAATTGTGGTCGGCACTAGACAACTGATAAAACTTAAGCGCTCTAATTTGAGCGGCATTTGAGACTTCTTGCCTAGAATATGGATGAGAATGGGCTGTACCGATATACTGGTATTGCTCTCCGAATACTTTTGCGATGTCTTTTTTGATTAGGAGTGACTTTTGATTAAATGAAACGGAGGATGGTTTTCGATTCGCCGAGGTCTCTACTGATAAGTGGTTGATTGTACATTTAAATGGATGATTCTTGTTGATGCTCCCCCAAAGGTGGGCGCCTGTTTCTATAGATATTTTCTTACTAGCTTGATGTTTCACTGCGTATGCTTCGAATCCAGCCATTATTAACTCAAACATCGCACTTTTACTGATTGAAATTGTTGCTGTCATTTCTTAAATTTGCCTTTAGTTTATTGTTTACTCATAAACGTTACAGGGAAAAAATATCAATTTATTTGTGGTTTTAGAGTGCTAGTCCATTTGTTTCGGTATCGTTCGTAAAGTGACTCCCATACTTCCTCACAAACCATATTTAATGGTACATACTCCTCAAAAATCAGCCCATTATCATCCGGATAAGCCAATTCTGTGTACAAATATTTTGGACCATCTGTAAGAAGTGCTGTCCAGCACGCAATACTCTCATCTTTAAACAATTCAATTGTTATTAGTTCTAGGTTGTTTTCTAGTAAGAACCGTAAGTCAGGCAAGTGGAAGAAAGGATGGTATTCATTTTTTGGGTCGAAAAGTAAACTAGAAAACAAGGATACGGCTCGGCCATCCCATATTTTGTATTTGTGATAATTTTCGGTATAACGTTTTTCAACATGATCAAGAAGGTAGAACTCGGAGAAGGCGAGCAGCTGGTTGTTCCTTGACAAAGGAACTTTTGGAATAGCTTCAATATCATCAAAGTTCAAGTGAGAGAATAAATAACGTAACACTAATTTTTCCGCAATTGATGCCGTTGAACCCCTCAAACTAAAGTCTTCGCAAAGAAGTTTCTGAGAAGAATCTGCTATTTGGATTGCGAGGTTTTGGACCGTTTTTGTTGCGGTTGATTTGACTATCTCAACTAATTTTGATCTTAAATATACGCTTAGAGGTGTCTTTAAAATTTCGCAACGGTTTGATGGGTAATGTGGAAAGAAGATAGCCGAATTAGTATGTGAGTTAAGTGATTGAAAAATTGACTGTTGATCTAAGTTTGCATAGAGATGTTCGCAAAATACAGCGAGTTGTTCTTTAAAATCATTTAACAGCTCTAGACGGTCTTGTTCTAGAGCTTCAATGTCGTCTTTTGAAGCATAATAATAGTTATAAACTGACATCATGAAAGTCCTATGGAGTATTGATTTGAGAGTTTATACACCATTTAGATTCGAAAATCGGACGAATTTGACGCTAACTCAAGTCACCTAAACAGCAACGTTATGTAGTTAGTTTATGCTTTATATATCGTATTAAACTGGAATGATAATGTTTAACCGTTCACAAGCTAATCTTGATTTTTTGAACTCAGTTCAATGTTAAAAATAGACAGCCTGATAATTGATTGAATTAGTCGACAAACAAATTCGACTCAATCCTACCTTGTCGCTGCGATTGTATTCATTGATAGAGTGGTCAAATCCATAGGCGGTTGAAGGTGCCATATATTGAGTGATTCCTTGTTGTGTGGCTATTATCCCATCATGGCCGTGACCACAAATAACGTCTCGCACGCGATACTTGCGAAGCACCTTCATTACCTCGGCATCGTTTTCCAAACGGATCGTTTTCATCCACTCAGAACCGACGGGAATGATAGGGTGGTGGACAATAACGATGGGATCATTAGCCTTTCTTAGTTGCTGTTTTAGACGAGCTATTCCACGGTTATTAATACGCCCTGAACCTAATGGATGACGGTTATCAAGCGGCTTGTCGCTAGAGTCCAGAAATACAAACTCTCGTTTATTGATAATCACTTTATCTGTGACGGCAATCGTTGAGCCTTTTAGCTCAGTACGCATTAAGACAGAGTCGTCATGGTTGCCCGCAATCGCGTAAATAGGCTTGGCGTTAAGGTGTTGCCTAATGAACGCTTCCAATCGAACGTAGTCACCCGGTTTGGGATTACAACAAATATCACCGGTCAAAAAAATGGTCTCACAGGTTGGATCGTTAGCGACGTGTTCCAAGGCTTTACGCAAGTTCTCGTAGCTGGATTCATCTGAAAGGTGACAGTCACTGATTTGATATACGGTAGTCATTAGTGTTATCCGGTTATTCCATTCACTTTTCATAAGTGATAGAAAAATGCCTGCCAAATTGGCAGGCATTTATTGATGTTAGTTTGCTTAGGGTGTTTTAGGAGCGTTGGAAGCTTCGTGTTGCTCAATCATGAAGGCAATGGCTTCATCAGTTAAACAAGATTTGCTCACATATTGGCGCTGTTTACCAATATGAAGGATAAAGCCGAGGTCGGTCTGCTCGAGTTGGTCGATGTCAGTCCACGCGATAGTGTTGGTCGCTTTGTGGTTTTTGTAACTCACGCCATTAACATCACCTTGAAAGACTATTTTGCTACCAGCGCCGGAGCTGATTTTTTGTCTCCATAACCACCAGGTTCTTTTGCAGTACACACTGAATGCTTCAATCACACTCAAAACAATGAAGAACCAACCAACATAGCCGTTAGGTAATAGTTCGAACTCTAGTAGAACCACACCAAAAATAAGAAACAATATTCCCTTTAAATAGGCTTTTGGAAACTGAGTCGGAAGACTAGTTTGATCATAACACTCTGCAAAAAACGTCTTGTCGAGGGTGTATTCTGTGGTGAAACCGGGTTCTTTAGACATGTGTGACTACTTTAAGGTTCTCTATAAATGGGCTTTCTATGGATGGTATCCATGCTGCGTTCTTGCAGTTTGAGCATTGTATCGCTTCTCGATGCTTTTCTTTAGAGGTTTTAACCCTCTTTTGTAAATCAATAATACCGCAGTGTTTGTTGAAGTTAGAGCGATGCACAACAGATTAGATGTATTCTAATGTTTCGCCATCGGCCGGAATGGCAACTTTGCTTGCAAGGTCATGTTGCTCTAGTGATTTCAAGAGTGTGCCACGGTCAATCGCACAGTGGTTTAACGCTTCCATATGATTCGCGATCACCTTGCTTGGTGAAAGTCGAATAAACTCCATCACTTCATCTTGAGGCATCAACAAAGGTTGCCCAATGTCCATTTGCGCTTGCCCTGCAGCCACCACGGTAATATCGGGTTTTAGCTCACTCAGTGCGCGTTTTACATGGTCAGTCAGTACGGTATCACCGCTGATGTAGATCGAAGGCTCATTAGGCAACTCTAAAAAGAAACCCACGCCATTGGCCATAACTTTATGAATCCAACCGTGACCATGTTGTGCTGGGATAGCAGTTAGCTTGCCGCCTAAGAAGTCGATGGTCTGCCAATCATCAATACCAAACTCGACGTTTAGGCCGTATTTCTCTAGATAGGCTTTATCTTTACTTGGCGTTGCCACGGGAAGCTGTCGACTTGAGAGGAAATCTTCTCCTGCGCCATCAAGGTGGTCACCGTGCTGCAATGCTTTAATACCAAAAGTTTGGCTGTGCGTGATAAGCGTGTGAGTGACTTTATCAAGCAGCTCATTCGCATTGTGTGGCAGTTCAACGGTCGGGTTTTTCTGCATCTTGGCGCGAAATACGGAGAACGGCGGCAAAGAACCTTTCTTACCTAACATCGGATCAATCAAAATATAGTGTTCGCCAGATTCGATAACAAACGTTGCGCTTCTTAGGTGGTGAATCTTCATAGGGTGCCTCATGATCTCTGAATGTTGTTTCGCTTTGATGATGTAAATATACACCGGGATTCAAAGCTGCAATACTGTCTCTAAAGACATCATTCGCTCAAATGTGGTCATTCTATGTCATTGCCTGAAAGAATCATCAATATCGCTTTGCTCGCCTTTGAAGGGATCAGCGCCTTTCACTTATCTGTGCCTTGTATGGTGTTTCGAGATGTATTCATCCAACAGGCGCCGCCGTTTCGCTTGAAGATTTGTGCAGAAGATGCGCAAGAGATTCCTTCTGGATCAGGTTTTAATATTTCTGTGCAAGAGGATCTTTCAGCGATGGATAATGCTGACATCATCATAATACCCAGTTGGCCAAACTCTCTGCCGGAGCCCAGTAACCGCCTTATTGATGCCTTAAAGCGGCAAAATGAAAGGGGAGTACTGCTGGTTGGTTTATGCCTTGGTAGTTATGTGCTGGCATGCGCGGGTATATTGGATGGTAAGCGTGCAACAACGCATTGGGCGTTTGCTAATACGTTCCAAGAGCGATTCTCATCAGTCGAGTTAGATCCTAATCCGCTGTTTATAGAACATGAGCAAGTGATCACGTCTGCGGGTACAGCGGCTTCTTTGGATTGTTGCCTTCATATTGTTCGTCGTTATTGTGGTGGGGAAATGGCCAACGACTTAGCTCGAATGATGGTGACAGCGCCTTTTCGTTCAGGAGGCCAGCAGCAATACATTCCTGTATCCGTTAACGTAGACACGCCAAAAGAGACGAGCTTGAGCCGAGTAATAGAGAGTGTTCGAAAAGAGCCAACCAAACCTTATTCATTGGATGAGGTCGCTGAACGGTGTGCGATGAGTAAACGCACATTTACCCGACAGTTCAAGTTAGCTTATGGCTGTACGTTTGGGCATTGGTTGCTGAATCAACGTTTGGTTCTAAGCCAGCGTTTATTAGAAACTACGCTAAGCCCAATCCCAGAGATCGCAGAACTTGCAGGGTTCGGGTCTGAAAGTGTTTTTAGGAAGCATTTTAGCGCTGCATTTCATATCTCTCCAACTCAGTGGCGCACAACATTCAGACGCTAAATGCTCTTTTCTGCGGTTCTAACTGTGGTCGGGTCAGATAACGAAGGGCGCATAGAAAAAGGTGGTTCAGCGAATTATCACTCAACCACCTTTAGCTATATGTTTACTTTTTTTAATTCTAAGAACTCTGGCCTTACATAGTAAACACAGGCGACATACCGCTGTCTTGTCCACTCATTAGCAACAGGCCAATTAAGACAAGTAAAACACCACCAAATAGCTGTAAATAATGACCTGCGGCTTTTAGTGACGCACTGTTATTCTTGTTACCTGCTGCCAAATAGCGTTTTACTAAGTTCTTACCTGTTAGTGTCATGATTGCAATCGTCGAGGTCGTGAACGCGGTACCTACCGCCATGGCGAAGGCACTTAACACGCCCATCCAATACAAGCCGACCATATTCGCGAACAACAGAACCATAATGGCGCCTGTACAAGGTCTTACGCCAATTGTAACGATGATTCCGGCGTATTCGCGGAGCGTTGAAGCTTTGTTTATTGCGTCTGCATCGGCAACATGCTGGTGGCCGCATCCACAGTCGGCATGAGAATGATCTGCGTGAGAGTGCTCTGCAGGTTGTAATGCACTAGTTGGATTCAACATCATTGAACCAGCAGATACTGATGAGCGAAGCGCCATTGGTGACTGGACTGAAATTGGCGACGACGCATCAGCCGCTAATGTGGTGATGGCTTTTACTTTCAACTTTGGCTTACGCATCGTTGCATAGATGTTTTTCAGAGCTTTCCAACAGATCAAAGCACCCACCACCGCGACTAACGCAAAGCTTAACGAGACAAACATATTAGCCTTGTCATTCACTACTCGCATTGACGCGCTAAAGCCCCATAGCAATACACTCACCAGTAAGATAGCAACCAGCGCTTGTAAAAACGCTGAAACAACCGTGAGCACGAGACTCGCTTTCGCCTTAGTTGGGTGAGTTGCTAAGTAAGTGGACACGATAACCTTACCGTGGCCAGGGCCTAAGGAGTGAAGCATGCCGTAGACGAAGCTGAATCCGATGAGGTAGCTGCCTGCGCCCCATGGGTTAGACTTGGCTTCATAGAGTAGGTCAGCAAGTTCTGAGTTAACTTCTCTTTGCCATTGGATACTAGAGATAACCAAAGAAGGCCACATAGACCACAATTGGTATGCGCCGACAGCAACCAGCAATAAAGCGCCAATACCAATGAGGTAATAATTTGTTTTGATTTGATTTTTCTGCATTTAACAAGAACCTGTATCAGAGACCTTTCTCATTGAGTGAGGTTTAATGAGTTTGAGTTAAGACGTTTTATAACTGAAACGACTCATTATGATTAAGAAGCTGGAACCGCAGCACAGTGAAGCTCAACCGATTGAGTAAACAGTTGGCCTAACGTGTTGTCTGGATCGGCATCGGCAGGTAAAGACATTGCATAGCTCATTTGTTCAGGTGTCGGGTTCGGTTCAATGATCTCCAACTGGCATTGTCTAGCGAGTGAAGACGATAAAGTCACATCGTTATTTGAGATCCACGACATATCGACGAAGTAACTCGGATCAAAAATCAGCACGCGAAGTGAGTCTCGAGTTACGTGTTTTGGCTTTGAGAGTGGTAGATCAAAAGTGAGTACCATCTTGGCTTTGTCACGCTCAAATTTGGCATGTTCAGCGACTTGATATTTGATTGGCTCTTCACCGTCATAGAAGTAGGTGAAGTAGTGCTCGTACATCATGTTTTCGATGACGGATGCTGCTAGGTTTTTGTATGTCTCGACTTCTTTCTCTGGCGAGACATTTTCCCCGTCTAACATGTACATAGATGTCATGGCGTCAAAAGACCATTCCATTGAAAGGCCTGTGATCATGCCGTTTTCGCCTTCTATGTGGGTTTTCATTTCAATCCAAGAATGCGGGTGAGCAGATAGGCTCGGAGCAAAAGAGAATAATGCCAACCAAAGAGGCAAGCGCTTAATTGAACGTAAGCCCGCTGAAAAACGGCTTACATAGCGCGAAGATAGGTGTTTGAATGCGTTGGTTAGAATAAATAGCTGTTTCATGAGAACGAATGGTTATTTAGTTTAATGTTATATTATAACAATCCGTTCCATTGTTCACTTCAAAATGTAAGTTTGTTTACTTCTAAATTGTCTCAATCCATGACTGTCTATCTAATTCTCTTATCGCTATTAATCCGTTGAATAACGCTCGCATCAGCATTAACTAAGTCAATGCTTGAGTGGCGCGCAGCTTGGTTTAGATCTTAAACGCGTTGACAGGATTACACACCAGATAGGCTTAGGAACTACCCCCCAGTATAGGTAAGGTGCTATATTACTTGTTAAATCTTTCTTCCAATCACATTGAGTAACAACGTTATGTCACACACAGCCAAAGATCAGAAAAAACTCAAGGCAAGAGTGAGCAAGATACAAGGTCAGGTTAATGGTCTTAAAAAGATGTTGGATGATGAAGAGCAGCAATGTCAGGATGTATTACAGCAGATTGCAGCCATTCGTGGAGCTGTGAATGGCTTGATGCGAGAAGTGATTAAAGGTCACCTGCTAGAGCATGTGGTGCTAGAGGATGACAAGGTTCAGCGTGAAGAAGATATGGAAGTCGTGCTTAAAGTATTAGACTCTTATATCAAGTAACCGGCTTGGTTAATCTGCCTTCATTTGAGACTTTCTTTTCTGCAGTTCTTTCTTAAGATTATTGATGGCGTAAGGCTTCATTGATTTCCAAGCCTTGCACTCTTCTCGGGTTCTCCCACACCCCAAGCACCATCCTTTACTGTTCGAAAAGTCGCACATATCAATACATGGGCTTTTTTGTTTTTTCATTTAGAGCCTGTCCTGTTTAAAGTCAGCCTTCATTAAAGCCTGTCTAGCACTTTGTCGACACTTGCTTCAAGAGCACGTAATCGGTTGAACTCTTCAAACAAACGCTGTTCGAGGTTTTTAAAGTTTAGCGGAAGCGTTCGTTGGCAAATACCATAGCTGTTGTCTTGGGTTTGGTATCCCTTCCAACTTTCAATGCGGCTTTTTTCCAGCTCCTTAAACTGACGTATAAATTCAGCTTGAGCTGGGCAACCTTCTTCTGCGTGCATGCAGATTGGGAAGGATTTCTGTTTGATTTGAGGGCCTTCAATAAAGGTCTCAAAGTGAACGCCGCCTTGGCTTTGGTTAAACCAGTTCTCTTTATAGAGTTGAAGGTACTCACCACGGTTATAGATTTCCCAACCATCTTCAAACCAATTCGCGTTTCGTAGCATTTTCTCTAGGTTGCGGAACACACCCTTAACGTCTTTCATTCGGAAACTCATCTCTGCTAATAGGGTTGCTAGGGGATACGAGATACATCGTTAAAAAACTATACTCCCCTCCAGTATAAAATACTACCCCCTAGTATATGTGGTTATTTGAAGTTCAGCGCTAAGAGAGTGATGTTAAGTTGCTTTGTACAAAGAAAAGCCCCGCAAGTGCGAGGCAATTTTATTTGGGCAAGTAGATTTTAAGCCGTTTGCTAAACGAATTTAGACAACTAAACAAAAGGACTTTTAGAAGAACTTCTTGATTGCTTTTTCAGCACATGCGACATCAAAATGGCCACCCGGCGCGCCGCCAACACCAATCGCACCAATCATCGCATTGTTCAATTGAATAGGAACGCCACCTGCTAGGAACAACAGGTTGTCGTCCATATTCTGCAAAGGTTGCATGATCGGTTTATCGGCGATGAGCTTCATCAAGTTACCTGAAGTCTGCTTCATGCTTGCCACGGTGAACGCTTTTTTGCGTGAGCTATCAAGTGTGTGGATGCCTGCGCCATCTGAGCGAAGTTGTGCAATCACATTCCCTGATAAACCAACGACCGTAGTAGACACCTTGTAACCATCAGCCTCGCATTGGCTAACCGCTTCATGAGCAAGCTTGAATGCTGCTTCTGATGAAATTTGAGTGAAAGAGACCGTTTGTGTTTCTGCTGCCATTGCGTTGTGAGAAAGGCTAAGCAAACCAAGAGTTGCTGCTAGTACAGTTAGTTTTGTCATTTTCATGTTTACTCCATTAAGACATTCTTTTTCGGATATAGGGTTTCGATGAGTGCAGGTCTGATATCGACAAGCCACTCTTAATCAACAGGTTCATACTAACGAACGCAGGATTACCACTGGCTTTCTAGAACATTACAAAGTTGCAATGTTGGTTATATTCGAGACAGGATGTTGATAAAGTGTGTTTAAGGCACGGTGAAGAGATAAATGGACGTTAATGAAAATACTGTTGATCGAAGATGACAATCATATCGCACGATTTCTAGTGAATGGTTTTCAGCAAGAAGGGATAACGGTGACTCACGCAATAGATGGTATTGATGGGTTGCACGCGGCCGTTACTGAAGAGTACGACGTGATCATTCTCGATATCATGTTGCCAAAGAAAGATGGATTTGAAGTGCTTGCTGAGCTAAGAGGGCAGGGCTACTTGACACCCGTCATCATATTAAGTGCTAAGCACTCGGTAGAAGAGCGCGTGCAAGGGCTGCAGTCCGGGGCTGATGATTATTTGGTGAAGCCTTTTGCATTTCCTGAGTTACTCGCTCGTTGTCAAACCTTGGTACGTCGAGGAAAGCAACCGACATCCCAACCATTAGAATTGCATTATGGTCCCCTAAGCCTAGACCTTCTAAAGCACACGCTACAAAGAGATCAACAAACGATCACCATCAATCAACGTGAGTTTATGTTGATGAAGCTACTGCTGGAAAACCCAGAGTCAGTGATGTCGAAAACGGCGATTCTTGAGCATGTTTGGGGACATCAGTTTGATCCGCAAACCAACGTTGTGGATGTGCTAGTGTGCCGACTTCGCAGCAAAGTCGATAAAGGTTTTTCTAAGCCACTGATTCACACACTTCGAGGTGTTGGCTATGTCCTCAAGTCGTAGTATTGAAAAGGCACTTGCCAAAACGCAGAGGCATTTGTTGGTTCGTTTTATGTCGACCTTACTGCTCTGCTTGATGCTGGTGGAGTTGATTGTCGGGGCTATCTTCTTTTTCGACCTTTACCAAACAGAAAAGAAGATCCTTACGTCGATGTCTACTGAGTATCAACGTATTCTGACTTATGATTCGAGCGAACGTTTGATTCATGTTTTAGAAGCCAATCCTCATCGGTTACTCGAAAACAACATTGCCGCTTATAAGGTTGAGAAGGGTGTTTCATCTGAGGGAACATTCATTGCGGGAACTCAACACCTATCAGCAATAGAGCCTTTTTCCAACTATCAAATTGATGACAACCGCTCGTGGCTAGAGAGCTTCATCTTGAGTCCTTATATGTCGTTATCTATTGAAGGAGAGCAGTATGATTTCTGGTTGGTTTTGGACAACCGCTCGAGGGACTATATTGCTTACAATCAATGGCTAATGACCTTGTATGCTTTGCTTGCACTTGTGGCGGTTACCGCGGTGTTTACTCGTAAAATCATTCACAGTGCGATGTCGCCACTGATTACTTTTGGTGACCTACTCGATAAGTTGAAAAAAGGGCAATTAGAGTTTCCTAACACTGACACTAAGACAGAATCCGAATCTGAAATACCGCAAGGACTTAACGTGATCAGTTCCAGTGTTCACACGGCAGTTGCAAAGCTTCAGCACGTAACGACAACCTTGAATACGACGGTTGATGCGATTGCTCATGATATTCGAACCCCTTTATCTCGCATTACTTTGGCGTCTCAAATCGCACTACTGAACAACGCTGATGAGCAAGCAATGAAAGATGCATTGGCAGACTGTTCTGAACACGCAATGCAGGCAAGTAATATGCTAACCGCTTTGATGAAGCTGAACGATGAACTGACTGGCAAGCGCACACCACAGAAAGTGCCGACTCAGGTATCGGATGTGATTAGCAATGTTGTGAGTTGGTATGAAGATGTGGCAGAAGATAAACAAATCGAGCTGGTGGTTGAAGGTGAACGGGACTTTGTTGTTCAGTCAGACCCAGACAAGTTGACTCAAGTCTTGGTCAATCTTATTGATAACGCGATTAAGTACACAGAGCCCGGAGGAAAAGTGACGATCAAATTTGAGCAAACTACAGAGGGCAAGGTTTCTATAAGTATCCAAGATACTGGTGTCGGCATAGAGCAGAAATATCAGGACTTGATTTTTGAGCGGCTTTACCGAGTCGACAGCAGCCGAAGTAATGTTGAGGGATATGGTCTTGGGTTATCTTTGGCGCTTGCTATGGTCGAGAACCTCGAAGGTACTTTGAACGTGAAATCTGAGCTGGGTGTGGGGAGCACTTTCACTCTTACGCTTTAATGAGCGGGGTTGCCTGTTATGATTTTTATTGGCTACGAAGGCCGACGACGACCCTTGTAGGTAACGAGTAGGTTACCGATCAGCATCACCACACCACCAATGATTAGCGCGAAGGTCAGTGGTTCGTCATAAAGCACAATTCCGACTACTGCGATCACAGGAAGTCTGAAAAAATCGAGTATCATCACAAGAGTTACTTCAGCGTTCTTCATGGCTTTGGTCAAACAATAGTGAGCGGAGAGTGCAGACAGGGCGACGAGTAACAGCCAAGCTGATTCAAGTACTGAAGGGGTTTTCCATACTTGCCAAGACAGAATCAAGCCAATCGGCAGTTGGATTAAACACATGTAAAACAGGATGGTCAGCGGAGCCTCGGTGCTGGCTAATGATTTGGTCGACGTATGCGCGACCGCGTAACAAAATGCCGCACACAACACGACAATAGCACCGGCATTCATGACATCTTGGGTCGGTTGAACAATGATGACAACGCCGAGTAACCCTAATGCGATAGCCATCATTTTCTTAAGTGTCAGGCTTTCACCCAGAAAGAGACTTGCCAAGAGAGCTGTCCAAAGTGGGACGGTGAATTCAAGCGCGAACACTTCCGACAGGGGAAGTAATCCAATTCCAACAAACCAGCCAAACTGCCCTCCAAAGTGAAAGACATTACGCAGGCTATGTAAGCTGAGTCGCTGTGTTGAAAACAGTCCCTTTTGCTTGGCCGCGATGATCAGAAATGACACCACGCATAAACCAATGACGCTTCTTACTAACAACACTTGATAAGTACTGATGTTACCGCTGAGCTCTCGTGCTCCAATGGCCATCAAACTGAATGACATCAGAGTGCCTATCATCCAAAGAATCGTTGATGAGATAGTGATTTCCTTATCGTGCGTGTCAAGTCTCCATACTGAGTGATTGTGCAGAGTTTAACCGCTGCATTCAATTGAAACCTATTGTTTAATCAGATTTCGCATACTTGCTATCAAGATCTCTACAAACGGTAAATCTAATTTTTCACACGATAGTTATTGGCATATGCTAATAATGAGGCGTATTCTGAACTCCTGATCATCAATAACAGGAAGTTACCATGTTATACGCAGTACCTTGCCGCGACCTTCATGTCGGCAACCATTTTGCTCGTTCTCCTGAGATAGCTATTGTCGATGAGCGACAACAAATCAAGCATCTTATCCCTTTGATTGAGTCAGATAGCCCGTGCAATAAGAAGAAACAATGGATGTCTGTCGTTAAATCTTACGATGTGCAGGCTGTGGTAGTTCGACACATTGGAAAGAAGATGTTGGCGCACTTGTTCAACAACGATATTCGTGTTTTTGCGTCTAAAGGAAAGGCGGAAGTGGCGACTTTGGACTTCAACAATCTGCAAGAAGTCACCGATCTTGATTATGGTCGAGAGTCAAGAAATAGCGGGTGCAGCAAGAAAACGTGCGGCGAGAGAGGGCACAAGAAAGAAACGTCGATTCTCACGCCTCAGTTGAATAGGTTCAGTGTAATTCGAGGTGTTCGTAAATGACCTTCTTATTCACACTAGTGGCTTTTGTTGGAGTCGTTGCGTTAATGGCGATAGGCGTGATTTTTTCACGTAAGCCAATCAAAGGCAGCTGTGGAGGACTCGCGCAGTTAGACATCGAGCGCGAATGCAATTGCAAGGATGTGTGCGAGGGGCAAAGCCGAAAGCTGTATCAGATTACTGAGCCATCACATTAATGTTCTTTGAGAGCCTTTTCGACAAGCAAAGTTAAAGCTTCGGACTATGAGCCTTGAATCACTAACGCATGGCCGTTGACGATGCACTTAGCGACTTTGGTTCGTGCTCGTTTAATGATGTTGCCGAACGTTTGGCGAGACACCTGCATCTGCTCGGCGGCTTCAAGTTGGCTTAGGCCTTCTTGATCCGCCAAGCGCAAGGCTTCCAACTCTTCTAATAGCAGTTCCTCCTTATGAAGCTCATCCATAGGAACACCATTAGGTTTGAAACAAGAGTAAGCCGCACGGGTACATAATTGGCGATGTTTTTTTGGTCGAGCCATATCAATCTCTAAGAATCTAAGGGTAAAAAGGAATAAGGGAAAGTATGAAGGTTTTCATTCCTCACAATCATCGCCGTTGCCAAGTGTGCAGCCAAGGTTTTTTCGCAGACAGCCCCATTTGTTTTGAAGCCGTTGCCGCGCGTGAAGCTTTCTCTCAATATGAAGCTAAAGCCAAGTATGAAACTTTAATTAAGTACGAAGCTTTCGCCAAGATTGTACCAACAGATAAAGTCGAGGGCTACGATGGCATCATGCAGGGCGGTATTGTTACCACATTACACGACAGCGCGATGCTGCATTGTTTGTTCCAAAATAGTATCAATGCGATGACGGTGAGTTTAACGTCTCGCTTTCATCATCCAATCGCCATTGGTCAAGAGTTGGAAGTTCGCGCTCAATGGGTCAAAAGCAGACGCAATATTCACTTCTTAGAGAGCAAAATCACTCAGAATGGGAAGCTGTGTTCATCGGCACAAAGTCAGTTTATGTCTTAGGTTTGCAGCCCAACATTATTGCAGAATAATTAGGGTTCTCTATAGTTAAAGTAACAACTATTAAAGCTAGGGCAGCATTGAATTTATCATAAACTCTATTCACTTTTGAGGACGCTAAGGTGTGTTCGCTAGGCGAACCTTTGCACTCGATTCAATTCATCGCTGCCTTTTTCTGGAGGGCTGCTGATGCAAAAATTCGTTAAATCGACACTTCGATATTGTGCTCTTTCAGTCATTTTACTTATTCCATTTTTCAGCACTTTTGCTTCGTCTGCTCCGCTTAAAGTTGGCGTTTACCCTTGTCCTCCTTTTGTTATTGGCTCAATAGATAATGAGTGGGATGGACTTAGCATTGAGCTGTGGGAGAAGATCGCCCAAAACATGGGCGTTGAGTTCACGGTAGAAAATCACCCTCTCGATGACTTACTCAGCTCCATTGAAGCGGGGCAAATCGATATTGGTGTCTCTTGCATTTCAATCACGCCAGAACGCGAACTGTTCGCCGACTTCTCACACTCATTCTACGAAACCCACCTTGCTATCGCAGTGAAGAAAAAAGGCTACTTAGAGACGTTACATTCGATATTCTTGAACCCTGCGTTGTGGCTCATTATTGGAGTGATCGTCTTTGTCGCTGGAGCGATTGGCGCATTCTTCTATGCATTGGAACATGGAGAAAACGAAAAGCTCTACTCCATGAAAAGCCGCACGGGGCGATGGCTAGAGAGCTTTATTCTCGGTTTGCTTTTCATTACCCGAGGTCCCTTCAATTACTTTGAATTTAAGAGCTTAACAGGGCGAATCGCGACGGTGTTTATTGGCGTATTCAGTATGCTTTTTATCGCCAGTATTACCGCTGTGTTAGCGAGTAAACTTACACTCAGTCAAGGCTCTTCACAGATCAAAGGTATTAATGACCTTGCGAATGTCAAAGTGGGTGCCAAGGTCGCGACTACATCCTCTTTGTTATTGACGAGCTTCGGTATCAGACACGAGAACTATATCGATATGCCAAGGCTATTGGCTGCTTTAGAGGAAGGCGAGGTAGACGCCATTGTAGCTGATGATGTGGTGCTCAAATATATGATAGGTAATGGCAGAATGAGCGGGCAATTTGAAGACTTAGAGGTGTTGCCATACCAGTTAGAGAAACAAAACTATGGTTTCATCATCACGGAAAATAACCCGTATGAAGAAGAGATAAATCGCGCACTGCTGCAAATTCGGGAGTCTAGGAAGTGGCGTAAAATACTAGTCGAATACTTTGCGGATAAGTAATCGACACCAGTGACAGGCTTTGAGGTTTTTGGGTATTGATCGTTACAACTGGTCAGAACTTGAAGCTTTGTTTTTCTTGAAGTATTTGAATGCTGTCCAAACGGCATAAGACGCAACACCAACGATAAGCGCAGAGCGAAGGAGGATGGGCGCGTCATGCTCAAGTTGGCTAACGTGCGGCACAATACTGGCAAACAATCGACTGGTAAACAACAACCCCATAACTAACATAATAACTTTATTCATGTGACCAGCCTTTCAATGAGATGCGTTACACAGAACAAGTTATCGGCGGCTTAAGTTATTAACGCAACCAAGAACGGTTCTGCTTGGAAATAAAAGCATGCGCTTCTCCAGCCTAACCGTCAACGCGATATCAGTCAAAAGCCAGTAAGCTAAAATTTCGTTTTTGGAAGTGGGTTATTTTGGAGTGGTAACTTGAGTCTGGAACGAAGCATTAGGCCCCGCGATTGCGAGGCCTCGTTTCTATCTAACAGAATTAAATCAGCTAGCTTTTGCTAGTTCAATTGGTGGCACATAAGAACCATTAGTGCGCTGACTGATTACGTTATGTAGATCTTGTTCATATAGGTCTAACCAAGCGTAGCGCTCACGATATAGCTTTCGTTTCTGACGTTTAAGTGCCTCAAGGTCCTTTCTTGTTGACTGGATAGGCAGGGCATAAAAACATTTGTCATGTTGCTGTCCGTCGTGCTCTTCCCACAAACAATTGTATTTAAGACTTATCTCTTTTCCTTTCTTCCCATAGCGTAATGAATTCGAAACATGTCCCGTTTCGTTGACCGCATAGATGTGATTAATGCCTAAACTGGTCGCCATTAATCGAATGGTTTCGACCATAAAGGACTTCGGTCTTAAACCATAAAATGCCTTTGTGAATGCACGGCTGAAACCATTGTCATTTGCTCCGCCTTGAACGCCACCAATGTAGATATCATTGTTAAAAACAGAGAATGATATGGTGTACATTTTGTTCAACATGGAGTCAGTAAGGGAGAGAGTGAGCTCGCCTTCTTTTCTCGAATTTCTTTCAAAACTGAGGTTTAGCAAGTAGGTTTGCTCGCCGATTTCTAGCTCTAGAAGGTTAAGCCTTTCGTTATATATTTGATGGCGAGCTTCTGTCGTGAACCTGTCTTCGAACCAATCATAATGCTTTGATAGTATTTCGATTTTTTCTTGTTTACTGAAGTCAGTACACAAGTAAGGGGTGACAAACTTAGATAGGAAATTTGGCTGCTTTTTAAATAAGAGTTTTCTTTCGACAGAGCTGAAATTTTCATTCATTTTTTTAGTATCTGAATAATAAAACAGTGCACGAGCAGCGAACTTAATTATCGCTTTGTACTTTCCCTTATTCTTATGGACATTAGCGTCAATTCCCATGCGAACTACATTCATAATCACCTCAACAGAGAAGCACAACACAAACACATCAGTGCCGCGAACAGCTTCCTTTCTTCTCACAAATAACAAGGGAGATGATGATAATGAAAAGTGTCTTTTGGGTATGTATGGGTATGTATAGCAATGTAATTGAGTCAGTTACTTAGTGGATAGATCTTGTTCTATTGACGTAGTTAGAATCAGGTCTATGAGGAATTGGATATGCTAGAGAGGAGCTTAACTGTACTCGATATAGATTAATCATATGTCGTCGTCTTTGTATCAGACCGTGACCACAGAAAGTAACCAACGAGCCAAGTGACAGTATCGCCGGAGATCGTTGTTAGACGCAAAACCATTGTTATAGCTAAGGAAGCGTCAGGACCGTAAATGGGGTGAAGTAAGCTGAGCAGAACGAACTCCCGTACACCTATACCAGCGGGAGAACCAGGAGTAAAGAAGCCTACAATCCAAGCGACCGCAAAAATACTGCCTAGCGTTAAGATATCGGAAGCCCAAAGATCGAATAGTATTGCACCGAGTAAATATATTATTGCACCCAATATCAAATGATTAAAAAAGTAAGTAACTAAACTTGCGGTGACAATCGGTAGTGTAGGGAGTTTGAGGTTAACCCTTGGTTCAGTCTCTTGCCTAAGTAAAAACCAAGAACCAATTCGATTAAACCAGTGTCTGAAAATTACTGGTCCCCAAAAAATGGAAACTCCAGTTAACACTAGTACTATTACTGTTGCTTGTGTCGATGATACTTCGATGAAGTCGTTCTCATTGTGGGCTACGTTGCTAGGTAAGTATTTTGCTAGTTGGGCAATGAGATATATTGAAACAACCTGAGTGGCACTACCCTTAGGCCCTCCTATCTACCTTAGAAGGTAGTAACTAACCAATCCACCATTCATTGTAGTTAAACAATAAAGAAGAATACTTCCTATTAGCACAAGTAATAAGTCATAATTCCAATCCACGGAATGCCAGATTGATAGCTTGGTAAAGGATTGATAAACGAACCAGATAATGAGTAAGGTTGACAGAAGCCAGCCTAATTTCTTTGTCTGTTCTCGTATATTTATCACGTAAAGATTATTCCGACTAAATTATTTTGGCATTTTTGATTCGTCATTCGCTAACCTCTCCTCGAGTTTTTCAATTCGATAAAGCAACTTTTCCATTAACTTACGATTAAAGCTTACTAGATCTGCAACGAACCCGACAATTAAGGTGAGAAAACCAAGGATTAATAATGTACTCCCAAGTAGTAATGATTGGATGTGTCCATCTCCTGAACCAATCATAAAGAAGTATAGGAAACGAACAATTGGCATTAGGCCCGCCACGGTCATGATGCTACCGACAACAAAGAAAACGCGTAATGGTTTGTACATTGTGTAGATGCGAATTAACGTAGAAATAGACATTCTTAAAAAGTGTGGGATGCTCGAAAAGAGTCTAGATTCTCGTGTTTTTTTGTTAGTTCGTATTGGAATAGATATTACATTGAGCTTTTTTGCACTAGCTTGTATGAGCATTTCAATAGTGTAACTGAACTCGGATACTATGTTTATTTGCTGAGCAGCCGACCTTGATATGGCTCGAAAACCGCTTACCGAATCTTTTACATCCAAGCCTGTTGCTTTTGAAATAATGTAGCTGCCAAAGACTTGAAGAGTACGCTTGAAGAAGGAGAAATGTTTATTGTTATACCCACCTCTGTCTCCGACAACGATATCAGCTCTATTAGCTAGTATAGGTTCGACTAATTTAGGAATGTCTAAACCGTTATATTGGTTGTCTCCATCAGTATTCACAATGATATCGGCCTTATGTTTGATACATGCTTCCAAACCAAGGTGAAAAGTGTGGGCTAACCCCTTATTCTTGTTGCTACTTACTATATGCTGGACACCCAACCTTTTCGCTAAAGCTACTGTCCCATCAGTAGAACCGTCATCTATGACAAGTATCTCTATATTGTCGATACCCGAAATTTTAGATGGTAAATCATCGATAACTGATTCGAGGTTATTTGCTTCGTTAAAGCAGGGAATTTGAATAATAAGCTTCAATCATGCCACCTCTATGATTTTATGTATTAAAACCCGTTGAATATTCGCAAATTTCGCTCGAATTCCACAGGTCTATACAAGTTTTTGCCCCAACGGAGGGTATACACTCCGGGTTCCTCTGAAGCTTGGAGTGTGTGTTCTCCTTTTGATAAAGCAATTGTTTCTTTGGGGCTAACGGTTTGGCTATTAATCATGACCTTCGAACTTGACTCTAACGTGTAGTCACCAGCTATATTTAACTTGAACGTCAAGCTCGTATTCTCTTGAGTTAGAACTAAAACTTTACCAGCGACATAAATTTCGTTCCAATGAGGTATGTAATTGTTTTCTATAGCAAGTATATCTCTCCCTAGAAGAGGTGAATACTCCGTCTCTATAGGGTTATCTTCACGAACAAATTCTAGGTATTCAGAATTTATAATCAAAAATATAGGCTCGTGATTTTCAATAGCAAGTTCAAGTATAGGTTGTTCTACCAACCAGTAGTTTTCCATTCCCCACGAGCTCATAAAAAAACCCTTTTGTGGGTATGATGAAACCATGGAGCATCTATCTATATAAGCGACAGGTTTTGGGAACATTTTGTGTACAACTTCCAATAACTTATGTTGATAATCTAGATTTCTAACGTATGGTTGATAAATATTTTGGATAACAATATTAGCTATAAATAAAAGAAGAATACCGCGACCGATGCTAATGTACGTTTTTCTATTTTTTTGCTGACTCCATTGATCCCAAGCAACACCACAGAAAACACAGACTGGTGCTAGCATGAATGAGTAAAAATATGGAAATGCATTTCGGTAAATAAGTAATGAAGTCAATGGGATAATTAGGCTTATGAGTTTAAGTTTTTCTATCTTTGTATCAATATTGGTTTTCTTATTGATGGATTTCAGATAATAGAAAACGCCACAAGATAAGGTAAACCAGAATCCCATATCTGTGCCCAATGTATATATAAAATAACTAAGCCTAGGAAAGAAGATTTTATGATTTAATGTTTTATCAGCACCATCAATCATCGCGACAATGTCATGGTTAGTGGTGTTAACAATACTGTTGGAGTGCCAAAAGTAGAGCATACTGAACGCAAGAGCGCTGAATATTAGATATCGAACATAGCGAATAATAGTTCGACGTCTATCTGATGAGCGGAGAATTGAAAGTAAAGCAATTAGGGCTAAAGTAGGCAGGTAGAACACCGACTTTAATGTAACTAAGAATGCTACTGCTGTGAGCACCGAAGCAACCAAAGACTGCCTTAGAGAATATTCCACTCTTAAAACATAATCTAAACTAGCCATCAAACAAAACGTAGCAATAGGATCAGCCCGAAAACTCGCCCCCATTCGAATGACAAATGAAAAGGAAAAGTAAGCTAATACAGCAAATAAAGATGCAGAGTAGGTAAAATAGTTTCGACAAATTCTAAATAGAAAAAAACCGGTTGCTACTTGAAGACACAGCATCACACTGCGAGCAGCTATGATTTGTTTTACTTCATTTTCAGACACCCACCTTAACCAACTAAAAAAGTGCACATGTAATGTCTGAAAGCTGCTTATAGTTTCGCCGGATAAAAACTGGTGAACAAACGATAAGTAGTAGAATTCATCCCAGTTAACCTCATAGTTTAATACGTTGTGTAGGCGAAAAACTATTGCTAGGAGTATCAAAGAAAACAGAATGAATTTGTCATTAAACGATGCTCTTTCAGTGAGTATTGAATGATGTTTTCTCTCGGGATGAACAAACATATTCTGTTACCTTAATGCGATTAATTCTTATCTATTCGATCTGACTGCTCTGGTTTGTTTTCGTAACTATAGTCGCTTTAGTCGTCATTACTGTTCTAGAAGTGAATGATATATGCATTTTGTTAACGGTTTATCTACTATTGCACTAAGATAAATGTATCAAATCACAATGTTTTGATGGTACTACGGATGGTACATATTTTAATTGGTACTCGTGCTCAACTCATAAAAATGCTTCCAATTATGAGGAAGTTGCAAGATCAAGGTATTGAATACAACTTCATCTTTATGGCTCAGCATCGAGAAACAATATTCGAAATATTACAAGAGTTCGGAATCAAAGATCCCGACTACATATTAGGTGATGAAGGGCAAGATATTGTTCGCAGTCTTCAGATGTTATGTTGGTCTATTAAGGTTCTATGGGTGGGAATTAAGGACAAGCGAAAGGTATTTAAGGGTGATCAAAAAGGGGTTGTGCTTATACACGGAGATGCCCCTCCCTTATTGTTGGGTGCTATCTTGGCCAAGTCTCAAAAACTAAGAGTGGCTTCAGTTGAAGCTGGGCTTCGTTCCTTCAACCTCTTAAAGCCTTTCCCTGAAGAGTTGACTCGAGTCATCACGGCTAAACTAGGTCTTGTTGATATTTTTTATTGCCAAGACTCTGTTTCTGTCGCGAATGTGCAAAATCATAATAAGCATGTAGTCAATACAGAGGGCAATTCGATTGTGGACACGATTCGACTAGCCAGTGAAATCAATGAGCGTTCGATTAATGTGGATTCTACCCATAAAAAGCGTTTTGCTATTGTGTCGCTTCATCGATTTGAAACCATCTCAAGTCGCGATGGTCTAGAGAAGATTGTTGAGATTATAGAGAAAATCACCACGTTCATTGAGGTAAAGTTTATTCTGCACCCTCCAACACGAGAGGCTCTAAAGAAGCATGACTTGTATAATTCGTTGGAAAAAAATAACAGATTGGAATTGATTCCTAGAAAGACTTTTTTGCAATTTAATGACCTTATCTTAAATGCCGAATTTATGGTTACTGATGGTGGTAGTAACCAAGAAGAGTGTGCATTTCTGGGAATTCCATGCTTAATTATCCGAAATGAAACGGAGAGAAGGGATGGGCTTGGTGAAAACGCGGTTCTTTCATATTTCAAATACAACGTTATTAATGACTTTATAGAAAACTACGCTGATTATCGTCGCCCCAGACAAGCTCTTGAAATCAGTCCTAGTGAAATCATCATTGATGACCTCGTTAAGATACTATGACAGGCTATATTCAGTGCTTTAGTCGTATATGTGAGAAATCAGAAAATTTAATTTGATCGGGACTGTTAAACAACGCCACTACAGGGCTGCAGTGGCATTTGAACGCTAACAATCTATACTTTGCTCAAGCATAAACTTTAGTTCTTATATAAACTATAACTATAACTATAACTATAACTATAACTATAACTCTAACAGTTTCGCCAATTCGCGTTCTTCGAGAAGCTCTTCAATGCGTTGGCGAGCCTTCGGCCCTTCGGCTTGTGCTTTCGTTGACTTGCCTGCTTTCTTACTGCGACTGGTTTTCGCTTTTTCCTTTGGCGTAGTCATCGTAACTTTCCTTGTTGTTTTGCTGTGTTAAAGGTTGCATGCCTCTTTTAAAGCTTTACCTGCTTTAAATGCTGGCGTCTTTGATGCTGAAATTTGAATCTCTTCTCCAGTTCGTGGGTTACGACCTGTGCGTGCAGCACGAGTGTTCACTTTAAAACTGCCAAATCCAAGGATGGACACATCATCACCGTTCGCAAGCGTTGTAGAAATACCTTCAACGAGAGCATTTAATGCTGAGCCTGCTTGGTCTTTTGAGATGTCTGCAGAAGTCGCGATGTGTTCAACTAATTGAGATTTGTTCATAATCTATATTCCTTATTGAGTACGGCTGGCGTCTACCTTTAGCACCTAGCTGATGTGATCTTATCAATCGCAACTGAAATAATGTCAGTGATTGGGTAGGGCTTTGTAAAGTAACCAACAAAATCGACTATAAAAGCATCTGTCGGTTCAATCAATGGAATTCATTGATTATTATGGATTTAAAGTCAGTTACTCACGAAAACTTGAGAAAAGCGGCCTCTAATTTTAGATGTGATTCATTTGATCAATCAAAGGTAATGCCTAACAGGCGCCTTGGTGCGAGCACAAAAACAAAAAGCCCAGCGTATGTGCTGGGCTTTTAGTATGCGTTTTTGTTCGAAATCAGTAACAGTTACTTAGTGATAAATATCTGCTCTGTTTCTAGCGATGTCATGTCACGAACCTGACGCCAGATGTAGTAGAAAATACCGAGCATCATAAGCAGGCTAGGGATCGCGATCGCTGGGTAGCTGTAAAGTGTCAGTTTACCAAGCTCTTCATTGAAAGCTGCAGTGCCGGCAGGGCTGGTTACAATCCAAGTCGCTAGGAAGTAGTTCATCGCAGATGAGAAAGCGAATGTGCTAGCGAACATGTAATTTGATGTCATTAGGCAACGGTCAAACTTAGCTTGATTACCAAACTGTCTTAAACGCTCTTCAATCAGAGAGATGTTTAACAGTGCAGGCGTAAAGATTACTTTTTGGATAAATGGGTAGCGAGTAAAGGTAGAACCAAGTACCGCCAAGCCTATTAAGCCAGGGATTAGTGCTTCTTTTAGTGCTAACCAACTCGTGTCCAATTCGAAAAAACCAATGCCGCCCGTTAAAAGTACGCTGACAAAGCCAAGCGCGGCGATGAAGTTAAATTTCTTGTTGCGGATAAGCTCCATACCACCGTAAGCGATAGGGAAGGCGAGTGCGACAAGCAGAGCTAAGCCAGTTCCGAGGTGCTCTTCTCCACTGAACTTCATTAGGATGAATGAAGGGAGAAAGACGTTAAAAACGACTTCGAAAAGAGGGCTCGATTTTTTGTTTTCTGTATTACTCATAATTTCTAAATACATTATGTTATGGATTTATTCTCAGGGATTGTTGTTTACCTCGCCCAAGATGTAAAGCCTTAAGGGGTCATGCTATGTAACGACATGTGACACCAACAGCATATTTTTGAATGTCAGGTTCCTCAGTTGCTTGAAGGAACGCGTTATGCCCTACGTTTTTTGAAGGCATGCCAACCTGCACTCAAAATCGTTTTAATCACCACGCCAAGAGCACTCAGTTTCGGATCTGCATTTTTACCTGCGGCAATTCGCCACATTTGATGCTCGTACCAAACCAGTCCAACCATGGCTACTTTATCCAGTGCCGGTTTTCCTGTGGTTGGCACATCTAACGGCATTCCATGGCTTGGGTTTTCAATGAGTTTGTTTGGAAAGTCTGGATCTACCGCCATGGTGCGAGCAATACCAATAAAGTCGGTGGCGGATGTTTGCAACGCTTCGTTCATTGCCGGTGCGGTTCTAAAGCCACCAGTCACCACCAAAGGAGTGCTAACCAGTTTTCTTACTTTGACCATGTAATCCAAGAAATACGCTTCACGTTTCGCTGTGCTGGCTTTAACAGGTTCGTTTTTGTTCTTAGAGCCCATCATCGAAGGGCTCTCATATGTACCACCTGAGATTTCAATCAGGTCGATGCCTTCATGGCTAAGCGCTTGAACGACGTGCATTGATTCTTCTTCGGTAAAGCCACCTTTCATGAAGTCTGCGCTGTTGAGTTTTATCCCGACAGGAAAACCTTCACCAACTTCTGCACGAATGGAGCGATACAGTTCGAGCACGAAGCGAAGTCGGTTATCTAACGAACCGCCCCATTTATCATTTCTCTGGTTGTGTCTTGAAGATAAAAATTGGCTGACAAGGTAGCCATGAGCACCGTGAATTTGTACGCCAGTAAAGCCGGCTTGTTTTGCCAGTTTAGCGCTTAAGGCAAACTTGCCAATCACTTCATGGACTTCTGAATCAGTCAGTGCTCGCGGGGTATTGAAGCCTTTCTCTAGTCCGCGTTCTAATGAGATAGCAGAAGGAGCGACAGGCTTATCACACAGGAATTTTGGGATCTGTTTTCCTGGGTGGTTTAACTGCATCCAAATCTGTGAGCCATTTTGCTTTCCAGCACTTGCCCAAGCTTGAAACTTAGAGAGGTTACTGTGTTCATCTAAAACTACGTTCTTTGGTTCACCCAGCGCATTCCTATCCACCATTACGTTTCCTGTCATAGACAAACCAATGCCGCCTTTTGCCCAACGTTGGTACAAGGTCGCTAGCCCAGCTTTAGGGTTGTGTTGCTTGTCGCCAAGTTGTTCGCTCATTGCTGATTTAAACAGGCGGTTTTTGATGACTTGACCATTAGGAAGAGTAAACGGTTCGTTGAGGTTACTGGGTTGCATAGATAAGAGTTCGGATGTGCGTTATGGATGGCTCTAGTATGTCTTATTTTGTCGAACGTTCCGAGTCATTTGAAATTGATTGAGTGGCCGATCTAATTCGCATAACAAGCGAATACCCTAGCAATCAGAATGCTCAATCAAAAATTCTTCTCTCAGACACTAAGCTAAATGGCCCTGTGTTTGAGAGAAAAGTGGGGCGGGAGGTGTTGATTATTGGTCGAACATCAGATTGAAACTTAACGGAACCTTGTCGGAAATCGCTAGCCCGCCAACGGTTGCAGAAAGCTTGTTGAGGTTTTCTGTCGATATCCCAAAATCAGCGCCATTGACGATGATCGTTGATGTTGAATTGACCATCACAAAACCTTCAGATGGAACAACCATAACCGGGAAGTCGATGGTTTTAGTAACGCCATGCAAGGTAACTTCGGCAGCGATGGTGGTGTTTTTCGGGTCGCCAGATAGCATTGCAGGGTCAACCTTTCCGGAGATCTTCACTTCAGGAAAACTCATGGATTCGAAGTAGAGCTCATTGAGTCGTTGGTCGCGAATGGATACTCCGGTACTCAGGCTTTTCAAATCTAACAAAATAGAAAACTGGCCATCTTCTGTGAGCCCACCGGATAAAGGCTTTATGGATGCGGGTTCTACAACAAACTGCTTCTTAATGGTTGCGAACGTCACGTTCGATAACTTTGGATCTAACGTGTAGCCTGTTTCTGAAAAAGAGGGCGCTGAAATGAGGGTACAAAACAGACCGAGTGCAGGTATTAGCTTTTTCATAAGTGGTCACCATATAGATGAGTTTTTTTGGTCAGTGTAGATAGAAGCTTAGGTCAGTATTTTAATATTTACTGCAACTCAATAGGTAACAGTCAATTGTTGGAGGCAAGCGCAAGAAGCAGAGTATTTGATTTTACAAAGGGAACAGTTAGTCGAATGAGAAACTAAGGCAGCAATCAGGAGTTGTGATTGTGAGGCCTATACGGCCCCACAAGTATTAGGTTAGTTTATTTTTTGGTATGTAGATACGTTCTTTGACTCGCCGGTTGGTAGCATTTTACGGCGAGTTAAAACACCCTGGTCCCAGTCTTTACCTGCTGGCATGTATGACCATTTAACAAAGTACTCTTTACCTTGAGGGCATTCTGTTCCCATTACGTAGTTATTGGAGTCACAGAAGCGAACAGTAGTATTCAGCTCACTAAGCGTCGCTTTTGAAGTACGCCCTGTTTGGTTGAACCACCAATAGTCTAGGTTAGAAAAGTCAGCATAAGAATAAGGCCCCTCATCATCCAACTCTACTGGCGTGGAACCTGTACACTCTTTGCCAGATACAGTGATGTCCTTTTCACCAAATACATACTCAGAACGTGCTTGTACGCCGTTTTCACATGTTTCTAAGTGCTCCCACGTACCAACAAAGTTGACGTAGCGGTCTGTCTCTTGGTCATCGATTTGATAGATGAAACGAATTTTCTCACTAACGCCACCTTTGTTCGAAACTGATGGTGCTGATTTATCTTGCTCCGAACCTAGGTTGAACTTCTTATCTAGAATGGTTAGTACTTCAGTCGTAGCATCATAAGACTGTGAGTAAATGTTGTATTGCCACGCTGTTCCGTCTCTATTATTTGAATCATCATATAACTCAGTCTCAATCATAGAATTCAATTGAGACTGTGAAGTAGCGAGAACATAAGGCATATAGCTTTCTATCTCTTCATCGTCATAGTCCATGCTCTCTTCTGGTTCACTCTCATTTGGGTTGTTAAACTTGTAGGAGAATTGACTTCCAAGGTTGAACCGCTCATCAGTTGTTGCGTCTTGGCCGTCGCATTTGGTTTGATCATCATCGGTAACGGTGAATTTACGAGAGTCACCTGTCGACGCAACACAGCTTAAGTATTGGCTAGCCCAAGCCGAACTAAAACCTGAGTCGTTGTTACCTTCAAGGAAAACGATAGCGTCGCCAGAGAGTTTGTAATCCCAGCGTGCAGAACTACGAACTAAATCAAACGTCTCTTCGTCGATGGTTTTGTCAGCGTGAACATAAAACTGCTTTTGATTTGTAAGAGGGTCATGATCATTCAACTCATGCAACTGATATTGATTGATACTCACTTCACGAATGATGTTAGCGCTACCACGCTGAAACATTGGAACTGACGAATCTTCACCGCGGTCATTATATTCCTTTAACGAACTGTTCATGTGAGCAACTGCGTCATCTTCGCTTACAATGTCAGCTTCATTCATCCCCATATGATCTTCTAGGAAAGTGATAACCGTGTCTTGGTCGTCTAGGTTGATTTTATGCAATGCACTGATGGTTGCTTCACCGATGTTCGTCGAGAGTGTTTCGGGTAACACGATATTTAAGTCTTGGTCGCCAACATTGACCGATTGAAGAAGAATAGCGAGGTTTACTGCTCTTTCGTAAGTACCTGTTGCTTCAAATGGGCTTAAAACATCACGGTTAGATGCAGCACCGACTTTGAGCCCATCTTCACCACCCAAGTAAAAGGTCAGCGTAGTGTTTGATATCGCGCTGTATTGACCACCGTTATCGGTAAATCCGCTGTTTACGAGTTGATCTGTGTAATAAAGACCATCAACAGCTGCGTCAACAAAGGTGCCTTGTGTTGTCGTAATAGGACTGGTGAAGTCAATCGGTGCAGAGCTTGTGCTATCGTCATCATCATTACACCCAGTGATGCCAACCAAAATTGCTGCTGACAAAGCGCACATCTTAAGTGAGCCAATGTTCATTTTTCTCATTATAATGCCTTGTGATTTTGAGGTTACTTCTATAAAACGCGAGGATTATGATGAATTTAAATATGAAAATTGGTTATATGTTAAATAATTAATGATTCTTCATGGATAAACGAGCATTAAATAATGAAATATAAATTAACTATGCACTAATTATAATTTTTAGCTGTTGCATATATTTGATTTCTAAGCCACTGATGAGCTGAGTCTACATTTTTACGTGGGTGCCAATACAAAGACATATTTATATCGCTGAGATTAAAAGGTAGGTCGAATGTTTTTATAGAAAACTTGTCCTTACAAGTACTTTCCATAAATGACGGTAAAAGGGCGATGCAGTCTGTTTTCTCAACTAAGGAAAGTGTCTCAAAGAAGCTAGATGCTTTATAAACTATTTTACGAGCATTGAGCGCTTCGATATCAGAATTCAACATTACATTTTCTCTGTTTATCTCATGAGTGATAGAAACATGATGTTCAGTATAGAATTGTTGCATGTTGGTATTAAATCCATCGATTCTAGGATGATTGACTCTGCAACAAGCTTTGAGCTTATCACTCATAATGACTTTGTGTTTTAACATCGTGTTTCCTATCGGGCGTAACCCAATAATCAAGTCGTAGTTACCTAAGCTAAGGTCGTTTTCGTAATCCGAAGAGGTCAAAGGGTGAATAGTGAGAGTAATGCCCGGTGCTAGTTGTTGAATCCTAGTAAATAACTCAGGAAGAAGGAAAAAGTCTACTGTATGTATACAAGCGATCGAAAATGACCTTTTTGAATTAATTGGAGAAAACGAGTTATGTGTCGAGGATAAGGTCGCATTAAAATTGTCAATGATTGCTGCCATATCGGAGTAGAGCGTAGACGCATAGCTAGTGGGTTCCACACCTGAACGAGTACGATTGAAAAGAGTATCTTCGTATATTTCTCTTAATCTCGATAGTGCCTTACTAACTGCTGGCTGAGTTATTGATAAACGTTTGGCGGCTTTTGATAAGTTTTTTTCTTCGAATATGGCGACAAAGATTGGAACCAGATTAAGGTCGGTAGTTTTCATTAGACGTTTTTTAAGGTGGCTTTTATATGATTTTTAAAATTGAACATTATTCTACGATATAAAAAACACCAATAAAACAATGTTTTATTGGTGTTTTTTTATGAGTGTAAATTGCTCAGTATTTGCTTTAATTGTACATTTTCTAGCATTGATTGAATTAATTAAAATGAAAAGTCTCATTTTGATATATTCTATATTGAAATTGTATTTGGTTATGTGTTAGGTGGTTTTTATTCTACAGGTTTCTTAATGATGTTAATATTAACCTAGGTTTAGGTTGGTATTTCAGCGCTATAAAGGTTGATTATGTTTGATTATTAACAATGGGTCTGGAAATCGTAATTTTATTTTCAGCTTCTTTATGTAAATGGTGAGAACTTCCCCTACAGATTTTAATTTAAGCTTGGAATATATTGTAAAGTTCAACGCAACCGAAATTATTAACGAATTTCATTATTCACAATGCTATCACTATTGAGTTGAGTGCCATAAGCTCAGTTGTAAATATCTAAATTGATATGTTATAACGTATCATGATTATTCTTACTATAGATCATGATAGTAGCAGCAAGAGTGAGGCGATAAGCATGTATCAAGGAGAAGACGTAATGAATGCCGTGTTAACGAAGCCTTTGGCACCAATAGTAGCCAGCCTCTTAATATTAGTTCGGCTGTGAATATCAAAGATCAGGTGAGTCACAAGCCATGTGTTAGTGCTTCGGAGCAGCCCACGGTATTAGCCGACATCTATCAAAGTGATATCAACATCGCGATTTGGCAGCGTAAGTTTGATGCTAATTTAATCGACGACATTAATGAGTTTATCGCGTCGAATCCAAATTTTAGTAAGTCTGTTAGCGTGTCACCCGACAATGCCTACGAGAAATTAGAATTCTCGACAGACGGAACGGCTTCTAAAGCGCTATTAGAAAACATGGCACAGTTGGTGGATATGTTCTGTTGTTTGTTTGAACTTGAAGAAGTAGGGTTGCGTTTAGCGGTTTTAAATAAGGCAATGTGTCCTCGTTTTCATTTCGACCAAGTTCCTTGTCGCTTGGTGACCACTTACCACGGTGTTGCAACACAATGGCTACAGAATGACTCAGTCGATCGTTCAAAGTTAGGTCGTGGAAGCAACGGACAACCAGATTCTGCATCAGGCTTGTACGCACGAGAATCTGATGTTCAACAAATGGCGAGTGGTGACGTAGCGCTATTGAAAGGTGAGCGTTGGAGTGGCAATGAAAATGCGGGTCTCGTGCACCGTTCGCCAGTGACCTCATCTGAAGAAACGCGACTGTTGCTGACGCTAGATTTCGGTTAGTAAGCTGTTTATGAGATGAGATGAGATGAGATGAGATGAGCAAGCGGCCAAGTGCAGCTTGCTCATATTCGTTTAAGCGAAGATGCGGATACGGTGTCCGTCTGGATCAACAGCAAGGAAGTTGATGCCGTAAAGCGATTCTTCTGGCTCTTGTTCAAACTGAATGCCTTTCTCTTTCCATGCTTGGTAAAGATTTTCTAGTGTCTCTTTGTCTTCAACAGGCATAGAGAGCTCAGTGCCACCACCTTTGGTGCTGCTTGCTGGGGTTAGAACATCCGCTTGCTTAAGTGTGATTTTTACGTTGCCTGCAAAGTCTAAGGCAGCGAAGGTTGGTGATAGAAGCTTTGGCTCGCAATCAAATGCCTTGGCATAAAAGTCCATGCTGCGATGAATGTCTGCGACATAAAGAACAAATGAATCAATGGTAAACATAGTAGCTCCTAGGCTGGTCAATTTGATTTGCGTCGAGTTCGCTTGGGTTGAGAGAAATATAGCGCGAGTCAGTGACAGTTTTTGTCAGTAGCGAATCACTTTATCTGCAATGCCTTCCATGTTCTGCCAATCTTTGATCAAGTCATGACGCGGGCGTTGATATTTTTCTTCAAGCATTTTCCACTCGGTAATTCTATCGAGCCTGAAATTACGATACGCACTGCGTGTTTCACACCAAGCGACTAAAACATAGTGTTGTTCGAACAAGCCAATCAACATCGGCCAAACGATTCTTTCGCTAACCTGATCTTTTGCGTCTGTGTAATGGATTTCGGCTTTGTTCTGTTGCTTAATTGCCAACTTGATGTCTGAAAGCTCTATGGTTAGCTCTGCGACTTCAATGATTGAAGCAACACGCACAATGTCTTCACTGCGTTTGGCTTGATGATCAGCAGGTAACACGGACGAAATCTTGGCAATCGCATTTCTAGCCGGTTCACTGAACTCGCCATTGGCTTGCTTAGCGACCCATTCAGCACCGAGTCTTAATGCTTCCAATTCTTCCATTGAAAACATCATCGGCGGTAGCGTGAAGGTCGGTTTCAATTGATAGCCAACTCCAGCTTCACCATTAATTTCAGCGCCTTGTGCTTGAAGCGTCACGATGTCTCGATAAATGGTACGAGTACTCACGTTTAGTTCCTTAGCGAGATGATCGGCAGACACGGGGTATTTATGACAGCGTAATAATTGGAGCAGATCGAAGAGACGTTGACTTCGGGACATAGGAAAACTCTGAATACTTAACAGCTTATAAGATTAATGCATTGGGAATATGAACGCTAATTACATTGAGATAAATGAAGCAAAAGGCTTGGCATTTTGGATGGGGCTTTGACGCGACCGATTAACGTATATCATTCTTTCGATTGTGAATTGATCTGGATCTGTTATTGGTTCACATATAACGATAATACAATGAGTTAGCCCATTTTATTATTTATTTTAATGTGTAAAATATATGCGCTTGCTACCGGATGGGAACGGTTCTGTTACCCACGGTTATTTATATAAAAATTATAGGTTTCCTATGTTAAAGAAACTCTCGCTTAAAAATAAGCTGGCGATCTCTGCCAGTATGGCCATCATCCTGGGGGGGATTTTGGTCGAGGCACTTTCATTTCGTGCATCGTTGCAACGATTGGATACAGAGGTGGAACAGCGCCTAGAAGGGGCATCGGCTTCTTACAACCAATACGTATCAGATTGGATCTTATCCAAAGAGCGTGCGCTCACTTCTCTGTCGAAAGAGTCTAAACAAGAAAGTTTGGTGACTCACCTAAAACAGGTTCGTGATTCTGCCTCTTTTGATAATGTCTTCTTGGCATTTCCTGATGGTTCGCAAAAGAACGCGAACGGTGTTGTGTTGCCACCGGGTAACGATGACCCGCGTCTATGGGGTTGGTACACCAATGCGGTAGCAAACCCAAGCAAAGTGTTCATGGACAACCCAACAGTTGCGGCGGCAACGGGCGCTAACGTTGTGTCGCTGGGTACTGCAATGCAATTGCATGGTCAGCAGGTTGTATTAGGTGCGGATGTAGAAATCACCGACATTCTCAATAGCCTTGAAAAAGTGATTCTTCCAGGTGAAGGTTACATGTTCATCGCGACCAATAAGGGCACGGTTTACACGCACGCTGATACCAAGCTATTGAACAAGAATATCAGCTCACTTGGGCTTGATTTCGCAGATGTACAAAAAGCGTTGGTGAGCGGTAAAGACACCTCTATCGACTTAAACGGCAACGACTATGTACTGTATGCGCGTGCGATTGATGGGACTAACCTGATCACCATCAGTGTGGTTAACCATGACTCTTTGGTCGCACCGTTATTTGACGCTGTGATTGGCCAAGTGTTGGTGACATTGCTGGTTGTCATCGTATGTACTGTGTTGTTCAACCTACTGTGTACGATTTTATTCCGTCCACTTAATCATGTATCTCAAGCGTTGGCACAAATCGCGAATGGTAGTGGTGATTTAACTCAACGTATTCATGTTGATAATCAAGATGAAGTGGGTGAGCTTGCTCAGAACTTCAATACCTTTGTTGGCAGTTTACAGCAGTTGATCGGTCATATCCGTGGACAATCAGAACAGCTAAACAACCAGTCGGAGCAAAGTGCCCAGCGTGCAAATCGTTCTGTGGATGAGCTAAACCACCAGCAACAAGAAATCACTATGGTGGCGACAGCAGTAACCGAGATGGCTTGTGCAACTCAAGAGATTGCATCACATGCCGAGCAAACCGCAAAAGCTGCACAAGACTCAGCGGCAAGCACCAATAGTGGTCATGCTCTGGTTGTCGACACTAAAGGCTCAATCAATAACTTGGCCAATGAAGTGAACGAAGCAGGCAATGTGATTAGCGAACTTAACAAGCACGCTCAAGAGATCTCGACAGTATTAGCGACAATCCAAGGCATTGCCGAGCAAACTAACTTACTTGCTTTGAATGCGGCGATTGAAGCAGCTCGTGCGGGCGAGCAAGGCCGTGGTTTTGCGGTAGTCGCTGATGAAGTTCGTGTGCTTTCTCAACGTACCCACTCTTCAACGGAAGAGATCAAATCGACGATCGATATCCTGCAGCGCACAACGACCCAAGCCGTTGAGCTGATGGAAAGCAGTTCTAAACTGGCAATACATTCAGTAGAAGATGCCGACAGAGCTTCGCACGCGCTTGAAGAGATCAATACTGCCGTTGCTTTGATCAGCGATATGGCGACTCAAATCGCGACGGCTGCTGAAGAGCAAACACACGTGACGGGTGAAATTACCCAGAACGTGACGACCATTAAAGATGTTACCGACCACCTAGTTGTAGGCGCACAGGACAGCTTAACTGAGTCGAACGAACTTAAGAGCCAAGCCGCTGGTTTAAGTGACAAAGTGGCCACTTTTAAGCTTGCTTAACGGTCTCGTTCGCTGATGCCTGATCAGTGAATGGACATTAAGCAATAAGCCAAAGCGACGTAGATTACGTCGCTTTTTTTGTATCTGGTGAACGCTTTGTTAGCTCGCTTCTGAAAACTCCCTAAGCGCGCTCATTGCTTCGTCTGCTTTGTCTTTTTGAACGAAGATATGGTCATGGTAATAGCCAGCTATCACGTTGGCGCTAATGCCGTATGAACCTAGCTTGGTAGCAAAGGCGGCTGTTAACCCAACCGCTTCTAGGCTTGAGTGTACCGACAAAGTAATCAAGCTAAACACACCATCGAAATCGAGTTGAGCTTGATGTGCTGCATCCTCTGCGAGCACCAAGGTTAAGCCTTCTTTTTCACGAAAGGTCGCGATTGGGTCGAGTTGAATGTAGTCTGACAAAGCTCCGTCGACAGTACAGAAAACATAATTACCTTCGATGAGCTCAGGTGACATCGATTTGAGAAGAACATCTAAATCGGTAATGGCAGCCATAAATATTTCCCTAATAGTATTAACGCACTCGTTGATGCGGATTGGATAATCTAACCACGATAGAGTCGGGTGGAAGATAAGTAAAATGAATAATCCTTATTCCGCATCAGCTTTGTTAATGACAAGGCTAACCTACCAACTTGTCGATTGCTCCATCTCGTTAGATAGGTGATCGATAAAGGCTCTTAACAGCGGTGTGACTTGTTTACGTGTTCCATAAACCGCGTACACACCTAGCGTTTTCGGTTTCCATTCAGAGAGCAGAGGAACCAATCGTCCGTTTTCTATTAAGCCTTCTACAGAAGGAAAGGGCAGTAAGCAGATACCGTTGCCTTTGAGTGTGGCAGAAAGCAGAACCTCAGACGTATTCGCACTGATGTTCCCTTTAATCGGCACTGATTCCAATCCATTCGGGCCATTAAACGTCCATGCGGTTTTACCAAAATAACTGAATGACAAACAGTTGTGGTGAGCTAGATCTTGCGCGTCTTTGGGGGTGCCTTTTTCTTTTAGATATTGTGGCGACGCACAAATCACAGATCGACATTCACCGAGCTGCTTCGCGACAATATTGGACGTCAGTTCGTTGGTTATGCGAATTGCCAAATCGATGCGCGATTCAACAAGATTGACCGTTTGATCGGTAGAGACGATATCAATCGAAACCTCGGGCCATTTGTCGATGAAGCGGCTGATCACGTCCATCAAGAAACTGTCGACAATCGAATAACTCGCAGTAATACGCAGTTGGCCTTTTAAGTGCTCGCGGCTTTGATTTCTGATACCTGCTAACGATGCTTCAAGGGCAAGCAGCTCTCTCGCGACTTCAAGCGTCTCTTTCCCCGCACTGGTTAAGCTCAAGCTTCGAGTGGTTCTATGAAGCAGGCGAGTATCCATCCAGTTTTCGAGCTCACCCAAATAGCGTGTGACTTTGGTTCGAGAAAGCTCTAGGTGTTCGGCTGCTGCACTCAAACTGCCACGCTCAACGATGGTGACAAAGACATTCATTGCCTCGAGTTTATCCATTGTTCTTATTACCCAAATGATTTTTGAATCTAATCGCTACCAGAAAATTAGCATATGTCCGAAAACCGCAACAGTGAAAGTTAATTTGATGTCTATTTCATCTAATTCCAATCAAATAAGATGTTTGCACACTCAATGAGTTGGCAGGCGTTCAGCTCTTAATAACGGAATAAAGCTATGAAAAAGTTATCTAAAATTCTTGTATCAAGAACCGCGCTTTTAGGAACAATGAGTTTAGGAGCTATGCTAGCTGCATCGGGTGTTGTCTCTGCAGCGGAGTTAAACATCACTCATTACAATCCGTGCGAAAATGCAATATTCCCAGCAACCTCTGTGCTGGTTTCGGGAGAGAAGGAAGTGATTCTGTTTGATGCACAATTTAGTGTCGCAGACGGAAAAAACGTAGTGGAGCAAATCAAAGCGACTGGCAAAGAGCTATCGATGATTTATATCAGCAGTGGCGACCCAGATTTTTACTTTGGCTTAGAACCGATTGTAGCGGCATTTCCAAACGTAGAGATCGTTGCCAGTGAAGCGGTTGTTGCACATATCAAGCGTACCAAAGATGCCAAGCTCGAATATTGGGGGCCAATTTTAGAAGACAACGCACCGTCTAAAGTCATTGTACCAACCGTTCTTAACGACACCACGCTGAGCATTGAAGGTGAAACCATCGAGGTGAGAGAAATCAACACACACCAAGCTTACTTATGGGTTCCGTCTGAAAAAACTGTGTTTGGCGGTGTGTCGGTTTATAGTGGCGTGCATGTATGGATGGCAGATACCGCATCGAAAGAGATTCGTAGCCAGTGGTCACAATCATTAGAGCGCATGAAAGCACTTAAGCCTGAAGTGGTCATTCCGGGTCACTACTTAGGTGAAATGCCAACGGGTACAAATGGCGTGCAATTTACATTGGATTACGTAGCTGACATCGAAGATGCGCTGGCAGGTACAAGTAAGCCAACGTCTGTTGAGATCGTTGATTACATGAAGAAAGCATACCCACAATTTAAGGCGACGGAAGGCGATCTAGAACTGGGTGCCAAAGTGCTAAGCGGTGAGATGGAATGGCACTAAGTTGAATATCTCGGTTGTGTCTCAGAAAAGCCTAAAGATTGTGTGCTAGATTTATTGGTGATACACAACTGGAGATATCGATGATCTGGCTTTCGGTGAAAGTACTACAGATTGGACTTGTCTACGGATACAGGAAGTATCAAAAAACAAAAAGAGCGCCTATTTAGGAGCTCTTTTTTTTGATGTTTTAGCAGCGTGTCGAAAGAAAACTCTCCATTATCCGGTTTAATAGTCAGTATCTAAATTGACTCTGAAATGTCACATCATCAATAAGCGAGTTTATGTTGAAAATCGAACCCATTACCCCTCACATCGGAGCTCGTATTCATGGAGTCGATCTCGCTACATGCAGTGCGACTGAACTTGATGAGGTTTATCAGGCGCTTCTAACTCATCAAGTGATTTTTCTGGATGATCAAACCCTTTCGCCACAACAGCATTTGATGATTGCAAAGCGGTTTGGGCAACTTGAACCGGCGCATCCGTTTTTCCCTCGCGTCGAACATGTACCTCAGGTGAGTGTGATAGAAACAACGCGTGGCAATGCGCCGATGGAAAGCTACTGGCATACGGACCTTACTTGGCGCGAATTACCATCGAAAGCTTCTCTGTTGTATGCTCAGCATATACCCAATGTGGGAGGGGACACGATTTGGTGTTCGATGACGGCTGTACTTGAATCGTTAGATGAAGATATGAAAGCAAAGCTGAGAGGCTTGTCAGCGACCCATTCGCTGGTCGCGTTTGAAGGTATAGAGTCGGATCAGATTGAGCTTGATTGGCACAAGTCGTTAATCAAAACTGCTCGGGAAAATCCTCCAGTCGTTCACTCTGTTGTTCAAGTTCATCCAGAAACAGGTAAAGAAACACTCTATATCAACGAACAATTTACGCGTTATATCAATGAGCTCGACCGCCAAGAGAGTGATGCTTTACTCAGCCAACTGTTTGAAGTTGCCCGACGCCCCGAGTTTCAAGTTCGTTTCAAATGGGGCACAGGCTCATTGGCGATTTGGGATAACAGGGTAACGCAGCATTACGCGGTGATAGATTACGGCGATACGCCAAGGAAAATGCACAGAGTGACAGTGACCTAGCTTACGTAAGTTTAGGGTAAATTCAGGCTAAGCTGAATGCGGCTAAATATTTTGACTCATCGATTAATGTGATTTATTTTTAGCGTTAATGTTCAACTCAATACAAATATAAGGAGGATTTTTATGAAAGTGTGTGAATTTAACTTTGCGCATATTTTTTGGTACGACCAAAACTCAAGTTTTAACACTATCGTGCTGCGATAACCAAAACTTGAGCGAAGCATTAAACATAACCCTCAATAGAGTTTCTTCACTCTAGTTTACTTGGTTGTTGTCAGCGAATGACGACAGCGCTTTCTTGCGCTTGAAACTTGAGTAAACAAATGACTACATTAATATCTACATCATCTATTTCTTACGATCTAACATCATGCCGCTTATTTGATGGGCTTTCTTTCACCATTAAAAAGGGTGACCGCATTGGCCTAATTGGCAGCAATGGTTGTGGAAAAAGCACCTTACTACGTTTATTAAACAAAGACTTACCAGACTATGTTGGTAGTGTCTCATTCGCCTCTTATGCTGAAGTTGCGCTTATTGAGCAACATCTCCCTAAACGGCTGCTGAGCATGTCTATGCTCGATTCCGTTGTCGATAACCTGCCGACAGAGATTCAACTATCCGAGCAATGGCGCGCTCAAATCATCTTGTCTAATTTAGGCTTTGACGAAAGCTATTGGGATCAGCCGATTGGCACCTTAAGTGGCGGTCAATACGCACGAGTGCTGGTGGCAAGAGCCCTGATTGTCGAACCCGACGTTCTACTACTGGATGAACCGAGCAACCACTTAGATTTGCCAACCTTGCTTTGGTTAGAGCAATTTCTGATGGATTGGAAGGGCACTTTTGTGATGGTGTCACATGACCAAAGGTTACTCGATCATGTAACCAACTGTACTTGGGTACTGCGTGATAAAAAACTGCAAACCTTTAGTCAAACCTGCACACAAGCAAGGAAGGCTTTAGAGGAGAAAGACCGAGCTGATGCTGAAAGGCAAGAGGCTGAACAAAAGGAGATTAATCGCATTGAAAAGAGTGCGCAGCGATTAGCTATTTGGGGCAGGGATTTCGATAACGAAGGCCTAGCACGCAAAGCCAAAAGTATGGAGAAACGTGCCGCTGGTTTGCGAACGAGCATGACGCGTTTGGATACGATTGAGCCATGGACACTAAGCCTGTCGGGTGAGTCGATGAAGGCTAATCGCTTACTTGAACTAGTTTCGGTGCCAATCGCTGCCGCGCAAGATCAAGCACCTTTGTTTGAAGTTCTGTTCCAGCAGGTTAAGAGTGGTGACCGAGTCGCCATCTTAGGTAAGAACGGCGCAGGTAAATCTTCATTGTTGAAGGTCCTATGGGCAAGCTATCAAGCCTCTCAACTTGAAGATAATGGTTACTTCCACCCTCAAGCTGAAGTGGGTTATTACGACCAAAGCTTGAACCAATTGAGCGATGAACATTCTTTGATAGATTCGTTGTACCCGTTTTATCCGGTTTCTCAGGAAGCCAGAAAAATGGCTTTGATCAGCGCGGGTTTTTCTTATGAAAGACACGATCAAAAGATCGCTGAACTGAGTGGAGGCGAGCGTTCCCGGCTACTGTTTGTCGGGCTATCTCTGGCTAAGTATCATTTCCTGCTGCTTGATGAACCAACGAACCACCTGGATATTGAAGGTAAGGAAGAATTGGCTGATTGTTTAACTCGTTTCGAAGGCGGCCTGTTGCTGGTTAGCCATGATCGAGAACTCATCGAGAGTTCATGTAATCGATTCTGGTATATCAATGACGGTCAGCTGGTGGAAATGACTTACTTAGACGCGGTTTATGAGGCTATGGCTGTCGGTAATCAGGTTGATAGCATAGAGGTGGAAGGGGAAACTCGGAGCACTGTGTTATCACGATCCACGACCAGTGAAAATCAATCGCCTGAGCTAGCTCAAAATGATGACGAGTTGCTGTTGGAAAGGCTGTTAGAGTTGGAAGAGTTACTAAGACAAGACCAGTCACGCAAAGCGAAACACCAGAAGCCAGATCTGCAACAGAAATGGCAGCAAGAAATCGTCAGCATTAATGCGAAACTGGAACTCACTTAGCTTTTGATTCTATTCGCTAAGTACATTGGCTAGCAGTACAGCTCGACTGTGACCGCTAACTATGGAAAGTAAGGCTCTTTAGCTCCGTATTGGCTAAAGAGCCTATTTTCAATTTCTCATCATGAGATATTTCCTTTTAAAATCAACATAGCCTCCATTCGTTTTTATAAAAACATATACTTATCGATAGTGTTAAAAGCACATTACCTAGCGAACATCGCAATCTCAGTCAGGCGAATGCGATTCTCTGTGGGTATCATTTCTATGAATTCTTAACTGGGCACGAGAAAAATGAATGTAGTGAAGCACCATGAACGAAGAATACGGAAGGTATGTGACTTCATCGATGGCCATTTAGATGAAGCTTTGAGTTTGGAAGAGTTAAGCTCTGTTGGCGCGAGCTCTAAATACCATTTTCACCGTGTTTTTAAATCATTCATGGGTATTAGCACCATTCAATATGTACTGTTGGCGCGCTTAAAACGAGCTTCTTTTCGATTAGCTTTTGAGCCAGAACACAGTGTTACAGACGTTGCCTTTGAAGCGCATTTTGAAAGTCTCGAGGGGTTTTCTCGTGCATTTTCTAGAAACTTTGGGCAAACGCCCTCCCAGTTTAGAAAACAGCCACATTGGCCATCTTGGCATTCAAAGTATGAGTTTAACCCACCGAAAATTGGAGACAGGGTAATGGACGTAAAAGTCGTAGAGTTTTGTGAAACACAAGTCGCTTTAATTGAACATAAGGGAAGCCCTAAGCTTGTCTACAACACGGCAGCCAAGTTTATTGATTGGAGAAAATCGACAGGGCTCTCTCCCGTAAAAACGAGCCACACTTATGGGGTGCCTTATTCCGACCCGGCTGATACCGTGGAAGACGAGTTTCGTTTTGATATTTGCGGAGTACACCAAGGCAATGTGCCGAAAAATGCCTTTGGTGTGAAGTCTGGTGTTATTCCTGGCGGTCGATGCGCTGTTGCTGTTCACAATGGAAGCCATGACCTAATCAGTGATACCGTTTACTACTTGTATCGAAATTGGTTACCTGAAAGTGGAGAGGAACTAAGGGATTTTCCATGCTTTTTCCACTATGTGAATCTTGTTCACGAAGTGGACGAATGCGATTTGATAACTCACATCTATTTACCGATACGTTAGGCTCGTTACTGAACTAGCATTGCATATCTATTAGGAGGCCTCGTATTCACGAGGCCTTGTTGTTTTTATAAGCATAAACACAAGCCCCAAAATTTAAGATTAAAAGCAAATACCTTCATATATATTTGATTGAAACCTCACTGCTGACAGGGGATGTGTAATATAATCGGCGCCTAAATATAAGAATAAAAATTAAACCATAGAACCAGTAAACGTTAGGGCTTAGAGAACAAAGTATTTCGTATGAACGCTATTCGCAAAGTTTATCAATACGCAGAACCTAATCTCACCCTTGTGGGTTGGATGGGCTTTGTCGGCTTTCCCATTTACTACATTGTATGGGAATTTTTATTCCCTCAACCTTATGAGAACCTACCGCTGCGTCTAGCGTGTTCGTTATTATTCTTAGGCATTATTTTTCGTAATCGTGTGCCATTTGAATGGCGCAAATACCTTCCGGCTTACTACCAGGTTGCAGTAACCCTCTGCTTGCCGTGTTTCTTCTTTTATATGCTGCTGATGAACAATTGGTCCAATGTTTGGGTTATGTCTTTCATGTCGGCCATATTCCTGCATATTTTATTAGTGCACGTCACTAAAGTTATGTTCGCTCAAACTTTTGCCGGAATCGGCATTGCGACTTTATGTGCTTGGGTGGCACAAGGCTTCTATCTAGAAATTACAATGGACTGGACGCATGTTCCCATCTTCTTGTTTATCTACCTGTTCGGCAATTTGTTCTACTTCCGTAATCAGGTGGAACATGAAAATAAGGTGTCACTGGCTAAGTCTTTTGGTGCCGGTATTGCCCACGAGATGCGAAACCCTTTAAGTGGTTTATTAACGTCTATTGATGTCATGCAATCCATACTGCCGAACCCTAAAAGTGGCGACCATAAAGGGCAATATGCGCTGAGCAATGAAGACGTTATCCAGTTGCGAGAAGTGGGTGATGAAGCGATGGAGATCATCCACTCAGGTAATGAAACTATTGATTTGTTACTGACTTCGATTGATGAAAACCGTGTGTCTCGCTCGACCTTTAAAAAGCATTCGGCGCAAGCGGTCGTTGAGGATTCGATTACCAGCTTTAATTACAAACGCACCGCCGATAAATCTGCAATCTCTTTAGACGTACAAAGCGACTTTGACTTCTTAGGTAGCGATACCTTGTTGAAGTACGTGATGTACAACCTGTTCAAGAACGCATTCCACCATCGCAGCCCTGAAGATTTCCATATTCATGTCACGATGTGCAGTGATGAAGTCACCAATCAAATCATGGTGACGGATAACGGTTCTGGCATATCAAGCGATGTGATTCGACGTATCTTCCAAGACTTCTACACCACAGGCCAATCGGGTAACTACGGCTTAGGCTTGCCATTTTGTCAGAAGGTCATGCGCTCGTTTGGTGGCGAAATTAAATGTCAGTCGGAAGTGGAACAATGGACGCAATTCACGATGACGTTCCCATCTCTGACATCCAACTCAGTGAAAGAGATAAAGAGCGAGCTGACTAAGTTAAAGAGTGTGGTGATGATCAGTGACCAGAAGGTTCTGACCAGTAAAATGACCGAGATGTCGCGTTTTATGGGCTTTGACCTCACTATTATGGATGTTGCCTCTGCGCTTAAAAATAAGGAATATCAGTTCGAATTTGATTTGGTTTTCGTTGATATGGAGAGCTTGGATCTACGAGCTAGTTGTTTGGAGAGAATTGAGTCACTGCTTTCGTTTACCGAAGCTCGAATCATTTACCTCTATGAGCATCATCCGATTAGGCGTGTGCGTAACGTCTCTTTCGAGCCTATTTGGGTGGAAACTCAGGTTTGGCTACTCAATACCAAAGCGACCATCGACCGCTTACTTTTCGATTCCAATTACGTGATGGCGTCTGTACCAGTAAAACCGCTAGAGGTTGCGAATAAGCGTACGATCATGGTGGTGGATGACAACGAATCTCTGCGCCGTTTTACCGCGATGTTACTGGAAAAGCAGGGCTTTGATGTTGTGCAGAAAGAAGATGGTCAGCAAGCGTTAGACGCGTTGGATAGTGATGATATTGACTTGATTCTCATGGATATCGAAATGCCAGTCATGGATGGTGTGGAAGCGTCTCGCCGAATTCGAAGTGCCAACAAAGCATACTCTTCAGTGCCGATTATTGCCCATACCGGAGACAGTTCCCCCGTCACTTTGGAAAAAATGGAATCATCAGGTATGTCTGATTTCATCGTCAAACCCGCGGATAAAAATCGGCTGTTCGATAAGATTGCTCACTGGATCTAGTGAATGTTATAGGTTGAGCTACAAGAGTGTTTTGTAGGTGACTCAAATACAAGAAAGAGCTCAGCGAATTGGTGGGCTCTTTTTGTTTAGCGACATGGTAGCATCCATTCTGTCCTGCCGTTTTTTAGTTAAAGAATTAGTGTGTTCAGAGTTATACGAACTCTAACTCTGGGTGATGGTACGCTTCATGACAAACCGTGAGCACATGGTCAACGTCGCGTGGCGTCATGTCGGCATTCACTGAAAATCGGATGATGTTCTTATTCTTCCCAGTCGCTGGACGGCAGAACACTGCGCCGAACACATCTCGCTCTTCAAGGAAATCGCGTACTCGCTCTGTATTTCTTTCATTTCCGCACTCTAGCGAGACGATTTGAGATTCACTACGGATGTTAAAGCCGATCCGTTTGAGGCCCGTAATAAGCGACTGTGCTCGCTTAAACAGGGCTTCTCGTTTGTCATCTGCACCTTTAATTACATCCAATGTTTTCTCTAAACGAATCACTTCTTGCGGCAATACGGTTGAGCTAAAAATTGCGGGATAAGCGACAAACGGCAAAGTATCAGAGAGCTGCTTAGACCCAAGGATTGCGCCTGCACGATAAGCGAAGGTTTTGGCTAGGCTGACGGTGATAAAGTCGACTTGGTCAGTGAGCCCAAGAGCTTGCACTAAGCCTGCACCTTTTTCACCGTGTGTCCCTAATGAATGCGATTCATCGACGATAACAGCACAATCAAACTCTTGCGCCATTTCGTAGATGTCGCGGAGCGGGGCAATAGTACCAATGGTGCTGTAAACCGAGTCAACAACAATCACACCAGAACCATGACGTTCCAGTTGCTTACGTAAGTGACTCATATTGTTATGCATAAATGGATGAGCTGTCGCACCCGCCGCGCGAATACCTTCCCATAACGACATGTGCGCAAAGAAGTCGATATACACAGGCGTATTTGGTGGACAGACAGTTTGAAGCAACCCAATATTGGCAGCCCAACCAGACTGAGAAAGCAGGCAGCTTTCCATTCCAACATAGTTGGCGAGTTCGGTTTCAAATGCAGGTTTAGAGTCTGCATCTTGTAAGAAAATCGCAGACATCACCACATTGTCGTCGTGGTCGCTGATCGCCGCTTGGTGGGCTTGTTGGATTGCTTTGTTGTGTGACAAAGATAAATAATCATTGCTTTGCATGACAACGGAATCGCGCGATGGACGTTTACCCAAAACCAAGTGTTTCTGGCTTTTGTTCTGGGTAATTAGGTCTTGAATATAGAAGCTCAAGCGTTCTTCAATAAAGGAAGGTAATGGTTTTTTTTTGGTTTTATCACTCATAATAGTTCTCTTCAAATACAGGATAACGCCAGCGCTGACGGCTGTATATTGAAGATAAAAAGTGATGTGTCATTAGCCAAGTTGCATAATTTTGTGGGTGCTTGCAAACTCAGCATTTAAGGGTTTTGAGGCGAATGGATTTCCTTACGGTAACGAGCTTTAACCCAATTCTAATCAGAATAATAACCGCCTCTTTTATAACAATTAGCGATGAACGGACTAAGAATCAAAGCTGTGAGAGAAAGCTCTGAAAACAGTCTAATCACTGACACATTGATGAATAAGTTTAATCAAGTCATCCAATTGTTGCTTGGCTTCTCCTTCAAGTGAATAACCAAAATTGATGCGCAGACAGTTGCTGTAAAGATCAAGAGTGCTGAACAGATGGCCAAGTCTGATATCAAGGTTTTGAGCCGTAACCGCTTGAGTAAAAGCTTGTTGATTTAGATTGGGTATTTGTAGCCAAAGCACCATGCCACCTTGTGGGTTACTGATCTTCACATTTTGAGGAAGGTGTTGGGCTAAATAGCTTAGGTATTGCTGACGTAAAGAGAGGATTTGAGAGCATCGTCTTCTAACGTGTTTGGCGTACTGACCAGACTCGATAAAATCAGCAACCGCAAGTTGGGTCGGTAGGGCGACCCCATAACTCGCTGCAGAAAACTGAGCTTTGTACTCGTCTATGTACCTTCCTGGCAAACACCAGCCTAAACGATAGCTGGGTGAAAGGCTTTTCGATACCGAACCACACCACAGCACGTATCCACCTTTGTCATAGTATTTTGCAGGCAATGGTGTGTGTGATGAGTAAGAGAGCTCTAGATAGACATCGTCTTCAATGATGGGTACTCGATAGTGATTCGCCAATTCAGCCAGTTTTTGCTTTTGACTGGCTGACATATTGATACCTTGAGGATTCATATGTGAGGTACAGAAGATAGCAGCATCCACACGTTTGTTTTTCAGGTGTGCTTCCAGTTGTTGTAGGTCGACACCGTCATCCAAAGACGGGATCTCGATGATATGGCGTGACATTTTGCCGAGCAACTCCAGAATACCGTTGAAACAAGGTGAGCTGATGGCAATGGTGTCGCCTTCTTTGGTACAGGATTCGAGAGCGGCTTTAATCGCCGACATGCAGCCTGCAGTGATCACCATTTCTTCAGGTGAAAAGTGCACATCGAGCTTGGCGAAGTGGGTGGACAAAGCTTGTCTTAACATTGGCTCGCCCTGTGTATCAGGGTAGTGATTAAGCCTGTCGCCCATACGTTTGATAGAACGGCGGAAACTGCGTTCTAGCTCAACAATCGATTGTTCATCATTAGTGGTGCTTGAGACCCCTAAAGGTCCATTGATTGAGTTATGAGTCGATGATGTTTGTCTGACTTTGGAAACCTTACTCTCAAACTGTGCCCATTCAGGTGTTGAATGAACTGGCTTGTGAGGCGAGACAAAATACCCGGCTTGCGGGCGAGAATGAATCCAACCCTGTGATTCTAATTCCTGGTAACAGCTGACTACGGTCGATATGCTGATGGCTTGCTGCTTAGCTAATTGGCGCAGCGACGGCATGCGTCCACCTTCGGGCCTTTTCCCGGTTTCAATTTCATCAATGAACTGATTCGCAAGCTTTCTGTAGATACTCATGGTCACTACCGTTGTTAACTGTACTGGTTTTTATTGTAAAAATTGTATCTGTACCGGTTTTATTGTTCAAGGGATACTCTTTCAAAACAAAGGAGGGGTCAGTATGAAAAGAAATGATTTGTTGTTAGCGGTATTCGTGATGGCAATTTGGGGATTTAATTTCTCGATGATCAAAATGGGTGTGACCAATGTGCATCCGTTGTTGGCAACCGCAGCGCGTTTCTCGCTAGCGGTGATTCCAGTGATATTTTTTGTGGCAAGACCGAATGTCGCGTGGCGCTATTTAGTGAGTTATGGCTTAGTGTTTGGTGTGGGTATTTGGGGCATGGCTTCATGGTCAATCACAGCTGGACTCTCATCAGGGTTGTCGTCGGTATTGCTTTCTACCAACGTATTAATCGGTATGGCTGTTGGGGTATGGGTTTTCAAAGAAAGCGCGTCGGCTCGTAAGTTAATGGGTGCGATGTTAGCTATGTGTGCACTCGCGGTATTAGTCTCGGCGGCAAAGGGCAATGTCACCGTTAATGGTGTTGTCTTGATTATGATTGCAGCCTGCAGTTGGACGCTAATGGGCGTGATTGTTAAGGCGTCTAAAACTAAGCAGGCTTTTGCATTTAATGTGTGGGGAATGCTGTTTGCGCCAGTGCCGTTGGTGTTGTTTGCTGTGATGTTACACGGTGATCAAATCATCTGGCAGGGGATGGAACAATGGGATTGGAACACGACGATTGCTGTTCTGTTTCAGGCTTACCCAACCACATTGTTTGGTTACTGGGTATGGAATAAGTTGTTAATCCAATATCCGTTAAGCACGACCGCACCGTTAACCTTGCTCGTGCCAATCTTTGCATTGATCAGTGGTTACTTTATGTATGACGAAGTATTGTCAGTCGCACAAGTGGTTGCATCTGTGCTGTTCTTAGTTGGGATTGGCTTAATCGTGAAACCTGCGAAGGCAGCGATCACCAAAACATTAGATGACAAAGAAACGGAAGGAAAACTCGCTAAGCAATCATGATGTCGTTTGCAGTAAAGAAGCACGATGTAAACTAATCATTGAAGCTACATTGTTGATTAAGGAACTAAGGCCTCGCCATCACGGGGCCTTTTCATGTGTAGGTTTCGAGGTGAAATATCGTTGCGGTTTAGCGTTCTCATAGTTACTTGGAATTATCTGATGCTTGCTCGTTAAGTCTTCTGGAGAAATAGGTATATTGTTGTTATGTTATATCGTAACAATAATGCAAGGATGACTTGCACTTTCGATACTTGGAAATCAATTACATGGATAACATCAATCAAGTCTTACTGGTTGCCGGAACTCACGGTAACGAGCTTTCTGGAATCTACCTAAACAAACTGATCAAAGAGCGCATGTATGCCGCCGATCGTTCTACATTCTCTACGAATTCAGTTATCGCAAACCCTAAAGCGGTAGAGCAGAACGTTCGATACCTTGATACGGACCTAAACCGTCAGTTTTCTAATGCTAATCACGACGACACTGCTGGTTTAGCTGAGTACACAGTTGCGCGACAGTTTATAGATAGACACGCGAGCACAGAGCAACAACTGATTGTGGATTTGCACAACACAACCAGCAATATGGGGGCGACATTAATCTTGCTTTCCAATGATGCTTTCTATCAAAAAATGGGCGCGTATGTGAAACAACGAATGCCAGAAGCTAATATTCTGTTTGAAGATAGAAAGCCTTGGGATGAGCAGCCTTACCTTTGTACTGCCGGGAAGTGTGGTGTAATGATTGAAGTTGGTGCTCAGGCACATGGTTCACTGAAGTTCGATACTCTTAAACTGATGAAGCAGATGCTGACCATGGTTCTTGATTACGTTGAGAAGCACAACCTCAACCAAGTACAAGCGTTAGAAGACTACGATGCCTTTTTCTATGTTGAAGAGGTGAATGTTCCGCTTGGCCCAGACGGTATGCGTGTTGCTACTGTGCACCCAGCGATCTGTGGTCGAGATTTCGAGGTAGTGAAGCAGGGTGAGCCGATACTCGCGACTTTCTTTGGCTATGATATTTACTGGGAGCGTGAACAAGACATCTATCCACATTTCATTAATGAAAGTGCTTACGCTAAAGCCAACATTGCTATGGCACTGGCCGACAAGCGCTTGGTTTCGGTGAATTAGAACTTTTAGCAGCTAACGAGTCCGCTAAATAGTCCATGAGTGTTGTAATTCACGACACTCATGGCGATATCTTGATCATTGTTGTAGCGAGTAGTTGGACGCCAATAGGTATGACAGTTAAACCGTCTAAAACCAGTCAGGCTTAATTTAACTGAGACAGGTCTTGTTTGTACTGTTCAATTTTTTGTTTTTCTTCGTCGATCTTTCCTTGGTATTTAGCGACCTTGTCGTCTTCGTTGAAGTCTTGCGCTTCTTGAAGTTCCTCTTTGTACTCAACGATTTCTTCTTGCGCGTCTTCAATGTCATCCATTAGCTCTGATTTTAGTTCTTCGTTGGTACAGTATGTATTTACCTGATCTAAAGCGTCTGTCAGTCCTTCTAGCTTGTTGTCATATCCGTTGGCTTTCGCGATATCAATCTTCATTTCAATTTCACACGCTTTTTTCTCGCAGCCAATCTTTTGCGAACAGTCAGAAGCCAGTGCAGATAAAGGGAAAAGGAACAGAGGTAACAATATTTTAATGCTGTGTTTTGACATTGAGATGGCCTGATTTGGATTAGGTGAATAGAACGAGTTTGGAGGTGCAACTTACAGGCTCAATGTATGAAAGACTATATCGTTTAGCCATCAGAAAAAGACCAATGATATATCGACATCTTAAGTCCAGGGCCAAGTGGCTTTCATTTGAACCCTGAGTGACTGAGATTATGTCACTCAGGGGAAAGTAGATTTGCTCTTAGCGATTAACTGACTAAGCATTGAAGCAGTTGAGTTTCTAGGTCGCTGTCTATGGCCTGACCAATTACCTCAATTCTGGTTTCATTGCATTCATCAAGTTCACACTCTGTTAGACCATCTTCCGTTAGGTTGTAACCAAAGATGCCGCTTTGAGTGATGAACACCGCTTTCATTCGTTCGGCTTTGAGTCCAACTAATACCTTAAGCAATTGCTGACGGTCGAACAGTTTGTCAGCCGCGAATCGCCAACCAATACTTTCAAACCCTTCACCTTGGTTGCTCGCCTTTATCATACCGCTCTCTGGCATCGGTAATTCTGAAGCGAGTGGCTTGTCTTGTTCATGATGATGGTGGTGATGGTGCCCATGAGCTTGTTGATGGTAAAAGTTGGTGTCTCCATCAAACTCACCGAAAGGGATCTTACCGTGATGAGCAAATATGAGTTTGGTGTCTGGATGACAAACCTGTGCGACGTATTCAGTCAGTTTTTCTTCATCGCCACTTTTGTAGAGATCGACTTTATTACCCACGATGGTATCGGCAATGGTGATTTGCTGATTGAAGGTATCGTGTTCAGAGTAGCGTGTGTCAGATAGCTTACGGGCGTCGACCAAAGTCACGTTCTTCTGAAGTGACAACACCTTACGGTAGTGCTCAGAAGACAAGACTTCTAGCACTTCTTTAGGGTGACCAAGTCCTGTCGGCTCGATCAATAAGCGGTCAGGTTTCGCCTCAGACAGCAGTTGATTTAGTGCGATTTGCATCGGTAAACCAGCTGCGCAACACATACAGCCACCAGGCACTTCTCGGATAAACACTTGTTGTTTGCTGTCGTTCCCTTGGATCAAACTGCCATCAACGCCAATTTCTCCAAATTCGTTCACCAAAATAGCCCAGTTCTCATCTGCGGGTTTGTTCTTCATTAGGTTGAGAATCGCCGTGGTTTTACCCACGCCGAGAAAGCCAGTAATGATATTGGTTGGAATACCCAAGAGAGGCTTTTTATCAGAGCTCATTGGCAATTCTCCTATAACCTTGAACAAGGGTATGGTTTGCCGAAACAACGGACTCTGAAAACGCAGAATACTCAGGTGGTACCTTTGAGATATTGTTCAAATCAAACCCTGAACCGATGTTGGTCATTGGTGGTACATGGAAGTTCTCAGGTAAGTCGTGTCCGTCCACCACACAGTTATGGCGAATCACACAACCTTTGCCAATCACCGCATTAAACACGACGGAATTGAAGCCAATAAATACGTCGTCACAGACCTGACAAGGACCATGAATGATCGATCGGTGAGCAATGGATGAGCGTTCACCAATAGTGACGGCTGCGCCAGCTTTTGAGTGAATAACCACACCATCTTGAATGTTGGTGTCGCGCTTAATCACAATGGCTTCCATGTCACCTTGTTCGTTGACCTCGTCAGCACGAATCACAGCGTAAGGACCAATAAAGACGTTGTCTTCAATGATGACCTTGCCACAGATGATGGCGGTCGGGTCAATGAAAGCGGTCTCCGATACTTCTGGCATGTGACCGCTTGGATTTCTTCTTAACATATTGATTTCTTTTTATTGATGGTAATAACTGCTGGACTAGCGCTCGAATGACAGCCTCATTGCTGAAGTGACCATATCACTCGATATGTCTTTTGATGTATCAGCGGTATGCGTATTTTGGTTCTCTGGGGATTCTGGATTGCTATACACCTTGGATCCATTGACCCAGGTGTGCTTGATCTGAGCTGAGAATTCATGCCCTGCGAACGGTGACCATCCACATTGATACAAGCTGTTGTCATTGCTGACTAGAGTTGGTGTCTGTGGATCGACTAATACTAAATCGGCGAAGTAGCCCTCACGGATATAGCCGCGTTCCTGTATCGCATAACGGATCGCTGGGTTATGTGCGGTTTTCTCGACCACCTGATCGACAGTTAAAGTTCCAGTACGTACGTGGTCAAATAGACTCAATAGGGCGTGCTGGACCAGAGGTAATCCTGCAGGTGCTTGTTCGTAAGGAACTTGTTTCTCTTCCCATGTATGTGGCGCGTGATCTGTCGCGATGATGTCGATTTGGCCCGTGCTCAACGCTGCTAATAGAGCGTTTCTATCACTAGGGTATTTGACGGCTGGATTGCACTTAATTTGGTTACCGAGTGTTACGTAATCTTTATTGCTAAACCATAGGTGATGGACACAAGCTTCTGCGGTAATGCGTTTTCCTAGAATGGGACCGGCTTCAAACTGAGCGAGTTCTTTTTCTGTCGTGATGTGCAGCACATGAAGTTGACTGTTGTGTTTTTTAGCTAGCTCAATCGCATAAGAAGAAGAGGCATAACAGGCTTTGTCGTCTCTTAGAATGGGGTGATCTTCAATCGTGAAAACCGCTTTCTCTTTTCTTAATTGTTCTTGGTTTTTGGCGATAACAGGCCCGCTTTCACAGTGGGTGACAATTAGGACGGGAGAATCACGGAATATGGCATCGAGTGCTTGAGGATCTTCAACCAACAAGTTGCCCGTTGAAGCGCCCATAAACACCTTTACACCACAGTGTTTAGTTGGGTCGAGACGTTTAATTTGTTCGAGGTTGTCTTCGGTCGCTCCCAGATAAAACGAGTAATTTGCTAGAGAGCTTTGTGCTGCAATATCGAACTTTTTTTCTAAGGCTTCAATGGTCGTTGTGGCAGGGTTTACGTTTGGCATCTCCATATAGCTGGTAATACCGCCTGCGACCGCAGCTCGTGACTCAGTAGCGATTGAGCCTTTGTGTGTTAAACCCGGCTCACGAAAGTGAACTTGGTCGTCAATCATTCCAGGGATTAAGTAACAGCCTTGAGCGTCAATGACCTCATCGTTTGGGCTTGGCTCTATGTGGTTCGCGATCTTTTCGATTCGCTGGTCGACGACCATTACATCTGTTTCGGTGACGATGCCTTCGTTGACCACGCGGGCATTCTTTATGAGCGTTGCAGACATAGCGTTTCACTTTCTCCTTGTTGATAGGGCTAATACTGTTGAGAGTGTTTAAGAGAGTAGGAGCATCATCGAGTGGAAGCGGGCTCATTTTGGTTCGCACATTCGTCGCACACACAACTTATCTCTAACTGAGGGCTAACAACGGTGAAGCCTTCTTGTTTAGCATGAGATTGAAGGTCACGAATAATGGCAGGGTGGATGGTTTGCTCGCTGATCTTGTCGCACTTGGAGCAGATCAAAAATTGGGGGATGCCATGCTCATGTTCACAAAGAATATGGTCGCAAAGTATGAACTTATTGGAGACTTTCAGTTTATGCGCTAAGTGGTGTTCTTCTAGGAACTCCAACACTCGATAAACCGACATCGCCTGAACATTCTGATCAAAGTGCTCTTTACAGTAATCGACAATTTCATAGGCAGACAGCGCTTTGTCGGCGTGTACCAACGCACGCAATATCAACAGTCTCTTTGCCGTAAACTGTTTGCCATTGGTTTTGCAGCCTTGTTTAACATGCTTAATGATCGCTTCGACGTCTCTCATTCAATCCACTAAATTAAAAATAACATAGAGATGTTATAACATAACAGTTTGGGTGGTGAAACGTACTTTTGGTTTTGTTAGTACTAAGTGTGACTATTATTAGTTTTAAATGAAGTAAGGAAGCGCGACGTTTTAAGATTGCAAACAGAGGTTCAGCTGGGCAATACCGTTTTAAAACGTCGACGAGCGCGGCACATATCTGAATTCGATATTGACCCAATCGAATTAAATGCTGAAATGATACGAATCTCATATTTAATAACGCTTATTTAGTAACCTCTGTTGAGTTCGATATCAAATCAAGTGGCTGATTTTATTGGGTATCGGAGAAAAGTCTCAGAAATTAATATTTAGAAAACTAAAGTTTTAAATATTGGTTAAGTTGGCTTGGTTGGAATATAACTCTGTTTGATGGCTGTGAAGTAGAGGTTTTTTAGCTATATGTGTGAGTTTAGGAGCGAGTTATCTTTCTGATTTGAAAGAATAATTCAATAGTTCAGATAAAAAAGTTGGCGAAAATCAGAAGCTTGGCATACACTTTCCTTGTAAATGACCTTATCTCATTGATTGAATAGGGTAAATGCTTTGGCGCTACTGGCGATGGTAGCAATGTTTAACATAGCTTTGAGGAAAGTTTTATGGCACTCACGAAGGCCGATTTGGCTGAGAACCTGTTTGAGACACTCGGATACAGCAAGCGGGATGCCAAGGAAACGGTGGAAGTGTTTTTCGAAGAAGTTCGTAAAGCGCTCGAAAATGGCGAACAGGTAAAACTGTCTGGTTTTGGTAATTTTGATCTTCGCGAGAAAAACGAGCGACCTGGTCGTAATCCGAAAACTGGTGAAGACATTCCAATTTCTGCTCGACGTGTTGTTACTTTTAGACCGGGACAAAAATTAAAGGCCCGTGTCGAGAATATTAAAATCGAGAAGTAGCCAAGCAATAGACCACGCCTAGCGTGGTCTTTTTGTACCTGACCATCACTAATCCACTTTTTAATCAATTCCCATCCGTTTCTTTTCTATCCGAACCTCTATGGCTTCAGTGTTGTGACGTCTCGTTTCACCTTTCTAGCGATTAGAGTCCACGTTTCGTCTGACTGATGAAACGATATGACATTTCAACCTTCCACTAAATGATTCGCTTCGTTATTTTTCTCACGTCGCTCGTTCGTGCTTGTGAATTCGACCAAATTAAGCTTTAAGATGGTTTAGTATATTACTGAATGTATAAAGATAACTGCTCGATGGCCAGGAGGGATAAGGGATGAAGATTGCTGTTACCGCTGCAAGTGGGAAGTTGGGCTCTGCTATCGTAGAAGCTACCGTCAAATTAACCTCGAAAGATCAAGTGGTCGCTCTAGCAAGAACACCAGAGCGAGCTCTCGGCTTGGGTGTCGAAGTGCGTCCGGGCGATTATGAGGATGCCGAGCAGCTCGAACAGTCATTACAAGGTGTAGATGTTGTATTGCTAGTGTCTGGTATGGATGCTCCGGATAAGCGTATTGGACAGCATCGTAATGTGATTGAAGCCGCCAAAAAATCAGGCGTGAGAAAGATTGTTTATACCAGCGTACAAGGGGCCGAGGAGAACACAGCATTTTCTCCTGTTATTCAAAGTAATCGTCAAACAGAGCAAGATGTTCGCGAGAGCGGACTTGAATGGGTGAACGGCCGCAATGGTATCTATATCGAACCCGACATCGAATACATTGATAGCTATAAGAAAGCGGGAGGCATCTTTAACTGTGCAGGTGAAGGCAAGTGTGGTTATACAACCCGAGAAGAGCTGGGTTACGCTTACGCCCGCATGCTCGTTGAAGATAAGCACAACGGCAATACCTACAATCTACACGGTGATGCCATTACTCAAACACAGCTCACGGATTACATGAATAGCGCGTTTGGGACGAACCTTACATTCAAGTCGATGAGTGTTGAAGAGTATCGACTAGACCGAGTGGCTGAATTGGGTGACTTCATTGGAACGGTTATCACTGGTATTTATCAAGGTATCCTTGAAGGGAAGTCGGATAACCCGAGCCATTTCGAACAAGCGGCAGGACGCAAGCATGTTAGTTGGCAAGATTACTTTTCAGAACTTAAGTCTCAACAATAGTTTCTGAACGTTCTCATTTACGGTGTTCAGAAGATAGAAAGTCTGGCAACTGGCCAGACTTTCTCGTTGTTTGAATAAACTGTATTAGCTTTGATAAGCCTTATAGCGCTTGTTCCACCTTGGTGGCGACACTTGCTGATACCCAAGGCTTCCATACCTGTGGTGAGCTTTCTAGAAAGTAATACATGGCTTCTTCGGCGTCGGCTTGGTTGTCTTCCATCCAGGCTAACAACTCGCTCATTTGTTTATTAGTAAAACCACGTTTTTCAAAGTATTGATAAGCAAGAGGCTCATTATTAGCAAAGGCTTCTGTGGTGATAGTGTGGACCGGTGCTGGTGGGTACATGGTCACTTTAGGAGATTCACAATCGGGTTGTGTCGTACAGTTACGGAACTCTTCAATGTCGGTACCACTTCCGAAATCAACTTTAACCATATCGTATTTACCTAGCACAGGTGTTGGTGACCAATAGTAACCAAACCATGGCTTCTCACGTTCATAAGCTTTAGCAATGGTTCCTGCCAGTGCAGCACCTGACCCTGGATCCACCATTTCAAATCCATGTTTATTTAAACCCATAGCATTAAACAAGTGCTCGGAAGTTATCTGGCACGTCCATCCTGCTGGGCAGCTATAGAATGCGAACTTTTCATCGTCTTCTGGGTGCTCGAATAACTCAGCGTGTTTGATGACACCTTCGATTGTCGTCATCTCTGGATACTGTTCAACAAGGTAGTTAGGTACCCAGAAGCCTTCTTCACCGCCGTTGACCAAAGACTTGCCTGCGTAACGTAGGCGCTTATCCGCAACACCCTTATCCAACGCTTCTTTGATGCCATTAGTCCAAAGCTCTGGAGCAACATCAGGCTGACCCTTTTCAATCATTGACGTGCCCGTAGGGACGCTGTCGCCGGGGATTAAATCCGCTTCACAACCGTAACCGTTGTTCAAAATGAATTGGTCGACATGGGCAATAAGGCTCGCCGAGTTCCAGTTCATGTCTGCAATGGTGATCTCTCCACATTCGTCAGCACTGGCGTGTGCAGAAAACGCAGCAAGTAGCGCGATGGAAAGCATGGATTTGTTATTCTGCATTGATGTAATTCCTTTTCTTGTCAGAAGCTTATTCGCTATAGAAACAAAAATTTTCGACGGAGAAAAGAGACTGAGATCTAAATTTAAACGATCTCATTAATTCGTTAGAGGAGTTTAAAAAGCGAATTGCAGAGTGTGGAAGATCCGGGATTAACTAATGGACGAATTGGATTATTTGGGATAGGCAGTAGGGTGGCTACTAAACAAGTATTAAAAAGGGCTGCGTGTGCAGCCCTTTGGGTGTTTATTGGATTAGCTTATCAATGTGTTAAGCCGCTTTAATGTGCGTTGTAATGTACGGCTGCCATGCTTGTTGGTAAAGCTCCAAAGATTGACGTCTTAGGCTATTGATTTGCGCCGCTTCGATGTCGTTGATTGGGCGTTTTTCTGCAATTGCGTGACGCTCAATGCCTTGGATGATTTCGTATAGTTCGTGCTCTGGGCCACTTTTGACATCAGCAATCGCTTTCAAGTGAAGTTGAACTTCAGCAATGATGTTGGTTTTAGGCAAACGAACTAACAGGTTAAGGTCACGGTAGCCAGAATCAGCAGGTGACTTAAACTTGTTTTTCAATTTCACAACATCCGCTTCACGGCTTAGTGATTCATACACTTCAACCAAGCTCTCTACGTCGTTTGCAATAATCGTTGCACGAGCTAAGTCGGTAATTCTTGTTACGTCGCCATCAAGCTCAAGGTCAATTTTCTCTTCTGCACGAGCTTGAGATTTAACACCTGCGAACAGGGCTTCTGAATTGGTTAGTAGGGCAGTACTTTTACAGATAGTTTCTAGCTCAGCTTGTGCTTGGTGAGCTTTGCTGTAAAGGACGTCGAAATCGGTATAAGGCTGAGTCGGACGTGAGTCGAATGCTTTAATGCCATATAGACCGCTTAGGCTATGGCGGAATACGTTTGATGAAACTTGGTTTTGCGCTGGAGTGCGCGATTGATCAGTTGAACTTGTTGAAACAGGTGCTGCTGCGAATGCAGGCGCTCGGCTCAATACTAGAAGCATTAGGGCCGTCGTACGGAGAAATACACTCATTCAAACTCCAAAATACAAGGTTACAAAAACGGGTAGTCAAAAGGGGTAACCAGTAACGCATAAGAGTAAAAACAGCTTAACTAAACTCACTACATATTAAATGGGGCTAGCTAAGGCAGAAACCAACTCTAACGTTTAATATTGCTTTAAAATGTGAACATATAGACAAATAATTCAAGCGTTTGTTCCCGAATTTTAAGAACTTTGAACTCGGCCAGTTTCTGATTTTATTGAAACCAATTTGGAACTTTAAACCAGGCTAAGGTTGCTCTTACCTCTCTATACTGTACCCTTGCATTATGACTGTTTAACATGAACGAAAGATGAATAATCCTGAATTTTGGCACAATAAATGGGCAGCCAACCAAATTGGTTTCCACCTTGAAGATGTAAACCCACTTCTGATTGAATTTTGGAAAAAAACCGACCCTAGCTACGAGAAGAGTGTGTTTGTCCCACTTTGTGGCAAAAGCGAAGATCTGATTTGGTTAGCGTCTAAGCATGAAGAGGTTCAAGGGGTTGAGCTTAGCCAGATCGCGGTACGCGCATTTTTCTCAGAGCATTTTTACACGCCGACTGTGACTCAAATTAATGGTCAGCATGAGCTTTACCAATTCGATGAACTGAGTGTTTACACGGGTGACTACTTCACAGCACCTATTCAGCCTGTCGACATTATTTATGACCGCGCTTCTTTAGTGGCATTGCCTGAGGAGATGCGAGTGCAGTATGTAGAGCGTTTGAAACAGCTACTGAAACCGGGTGGTAAGATTCTTCTGGTAACGCTGGATTACGACCAAAGCGAAATGGCAGGGCCTCCGTTTAGTGTACCTAAGCTAGAAATCGATCAGTTGTTCGCAGGTTATAAGATCACATTGTTGAATCAGGACATCGCAGACGATGAACATCCTAAGATTGCGAAGAAAGGTTTGTCTCGCTTCTGTGAGGAAGTGTATTTGATTGAGTCAGACGCTTAAGTTCAGTCTGCTTAGTTAAGCTAACATAAATAACACCAACAAAAAGACGGGCTCGATAGCCCGTCTTTTTTATTGTTCAGATTTGAACTCGCGATTGTTCAGAGTTGAGTAGCGGACTAGTAAATCACTTTTACTTTAGATGCACTTTCAATCGCGTCTTCGATCGCTGTCTCTGTGCTGTTGCGACGAGTTAGCGCCACACCAAGACGACGACGACCATCAATGTCAGGCTTACCAAACAGACGAACCTGCGTTTGTGGTGCGTCTAGCGCTTCTGCAAGGCCTTCAAAGCGGATATTCGTTGATGTGCCTTGGCCAAGGATTACTGCAGAGGCACAAGGGCCATACTGAGTAATTGATTTGATCGGCATACCTGTAAATGCGCGTACGTGTAGTGCAAATTCCGATGAGTCTTGAGACATCAGAGTCACTAAGCCAGTATCGTGTGGGCGAGGGGAGACTTCATTGAAGATCACGTGGTCGCCTTTAACGAACAGTTCAACACCGAAGATGCCGTGACCGCCTAGTGCGTTAACCACTTGCTCTGCCGTGTATTGCGCCGCTTTCAGTGCGTTGTCAGACATGACCTGTGGCTGCCATGATTCACGGTAATCACCGTCTTCTTGGCGGTGACCGATAGGCGCACAGAAATGAACACCGTCGACTGCACGAACGGTTAGAAGAGTGATTTCGTAATCAAAGTCGATGAAGCCTTCAACGATCACACGACCCGCGCCAGTACGACCGCCTTCTTGTGCGTAGTCCCAAGATTTCTGGATATCTTCTTCGGTTTTGATAACGCTTTGGCCTTTGCCTGAAGAACTCATTACTGGCTTAACAACGCAAGGCATACCCACGAACTCAACAGCAGCGGCGAAGTCTTCGAAGGTGTCTGCAAAGCGGTAAGGTGAAGTGCTTAGTTTCAACTCTTCAGCGGCTAAACGGCGAATACCTTCACGGTTCATCGTTAGCTTGGTTGCATTCGCAGTTGGAACGACATTCTGGCCTTGTGCTTCAAGTTCAACTAACTTGCTGGTGGCAATAGCTTCAATTTCAGGAACCACATAATCTGGTTTTTCTAGCTCAATGATAGCTTGAAGAGCATCACCATCTAACATATCTAATACATGGCTACGGTGTGCAACTTGCATTGCTGGTGCGTCTGCATAACGGTCACAAGCAATAACTTCTAAACCTAAACGTTGGCACTCGATAGCAACTTCTTTTCCTAGTTCACCTGAACCTAATAGAAGTACACGAGTAGCATTTTCGCGAGTAGCAGTACCAAACATAGAAATTCCTTCCGATCTTTTGAACGATTGATTGAAAACGGGGTGATCATACTTATTTGAATGACAAAAGCAAACGTTTGCGCAACTTGTGGCGTTAATTACAAGCATAAAAAAAGCAGCCCCGTTAAATAGAGCTGCTTATTTAAATTTTTGTTAACTAGATGTACTTAGATTGCTAAGTAAGTCACTGGAATGTCGGGATTAATCGCTTCTAATGTAGATTGCGTATCCGCTAGGTGGCTGATGCTACCTTCAGCGATTTCAACCAATGCTGCGCTTTCAATTTTTTCAAAGTCGAAGCCTGCAAGTTTGAGTTGAATCAACGCAACTTGTAGTGGCGGAAGGCTAGGGTTGAATGCTGCGTTTTCAGCGTAAGCACCAGTAAAGATCTCACCCGTTGTTAGCTGTAGTGACACACCACTTAAATTTTTGGTGTATGGCGCATGGCTGCGGTTAAGTGCTGCTAGTGCTTCTACAACAATAGGAGTTGTTTCTTCAGTCGTGTACTTATGATCAAGCTTAGTCATTAGCCCAGTAGTCACACCTAAATCAGCAGGGCCGAAAGAGTCTGGAAGGTATTCTTGTAGTGACATCTCATCGCGTTGTGGAAGCTGAACTTTAAGCTCTTTCGCTGTGGTCAGTTCGTTCATAAACTGACGACAGTGACCACAAGGACTGAAATTGATGGTGATATCTGAGATACCTTGCTCGCCTTTCATCCATGCATGGCTAATTGCAGATTGCTCAGCGTGTACTGTTTGGCCAAGTTGGGCGCCAGCGATTTCAAGGTTTGCACCAAAGTACAAAGTACCAGACAAACCACGCACGATTGCACCAACGTAAAAGTCAGATAATGGAGCGTATGAATACGCAGCAGCAAAAGGAAGTAGTGCGATACGTAGTTCGTCATCCGCTAAACCACTTGCTTGAAGCAGGCTAGAGAACTGTTCTGGAGACAATGTCGCGTCAAAGTTGTCTGCTAATACGATGTCACTTAAAAGCGCTTTCATTGATGATGGAGCACTTTCCAGCGCCAGGGTAATACGACTGTTCATGTTGAATCCTTAATTGACCTTAGGCTTTAAGTTTATGCAATGCTCAGGAATTTTCTGTGATAGCGATCACTATTGAATCGTTGTTGTTACATTGGTTTGCATAATTAGAGTGAGGTCACACTTGAAATCGATTACAAGAGCCATTTATACAGCTGATATCGCACTTATTGCTCGTAAAAGACCGTGACTTGACTGCTATTGCTAAATAAATGCAAATAAAAAGCCCAAACAGACACTGTAATCAACAGCATTCTGGTTGGGCTGAATCGCGTAGTGATTGTTTCGGTTAAGAATAGAACCAAATCACAACTGAAAACACGCTAGGTGCAATGATTGAGGTGATAACGCCACAGAGCACCAAAGCCAACGAACTGAATGCGGCATCTTCTTGGTTCTTTTCCGCACAGGTCGCGGTGCCCAGAGCGTGAGAAACCGTACCCATGGTTAAACCTCTGGCGATTGGGCTCTTAATACCAATCAGATTATAGATAGGGTAGGCAAAGATCGCCCCGAACAGACCTACGATCAAAACCAATATTGCCGCAATGGCTGCTTCACCACCTAAATGGCTCGATACTTCCATCGCAATCGGCGTCGTCACCGATTTACCTAGCAGGCTCGCAATCAAGCTAAGGTCGGCTTTAAAAGCAACCGCAATGATTGCTGTTGTGGTCATCGACATCACACTGCCTAAGGTGCAAGCAAAGGTAATAATGCGCCAGTTAGCTCGAATTTGAGGCAACTGCTCATACAAAGGGTAAGCAAGGGCTACAACCGCTGGCTGAAGCATGTAAGTAATCCAAGTGTTGTCTGCGTAGTAAGTCTCGAAAGGCACTTTGAAGAACAACAGAATTGGAATAATGATGCCAATGCTGATCAGTAACGGGTTACACAGCGGTGAGTTCACTTTTTGGCTTACCCAACGAGCAAACAGGAACACCACGATAGTCAGTAGAATCCACATGATTATTTACCTCTCGAAAGCAAGCGGTCTAAGAACCATGATAAAGACACTAACACGATGAGCGTGCCACCAACGGCGCTGGCCATGATAGGAAGTGCATTAGCAATAAGCATGTCGAAGTGATCCATTAACCCAACACTGATTGGGACGAACAATAAGATCATCAAACGAATAATCAGACTGGCACCGGGTTGTACCCAGTGTGATGGAACAATACCTATCACCATGGCAGTAAACAGAATCAACATGCCAAAAATACTGCCTGGAATTGAGGTCTCTAGATATTGTTGTAACGCGTTGCCTGCAGTGAGAGCACCTATGATTAAGGTGAAGGAGATTAAGCAGTAAACGAGTTTGATCAATCTTTCTTTCAAAGTGTCACATCTCTTGATAATGAATTAACTAGCTAGCTTTTCTACGTATTGATAAACCGCTTTCAAGATAGCCATTTTCTTCTCGTCACTTTCGTTTTCATGTGCGAGGTTTTCTAGATTCAGCATGTACTCTTCTAAGCGACTCTCGTAAAACTCACGACAATGGTTCGCCCACTTTAGTTGCTCAGCTTCATCAAGTGTCCATGGGAAATGACGAGCGCGGTAACGGAACAACAGCGGCTTAATACGCTCGTCACTGAAAGTGATGTCTAAAGCGGCCAAGTTGTTCGGGTCAGTTTCACGAATGATGTTCATCGCGGTCTTATCTGCTGGAGAGAAGAAGCCGTCGTAAAGGTGTGTGTCTACATCATCGCTTTTTTCGTATTCACGCTCTTGTGAGTACAAGCCAATCAACTTTTCACGAATCTCTGGATGTTCACGTAATAGTGCAAGGTTCTTCAAGCACTGCTGACGGTCAATGCCGATCGTTTCCGCGTTTTCAGCCGTCAGGGTTTTTGCTGGTGCGAGAATAGGGCACTTGTTGAGTTGTACCAGTTTAATCGGCACTGGTAGTTCATCTTCACTTAGCTCGCTTCGCTTGGTGTAGAGTCTGTCTCTTAGCTCATCAGTATCTAGCTCAAGCAGTGGGCTAGGATCTTTCGCTAAATCCACAACGATAACGGCGTTTTGGTTGGTCGGGTGCCAAGCCATAGGAACAATCCAGCTTGTGTAATTGCAGTCACGACCAAACATGCCTGACACGTGCATTAGAGGTGTCATATTTACGATGTCGATAAGCTCATTCAACTTACGCTTGTGGCGCATGTTGTAGAGGTAATCAAACATCTTAGGTTGTGCGGCTTTCAGCTTTTTCGCTAATTCGATAGTCGCGATAACATCGGCCATCGCATCGTGCGCATTTTCGTGTTCAATGCCATTTGCCACAGATAGGTGTTCCAGTTTGAAGCTTGGGTAACCTTCTTCATTTGGTGGCCAGTTGATACCATCAGGGCGAAGTGCGTGTACGGCGCGCATCACGTCGAGTAGATCCCAGCGTGAGTTACCGTTTTGCCAGCTCCATGCGTACGGGTCAATGAAGTTTCGGTAACAGGTGTATCGTGTTACTTCGTCATCGAATCGAATGCTGTTGTAGCCAAGGCTTGTGGTGTTTGGCTTTGCAAGCTCTTCATGTATTTTGGCAATAAACTCAGGCTCAGGTAGGCCTTGAGACATGGCTTTTTGCGGTGTGATGCGAGTGATTAGCGCAGCTTCAGGTGCAGGAAGATAATCAGCAGGAGGTTGGCAGTAGATAACCAAAGGCTCTCCGATAACATTGAAATCTTGGTCGGTACGAACACCTGCGAATTGACTCGGACGATCTTTCGCTGGGCTCACGCCCCATGTTTCGTAATCGAAAAAGAAGTAGGTAGGCTGATTATCTGAACTCATTGAAATTCCTGAACAGTAAGCGGATTACGTTTACTGTGGCTGAAGGTTAGTTTTGTTCAGTATCTGATAGTATGCGGTACGCGTGCAACCCAGATCACAAATAAATTGCCGGAAAACGGTGCTTTACTATTCAATCGAGTCGACAAGGAAGCTTTTGAATCGAATTGTGGCGATTTTTTCGTAACGGTTCTGCCTGTTTACGGTTTACATGAGCGGCGGTGGTGGAGAGTCAGGGTCACTATCAAGGTGCAGATGTTTAAGCTATCAGACGACCGTTTAAACCGTTAGATCTTCATGCCTAACGCTCTCCCCAATTTAGTAGTCTTTCGGCAATATAATTCACTTAGTTTTGATGAGTCATTGGGTATTTATGATTGCAGGGGGAATTAAGTTGGATAGATCTAAGTGTCTCATTTTTAATACTGTTTAAAGGCTATGTTTTAAACCCATGTTTAAATCTTAGGTTTAAAATTCTTAATACTAAAATATTATTTCACTTTTATTACAATTTAACATTAATACTGGTTTGTTTCATTTTTGAGACTATATTGCAACACGGTGATCTATATAGTGATTAATTTAAATAAAATGCTTGGTTGTTACTTTGGTTTATTTTGCAGATATTTTTAATAAAGCGGGTTTTATAAAAATAATGACGTATAAAATTAAAGGGATTAAGTGTAAAACCAGTTTTATATCTAATTAATAAAAACACCTAAATACCATTATTTTTGTTAGTGTTATTTATATCAATTTGCGTGATCTTATTCTCACTGCGCCTCATTTCTTTATAAATAAGTGTCAATATATATATTTTCTAAATAGGATTGTTGTTACTTAATTGTTAACTCTGATTGACTATTAGGTAACCCTAATAATAAAGCCGAATTTATATAAAGGATTAAAGAAATGAACAAAGTCTTTAAGGTTGTTGCTGTATCTGCACTTTCTATCTCTTCAGCGAACGTTTTCGCTGTGAGTGACACTTTTGATGCAACACTAGAAGTAAAACAAGCAATTACAATGACAAAAACCAGTGATCTAGACTTCGGTATCATCACTTCAGATAACACAACTGATGTTGTTATCGCTCAAGGTGATGCGGGAGCTGCGGCGTTTACGCTTTCTGGAGAATCAGGTGATGCAGTAACAGTAAGTATTTCTGACACTAACTTAGTTAACGGTGCAAATACGATTGCGGCTGAATTCGACTTTAATAGCGCTATAACCCTAACGGGTGGTAATGCGAACCTTAATATTGGTGGCACTGCACGTACTTCAAGTGCAACATTAGTTGCTGGTACTTATACTGCAAACGTTGCAGTAGATGTGACTTACCAGTAATTAAATGAAACCAGTATAATATTATGGCTGTTATAGAGCAGCCATTTTTACGATGAAGTTTCTATTCAAATACGCGATTTATATCGGTCTGACTTTTTATTCAAGTCCGTTTCATGCTCTGGAAATCATTCCTGAAAATATGGAGGTGAAATTTCCGGGTATGTATATCTCTGGATCGGGTCAAAATGCTGATGCTAATCCGGCTAATAGTCAGATTTACGTAGTTCGCTTTTATGTAGAAGGTGAGCCGGGTAAAAAGATCGTGGTTTCGCTCCCCTCTAAGCAGTACCTCAACCATTCTCGTAAATCCAAACGTCTTCGTATTAAAAAGTTCTATTTTGGTTGCGGCTTATCAAAGCGAGGCAGAGCCAAAATCAAAGGCAATGGAAGAAGCAAATTACTGTGCATTGGTGCAAGAGTGAAAATCGGCGCTAATCATCCCGCTGGCGTTTATACCAGTACAATTCCTTTTGAGGTTAATTATAAATGAAGTTGTTTATCTCATGTGTTTTCGGCTTACTTTTCACGGCACAAGCCTCTGCTCAACTCCTAATCGCTCCAACTCGTTTTGTCTTAGATGCTGATACCTCTGTGACGGAAAAAATCGTGGTGGAGAACAATTCGGATGAGCCGATTCGATTGGAGATCAAACCTATCTATCGAGCAGTCAAGGCCAGTGGGTTAGTTCGTACTGACGAAAATATTGCTGAGTCTGAAAATATCGCTGATTGGATTAAAGTGTCACCGCCGATTATTCGTGAATTGAAACCCAACCAAAGACGCACCGTTCGCTTACGCATGAACGCATTGCCAGACGACATGCCAGATGGTGAATACCGAGCTTACCTATGGTTTTCACCTATCGCGAAGGCTGTTGAAGCTTCCCCGCCTGATCTATCGAGAAAGGTTCGTTCTAACAACGGTTCAGCGTTTCAACTCAACTTTCATATCAACAGTTATGTACCGGTTTACGTACAAAAAGGCGAGCAGGTACAAGATGTGAAGTTTCAATGTGATGATCAGAACCTCAAGATTACGAATGATGGTAATTTCCAGTTCAACGCTAAATTGAATGTCGACGAACACAGCGAAAAGGTGGTGTTACTTCGCAATGCAGAATTAACCAAACCGCTACCAAAGGGCTCGAAGGTTTCACTGGTGCAGAACGACCAGCCTTTGTACGAATGTGTTCTGTAGCTTGAACTGTGTGTTGCCAGTGATTGTGCACTCGACTGAGTAACGACAAGATTCATGTTTCAACATTTGGTTTGTCGAGTTGCCTGGCTTTGTTGCCTGTTTCCATTTGTCGCTCTTTCGCAGTCAAAAGGGGAAAGCGAGGCGACTGAACTTTATCCTGCTCATATCGAAGTTCGAGTAGGGCAAGTCGGTGATAGTTTCTATCGTGTCATGATGGATGATTACGAAGAACCGTTTATCTCGATATCAAATGCTGCGTTTTCTCTGCTAGAGATGAATGGGCAATGCGATGACAACGGCTATTGTGAAATCTACTTGCCGCAAGATGTTGGGCGAGAGTCTCCTCCTTATATTGTCGATACCGAGCAAGCCGCCTGTTATCGCGATGAAAACAATAATCGCGATGACAACAATATCCAATCAATCAAGTTTGAAGTAATTGACTCAGAAACCTACATTCATTGGTACAGCTTGCAAGCCTGTATTCCCGCCAAAGTCCGATGGGATATTGATGACTATCGGCTAACCGTTTCTCCTGAATTCAGCTCGTTAACCGAGTTGGAAGCGGTGATCTCTAAGATCAAAAATGAATCCCGTAAGAAAGCAGAAGAGTTGAAGCGTGCTAGTAATACTCCGGCCATAGAGCCGCTTGCGACCGTGGGTTTAGCAACAAGAGTAGCAGCTTCTGTTTACCACGACAGTGAAACCGGCGGCGATGTTTATGCCATTTCCGACACCATCCTAAGCACCGAACATTCCTTGTCTCGCTTGTCTATTGATTCGCGAGAAGATCAGCCTATCGTCTATTACAACATTGCGGTTGAGGCGCATGATGGAGAAGGTTCACTTGAAATTGGACACGTTCTGCTAGATGGCAGCGTATTTACTGTCAATCAAACACTCGAAGATGGGCTTTATTACACCAACCGAAAGCGTCAGCCAGAGTTTGGCAACTTACAACTGGAGCGTACTACTCAGCCCAATATCAGCATCGATGTGTTGGTTAATGGCATCTATCAAACGACGTATCGTTCTGATGAGTTTGGACGCTTTGTTGTTGAAGAAGACAACATCTCACCCGGTGACACCATCAAATTTCGCTACTATCTATCGAAAGGTGTCTGGCAGGAAGAAGAGATTACCGTCGCCGGTTTAGAAGATGCATTTTTACCACGCAATGAGTGGGGCGTACAGGTGGTCGGGAATGAAGGTACAGACAGAGCGGGTGCTGTATCTTTGGAGTATGGGCTTGCTGATTACTTTACTGTGGGCAGCGCTTTTAGGAGGCAACATGGCAAGGACTTGGTTGGCTTTCAGGGGCGATACTTACCGACTCATTGGTTTGCAGGTCATATCGGTTGGTTACCCGACTTTAATCGTTTTCCAATGGAGTTTGATATCTTACTCGGTGGCGATCAATCTGCGTCAATCGAGCTTAATAAAACCGATGAGCTGGATTCAGAGTCGATGGAGTATGACGTATTCAAATACAACTTGTCGCTTGCAAATCTCACGGCCTTTTTAACGGTGAGAGACGATGAAGACGAGCTTAGTGTCGAGCCAAAAGTGAACGCCAAAGTGTCGAGCAATCTGTTTCTCTCTTATGCAGGCGATTATCAATACGCAAAGGACACCCATGAAGATACCTACTTACACACAGTAGAGCTCGCCAAAAGTGGTTTTTCTGATACTTCGTGGAATATCTCTGGAACGGTTAATGGATCTGGTCATCATGAACGCACAGAGCTCTCTTTAAGAAACGCATGTAAAGAGTGTGTGCTTGATCCTCTTAATGTATTCCAAGAACTCACCACCAACGTATCTGCTCGTTACCAGAAACAAGATGTCTCGTTTACTGCCTCTTTAGAGGCGCGTGTGAATCCTTATCTGTTGTTTAAGTTGGAAGGAACAGAGGACCAATACGGTGTTGAAATGACCACCGAATTTGGGGCTAAAACCTACTTCGATGAGGACATCGGTGAGTTCGTCGAATGGAACCGATACAACCACTCTAAGTTGACTGGGGTTGTCTATGACCACCACAAACAACCGATATCCGGAGTGAGCCTGCAGATACTTGACCAACGCGCGGTAAGTGATGCAAAAGGGCGCTTTGAATTCTCGAGTGTTCCTGCTCGAAGTAATTTGCCTATCTATATTGATGAAGGGGCACTAGATCTAAACCTCACGCCTATTCAAAACCCTGTGTTTGTGAATACCAAACAGGTTGGATTAACTCATGCGAACATCGAAATGGTGGTGTCATTTGGGGTAGATGGCACAGTGGAGGGCGCTATCGAGAGTAATGCGTATCTGCACTTCAAACATATCCAGAAAGGAACGGAGTATTCGAGTGAGATCGAGAGTGACGGTTTTTACATGGTAGAAGGGCTGATCGCCGGAAAGTACATTATCACCTTAGAGATGGGTGACAAAAGATACGTCCAAGGTGCAGACTTGGACGGGGACTTTTGGGTAAGCGATCTCACCTTTAATTTTATCGACTTTCATAAAGTGTACTAGGTTGAACAATCTATTTTATGTAGGTTATCTAGTTAGAAGGTGGTGAGAGCATTAACTTTACTTTCTGCTTCATGGTTAGCGTTTGGTTTTGCAGATCTTTGAAGATGGCTGTCCATTCTTGAAAGGTCACCGTTATCGGGTTGAAACTCTCTACAGGTTTAGTGACGCCGTAACGCACTGTTTCCACTTCCGGTTCAAAAGTCCCAAATAACTTGTCCCAGATAATAAGAACGCCAGCGTAGTTTTTGTCTATGTATTGCGGGTTTCTGCCATGATGAACACGATGGTGGGATGGGGTATTAAAAAGATACTCCAGAGGCCCAAGGCTTCGTACCCACTGAGTATGTACAAAGAATTGTAAACCCAGATTCAGAAGCACAACAAAGATCACCCATTTAGGGTCGAAACCTATGATGACGAGTGGCACCCAAAATAGCCACATTCCCGCAAGTGGGTACATTAGGCTTTGACGAAATGCGGTACTAAAGTTCATACGTTCAGAGCTGTGGTGCGCGACGTGCGCTGCCCACATCCAGCGGACTCGGTGGCTTGCTCTATGGAACCAGTAGTAGAAAAAGTCCTGTAGAACCATTAATACAATGAAACTCAACACACCCATTTCAATGTCCATTAAGCGCCAACCAAACAGCCACAGGTAGAGCTGAACGATCAGCAGCCCGGTTAACAAATCGGAGAGTTGATGCATGCCTGCTAGCGTGAAGTTACACATGACTTCCGATAGCTTGTAACTCGAATTGTCTGGCAATCTGCCTTGCTTTTGACCAATGAAATACTCGGCCAACATACAGATCATGAACAACGGAGCCAATACCAACAGCAGCCATTCTGGGTGATTGATTAATGCGTCGATGTTCATTTTTTGTTCCTATCTCCATTATCTGTATTTAAGAGCCAGCCGTATTTGAGAACTGGTTATATATGCGAACCGGCACTGGAATGTATTACCAACGAGCGAAATGATCTTCGGTCAGGCCGAGAACATTATCGAGTTGGTGGGTTATTCCAACGTTGTCTTGAATCGAGCCAGAAAAATAGCCAATGAACTGGCGGAAGTTACTCTTCAGCAACCATAGGTTTAGCTTTTCGCTGCGCTTGTTGATAGGGGTGAAAAGCAGGTTAATACGACCATCTTGTGAGGTTATCTTCCACGGTAGATTCGTGTCTTGACGACTGAACGTAAACTGCACCGCATTTAGCAAGTGTCTGGTGCCATTCACCCACAATACGTTTTCACACCCTCCGGTTTCATTGACACCCGCTGCGAGATTGAGGCCAATATCGGTCTTATTGGATTGTGTGTTGATGCTTGCCCAGCACCAACTGGTTTCACGCCTCATGTATCCCGCTGAGAAATCATACCCAGCACGAGCTTGGTCTAAGGAAATAGATTGTTGGTTAATCTCAATGCTGCCCGTTACTTTTAACGCGTTATGCTTTTGTGTGTATGTCCACCCCGAGTAACCTGTTGGGCTGCACATCGCCATGGGTAAGCTGTCTCTTTCTGGCTCTACGCAAACCTTGGCTTTGATAAGTTTCGTGTTGAGTGACACTTTCCACTTTCCGTCCTCAATATCAAACACAATGCTTTGTCCTGCGATGTGTGTGATGCCTTCAAAAGGGGAGTTCGTTACCTGTTTATCAAAGCCCAGTGGTCGTAACCATGAGCACTCTTCTAACTCGTTATTCTCGATGTCGTAGACGTAGCAAAACGCCGAACTCAGGTAACGAATATCAGCAATAGCCACACCGATTATGTGAGTCTCGGTAACAATGCTGACAAACTGAAACTGCTTGTAATGGAAGTGCTTTTTCCACGTGTTGGCTTTGGCATCCATGGTGTTTCGATAGTCGAATTTTTCAATGTTGAGATGTTTTGGAATGCCATCGAAATGCCCAATCGTAGGCTGACCATTAGAATCAATCAAACTGTATGGAGCTGGGTTTGTTTTTATCATTGCGATGGTTCACATAAATTTAACAACTAACAGCATTGTGCGACGAGTGGCGTAGAATTGGGAGGTCATAATCGGACAAGAGCAGGTTATCAATCACGATTTTGTTAGCTTGGTTGTTGAAGCTGAGTAGTCATGAGCGTGGGAATAGGCTCAGTATAAGGGGATTTAATTGGAAGTTATCGCGGAGTACATGCCAACGGAGCATCGCCACCAATTGGGCACATTGGATGTCGCGTTATTGCTGAATACATTGGCGCAAAGAGGCGTGGATATTGTAACACTGCTTGCAGGTGCCGGGTTAGAGAGCCTAGATTGGCAAAACCCAAATGGGAAGCTTACTTATGCGGATAAACTGTCCATCTTCAGTGCGGCTAACCAGAGCTTTCCACACGATGGTTTGGGTTTATGGTTGGGAGAATACGCCAGCTTGAGCAACTTCGGTGTTTTGGGCTACGCACTTTCGACCAGTCAGAATGTGGGCGAGGCGATTAAATCAGGCTTTAAATACCTGCGTTTAAACGGGCCTATCTTCTCGGTTAAGCTGATTGTTGATGCTGAACATGCGGTTATTCAAATTGAAAACACCTTGGAGGTAGGAGACCTACTTCCGTTCTGTAACGAGTATTTTCTTAGTTCGATTGTTTCTTTGTTCAATGAGTTAACGGGAGACGAGTTAGCCATTCAAACTTTGTCTTTCCCTTATGCTCAGCCAAGTTATTCCAAGCTTTATGAAGAGCGCTTTCAATGTCCGGTGGTTTTTGGACACAACGTTTGTGAGCTGCGCTTTGACGCCTCGGTTTTATCACAAACATTAGCTACCCATGATGCCGCAACGCTTAAACGCTATCTCGCTTCTTGTCAGTCGATAGTGGAGACATTGGATTCTGAACATCTTATAACGAATCAGATCAAAACGATCTTTTATCAAACCGCAGGTTGCTTCCCGACTATAGAGCAACTCGCCGTAGAGTTTGGTTGCAGTTCTCGCACACTCAGGCGAGAACTGGTCTCTCATAATTCCAGTTATAAAGTCTTACTTACTGAAGTCCGGGTCGAATTAGCCAAAGAGCTATTGCTCGGTACAAGCATGAGTATTGATGACATCGGTGAAAGGCTTGGCTATAGCGATCCTGCAAACTTCAGAAGGGCGTTTAAAGGGTGGATGAGTAAAACGCCCGCACAGTTTCGTGACGGTTTAACTTAGCTTGACTGTCTGACCTGATATTATTCAAAGAACTGCTCACGAAATTCAGTTATTTTCTGTTGATAGTAGTCATTCCATTGTTGTGTGTCCCAATTAGCATGATTCGCAGAACGTTCAGAGTCTAAGGTCGATTTCAATTGATCCAGTTGTTCGTGATACGTCATCACAGTGTGCTGTTGTTGCGCCACTTGTTGTTCACGCGCTGCGATATTATCGGCCTGTGCTGCATCCAAATATGTTTCTTGAAGTACAGCTTTGATAGTCGCTAATTCAGTAGAGCTATAGCTGTTAGGCAGTAAGGAGACAGCAAGCTCGTATTGTTGAGCCGGAGTTTCGGCGTTTATCGTTCCCGTTTTACTTCCCCATTCCGAGAGCAAAGCTTGGTAGTGTGAGACAAACTCAGTTGCTTCGACTTCCTCAAGTGTGTTTGCGCTAAGCGTAAAATCCAAATGTGCAAATTGATCGGCAAACAGCTGGTGGGCTAACTCTCCCCATACCTCTTGTGCAGACTGCTTAAACAGTTCTACTCGTGCTTCCAAAGAGTCTATAGATTCGAGTGGCATTGTGCTTTCCCTTACTTGCCAATCGGCAGAAAGCTTTGGGTAATCACTTAATAGTTCAAACCATTCCATCGGTAACTCAGTTTTCAACTGCGCGAGTTGTTCAGTGCAATTGCCCACTTGTTGGCAAAGCTTCCAAAACTCACTGAGCTCATCTAACAGCGCCTTTCCTTCGAGTTCAGTTAGGTTTTCTGTATACGCTTTTCCGTGTAGGTTGTCAGTTTGGACTGGTTTACCTTGTGAAACGGAGTTGTCTGAAAGGCCTGCTATGTTTGATGTGGGACTATAGTCATCCGTCGTGTTAGAAACGTGCTGTTTTACTTCTGTGTGTTGGACAGATGAATACGGTGCTTCAATCGATTTTGATGACCATGAATAGCCAACAATGCTCGTCACAGCGACGAGCATTAGGGTTAATATAACTCGATGCATTATCCGTTCACCGCGTTACTTGATGACAGCACTAACAGGGAAGTGGTCTGAAAGGTTGTAGTGCTTCCATAATTCACTGCTTGTAGAGCGAGGAACGTCAACGCGGTTATTGTTGTGAGCTTTTTGCGCGTACTCTGAACTCACTACCACGTAATCGAGATATTCGACGTTTTCTCCGCCAGACATGGGTTCACCAGCAAAGTTATTGATGCGAGGATCAAAGGTTGAAGCGGTATAACCTGAGTACTCAGGCTCAGTGGCTTGCAGGTTGGCGAACATCTGTTGGTAGTCGCCTGGGAACTTAAGCTTGTTCACGTTGAAATCGCCGCTGTAAATCACCGTTTCAGAGGATGGTATGTTCAGCGATTGAGCAAGTTTACGCATCTGTCTAAATTGACGCTGACGATAGTCACGCGCCGTGTCTGTATCGAATGAGGCAGTGTGCGTACCAAACACATGGTAAGCCTGACCATTTTTTATGACCTCAGCGTAATTTACGCCTTTATCAGCAAAACAATCTGTGCCCGTACAATCAGGGAACACATACTGTGCCTCGTTGACGATAGGGTAGCGGCTCACAATGATCACGCCACCGTCATAGATGTTGATGCCATCTTTATTGAGCATCTTGGTTTGATAAGGGTACTCTTTTGCAAGTTCACGCAGGAATTCATCTCGCCCGTTGGCAAACACTTCTTGAAGCGCTAACACATCGTAGCCCTTAACGTATTGAGGGATGAGGTCGTAACGATCACCGATGTGTGAAGCGATAGCGGGGAGGGCCCAGATGTTGTATGTCATGACTTTCAGCGTGTTGGCGTCTGGCTCTGGTTGTTCGTCCACTTTCTGTGGGGTGATGGTGTAGTAAATATCATCGTAGCGAGCGGTTGAATCGGCTTTAAGCACGAGTTCAGTATTCACATCAAAAGCGTTAGTTGAGCTGCGATGAATATTGCGATCATCATGCAGTGTTAAATTCACGTCTGCCGCGCTCAAACCGTGTTGCAGTGTTGAGTTGTACCAGTGCCCCTTCATGGTTTGATTGAGCGTGACGCTTTCACCAATTGAGTTTGATACCACTGTGTCAAACTCGTACGTTTTACCAGACTTTACGCCTGTCCAACGATTGAAACTGATCAGCTTCTTGGTTTCCCACGGGCCAATCTGCTCAACATGCTGTTGCCACTCGTCGCCAAGTTGAAGTAGATCAGTGCCACTATGGTTGGCTTGAATCGTCATCACTTGGTTGGTGTTATTGGTCAGGTACACATCGGTATCTGCAATCGCCGAGGTTGAAATGAATGAAGCTGATGCAAGTAATGCACTCAGACAAGTCCATTGAGTTTTCATTTTCAGGTTATCCTTACTGATTGATTTAAAGAATAACGTAGTAAAGAGTTATGACATTGGAGTTATAACTCTATCAGAATTATCCAAATATTAGATATATGCCATGGTTTTATAAATTTGATTAATCATTGAAAACTAACATATTGCTTTGTCGGAATGATAAGTGATACGCGCGCACGCAAACAAAGGAGGAACACTTTCAAGCTTTAGGTTGGTTATTGGTGGGGTGTTCTTTCTGAAATCATAGGTCGGAAAGTAGTCACATGTGGATTCTGTGATTTACGATAAGAGATAACGCTGGCGGCCTAGCTTTATCAATAGAAATTTTGCCATTGTTCAGTAAACAGATTCCTCAAAAAAAGGTATGATGGTGCCGTTTTTAATCCTGAACTGGGAAAGTCATGGCAAAGTTAACACTCCAAGAGCAGATGCTTAAAGCTGGCTTGGTAAATGAGAAAAAATTAAAGAAGGCGAAGAAAGGCTCGAAAAAGTCTCGCGTTCAAGCTCGTGAAGCAAAAGCGGCAGCAGAAGAAACCAAACTGGCGCAGCAAGCGAAAGATAAAGAGTTAAACCAACAGCTGAAAGACCAACAGTTGAGTAAAGAAATTAAAGCTCAAGTGAAGCAGCTGATTGAGATGAACAAAATCGAATCGAAAGATGGCGATATCAAATACAACTTCACCGATGGTACTTTGGTGAAATACCTATACGTAGAAGAGCTGACTCAAAAGCAACTAAGTAAAGGTATCTTAAGTATTGCACGTCAAGGCGAGAGCTATGTTGTTATCCCAACATCTGTAGCGAACAAGATTGCGATGCGCGATGAAGAGTCAATCGTTGATACTCAAGCAACAACATCTGATGAAGTAGACGAAGATGACCCATACAAAGATTTCGTGATCCCAGATGATCTAATGTGGTAATGGTTAACTAATTACTTCTGGATCCGCTGTACTTTATGGCGTAGAAAGATCATAAAAGGCCCTGATGGTACTACCATCAGGGCCTTTTAATTTTAGCCGACATGTCAGTGTGCTTACGCTCTTTAATTGAGATATGTTTTAAATTTTCTCTCGTATTAAGCGTTAATCAGCAATAATCTCGGCAATATCGAACGCTGAATCTTGTGGGTAGTCTTTGAGCTGATGATATTCAATATGAGATTGCTCATACCCGTCAAAATAGCAGTCACCGATTTCGTTACGTGGACAAATGTGTACATCATCTCGTGAGATGAGCTCTGTTGAGCAACATGGACAGTATTTCATAGCTCCTCCTGTTAGGGATCTCTGTCTTTAGCCGGCTTCATTAACTCAAACTTTTGTTTCGTTGTGATTTCACTTTTAAGTCAGTGTTAATCCATTCGAGTACGTGATGATTAGAAGCTTGGTAGCCATTATTGAGTCAGGAAAAATGAATCTAAAGATAGACTCAACTAGTGCTGAACAGGATTAATCATCAGCTGAGCGTCTTGGTACCCAAGTTGTGCTAAAGCTTCTGGGTCGAAGTCAGTAACGACCTCAATCTCACCTGCGTGGTAGGTTGTGTGATCACCAAGCGTTGCTATAGCATCAAATGAATCCACTGGGTGCTGTTCTCCAATATCGATCATCCCAGAGTATTGTGATTCGGCACTGAATTGGCCTGTTACGTGTGTGTAGAACGGGCGTACACTTGCTCCCGCGGCATATTGCATGCTGCTTAAGCCATTCGCGTTAATCGCCCAACTCCAGTCCCACCATTTCATCTCACCAGGAATATAGCGGTGATCCCATTGATAGCGAATGTTCGCTTGTTCTTCGCTGGTAGCACCCATGGTGAAGGTGTGTGAGATTGTTGGTCGGTCCGTTGGGTGTGAACTTAGTGCATTGCCGCTATAGCGTAAGAAGCCGGTGAGACTGACGTCGTAACTCATGTTTGCTTTGATGCGGTACGGGTAAGAGATACTTGAGCGATAAAACTCGACTCTGAACGGTAAAACAGAATTAGCCGGTACGGTGATGATGGCTTGTCTCTCTGTGGATTCAGAGCGAGAACCGTTGTTGGTATCAGAGAAACGCTGGTCTTGTTCAAGCACTACTGTTACATCTGTTTTCCCAACCTGAGGCCAAGTAAAGTTCTCGTTGATCGCTACTGATTCTGAGAGGTCACAGCTGTTGGTTTTTCGCCACTGGGTAGATTGCTCAAAATGAAGGTCAACGATGATCTGCTTCGGTTCGTCGCCGTCATTGATCGCGTAAGCCGACACGGTATTAATCAGCGCTTGTTCTGGTTCGCTAACCTCACCATGAGAAAATGCCGTGCTATCAAGAGTGTAAGAGAAGTTATCGACCGTGATTGTTGTCTTTTCGTCACAACGTTCACCAGAGCATGAACCATCGCTGTTGCCCTTTATCTCCCAGCCATCGTTAAGCTGTTTGATCGCCATATCTTGGCCTACGTAGCGTCCGTTGTCGCCGCCAACCCAAGCGTAACCAAGGTTATGTGCTAAGTAACTTAATGGGCGAATAAAGCTCGCATTATCGCTGACTAAGGCTCGTTGAACCTCGAGGTTGTTGTGCTCTTCAATGGCCTGTTCTTGATAGTAAGGCAAACCTGCGTCTGGGTGGTTGGGATAACACCATGTGTCGTCGCTGTCTTGGTCTCGTTTAATGAGGCCGTGATAGCCTGAGCCCATGATTACCCAGTCATCTTGAAGGCCTGCTATGTCCCACACGTTCATACGAGAGATAAGCGCTGTTTTGTGCTCTTGTGCTTCGGTATGTGTAAGTGGGCGATAGTCGGAACGGCAAACATCATCCCCAAGTTTGTCTAAGATAATTTGGTCTGAGTATATTTTTGAATGGGCCGTCAAAGGTAGTACTGATAGGGCAGTGCTAAATAGAATGGTTTTACTGACGTTGAGCATGAATTAATTCCTAGGTGCCATTATTTGGCTATTGTTTTTAGATGCGATTTATATGTGTTGTTATGAGTATTTGTTACAGCCGAGGGTCTCTAGCGGGGTGTACTCTGTCATATAAAACAAAGCCAAAAGTACTGAAATGAATTGAAAATAAATACTTATAAATATCAGATAGTTGTACTGATCAACTTGTCGTTTGATAAAGACTTATCTTGATTGATTTTAATTACTTTCAACCATCCAATTAATGGGTGGTTAATTGTTGAACGTTTGTGTTTCTGTAACTTTGTTATTTAGGAAATGGGTTTGGAAAAATAAGTCAGCAAGATTGATTAGAAAGAATTATTGCTTACAGGATAGGGAGTGTAGATGTAAGCCTAAATAAGAAAAAATATTGTGATAGGTAGGATCAAAAAATGCAGCAAACAACCTTTCGATTGTTGCTGCATTTTTATGTATCGATCGAGTTAAGTTAATTGGACGCGATTAAGCATCCCCTGGCTTTTCACGTTTGCTATTCCAGCCCATAAAGTTGTAGATGTTGTAGCGAGCAAACCCGATTTGTTCGTGCAGAGCAAAGTCTGTTACCGCAAAGTTATACCACAGTGGCAGCCATGAAATTTGAGCTGCCATGTAATCGGCTCTTACCGGAATCACGTTCAATCCAAAGTGGTTGAAGTAAAGTTCACTACGGCGAATGTGCAGGCCAGATGAAACCAGCACAATGTTGTCGAATTGGTGATGTTTCATCAGGTCGCTGGTCAGTTGCGCATTTTTCCAAGTGTTGACGCTGTTTGGCTCTTGGATAAGATCGTCCATTGGGACGCCAAGTCTAAGCAGTTGTTGCTCGTAAACTTCAGCCTCTGTGACACCGTTATTCTGAGCGTCACCACCACTGATGATCACTTTGCATGCATTTTGTGTTTTTGCACACTCTTTATATTGGCTTGCCGTTTCACTGATTCGGCCATAAGAGAAAAAGGCTGGCTCGAACTCTTGTGTACTTTTAATTAACTGCGTTCCAGCACCAAGAAGAACAATCGCATTATTATCCGACCATTGGATATTTGGCTTACTTTCGTAATTCGCTTGCAGGTCGTCTAATAAATAGCGAGGGATAAAACCTGAACTAATCAACACAAATGACGATATGAGAACAAGAGACAAAAAAGTGGAAGTTGCTCGCCATTGAAGTAAGCGTGTTATGAAAACGAAGAGTAGAAGAAGTAAAAGTATAATAAAGCTCATGGTGATCCCGTTACTGAACTGGTGTCAATTTGATGCAGCATATTGAGGTGTTGCATCATATATCAATCATGATGATGCTTCATAGTTAACTCATTGTATTATTGAACAAATGCACGATTTATTGTGATTAAATACGATAACTAATCGGAGCACGACTAAAAGCGATTTATTATTGTTCAATAACCCCTAATAAAATATAGGTATATAAACGAAGGAGTTGTTTAAACCCTATTTCGTGTTATTTAAATCAGTTACTTTCGCTTGCCTTAAATCACTACCCATCATTTATCGACTTAAACTTTCAAAGTAATTCTGAACAAACTTAATAAACACTTGATGCTTTTTAGCAGGGTAGATGACTTGCGGATAGAACAGATAAATACTGTTACCTTGTTGTAGACACTCGTCAGGTAATACTCGCTCTAACTCACCACGCTCAACTTCTTTGTCAACGTAATAACTTGCGATACGAATAATACCGTTTCCTACCATGGCTTGTTGCTTAAGTAAGTGATTGTCATTGCTTGAGAGCCAACCTGACACATCGATATTCGCCGATTTTAAAGGCCACTCGGTTTGATGCAGTGTCGCTAAACATTGATGATGACTTAAGTCGCTCACGCTGGTGGGGCGACCAAATTGCTCAAGATAGCCGGGAGTTGCAACCAAATCGTGTTGGTAGGTAATCAATCGTTTCGCGATCATGTTATCTGGTGGGGTATTAGTGGCACGAAAGGCGATATCGATATCATCTTGGTTGAGATTGAAGTTGGTGTAACTGCTATTGATCTCAAAGCGAACCTCAGGGTATTGCTGTCTAAATTGCTGGCAGATATCGAACAGGAACACCTCTGTAAACATCTTTGGTGCCGTAAGGCGTAACGTGCCTTTGACGATGTCGTGTTGCTCGGAAACGCTGCGCTCAAGCTGCAATACTTGAGAGCGAATGGTTAAGCCTTGTTGTAGTGCGCGTTCGCCTTCTTGGGTTAGTCGAACGCTGCGCGTGGTTCTTACAAGAAGAGGGCACTGTAAATCGCTTTCTAGTCGTTTGATTTGCTCTGAAAGGTAGCTCTTGGATATACCAAGCTTTTCCGCTGCTTTGGTAAAGTTAAGTTGTTGAGCAAGTTCTACAAATAGGATCAATCGTTCTATTCTTTTGTGCTCGTTCATTCGCGTATTCCTTAAAAGCTGCCTATTTATATTGTTCGCTATACCAAACAATCATTTCGTAACTAGCATATTCTGTTTTTTAAAAAGAACAATATGATAGAAGCATATCTATTGGCATCAAACCTTCTAAGCGAGATCAGGTATGACGAACAGCATTGATTCAACAAACAAAAACGATAATCAAAAGAACATCCCACTATCAAACCATCTAGAGGGTGTTGGGCAAATCGCCTATGGATGCATGGGGCTTGGAGGTGGCTGGAACGACAACCCGGTCACGACCGCTGATGTAGCGCAAACACGTAGCGTAATCGACACAGCACTGGAGTCGGGAATCAACCTGTTTGACCATGCTGATATTTATACTTTCAGTAAAGCAGAGCAAGCCTTTGGCCAAGCGTTACAACAAGCACCTGAACTGCGTGACCAGATGTTCATTCAATCCAAGTGTGGTATTCGCTTTGAAGGTGAAGGCAACGTTGGCCGTTATGATTTCTCGGCAGATTGGGTAAGCCAGTCGGTAGAAGGCATTCTGAACCGTCTGAATACCGAAAAGCTCGACGTGTTGCTTTTGCATCGGCCTGATCCGCTGATGGAATTGGATGAAATGGCAAGAACGCTTGAGAACCTGAAAGCGGAGGGCAAGGTGGATTTCTTCGGTGTGTCTAACATGAACAGTCACCAAATCCAGTATTTACAGTCGGCGCTCGGTCAGCCGATTGTCGCGAACCAAATTGAAATGAGCTTGGTAAAGCTTGATTGGCTTAATGATGGCGTGATGATTAACTCGCAAGGGCACCATCAATCTAATTTTGCTGCAGGCACGCTTGAGCATTGCCAAATGAAGGGCATTCAATTGCAAGCTTGGGGCTGTTTGGCACAAGGTCGTTTTGCAGAACAAGGCTTGTATTCAGAGCACGAGAACGTGAAAAAGACCGCGCATTATGTCGCGCAGTTAGCCAAGCAATATGGCGTAGAAAGTGAAGCGATTGTGTTGGCGTTTTTACTTCGTCACCCTGCTGGTATTCAGCCTGTCATCGGCACTACTAATCTCGATCGAATTAAGGCATCTGCAGTTGCGACTCAGATTAATCTCACTCGTGAAGAGTGGTACAACTTATACGTGTACTCACGTGGTCAGGCGTTGCCATAGGGGATGAATATGTTGAATCAAAAAATAGTACAGCAACTTGTGTACAGCGCACTCGATATAGCAGGGCACAACGACCAAGCCATCGCTGTGAGTGTATGTGATACACATGGTGAACTGCTGGCGTTCTCCCGAATGGACAACGTCAGCGTGCAAGCGGGTTTGTTGGCTCAGAATAAGGCTTATACCTCTGCTAGAGATAGACAACCGAGTGGTAACTTAGGCGCTTGGGCAAGAGAAACAGGGAAAGACCTCAGTTACTGGACGGATTCAAAGATCACTGGCTTCAAAGGTGGTGTTCCAATTGAACATCAAGGGCAGGTGATTGGCGCTATTGGTATTAGCGGATTAAGTGAAGATGAGGATGAAGCATTAGCTGAGAAAGTGATTCGATTAGTGCTTTAAGTTCTACTGTTTACACAGTGGCTCTGACATAAAAGAGATAATAAAAAACCGATGCACATGCATCGGTTTTTTTGTTGGTCGAGCTGTTCGATTCAGAATTAAGCGTTTGCTTGTTCCAGATCTTGTTGCTTGTCTTTCTTACCTAATAGGTGACTTGTGATTGTACCGGCTGTCATCGCACCAGATACGTTAAGTGCTGTACGGGCCATATCGATAAGTGGCTCGATAGAGATAAGCAGTGCTGCAATCGTTACAGGAAGGCCCATAGCTGGCAGTACGATAAGTGCTGCGAACGTTGCACCGCCACCCACACCTGCGATACCGAAAGAGCTAACCGTGATAATTGCAATCAGAGACAGAATGAAGTTGATGTCCATTGGGTCAATACCAACCGTAGGTGCAACCATGACTGCTAGCATTGCTGGGTAGATGCCCGCACAGCCGTTTTGACCAATTGTTGCGCCGAAAGAGGCAGATAGGTTAGCAATTGCTGGTGGCACGTTTAGCTTCGTGATTTGAGCTTCAACGTTCAGTGGAATCGTTGCTGCAGAACTACGCGAAGTGAAAGCGAATGTCAGAACAGGCCAGATTTTTTGGAAGTATTCTTTCGGGTTTACACCAACAAAAGAAACCAACACACCGTGAACAACGAACATCAACAGAATTGCAACGTAAGACGCGACGATGAAACCGAGTAGGCTTAAGATGTCAGAAGCGCTTGATGTTGCTACTACTTTCGCCATTAATGCTGCGATGCCGTATGGCGTTAGTGCCATGATCATCTTAACTAAGCGCATCACGATAGATTGAGCCGCTTCAACAAACGTACGAATTGGAGATTCTAGCTCTTCTTTCTCTGCCATTACTTTACGTGCAGCAATACCCGTTAGCACACCAAAGATAACAACCGCGATGATAGACGTTGAGCGAGCGCCCGTCAGGTCTGCAAATGGGTTGGTTGGAATGAAGCTAACCAACATTTGTGGAATTGTTAGGTCAGAAACAGTACCAATACGGCTTTCTAGCGTTGCGATACGTGCTGTTTCACGCGCACCTTCTGTCAAACCTTCAGCAGATAGGCCGAATGCTTGAGTCACAACAATACCGACAATCGCAGAAATCGCTGTGGTTGCTAGCAATACAGAGATTGTGATGCCAGAGATTTTGCCCAGTGAACCACCTTTTTCAAGCTTCACTACCGCAGCAATCATTGAAACCAATACTAATGGCATGATCACCATTTTCAGTAGGCCAACGTAACCACGACCAACAATGTTTACCCAATCTAGCGTTTCTTTAATTACAGGATTGCCTTCACCAAATAGCAGCTGAAGACCTAGGCCGAAAGCACTACCGAAAACTAAACCTAATAGAACTAAGCGCGATAATGTGTTTTCTTTTTTCTGCTGTCCGTAGAGAAAGAAGAGGATACCAGTGAATACCGCTAAGGCAGCGATAGCTGAAAATGACATTTGTTTTCCTTATGAATTTCTTTGAATCGATAGGGCGCTTAGATATATGGGCGCAAATACTGTTAGCTACAGTAGCGACCTGTAACAAAACGTAAAATAAGGAAAAGTAATTAAATAGAACGATAGGTAATATCCACTGAATAGAATGAGTGGATATCCAACATTGTGGTGAATAGATGAGCTTTTTAGCGATATTTTGCCAATAAATTAAGCATGTCGCTTGACGAGTAAATTTCGATATTTTGGAAATTATTTTCGAACAATCGGAACAACATGACCTGTGCGACGTCTTTCGACTGAATTGGGCGCAGGTTTTTGAATTTGCCAAACATAAATGGCGACAGCAGAGGAAAGATGCTCTGAAGCAGTTTTTCATCGGCTCTTGGTTCTTCTCGCTCGCCAGCCAGTGGCCCGGGACGTGCAATGAACAGTTGCTTAAAACCGATACGCTTTAAGTTCTGCTCCATCTGTCCTTTACACTTGAGGTAGTGCGAATAGGAATCGACGGACGCTCCGTAACTGGACACAACCGCAACACGTTGAACCCCTAGAAACTTCATCGATTGAGCTACATGGCTGACCAACTCTACATCGACTTTACGCAATGCTTCTTTCGAACCAGCCTTTTTCTTGGTCGTACCTAAACAGATAACCCCTAGATTGGGTGTGGCTTGGGTATCGTCCCAACTGGTGACTTGCAGATCACTGTGAATGAGCGTGTGGAGTTTGTCGGAATGAAACTGCGAATCTATTGCTCTGCGGGATAAGGCATAAATATGGTCAACCGCAGGTTCATCGATGAGTAGGCTCATCACATGACGACCAATTAGCCCAGTAGCACCAGCCACTACAACTGATGTTTTGTCTCCAGAAATGCTCATAGCTGTCCTTAACCCGTTTGCAAGTGCTTGTTTAATATAAACAGTGTTTGAATTTTAAGCGAATAAAAGTTTGATAAATGAGGGGCTAAGACTTGGTCGTTAATGGTGTGGTTGGAGAGTAGAGTTCTGAGTCCGGTATTAATTTAGCTCCAAACATAACAAAGCCCGCTGGGCGACGGGCTTGTTATTTGCTTTGTTACTTTTCAGGTAAAGGACAGTGGGATTTTCCTTACCTTTTTGCTAGCTTTCTTACCGGATTTATTTGGCTTTCTTTTACTTGAATTTGGAATCATTACACCTCCTAAATCTTTCTTTTGTTCTTACTAGTAGTCGACTATTTGTTGCTAAGTGAGGGCAATCACTTTGTGTTACGTCTTACTGAACTTACTTTGTTTCTAACTTAACAATGGAGAGAGATTGAAAAGCTTTTTGCTTAACTCACTAAGGAGAGGTTAGTCAGTTACATTATATAAAGCATAAACGATGCCAAAACGTAAGCTGTTGATCTTTCGTCTTAGAAGAGATTTGGAATTGAACTCGTGTCTTTTTGATTCTCAATTTGAGAAAAACGGTCAGGAACTGTTTAAATTAAGAACACTCTCTGCGGTTTCTGTTACTTAGGCATAGATACAGCTTTGCTTAACACGTAAACTGAGTCGTAATTCACATAGACCAAGGACGTGCTATGAACCTCAAGCTTGATACTCTCGCTCCCACTCAGATTTATCACCTGATGACACAAACCGTCGTTCCTCGCCCGATTGCGTGGGCATTGACGGAATCTTCAGAACAAGAGTATAACCTAGCGCCTTTCTCTTATTTCACGCCTGTTTCCAGCAATCCGCCGCTACTGATGTTATCGGTCGGGAAGAAGCCATCGGGCGAAATCAAAGACACCACTCGTAATGTCCTAGAAACGGGTAAGTTGGTCATTCACATCGCGTCAGCCAGTTCTGCAGAAGTAATGACGGCGACAGCAGCCACGCTCGACCATGGTGAGTCTGAAGTAACCGCGAATAATATCGAGTTGGTTGAGTTTGAAGGTTTTTCTTTACCTAGAGTGAAGGAGTGCGCTGTGGCTTTTGGTTGCACATTGTATGAAGTTAAAGAAGTCGGTGAAGTACCGCAAAGCCTTGTCTTTGCTCAAGTTGAACAGGTGTATATCTCTGAAGGTGTGATCGATAAAGAGAGCGAACGCTTGAAGATTGATGCACTAGCACTTGATCCTTTATCTCGACTGGGCGGAGGCGAATACGCCACGCTGTCCAATGTGTTCTCTGTCGCTCGTCCTAAGTAAGCGTTAACTATTTAGCTCCAGCGGATAAGATCGTTAAACCCCGTTCCTCAATCTAAGTGCCACTAATATTATGTTAGATACAAAATACTCGCAGTACATCCAACATCGCATTGACCAAAAAACCAAGCCGTTAGGCGCTCTTGGTTTACTGGAAAAGGTTGCTCATCAACTGGCTCTGATTCAAAGCCAAGGTAAAGAGTCTGCGGTTGAACATATCGAATTGAACAAGCCGAGCATCATCATTTTTGCAGGTGATCATGGGGTTGCTGATGAAGGTGTGAGTATTGCCCCGAGTGCTGTCACACAACAGATGGTATTGAACTTTTTAAACGACGGCGCGGCGATTAACTGTTTTTGCGCAGTGAGCAACATCGATATTACCGTGGTCGACACAGGAATATTGTTACCAGTCGAATCTGATAGCCCAATATTGATCCCCCAGCGTTTGGGTACACGAACCAATAACTTTGCCAATGAAGCCGCAATGAGTTTAGAAACTGTAGAACGTGGGATTGAACTGGGCGCAGAGCTTGTATCTAGAACCATTTCGAATGGCACAAATATCATCATGTTTGGTGAAATGGGTATCGGCAATACTAGCAGCGCATCAGCAATTTTAAGTGCATTAGCAAACCGCACTGCAGTTGAATGTGTTGGCCTAGGCACTGGTATCAACAACGAACAGTTCGCACGAAAAGTCGCGGTGGTTGAGCAGGGAGTAGCTCGCTGCAAAGGACTTGATCCTAAATCGATTTTGGCTCAAGTCGGCGGTTATGAGATCGTTCAAATGGTTGGTGCTTTCCTTGGTGCTTATCAAAACAGAACACCAGTATTGGTCGATGGTTTTATCGTGTCAGTCGCTGCGTATGTCGCGACCTTAATTGAACCGAATTGCCGTGACTACATGATCTTCGCGCATCGCTCTGAAGAGTCAGGGCACAAAATCTTATTAGAGTTGCTAGACGCTGAACCGTTGCTCGACCTTGGCTTGAGATTAGGCGAGGGCACGGGCGCAGCTTTAGCTATGCCAATCATCCGAGCGGCAGCTGAGTTCTATAACAACATGGCGAGCTTCGAGAGCGCTGGAGTCACGGTTTAATGAGTGATACGCCACAAAGATCTTGGAAAGATCGCACTGCTTATCAGTGGGAGCTGTTTTCGTTGGCTATGGGCTTCTTTTCTCGTTTGCCAATGCCAAAGAATACGCCCTATTCAGAAGAGCGTATGAACCGTTCTGGTCGTTATTTCTCAACAGTCGGTTTGTTGCTTGGCGCCTTGTGTGGTGGTTTGTTTCTGTTTCTTGATACTGTGTTACCAAGTTCGATTGCCATCTTTTTGATGATGAGCTTTAGCTTAATGCTCACCGGCGCTTTCCATGAAGATGGCTTAACTGACATGGCGGATGGCATCGGTGGCGGCATGACATTGGAACGTCGCTTGACCATCATGAAAGACAGTCGCATAGGAACATACGGTGCGTCTGCGCTGATCATGGCGTTGCTAGGTAAGTGGGTTCTGCTCAATGAACTCGTCAGCATGGCTGGGTTGTTTATGGTCATCGTGACGAGCTACACCTTTAGCCGTGCGGTTGCGGCATCCCTTATTTATGACATGCCTTATGTCAGCGATTTAGACACGAGCAAGAGTAAGCCTTTAGCCAACAAACAAACCAAGGGTGAACTAGTCTTCCTCATGTTGATTGGCCTGTTACCAAGCTTGTGGTTTGGATTGGCGTTTACGTGTGTTTTAGCTGTGATTGCTTACCTGTTTAGAATGGGCTTCAAAAAGTGGTTAATTGCACGCATTGGTGGCTTTACTGGTGACTGTTTGGGCGCGGCTCAACAATTGATGGAACTACTGGTTCACGTTGTGTTCGCCGCTGCTTTTTATAACGGCTTGATGTAACGCATTCAGGATTAGAGGCAACATATGACAACCAACAATCAAGCGTATCAGAGTCATCGCCATCTTGTTTTAGGCGGCGCGCGCTCGGGTAAGTCGAGTTTTGCAGAACAACAAGCATTATGTGCACTTGAAGCATGTTCAAATGGGCGTTTGCATTACATAGCGACAGCCACCTATTTAGACGATGAAATGCGCGAGCGAATCGCTCATCATAAAGATCGTCGTGGTAAAGAGTGGATTGAGCATGAAGTGCCCGTTGAATTAGCAGCGAAATTGCAGTCATTTAATCAAGATGATGTCGTATTGATTGATTGCCTAACACTCTGGCTCAACAACATTATCTTTGAACTGGGTGATGAAGCGACCAATGAGCAAGTCGAAGCTGTAGTTGAAGCTTTGGTCAGAAGCGTAGAGCAAAGCCCTGCACACATCATCATGGTCTCTAATGAAGTGGGTTTAGGCGTTGTTCCTCTGGGTAAGGTTTCGCGCTTGTTTGTAGACAATGCAGGGCGAATGAACCAAGCGCTCGCTCGTGTTGTCGAACGAGTTACGCTGATCGCCGCAGGATTACCGTTGAATTTAAAACCCTCAAATCATTCGTTTGATGCTCAAGGCTAGGTCACATACATGGTCAATGGAACAACCAAAAATATCTATTTGCTAAGACACGGTAAGGTGGAAGGGAAGGCGGCGCTAAACGGTGTATCTGACGTATTGGTGAATCCAGAACTTCAACAGCAAATATGCGAAGCCTTGGTGCAGCACAATGTGGCTTTTGATGGTGTGGTTACCTCGCCATTAAGACGCTGCAGTGACCTAGCGAGCCTTTATTCAGAGCGCGTGTCTATACCTTTATCAGTTGCACCAAAATTTCAAGAAATGAACTTTGGTGAAGTGGACGGCATCGCGTTTGATGAGCTTGAAGATAAGTGGGCGATGCTAGACACTTTTTGGCAAGACCCTGCAAATCATCAGCTGACTGGTGCAGAAAGTTTACAGGGCTTCCACGACAGAGTAACTCAAGCTTGGTCGCAACTTTTGAATAACCCAAGTGACAATCTATTGCTGGTTACTCATGGTGGCGTAATTCGAATGTTATTGGCGCATTGCCTTGATATTGATTGGAAAAATCCGAGCTTGTACTCGAAGTTATCGATAGAGAATGCATCAATAACTCATATTCAAGTCACTCAGTTTGCGCAGAGCTTTATCAGCGTCAAAGCGATAGGGCTGCCTGTTCTCTGAGTGTTCAAAAAATACAGTTTTAAGAATTAACATCTAATTAGATCTGTAAATAGAAAAAGTATTAGAAGTATAAAGCGGTGTCTATAACCGCTGTGCCAGATTGGCACTACTACCTACGTGAAAGGAATTTAGTCATGACAACACCGAGTTGGGATCTAAGCATTGCTTATCGCGATCTTGATGATGCAAAAATCGAACAAGACATCGAACTCATTCAACAGTGTATCGAACTCTTGTACCTGCATGTTGAAAAGCGTCACATCATTCTGGCAATGCAAAACGCAATCCAGACCTCAGAAGCGGCAGGCACGCTACTGAGCACTATCAATACCTTTGCTAACTGCCACGCATCGGTCGACGCGACCCACACAGAAGCCAAAGCGCTGCTTGGACGTGTCGCAAAGCTTAACTCTGAAATGTCTCAAGCGTTTAGCCCTTATGAAGACACGTTAATTCACGCTGAACCAGAGTTTATTGATGCGGTTTTAGAACACGAGAGTGCCGATGTTGCGGGCCAACGCTTCGCGATTGAAAGCTCACGTAAGTTATCAAGCAGCCGACTCAGTGTTGCCGAAGAACAGCTTTTAGCAGCCATGAAAGTAGATGGCCGCGACGCATGGGGTCGTTTATACGACAACCTAACTGGCTCTTTGAAACTGTCGCTAAAACTTGATGGTGAAGAAGAAACGCTTGGTTTCTCGCAAGCGGCGAGCTTGTTGTACGGTAGCGAATTCGACAAACAAGAGCCTGCATGGCGCGCGGTTCAAGGTGCAATGAAGACACACCAAGAGTCATTTGCTTCGATTCTAAATGCGCTTGCAGGTTGGCGTCTGACTGAAAATAAAAAGCGTTCGAAAATCGCAGATGTGCATTTCTTAGATCCAAGCTTGCACGGCAGCCGAATTGTGCCTGAAACGCTAGACACTATGATGTCGGTGGCGAAAGCTAATCGCACAGTAGGTCAGAAAGCGGGTCTATTGATGGCAAGAGTTCACGGCTTAGATGAAATGAAGCCTTGGAACCACTTAGCTGCGATGCCGCCATTAGGTGACAGCGAATCTAAGATTTATCCATTTGATGAAGCGATTGAAGTGATCAAAACCGCTTTCGCAGAAGTGAGCCCAGAGATGGCTGACTTTGTTGCTTTGATGGTTGAGAATGGTTGGATTGATGCAGCACCAGCAGCCAACAAGCGTTTAGGTGCTTACTGTACTAAGTTTGCTGCGACACGCACGCCGCTTGTGTTCATGACATGGAGTGGTAGCCGCTCTGACTTAATGACACTGGCACACGAGCTGGGCCACGCGTTCCACAACTGGGTAATGAAAGACATGCCGTTGTGTAAGACTCGCTACCCAATGACGCTTGCAGAAACAGCTTCTATTTTTGCTGAAAACATCGTTCGTGATCACTTGTTAACACAAGCTCAGACACGTAATGAGAAACTTGAAATGCTGTGGGAAGAGCTGTCTTCTTCACTCGCTTTGATGGTGAACATTCCAGTACGTTTTGAATTTGAAAAAGCGTTCTACGAGCAGCGTGAGAAAGGTGAACTGACGGCTCAGCAATTGTGTGACTTAATGGAAAGCACTTGGAAAGAGTGGTACGGCGATGCAATGACAGAAGCTGATCCTTACTTCTGGGCGAGCAAATTGCACTTCAGTATTTCTCAGGTGAGCTTCTACAACTACCCATACTTATTCGGTTATCTGTTCAGCAAAGGTGTTTACGCGCAACGTGATGCGAAAGGCGAGCAGTTCTACGGCGATTACGTTTCATTGCTTCGTGATACGGGTAGCATGATGGCGGAAGAAGTGGTTCAAAAACACTTGGGAATGGACCTGACTCAGGCTGATTTCTGGCAACAAAGCATCGACATGGTCAAAGTTCAAATCGATGAATTTGAAAGATTGCTCGATCAGGAAGATTAATTGATCTCAATCTGTTCATGGCAGGTAAGAGCTGTGTTAGCTTACGTGGCTCTTATCTTGCTGGCATAACCTGAGAAAAGCCGAAACAACCAAAAGTCTCTTTAAATAGAGAAAGTTATTTGGAACAGATGTCGGTTAGTAAAGTCAGCAGGTAATATAAAAATATATGGGTAGTATTTGTGAGTGATAACGGAGTTTCTGTTGATAAGTGCGATCCTAGCAACACAATTTCTATGTACAATTTATTAACATACGGCCGTGCAATTAAGGAGTAGCGCATGACGAAGACCCTCTTTCGCCAATCATTTCTTTTTGACAGCCTAGATCTTGAGCAAGAAGTGTTTGCAGGACAGACCGTACTGAGTAACGGTGTTCAAATTAAGCTTCATCAACGCGGTGTCTTGGAAGTGATTCCCGCGGATTTTAATTCTGAAACCAAGAACATCATTTTTTCAACCGGTGTTCATGGCGACGAAACTTCACCAATGGAGCTTATCGATAAGCTCATTGAGGATATTGAAACAGGCTTCCAAGTAGTAAACGCGAGATGCTTGTTTATCATCGCTCACCCAGAAGCCACCAACGCACATACTCGTTTTCTTGATGTGAACATGAATCGCCTGTTTGATGAAAAGCAGTACGAGAGCAATCGAGAAGTGGATATCGCGAAGAACTTGAAGTTCTTGGTGACTGAGTTTTACAAAGAAACGGAACCTGCCACTCGTTGGCATCTAGATCTGCACTGTGCAATCCGTTTATCTAAGCATTACTCGTTCGCAGTGAGTCCTAAGGTTCGCCATGAAGTCCGCAGCAAAGAGTTGTTTGATTTCATCAACAGTGCACACGTTGAAGCAGTGTTGTTGTCAAATGCGCCAACCAGCACATTCAGTTGGTACAGCGCTGAAAACTTCGAGGCACAAGCACTGACAATGGAGCTAGGGCAGGTTGCGAGAATTGGTGAGAACCAACTTGATAAGCTAACAGCTTTTGACTTGGCGATGCGTAACTTGATTGCTGAAGTTGAACCAGAGCATTTACCGAAACGAACCATTACTTATCGCGTGAGCCGAACCATTGTTCGTTTGCATGATGATTTCGATTTCATGTTCTCAGATTCTGTAGAGAACTTTACCGCGTTCAAGCACGGTGAAGTATTCGGCCACGATGGTGATAAACCGTTAATGGCGAAGAATGAAAACGAAGCGGTGGTGTTCCCAAATCGTAATGTGGCGATTGGTCAGCGAGCGGCTTTAATGGTGTGTGAAGTTGAAACGCGATTCGACCATGGTCAGCTTGTGTACGATTAATATCGACTCGGGTTTAAACGACGAAAACAACCGCTCAACTGGTTGAAATATCAAGGTTCACATTACGGTGTGAGCCTTGAGTTTATTTGGGGATACAGGTAAGGTTACGCGAACATTTTCAAAGTAGCTTGATATGGATTTCCAACAACTTCTTCACCAAAAACAGCGCAAATGGACGAGAGCCATTTATCTGATGGCAGCACTGCTTGTCGCGCTGAGTGCAATTTACCTAATGGTTGGCGATCTCTTCATTTCCCCTCTGGGCACCTTGTCCACGTTAGAACAAAAACTACTGATTGATTTACGCTTACCTCGATTATTAGCCGCTATTGCTATCGGGGCAGGGCTAGCGGTATCTGGCGCAAGTTTACAAGTGTTATTAGGTAACGTATTGGCAGAGCCAGGTGTGCTCGGCATTTCTGGCGGTGCAAGCCTAGCTATGGTGATTGTGCTGTTCTTCTTGCCGTTTGCTCCGACTCCAGAACTCTTTATGATTGCTGCCGTTTTAGGTTCGCTCTGTTTCACCGTGATTCTGGTAAGCATGGTAAAAGCGATGCGACTGACCACAGCCAAACTGCTGCTGGTGGGGGTTGCGTTAGGCATTCTTTCTGGCGCGATGGTGACATGGGCATTCTATTTCAGTGACGATCTCAGCCTTCGATTATTGATGTACTGGCTAATGGGTAGCTTAGGTGGCGTTACTTGGTATCAACACTCGCTCACGTTAGTCATGATTCCGGTGATTATTTGGTTGTGTTTGCAAGGCAGTAAGTTAGACAAAATGATGATAGGGGAGACACACGCTGCGCAGCTGGGCGTGAATGTGCCTAAGTTACGTTGGCGCTTAATCTTCGCTGTGTCTATTTTGGTCGGTTGTGCCGTGGCATTAGGCGGCGTAATCAGTTTTGTGGGCTTGGTTGTGCCACACTTACTTCGTTTAGCGATTGGTACTGACAACAAATACTTGCTTCCTTTGTCTGCGGTTGCGGGTGCTGCATTGTTGGTGTTTGCTGATATTTGCGCGCGTACTTTATTGGATTCTGCAGAATTACCTTTGGGTGTGATGACCACAAGTATCGGTGCGCCTATCTTCATTTGGATGTTAATTAAAAATCATGATTCAAATTAAGAGCCTGAGCGTCGGCGCTCGTTTATTACCACTCTCATTTGAGCTCAAGCAAGGGCAGGTGACTCACGTTATCGGTCCCAATGGCAGTGGCAAAAGTACCTTACTTGAGGCCATTTCGGGTATTGGTGATGGTTACAAGGGCGATATAAAGCTTGATGAGCAAGACTTATCAAAGCTGTCGCTGCAAGACTTGTCACTGCATCGTGCCTATTTATGTCAAAGCGCAAGACCTGCTTTCAACTTAGAAGTGTTCCAATACCTTGCGTTGTCTCTGCCAAGTTCTTCACAAGGCCTTGATACTGAAATCAACGCTGCTTTGGAAGAAATCAGCCAGATGCTCGACATTGCGGATAAGCTTCATCGTTCTATTCAAGCTTTGTCTGGCGGTGAGTGGCAACGCGTTCGCTTAGCGGGCATGTGTTTGCAAATTTGGCCGACACTTAACCCATACGCGAAGTTGTTAATTCTCGATGAGCCAGCGGCGCCATTGGATATTGCTCAAGAAGCCTTGCTCTACAAGCTCATTGAACGAGTAGCAGAGAAGGGCATTGCCGTGATCATGGCAAATCACGATCTTAACCGAACCCTAAGACACGCCGACCAGGTGTTGCTGCTCGATAAAGGCGTTTTAGAAGCTTCTGGTGCTGCGACACAAGTGTTGACTCCAGAACAACTTGAGTCTGTGTTTAACACACAAGTGAAAAGCATCTCTGTAGATGGTCAAACCTATCTAGTCTTCGAGTAACTCCTGCTGTATTCGCTTGAATACTCTTCTATCCCATATCACTAATTTATAAATAATTAGAAGCATTTACGCTGATTTTGGTTTGTCATTGCTCTCATTTTATATAGTGATGAGAATGATTTCGATTAGTGATATTACTTTGATCTAGATACATAAATGGCATGTTTATCGGTGGTAGTCTCCTTAGCATTACCTCGATAGGGCCTAAACTCTGAACCTTTTCTCTCGCACTGCGAAACGCACATTGTTGATTTTGTCGTTATTCATGCTTCCTTTAAGCTTGAATATATCGTCGATCGTGCACGAATTGGAAATGGGAGAAGAGGTACATGCGCAGCATCAGTGCGGTATTTATGACGCGGTGCAAAGTGCCGTTCATAGCAGCAGTTTCCCCACCACAACTAAGACTCAAGCGCCTACTTATCAAAAGTTAACGCGCTTTGCGGTATCACTTTCTCTATCCGAACTGCCTCGTACACGTTCACCTCCATTCGCTTAACCCCTGAATATCGTTAACTCTTAATCCTGTTTGCGTACGCGTCTATAGGCTACCAATTGGCTAAATGATTGCGTGTGGCAACGGACACTAATGTGCTGTTGGCAAAGAAGGGAGGTACACACCTCTTACTGTCATACGCACGCTTAGTAGATTGAACGATCTTCACAGCCCGCTTTTCAACATCATTCTTATTGTTGAAACAAACAATAAGAAAAATGAATATGTCGCTAACTCTTGATGATATTTATCGTTATAGTACTATTTAGCCAGTAAATCATAATAATTATCATTACCATTAAGGTTTGTTTATGCCGTTTAAAAAACTTATCGCTACTGTAGCCGTTGCTGCTTCTGCTGTTATTCCCGTCCAAAGCGCGTTTGCTGAGGAGAGTACACTTACTTTTGCGAACTATCGTGATATCCGTGACCTAAACCCACACCTTTACGGTGGTGAGATCTTTGCACAAAACCTTATTTTTGAAGGGTTGGTGCATCTTGGTGAAAACGGTGTTCTTGAACCTTGGCTTGCAAAAAGCTGGAGCACTTCTGAGGATGGTAAAACTTATACATTCAAATTACGTGATGACGTCACGTTCTCTGATGGTAAGCCGTTTGATGCTAATGTCGTGAAAGCGAACTTCGATGCATTATTGGATAACGCGAACCGTCACACATGGCTGGAGTCTATCCGCTTGATGGTGGAAATTGAAAAGACAGGCAAAGAGAGTGTGACAGTTGTGGACAGCCACACGGTTCAAGTTGAGTTTGCTGAATCTTACTACCCGTTCCTTGTTGAGCTTGGTGTAACGCGTCCGTTTCGTTTCCTTTCTCCTGAATGTTTTAAAGACGGAACAACCAAGAATGGTGCGAGCTGTTACGTAGGTACCGGCAGTTATGTTCTGACTGATAACGTGGTTGATCAACGTGCGACGTTCGAACGCAACGAAAGCTACTGGGGTGAACAACCACAAGTCGACAAGATTGTGGCAAAAGTAATTCCAGACAATCAATCGCGTCTGCTTTCACTACGCAGTGGTGAAATCGATATGGTTTACGGCCTGCAACTGGTGAGCGCGCAGTCATACAAACAGTTTGAAAAAGATCCGCGTTTTGGCACTGAGCTATCTGAGCCAGTATCGACACGTATGTTGATTTTGAACTCGACCAGCGAGAACCTAAGTGATACTCGTGTTCGTCAGGCTCTGAGTCACCTAACTAACAAATCAATCATCGCAGACCGCATCATGTTGGGCTTAGAAAAGCCGGCAGATACTTTGCTTGCGAAGAATGTCCCTTACGCTGATATCGAATTGACGCCATACCAATATGACGTTGCTCAAGCTGAAAAACTGTTGGATGAAGCAGGTTGGAAGAAGGATGGTAAGACTCGTAAATTAGACGGCAAACCATTTGAAATTACGCTTTCTTACGACAGTGACAAGGTCGTAGAGCGTACCATCGCACAGTACTTACAAAGTGAATGGTCGAAGGTTGGCCTGAAGATGAACATCGTTGGTGAAGAAGAACAAGCGCACCGCGACCGCCTGAAACAAGGTGAGTTTGATCTATCGTTCAATATTTCTTGGGGTACACCTTACGATCCTCAATCGTTCCTTGGTGGTATGCGTAAACCAGTATATGGCGATTACGCTGCGCAACAAGGCATTCCACAAAAGGCTGAGATTGATAACCACATCTTAGAAGCGTTGGAAGCCATTGATGAGACCAAGCGTCAAGAACACTACACGTATGTTCTGAAAACACTGCACGAGCAAGCGATCTACATTCCGATCAGCTACGAGCAAAACCGTGCGGTATTCAACAAGCGTGTAGAAGGCGTTGGTTTCAACCCATCGCAGTTTGAAATCCCGCTACAACGTATGTCTGTAAAGTAAGAAATAGATAATCCTTGTCTGTTTCCTTTACCACTGACTAGCTTATTGACTGGCACTCTTTTGGGGGTGTCAGTCTTTTTGCTTACTGTTTTACATTAAGAAAGTAACCGAATGGCTAAATACATCCTAAAGCGATTACTGAGTGCGAGTGTGACACTGTTTTTTGTCTCTTTTATCGCGTTCGCCTTAGTTAATATTATTCCAGCAGATCCTGCTGAAGTGGCACTGCGTGTCAATGACACGACACCGAGCCCTGAAGCCATTGAAGAAATTCGCTTAGAGCTTGGGTTAGACCGTCCGTTTTTAGTCCGTTATACCGATTGGCTAGTATCGTCTGTACAAGGCGACTTTGGTATCTCGTACACCAATACCAATCGACTGGTTTCTGAAGAACTTGCACGAAGCTTTCCATATACGCTGAAACTTGCAGGGTTATCACTCATCTTGTTGGTATGTGTCAGTATCCCGATGGGTGTGCTCAGCGCCGTGTATAAAGATCATTGGTTTGATCGAATTGTCCGAGTATTCATTTTCGCCAGTACCGCAATGCCTAACTTCTGGTTGGCCTTCATTCTTATTTGGGTGTTTTCAATCAATCTATATTGGTTGCCAAGCAGCGGTGCGACCACTTTCAGCCATTTCATATTACCGTCAGTCACTCTGTGTATGGCTTACGTTGCTACCTACATTCGTCTTATCCGTAACTCCATGTTGGATTCAATGAATCACAACTATGTGAATTACGCGCGCGCTCGTGGCATTTCAGAGCACAGTGTCGTTTGGAAGCATCTTCTTAAAAACTCACTGCAAACCTCAATGACAGCGCTAGGTATAGGCATCGTTCGTTTGATTGCGGGTACCGTTGTTATCGAAAGTATATTCGCGATACCTGGCCTAGGCCGACTTGCGTTGGCTGCAATTTTCAATCGTGATTACCCAATTATCCAAGCTTATATCTTGGTGATGGGCAGCTTGTTTGTGGTCTCTAATTTGCTGATTGATATTTTACACACGGTGGTCGATCCCCGTCTCAAGTCAGGAGCGAAGAACTCATGATAAGACGTCTACTTTCCAATAAGACCGTTGTTGTTTGCCTGTTTATCTTAACGGCTATCTGCTTGATGGGGGCTTTTGCGCCTTACCTTGCGCCGCACGATCCTAACTTGGCGGATGTGATTAACTCTATGATGCCGATGTCGATGGAGTACCCACTCGGTACTGACCATTTGGGTCGATGCATCTATTCTCGTTTGTTGTTTGGTATTCGTACTACGCTGTATTACTCGCTACTAACCATGGTTATTACGGCAGTCGTCGGCGGCTTTATTGGTGTGGTTTCTGGCTACATGCGAGGCAAGGTCGATTCATTGATCATGCGTGGTTGTGAAGTGATGTTGTCATTCCCGTATGAAATTATTGTTTTGAGTATTGTGGGCATTATGGGGCCGGGTATTTTCAACATCATCATTGCGAACTTTATTGCGAAAATCGCATGGTATGTGCGTATTGTTCGAAGCTCCGTGATTGCGTTTAATCACCAAAACTACATCCTGTACTCACGAACGGTTAAGACACCTCAAAGTTTTATCTTTCGTAAGCACTTAGCACCGAACATCGCTGCGGAGGTCATCATTCTTGCGACTCTAGATTTAGGTTGGATTATATTGAGCATCTCAACACTGTCCTTTCTTGGCTTAGGCGTACAGCCGCCAACGGCAGAGTGGGGAGCAATGTTGAGTGATGCTAAAGAAGTTCTCTTCTCTAACCCTGAACAGATGGTCATCCCTGGGATCGCAATCATGGTAGTGGTGGCGTGTTGTAACTTACTTGGCGACTCTTTACGTGATGTATTAGATCCAAGAACGGAGCAAAGATGATGTTAGAAGTTAAAAATCTTAGCGTCGCGCTACATAAACCGACACACAGAGAGCTAGTCTCTGATGTGAGCTTTACACTCAAAGAAGACCAATGTTTGGGGATTTTGGGTGAATCAGGTAGTGGTAAAAGCCTGACATGCAATGCGATTAACGGGTTGTTGAACGACTCTTTCTCTATTTCGGGTCATGCGTTGTTTGAAGGCGAGAATCTATTTGATATGCCGCAGAAGCAGCGTCGTCAATTAAGGGGGGAGAAAATCTCGATGATCATGCAAAGCCCGATGACGGCTTTCAATCCACTGTTCACTATTGGCAATCAAGCCGTGGAAACAATAAAGCAACACCAGTCAATGAGCACTAAAGAGGCTGTTGACCTATTCTGCGATGTGCTGACTCGGGTTAACCTGAAATCAGTCCGAGATTTAATTAAGAAGTACCCCCATGAACTTAGTGGAGGCATGCTGCAACGAATTATGGTGGCACTGGCGTTGGTACTGAAACCCAAGTTGATTATTGCTGATGAGCCCACAACGGCGATTGATTATATCTCGCAGCGTGAAGTGGTTAAGGAACTGCAGTTTGTACGAGAGCAGTTTGGTACCAGTTTGATTTTCGTTAGCCACGACCTGAGTTTGGTGTCTCATATCGCAGACAACGTTATGGTTATGAACCAAGGCAAAGTGGTTGAGTACGGTGCTACTCGCAAGGTGTTCACTCAACCAGAAAGCAAACACACGCGTTACTTAGTGGATACTCGTATGGCATTAGTAAATCGATTTAAATCTGTCATGGAGAGCCGCTAATGTTGATTGAAGTAAAGAACGTCACTAAGGCATTCAAAAACGACGATAGTTGGTTATTCCCTAGCTACCAAAACGTACTCAATGGCGTCTCTATCACAGTTAATGAAGGTGAATGTGTCGGCGTGGTTGGCGAATCGGGCAGTGGTAAAAGTACACTAGGGAAAGTCATACTTGGTCTAGAAGCAGCTGACAGTGGCGAGGTGGTACTTGGCAACGCCATTTCGAACCTACCCATGCACCAAGTGATGAGTGTGGTATTCCAAGATTACAACACCTCGGTAAACCCGCGACTGACGATTCGAGAGATCATCAATGAGCCTCTGATTAACGAAAAAGTCGGTAAGGCAGAGCGAGAGTCCCATTTGGTTCTGCTACTTGAAGAGGTTGGCTTAGATGCAGGCATGCTTGATCGATATCCCCATCAACTCAGTGGCGGACAATTACAGCGTGTGTGTATTGCCAGAGCGGTAGCGCCGAACCCTAAGTTTATCTTGCTTGATGAAGCGGTGAGCTCGTTAGATGTCTCCGTTCAGGTACAAGTTCTCGACCTCTTACAAAAACTCAAACAAGAGCGTCAGATTTCGTATTTGTTTATCACTCACGATATTGCTGTCGCGAGTTTTCTTTGTGATCGTTTGATGTTTTTCAAAGACGGCCAAATCGTCGAGCAAGTCGATGATATGCGAATTCTGAAACACGTACGTGATCCTTACACCAAGAGTTTGTTAGAAGCGGCTAGTTATCTAGAAATACCGTTTGAAACTGAGTTTGACCAACAATGAAACTGACTCATCAAGATTACTTTAAAATAGCGTTCCCATTTATCGTTTCTACAGTCACTCAACCTCTATTGGGCGCTGTAGACACCGCCGTGATTGGTAAGCTTGGCGTTGCTGAGCTTATTGGTGGTGTGGCGATTGGCGCTGTTATCATGAATACCCTGTATTGGTTATTCGGTTTTTTCCGTGTAAGCACAACAGGGCAAAGTGCGATTGCATTGGGACGAAACAACCATGCAGAGCAGGCAAGCAGTTTAATTCGACCACTGTTACTCGCGTTATGTGTTGGCGTTGTTTTTATCCTGTTGCAGTCATTGATTTGGCAAGGTGCGGAGTGGCTTATTGAGCCGGAAGCCGCGGTAGGTGCTAACGCCAAGATATACTTCAATATTATGATCTTTGGTGCGCCTTTTGTTCTGATTAACTACACAATCATTGGTTGGTTAATGGGGCAGGCGAAAGCTAAAGCGACCTTGTTTACTCAAGTGGTCGGTAATGTGCTGAACATAGTGCTCGATATCGTGTTTGTTATGTATCTTGATATGGGGATTGCAGGTGTTGCCATTGCGACCTTAATCGCTCAGATCACCACGTTCGCTATCGGTCTCTACTTTGTGTTCCATACTTGTCAGTTTTCGCTGTGGGAACATGCGCGCTCACTTAAAATCTCGTCTAAAGATTTTAAGGTCATCGTGTCATCGAATATGGACTTGCTGTTGCGCACAGTTTGTATCCTTGTGTTTTTCAACATGATGGCACGCGTGGGCTCTCAATTAGGTTCGGACGTATTGGCGACAAACGCAATCTTAATGCAAGTGACCTTTATCATTAGCTACATGTTTGATGGTATTGCGAATGCATCGAGCGTATTTGCGGGTAAAGCGATAGGGCAGAAAAATCCAAGCTTGCTTGATAATGTCATTAAGTTAAACACGCAGTGGACAACGGCATTCATTATCGTGATGACAGTGCTTACCGTGATGTTTAAACATCAAGTCGTCATGATTTTCACCTCACTGCCAGAACTGATCGAGATTTACTTATCGATGAGTCCGTGGTTATTGGTGTTCCCATTGGTAGCGGGCTACGGCTTAACCTTCTACGGTATTTTTACCGGAACGGGAACCACTCGCCCTGTGAGAAATTCGAGTTTCATTACGCTGGTGTTGTTCTTGGTGGTACAGTTTTTTGCTGTGCAGTCTTGGGGGAATCACGGTTTGTGGTTAGCATTTACGTTGTTTTATGTTGGGCGCTTTATCTTCCTTATTCCATTTATTGGGCAGGTAAAACGAAAGTGCTTCTAGTGTATATGTACTAGATAACCTTCGAGAACTACGTTGAAGTCAGCAATTTTATTGCTGACTTTTTTATTGAGTACACAAACAAAGAATGACATCCTAACCACCTGCCATATCTTATAAATATGTCACGTGACTTTTGTAGATTAGAAAAGGAATCAAGGTGTTAAGGTACATTCAGCGTCGAAGAATCAAAAAGGTAATCAAACTCCTGTCTGCAAAGATGGCTAAGAGTTACGGGAGCCGTGATTTCTTCTCTATTGGACAAGTCGAAACCAGTTCTAAAGAGCTGAGCAAGCGCCAACAACAAATTGCATTGGCTTTGTTTGCTGATCCACAAGATCTTCATGTTGAACTAGCTCCCATCATTCAATTGCTGAGAAATGATGTGTCTAACGATTTCTTTGGCGGTGAAGGCTACAACGCCCGCGACGTTCTAAACCTTTTAGGTGGCAGCGGCTGGAAGGGTGGTCGCATGGACGATGACATGTCACATCGCATGGGGATGAATAGTCGCTATTAAGGTCTTCTCATTATCTTGCTAAGTACACCTTCTACTGTACATCTAGCGAATCTCCAAAAAAGCGGCTTACTCATTAAGCCGTTTTTTTATTCACTTTGAATATTGTTTCCTCAATCAAGATGGAATACTGAGATCCAATAATTCGAAGCAACATCATCTATCGACAACGCATTTCTATGAGTTGTGTGACTCTGATTCCTATCAATATAAAACCCGCTGTTATTGATAAAATTGACGTATATATTTTTCGTTGTTCTTTAAACAAAAACTATAAACCCTCGAACTGCAATATTGATTGGTTGTTGACCAGTTAGTCTTGTGTGCAGGGTAAAATAATAGAGAGTGGGAAAGTGACAACAATAAATAATAATCTTCTAAAAGTAGCAGTAGGTATGGCTATGCTATCGAGTGTGCCGTCAGTGGCAAACGCTCATGGTTGGTCTGAATTTCCAAGCGCACGTCAGAACACGTGTTACGAGCAAGGCGGGATTTGGTCAGGTACACCACCGAATGCCGCATGTGCTCAAGCGAAAGATATTTCTGGCTCATACCCGTTTGTTCAACGTAACGAATATGCAAAAAATATTCAGGATTTCAACAACATTAACGCTGTGAAAGCGGCGATTCCTGATGGCACGCTATGTTATGCCAACGATTCACAAAAACGCGGTATGGGTGCGCCTCATACTGGTTGGACTCGTACCGAGCTAAGTACAGGCACGTTTGAATATGTATTCAACGCGACTGCGCCACACAACCCTTCATTCTGGGAGTTCTACCTAACGAAACCAAACGCAGACTTGAGCAAAGGCCTAGCGTGGGGTGACTTAGATCTTATCCAAGAAGTGGGCAATGTTCCTGTAAGCGGTGGTAAATACCGTATCAATGTGACGATTCCATCTGACCGTTCTGGTGACGCGATCCTATATGTACGCTGGCAGCGTAATGATGCTGCGGGCGAAGGCTTCTACAACTGTTCAGACATCACTATCGCGGGTGGTACAACCCCTCCACCAGAGCCGGGTCCAGAGCCCGATCTAGTGCGTGGTGATCTGTTTGTTTCTGACCAATTTGGAACGCCAGAAGTTGGTGACACAGTTAAGTACGACATCATCAACAAGTATGGTGAAGTAGCGCGCAGCTTCGACATCGTTATCGACGCTTCAAACGTTAACGATTGGGCTCGTTTGTTGGCTTCAGAAATCAATGGCTGGCACGAAGAGTTCAAAGATGGCGCGATCTTCATTGGTGACTGGCACGCTGAGATGCAGCACTACATGTATTTCCAAAACGACCCTTCACGTAACTTCTTCAACTCAAAAGATAGCCGTGCTTCTGGTCAGTTAACGCTGATTGAAGGTGGCGACGGCGGTGTTGAGCCATTAAAAGGCGACATCTACGAACTAGTGAAGAGTGACAATGTCGTTAATGCTGGCGACAAAGTTGTGATTGCGACGAGCGAAGCAGCAAACCTGACACAGACTCAAGGTTCTGCTGTTAGCATTCAAAACAACGGAACGGCTTCAATTGTTGTAGATACGACTGCGATTACAGCGAACGAAACTTTGTCGTTCATTGCTAGCTCAATTGAAAGCGAAAGTGTAGAAACCTTCACGTTCGAAGTGATTGCTGATGACGGTGGCGTTACACCAGATCCAGATCCAACGCCGGACCCTGATCCTGCACCAAACCCGGGAACATGGGATTCATCTAACGTTTACCTTGGTGGTGAAGTTGTGACTTACTCGAACCAGTCATGGAAAGCACAATGGTGGGTTCAAGGCGGTACAAACCCTCAAGTGACCTACGAAAATGACAAATGGGGCGTTTGGCGTCCAGCTAACTAGTCTTTGTTTTAAAGATACTAATTAGCTTAGTCAAAACTACACAGTAACATCAGCACCATGCTTTATAAGTGTGGTGCTTTTTTTTGGGGTATAAGTAAAGCATGATGCGATATCTCCATGAAAATAATAGTACTGGTTCGACTGTGAAGTGAATTGTGTTTATCTTTATTAGTTCAAGTCTGACTAAAGAGTACATTGGGTTAACGGCTGGTTTTTTCGATGTTCCCATTTACTACTCCATCGAGTGTATCCAAGCCTCAGCTTTTGCGTTTTGTAATGTGTTAGCGAATTATTCCAGAATAAGGTTTTCTTTAATCTCATCGTTAAGATACCCCTGACCAAAATCTGGTGTCATGAATTCGAAGAAGGAGGAGTCTAGAAATCTGGTTTCTAGATAACTCGATTCTAGATAATGGAAATCTAAGTGATCAGCATTTGCGTAGGTGGGAATTGCGGAAAACAAAACGATACTGATCGCTGCAGCGATGTTAATGACTTTGTTGCGTTGAGGAGTCATTTTCATAGTAGTGCCCTCGAAAGGTGGGCAAATCCATCTGCCTATGAGAATTGAATCTGAGATGTTTAGAAGTCGTAAGACAAACCAAGCGTAATGATATTGTCGTTGTCGATCGGGCCCATCGATTGGCCGTTCAAGTAAAGGTCACCTTCGTTGGTATTGAAGTAGGTGTATTTCACGTAGGGTGTCCAGTCGTCGATGCTCTTAGAGAGAATAACTTCGTGTTCATTCGTACGGTAATCGCCTTGATGAAAATAGACATTGTTACCGTCATGGGTAAACCCGCCATTGGATCCATCACTGTTTTCGTGAGTGTATTGGTAAGCTAAATCCCAACCGGCGAGTGAGTACCCCGCACCGGCGATGAACTTATTGGTGTTGATCGTGGTGTCGCTTATATTTTCGAGTACTTGCCCTGACTGGTTATATCCCAATCCACTGAATACATTGAAGTTGTCGTTCACTTGATAATCAATAATACCTTCGATTAATAACTCTTCACCGTTGTCCCATTTACCAAGCTCACCGTATAGGTTGAACGTGAAAGACTCGCTGATGTGAAAGTCGTGCCCGTAACCCGCTGCCAGCCAACCCTGGTCATCAAAACCTATATAGACTTGTCCATTTTCTGAGGTATCGATTAATGCGCCAGCTTCTGTGGTGTAGACACCGTTATCTGCAGCATTAGAGGCAACGTTTTGTTCGATGTAAACTTGAGTTGAGGTCGCAAACGCTGCGCTGCTGAGTAATGTAAGTGGTAGAGCAATAAGGTTAAGCTTTTTCATGGATTCTCCAGTGTTGTTCTATTGAATTAACTTGCTGGAGAGTATGTGATGAAACCAAATTTATATTAATAGGGTTAACTTTAGTTAAAACCTCAGTTTCATTTATGTTTTCTTAATGCCGATTTGATTGCTTCACGGGTTTTGATGTGTTGCTCGTCGTTAGCATAACGGCGGTGATAGAGCATTCGAAACGTGAGCGGTTTTAATTTGATGGGGATAGGGTGAACGCGTAAGCCAAGCGCTGGTGCGAGCATTTCTGCAAAAGAACGAGTAGAAGCGGCGATGTAATCTGTCGTGCTTGCCAAAATCAGCATGCTTGAAATTGAGCTGGTTTCAATTCTGACTTTTCTTGGCTCGATATCGCTCTCTGATAAAAACTCGACCGTGTTCATGTTGGCGCGTTTGATCTTGAGTGCAATATGTTCTTCTTGGAAATACTCCTCTTTACTCAGTGTCTCACCAATTCGAGGGTGGTTGATTCGAGTCAGACACACGGGCTCCTCATCGACGATGGTTTCTTCAATCAATGAGTGTTTCTTACTCGAAAGTACATCAATGACGATATCCACTTTTTGTGCAGTAAGCGCATCAAACAGTTCTTCCTCTTCGAGCGGCGCTTCCGTAAAGCTTACGCCTTCAACCTGGCTAACGAAATGAAGCAAGCTCTCTGTGCAATAGACTTTAAGGTCATTCTTTTGCTGCTCAACCGTTCCAATGATGTTCAATGGGTCTTCTATCTTGTTAGCGAGTGATACCGCAGCTCCAGTGGGCGCGATACCTCGTCCTTCTCTCACAAATAAAGCTTTGCCCACGACCCCTTCGAGTCTCTTAATAGCCGCGCTTACCGCGGGTTGAGAAATATCGAGCTGCTCTGATGCCACGGTGATAGAGCTGTGTTTGTAAACGGCCAAAAATGTCGTCAGTAGATTAAGGTCCAAATTCAGTTCCCTCTATTCTTATTGCCACTCATCCAAATCATGGTGGAATCGTTATTAACTCATAAATGAAATGGAGGTTTTAAGTAAAGTTTACACTATATATCAAGGTTCGGTTTATTAATAAACTTGTTTGCATCGGAGTGAGGAAGGAACTTCATTCATTTACTAAATACTCAGACCGATAGGTGAAACTATGAGAACTTTCGCAAAATTATCAATCATCTCGACAGCAATGATCATCACGACAACCGCTTTTGCTGCTGACCCAATGATGCAATACAACACCAAGCAGACCAACTCTGATATTCAAAAACTCGAGAAATTTGAATATCACGAGGGTGAAACCCTTGAAGAGTATCTGAGCACTCAACCTAAGGGGAACTTGTACTCTTCAGAAGAAGAGGTCCTTTCTGTGTTAATGGGCGGTGTAAACAATGGTGACTATCGCAAAGAAACCAATTCAGGTTGGAAAGAAGGCCTGATGTTTGAGGGCATTGCACCTTATGGCGATCACATGGTGTCGGGCGCCAACTGGTTCCCACGAACTGAAGAAGTTCAACCGGATGAAATGCGTGTCACGTTCATGGGGACATCACCAATGATTCGCCCGGGGCAAGCAAACACCTCAATATACGTAGAATTGGGTAACGGCTCTAACTTTGTCTTTGATTTAGGTGAAGGGTCAATTGCGAACTACGTAGCGGCGGGTGTCGCGATGAATGAACTCGACCATATCTTCATTACTCACTTACACGTAGACCATTACGGCTCGTTACCTTACCTGTATCAATTTGGTGGTTGGAATGGTCGCTGGGAAAAGCCGCTTAACATTTATGGCCCGAGTGGTGCGACTCCAGAATATGGCACTCGTCATATGATTGAAGGCATGCAGCAAATGTTGAACTGGCACACCGATGCATTTGATGTGTTCCCATCAGGCAACGACATAGTGGTACACGAGTTTGATTTCCGCGACGACGGTGGCGTTATCTATGACCAAGACAATGTGGAAGTGATTCACTGGCGACGCAGTCACGCAAAAGATGGCGCGTCTGGTTACCGCTTGAATTGGACTCAAGATGACGGTCGAGTGCTTTCGTTTGTTTGGACAGGAGACGGTCGCCCAACCGAGTTGGATTTGAAATACGCAAAAGGCGCAGACTTGTTCATTACTGAACTGCAAACCGAAACGTTTGGTGTGTCTTCGATTATTCAAGGTGTACCGCCATTCTTAGCACGTTACACCGTTGATACCCACCATACACCAGCGTACGCGGCGGGTTATGTGGCGAATGAAGTACAACCGCGCTTGTTCATGACAACGCACATGACATTCGACCCATATCTCAATGAGGAAACCGTTGCTGAGGTTCGCCACCATTGGCAAGGGCCTTACCACTTCGGTGCGCCAGATGGCATTGTCGTTAACATGACTAAAGATAATGCGTGGGTTCGTGAAGGTATTTTACCTGATTTCCCGAATGCGCGAGCGCCACAATTTGATATGGCAGATGGGTCTGACTTTAGAATCCCGTTGCCGAAAAACAGCCGTGAAGACATACAAGAACAAGAGATTCGTGATTTAGAGTTGGATCCAAAACTGTACTACCCAGAAGGCTACCACCCAGAGCTGTTAACAGAGTGGCCAGTCGACCGTGACATCGTGATCCCAGCTGAACAAGTACCAGAAGCAATGAAGCAAGGTATGAACACCAAGCAAGAATACATGGATAGAGTGCGTGCTCACCACAATCTTGAGCGCAAGTCGGTAAGTCGTCCAACTGAGCCTGGTGAAGGAGCAGGAACCGATAACAAATAGGGTATTTGCAGTGAGGGCTGATATTGCCCTCACATCCTAAAAAGTTAGGTAAACAAACCCATTCTCTTACTCAATCATAAAGCTATTGCTTACAACTTCTTTGCTTAGAATATCTGGAGTTCATTATGAAAAAATCAATTTTAGCGGTCGTTATCCTTTCTTTAGTGGCAGGGTCTGTTTTCGCTAACGGACAGTCAAATGCTCACAACTATCAACCTGGTGCGACGAATAACTCAGAACGATTAGCGGACATTGATCCTAACTACGAACTGACCTTACCTTCAGAAAAAGAAGGCTACACCATGTACGATAACCAATACATGTCAGATGGCGGCACCTACACAACGTACGTCAAACCGAACCCTTCCGATGCAATGCATGTTGCCGATGAAGGCTCGCTAAAAATAACGCACGGTGAAGGTGGAGGCATTATGACGGAATACACAATAAAGGATGGCCAACACGCTTTTTCTGTTATGTGTGGATACACCTCGGGTCCTTCATTCTGGGCTGATGGAAAACCAGCGAAGGTATGTGAAGAGGCGCAAGCATTAGCGGTTGCCTTAGAAGCAAAAGGGCAATGGGAAATGAAGCAGATGGCTTACACCATCGCTCCAGCAAGAATCGTGGTTGATAAGTGATTTTTGTTTTCAGAATGCTCGTTATATCGAGCCTCGTTATCCAATCATATTGATTATTTGTAGTGAGATGAGAGAGGGGCTCAGGCTGAAATAGTCCTGACGTTCCCATCCGCTCATCTCACCAGAAGTTAAGCCAAGCAACTAATCAAATTGTTCTCTCAAATTTAGAAGGTCTATCCATGAATAACACTATTAAACTACTGGCTATTGCATGTGTTTTACTTACTCCAATGCTTGTAGCCGCTGCTGAACATAATCACAGTCACAATCATTTCAACCCTGCACTAGAACAACTTGGTGATGACATTATTGGTCTAACTGTGTGTTACAAAAATGGTCATCTCTCTGATGAAAACCAAGAACCTGCTTTCATGAACCTTATCAACCACGCCAATGTGGAAGGAGAGGAGTTAGGGATGTTCTACATGGACAAGTTGGGCCCTAAAGCCGAGCAAATCATGAGTGATGATGAGGCTCGCCGTTTATGGACTGAAGATTATTGTGTTGATTTGACTGATACCTATTTGGACTCAGACAAGTTAGCTCAAAGAGCAAATGAACATCAAGGTCATTCCCAAGGCCACGATCATGGGCATCACCATAATCATGACCACCATGGACATGGCGATTTGACACCAGAGGTGCTTGAGCAAGATATCGAACGAGGGCGTTTACTCAGTATCAACTAAGCAAAGTAAAATAAGTGTACTTACTTTGTTAGCTCTTGGCACAAAATGGTAAGACTCGAATCGAGTGAATGACTAGAATTATCTCAAACGAAACAAGTGAACTAGGGCTTATTCTGGTTACTTTATCTAATTCGAATGGATGCTTTGAAAACTCGAAAGAGGATTAATTGATGTACGAACTAACACTACTACTAAGCTTAATGATCGGTGGCGCTGACAGCACCGCTGAAATGGAAATTAATACCCAATTTACGACTCTTGAACAATGTAATGAAGAAGGCGCGGCATTAGCCGAGAAGCTAAATGCGACCGACCTTAAAGTGCTCCAAGTTCAATGTGAGCGTGACTAATCAAGAGAGCTAGTTTAACAATATGGGCACGTATCTTTGTGTCCATATCACATCAACATAGTAACCTATCCTTTAATCTCTCCATCTGAAACTCTTTCGTTAGCCACTACAAGTAAAACCATACTATTAACACGCCTTCGTCCAAATACTATTTCCCTTCCACTTGCTAATTATATATTTTGAAACATTTTCATCTAACCTATTGTTAAATATTTACTATTTGTTAGTGTGTCTAGGTGCACATTGAGGATGTGCATCACAATTAGTGAAGAATAATAGTAGGAGTTGCGATGAGTATTATAGTGAGACGGTCTGAACCGTCAGATGCGAAGGGAATAAAAGAAATCTACGAATGCACTAATGCTTATACCGGTACGCTGCAACTCCCAAATCCGTCTCTGGAAAGCTGGCAGAAACGAATCTCCAATATACCTGATAATGTGTACTCCTATGTCGCGTTAATCGATGGAAAAATTGTCGGCAATTTGGGAATGGAAGTGTGTGTAAACCCGAGAAGGCGTCATGTTGCTTCATTTGGTATGGGTGTCAAAGACGATGTATTAGGCAAAGGTGTCGGCAGTCAGCTACTCGCGACCGCAATCGACTTGTGTGATAACTGGATTAACATCAAACGACTTGAGCTTACGGTATATACCGATAACGAAAGAGCGATCAGTCTGTATAAAAAGTTTGGTTTCGTTATTGAAGGGGAGTCAGCAGGGTTTGCCTTTAGAAATGGCGAATATGTGGCGGCTTATCATATGGCTCGACTGGTATAGCGCTCGGTTTCTAACACACGGCTATAGCTAACACAGCTAGAGTTCTTTAATAGATAATAAAACGCCACGTTACAGAACGTGGCGTTTTCTATTTCAGTTAACTGATGCTTTGCAGCGCTTCAGTTTTAACTTTACTTAAGCTGTAAGAGGCTCAAGGTTCGCAGGACGGTAGTGTACAGATTTTAGTACTTTACCTTGGCGAACGGTTTTGCCTTCAGATACGAAATCTTCTGCGCACTTAGCAATGATGTATTCGCCTTTCTGAACTGCCATCAGTTTGATGTTTTGCTCAGCGTAGAAAGCTTCAGTTTCTGCGTATTCTGTTTCGTTACGACATACTTTGCTCATGTTGCTTGAGTGTACTTCGTCCCAACAAGGTAGAAAATCGATTGAACGGTTTTTAGAAACATTCAACAGTAGGTCGATCAGGTAGCTGATTGCTAGGTTGTCTTCTACCTTAGCTTGGCCAAGGTGAACCAAACGTCCCATCAAAACATAAACGCTGTCTACAATAGCGTCCGCTTGTTCGATTTTAGAGTCAGCTTCTGCAAGTTCTGTCAGTTCTTCGATCGCTAGAGAGGTATGTAGCGTATCGCCTTTTTCGTCCATTGTTTCAGGAGCAGCAACAGGCAGATCAAAAGTACTGCGGAACTCTTCAATGTCGCGGTAAAGGTGATCGTAGATTTCTTGGCTTAGTTGAGAAAGGTTCATTTTCCTATCCATTCTGTTTCGTTAATGGATTATTTTATCAAAGCTGGGAATAGGGTGCTAACGCAAAGTGGAGGAAGTCGACTTTTATTCATTGGATCAATGAGGTATTTTGCACACAAACTAATTGATTATTATGTTTATTTACACTTTACTCTTTTAAATATACCAAATATTGATGTTGTCACTAACTTCGGCAGCAGTGGGACCCCAAGTATGCACCAAGCTAGTGAAAGTGAAATTGTTATACGCCGCTTGTACCAAATCACCAATGATTATCGAAAGGGTTTCGATATTCAGATCGCTCAGTTGCTTATCATGGGGCTTGAACGCTTCGATCTAGATATTGGTATTCTGTCGAAAGTAGATGGCAACACTTACCTAGTAGAACATTGCGTGACTCCAGAAGGTGTCGACTTAAAAAGCGGTGACATGTTCGACTACCGTTCGACCTATTGCGAAATCACCTGCAAATCGAGTGGCCCTATCTGCATTGAACACTGCGGTAAACACAAAATCTATGCGAGACATCCTGCTTACCAATCCTTTGGCTTAGAATCTTACATTGGTATTCCCATTTTCGTCGACGACGAGCTTTATGGCACTCTAAATTTCTCGAGTGGTAATCCGTATTATCGCGAGTTCAAAGAGTTTGATATTGATGTAATGAAGTTAATGGCTTCATGGATCGAAGTGGAATTGGTTCGAAGACAACAAGAGCACAAGCTGCAAGAGCTGAACGAGAAGCTAGAATACCAAGCTCTATATGACCCGCTCACACATCTACCGAATAGACGTTGTTTGTTCAAAACGCTCAACGCAGAAGTCGAGCAACTAAAAGGCTCTTTAGGAAAGGGCACTTTGGCTGTTGTCGATATCGATTTCTTTAAACAGGTTAATGATACTTATGGTCACCAAATGGGTGACGTTGTGTTGAAGAAAGTTGCCAATGTTCTGAGCAACAACACTCAAGAAGGCGAGTTTGTCGCACGCTTCGGCGGAGAGGAATTCATTCTTTGGTACCCAAATAGTAACCCAAGTGGTGTTGAAGATAAGTTCAGAGCGCTTTTGGAAGATATGAAGAAAATTACACTCGATAGAAAGCCTGTTACGATATCAATCGGGGCGTGTCATTTTGAGTTGAGTACAGGTGATAGCAAAGGGGAAAGGATGTCGGCGCTCGATTCTTTGATTAAAGTTGCCGACGAATGTTTATATATCGCTAAACAAAATGGACGAGATCAGTTTGTATCTCGTCCATATCATCAAGAGCGCGCAAGTTCGTAAATACGGAAAACGTATTGCATTTTCCGATTCGGAATCGCTTAACTAAATAGGTAAGGGAACAGCTTACGACGCTCTTCTGGCGTTAAAGACTCCACTCTCGCGATGTTGGTATCTGGGATCGCTTCAGGGTTAGGGTAGTGCTTCAGTACCTTTTCCATGCTTGCCTCACGAATCAAATGGTAAACCGGATATGGAGATCGATTGGTTAGGTTTTCATCGTCTTCTGGATCCGCACCACCAAAGCAATAATCTGGGTGGAATGTCGCCACTTGGTAAACACCTTCCCAGTCTTGCTGTTTGATCAACGCTTCAACCCAATCAATGAACATGTTGTAGTCGAAGAAGTCTTGCAGCATGTTAGGAACAACCACCAAGGTCGTCTCTAACTCAGCGACTGGCGTGTTATCTAACTCTACGAAATGCGTCATGATGTCTTCCAGTAACGTTTCTTCCGTATTCGCTTCACTCACAAAGATCTTAATCTGTTTATTACGTTGTGGCTTGGCTGCGAATGGGCACAGGTTTAGGCCAATAACAACATCGTCTAACCATTGTTTTACTTGGTCATGGATGGTTTGAAGATCTGTGTTTTGAGTGTTCGACATAACAGGTTCCGAAATGAAATTTTGCGTAGGATATCAGAACGAACGTCAATCAAAAGCAATAATTCATTGTATACCTTGTCTTAGTTAAGCTTCAGCGAGCTTAGAGGTCGATACTTGAAGTTGTTTTAACTGATAGACCCATGCAAATATCGCGACATAGAAAATAGAGCCGCCCGCTATCACACCGTTCCAGCCAAATAATTGCCAGCAGTACAAGAGTAAGAATCCACCTAAACTACCGCCGATGTAATAGTGAACTAAGTATAGCGCGGTCGCTGTCGCCTTAGCGCTTGGGGCTTTCTGACTCACCCAAGAGTAGGCAAGGGTGTGTGCGAAGAAGGCTCCGCCACTAATCAGTAATAAACCTGCGAGCATGAACGGCACTTTATCAACAGCAGAAACCAACATTCCGATTAAGCTGATACACACGCCCATTAAGATTCCGTTTAAAGGATCATAGCGAAGTGTCCATTTGTTGGATAGCTTAGAGCTGACAGTACCAGCCAAGTAGCAGAGGAATATGAGTGAGGCTAAACCAACAGGTACTGAGTGTGGTTCGGATACCAGTCTAAAGCCCATTACAGAGTACAGATTAACAAACAGGGCGAAGTTAGCGCCGCCAATCAACATAGCAAGCCACAAGGTACGATTTCTTAAGTGCATTACGACTGAACGATTGTGATGAAAGAACAGCCCTTTTTGAGGCTTGAAGTTCTGTTGGTCAGGTAGGCGATAGGCAATAAAGAGTGCACCAAGTAATGAACCGATAACAAAAAACAACACGGTTGCATGCCAATCGAAATAGTCTGTGATTAAGCCGCCTAATACACGCCCGAAGATACCGCCTAATGAGTTGGCCGCAATGTAGCCACCAATCGCGACAGCAAAGGCTTTGGGTGTTAACTCTTCAACCATATAAGCAACCGCCACACCAGCAAATGCCGCGACAGCGATACCCATAAATGCGCGGGCAATAACGAGTTGCAACAAGGTAGTGGTGAACACCATGCTTAACCCTATTAATGGGATAGCGAACAGGCTGAACAGAATGATAGGTTTACGACCAAAGGTTTCAGAGGCAATTGCCCAAGGTACCAAGCTAATCGAAAGGCCAAGTGTTGTAGCAGCAAACAACCAGTTGATTTGGGTTTCTGATACTTGGAAGTGTTCTGCCATGTGCGGCAAAATGGGTTGAAAAAGGTAGAGGTTACAGAAAATGATAAACGAACCAATCGCCAATGATTGGGTGATTCGTTTGTATTGAGAACTGCCTTTATCAAACATCTACGTAGCGCCTGTGCGAATAATTAAGCTATTTGTGAACAAGTTATCAGTACAAATGTGATTAAAGAAATATATTAAAAATATCACCTTTATATATTAAATATATCACCATGCTTGAATCAAAACCCCTTCGACATTTTCTTGCTGTAGCTCAATTTGGCAACTTCACGCAGGCGGCTAAAGCGCTGCATATTGCACAGCCTGCATTAAGTATCTCCATCAAAAAACTCGAACAGACATTGGAGTTAATTCTGTTTCGGCGTGGAGACAAATCCGTCACTTTAACGGAAGAGGGAAAGGTGTTGTTTGATCATGCTAAGAGAATTGCCCAGCAGTTTGATGATGCTCAGCTTGCGATGAACGAGTTAAAGGGGTTGGAGAAAGGAGAAGTGCGGTTAGGAGCGCCAAGCATGATGGGGAGTTACTTTTTCCCGCAAGTGGTGATGGCCTTTAAAAGCCAATACCCGAATCTAAAGTTAACACTGATTGATGCGGGTACAGCTTCGATACGCGAGATGCTATTAAACGGTGAACTCGATATTGGGGTTATCAATCATGAAAATGTGCCTGACGATCTCGAAACCGACCACCTACTTAGTTCTGAGATGTTAGCGGTTGTAGGCAAAGAACACCCACTAGCATCGCAACCGTCCATCACTTTTGAAGAGTTTTTCGCTCAAGAGCTGATCATGTTCAAGTCAGGTTATTTCCATCGTGATTTTATTGATGCGACCTGTAAGAAATACAATCTAGATATGACCATCGCGTTCGAGACTAACTTGCTACCGATGATTTTATCTATCGTGAAACGGGAATTCGCGATTACAGCACTGCTAAGCTTAGTCACGGAGTACGAAGAAGACGTGGTCGGAGTGCCATTCAAAGACCCTGTCAAACTGAACCTATCTCTAGCTTGGAGAAAGGAAGGTTATCTGTCGAAAGCAGACCGAACCTTTATTGATTTCGTAAAGCAGTATGTGTGATGAATTCTTGTCAAACGAGCTGGTAATTTGAACCAAGGTCACACTTTAGCGAGCGAGTTGCGACTGATGTCACGTTTTGAGTCTTAAATATTAACGGCTTATAATTTACTAAGTACGTGTAATACTCAATAATCACTATACCTTTTGAGTATGGCATACTGATTTTATGAAATGTGAATGTAAAGAGCAAAAACTGGTTAGGATTCATCGAACGTTTATGGATCGTTTCTTCGGTATTAAGGGGCGATACCAGTGTGTCAATTGTGGTACGGTCTTCAAAATTAAAGGCCAATAATTCATCCGATTTAAAGCTAGTACACATTAGTCTTTATCTTCGCTTTGTCATATAGGCCTGTATCTAACGGGTCTAGTGTTTTTCGTTGTCGAGCAGTTCCGCATTTATCCTCTAAAGTGTGTTTGGTTGTCGATTAGTCGATTTATATTCAAATCTAATTCAAATCCTTCAAATTACATTCATCCTATTTCACCTGTTGTCCTCATTGGTTTGCCATTAGTCTATCGTCTAACCTAATGTTTTTTAAGATAAGTAGATCTAAAATTCGCTTCTACGAGATAGCTCTAATGTTAGTTATATTATTTACAGAAAAACGTGTGTCCTGCGATATGGTTACCTGAGATTTACTAAGACATATTGCTTACCAATCAGTTATTAATTTGGTAATCGCAGAACAATGAAATGTACGTGTAAAGATCAAAGGCTCGTTAGAGTTCACCGAACAATATTGGACAGATTTTTGGGTATTAAAGAAAGGTACAAGTGCGCTGCTTGCGGTGCGTGTTTAAGAGTAAAAGGTTAACGTTGCTCAAGGTTGGTAACTGGCTGTTATAAGAATATAAAACAAAGCCCGCAGATCCTTATTCGGATCTGCGGGCTTAGCTGCATAGAAGTATGACTTATTCAGAACATGTTAGGTGTTCTTAGAGTTATACATCTTATCGAAGTTCTTCTGATTCCATCCGACCATCACTTGGTCGCCGATTTTCAGTACAGGGATAGAGCGAGCACCCATTGCCTGTAACTCTTTACGGCCACGCTGCATTTTTGCATTCGTTAGGCGGTAAACAATTTTCTTAGAGTCCAAATAGCGTTGGGCATCTTTACAGTGTGGGCATTTGTCTGCGACGTACAATACAACACGTTTCATTTTTTCATTCTCTTGGTGAATCTCGCTAAAGTGTAACGAATCCTAGGTGATTAGAAAAGTGTGATAAGTTACACTATGCGGCTCAATTTTCAAGACCACAACGTATTGTCGTGGTGTAACTTGTACGGTCTTTCAGAATGCATCCTTCTTTACGCTATATTCAAGGCTATCCTAAGCACATTATCGACCCTGTGACTCAACTTGTAGAGTCGGGTAAATTAGTGCCTTGGTTTGAAGCTCGCTATCCAAATAATCATGAAATAAAAAGCGAGAAGGCCCTGTTTGATTATGCGATTGAGATTAAAAATCGCTACATGAAGAAAACACCACCGATCAGCAAGGTAATTTACGACGGGAAGATACACCTAATCAATAATGCATTAGGCCTTCACTCTTACGTTGCCAAGAATCACGGTGGCAAGATCAAATCGAAGAATGAGATTCGTATCGCCAGTGTCTTTAGAAATGCACCAGAGCCTTTGCTTCGAATGCTGGTCGTGCATGAACTGGCGCATATCAAAGAGAAAGAGCACGACAAAGCCTTTTACCAACTATGCTGTCACATGGAGCCGGAATATCACCAACTTGAGTTGGATGCCCGTTTATTCATGATGTATTTAGATTTAAAGAAGTAGCCCAATGAGCCAATCACAAAATAGAACAACGCTAAGCCTGTCGAAAAACAACGCTTCTGATAAAAACCGTAGCAATGCAGATTCGAAAGCGGCTGGACAGAATAAAGCCAAGCGAGTTTCTTGTAAACCAACCAATAATAAAGGCGGAGCGGGTAAAGCGCCGTTTAAGAAAGGCACTTCGAATAAGAGCGCACCAAAAAGTTCGAGCGGTTCGCAAAAGCCTTCTGCTTCGAAGCGAACAGGTGGTTCACCGCGAAACAAAAATAATGCTAAACCAGTGGGCGGACTGCATCCAAGAAACCAGCACACAGGTCGCTACGACTTCGAGTTATTAGTTGCTGCGTTACCTGATCTGAAAGAGCACCTGATTATGAATCCTGTCGGTGAAGATACGATCAACTTCTCTGATCCATTAGCGGTTAAGTTACTTAATAGGGCGCTGTTAGCACATCACTATGGCGTTAAGCATTGGGACATTCCAGCGGGTTACTTATGTCCGCCAATTCCAGGCCGAGCAGATTATATCCATAGAGTGGCAGACATCCTTAACAGTGATGGTCAAGGCGAACCTTATAATCACGCTTCGGTGAAGGCGTTGGATATTGGTGTTGGCGCAAACTGTATCTACCCAATCATTGGTACCACAGAATACAAATGGCGTTGTACGGGGACAGATGTTGACCCTGTATCCATCAAAACAGCAAACTTCATTGCAGAGAGTAACGCGAACCTAAAAGGTAAGATCCGAGCACGCCTACAAGCAGACTCAGAAGCCATCTTTAAAGGTGTGATTAAAGATAATGAACGTTACGATGTCACTATTTGTAACCCTCCATTCCACGGCTCTTTAGAAGAAGCGGAAAGAGGGTCGCAACGTAAACTTGATAATCTAGCGGCAAACCGTGCTAAGAAAGCAGGTAAGTCATTCAAGCCAGAATCTAAAAAATCGCAAGCTAAGCAAGACAAGCCAACCTTAAACTTTGGTGGTCAAAAAGCGGAACTATGGTGTCCGGGTGGTGAAGCGGCTTTCATTATGAAAATGGCGAGAGAGAGCCAGCAGTTTGCAACGCAAGTGCTATGGTTTACGACACTGATTTCTAAGAAAGACAACGTAGACATGATTCGTTCAGAGCTTGGTAAGTTGAGAGCGAAACAACTAAAAGTGGTAGAGATGTCGCAAGGCCAAAAGGTGAGTCGCTTTGTAGCGTGGACCTTTATGGATGATGAGCAAAGACAAGAGTGGATTGCACTTAAATAACTCTCCAATACGAAAGTACCTAATAGCTTAACTAAGAAAACGGGCTTGTTGTTCATTCAACAAGCCCGTTTTTTATGTTCTAGTGATTCTAAGCGGAGAGCAACTCGTCTAATTTTGCTTGATACTTCTTCTCAAGTGCACTGTTTCCGGCTTTATTTTCCAGTTCTACCAATATTTGAAGCGATGGAATTTGATAGCCATAGCGCTGGTGGAACTTGAACAGACGAAGCCTCGCGTCGTTATAATCTGCTTCACTTACTTCAATTTTTGATAGCTGCAATATCGACTTTGCTCGATTTGGATCGTGGTCAATAGCACGTGTGAAGTAATACTTTGCTTGGTCAGTATTACCGGCTTTAAACGCGCAAAAGGCCGCATTCTCATAACTGGCAGATACGAGATAATAATAGGGTTGGTCGATAGCTCTGTTGAAGTATTTGTCAGCTTGCTCATACTCGCCTTGTTTACACAAAAACGTACCGTAGTTATTCAATACATTTCCGTTTCTGGAATCTAAACTCAGCGCCTTTCGGTAAGTGGATCTTGCTTCATCGACTTCGCCTACTTTTTCATAATAATGCGCCATGGAGAGGCGGGCGCGGTAGTAGCTGGGTGCGTGTTGGATGGCAAGCTCTAGGTTCTCGCGTGCTCTTACCATATTGCCTTGCCCCATGTAGCCTAAGCCTAGTTCAATACGAGATTCAGACATCGCGATAGGGTCACTTTCTATCTTGGGCGGACCTTCGGTAACAGAAACACAACCAACGATGGATAGAGAGGCGAGTAGTGCAACACTTGTTGATAATCGGGAATATGAAAGCAATGACTTGGCAGGCATGTGAAGCTCCTTATGAACACCAGACAATCATATGAAATTGGCTAACATAAGGTGGTAATTCAATGGTGGAATGCGACCCAGTCACCATAAAAAAGCTGGGACCGGTAATCTATTGTTATTGTTTTACTAATCAATAGATTACCGAGCACAGCTTTAAGATACGGATTAAAAGTCGGTTATTAATCGTCTTTAGTGAAGTTCTCTTCGCTGAAGTGATCTAAATCGTAAGGCGTTTGCTGGTAAACGCAATAGTTTAGCCAATTTGAGAATAGCAAGTGTCCATGGCTTCGCCAGCTCGCAACAGGTTTGTTGTCTGGATTGTTGTTTGGGTAGTAATTAATAGGAATCACAGGCTCCATGCCTTCACCCAAATCACGAATGTATTCGTTGTGAAGCGTATGAGCATCATATTCAGGGTGACCCGTCACAAACACGTTTCGCTTGTCTTTGGTTGCCGCCAGATACACACCAGCCACGTCGGAAGTCGCAAGCACATCAAGGTCGGTATGCTCTGCTAGATACTCTGGTGAGAAATCCGCATAGCGAGAGTGTGGTGCCAAGAAGGTATCATCAAACCCACGTAAGATAGGGTGGTAAGGGTTATGAATCTCATGATTGTAAACACCAGACAGCTTCTCTTTACGAGTACGCTTTGGCAAATCATACAACAGTTTTAAGCCCGCTTGAGCTGCCCAGCATACATAGAGTGTGGAAGTAACGTGCTTGTTAGCCCACTCCATGATGGTTTTCAGGTGATCCCAGTAAATAACATCTTCAAATTGAACCAAGCCCAACGGAGCGCCAGTGATTATTAGTCCATCAAAGTTACGGTTTTTTACCATCTCAAATTGGCGGTAAAAGTTATCTAGGTGTTCAGTTGGTGTGTTTTTACTTGGTCGGTCATCAATGCGTAACAGCTCAACATCCACTTGCAATGGGCTGTTTGATAGTAGGCGTAAGAATTGAGTTTCAGTTTCAATCTTCTTCGGCATTAGGTTGAGGATCAAGACTCGAAGTGGACGAATTTCCTGTGTCGATGCTCTTGATAGCGGCATAACAAAGATGTTTTCTTCACGAAGAACATCGGACGCTGGCAATTGGTCTGGAATGCGAATAGGCAAAGCTTTCTCCCTAAGCTAGATATGTAGACGTCTATACATCTAAATCTATAGTAGTTTAATACGCTTGTCGATATACAAAATGGATAGTTGTAAATTATTTGTGTTTTTTATCAGAAGCAACACATCGATTTTTAAGGTATATCATCACGTTGTTTGTCGATTTAGGTAATGCTAGGGGAGTCGTTGTAGTGAGAAGGTTCGGAGCAGTTATCAGAGCAACCCGTTAGTATTTAAGATAAACTCATGTTTTCAAATTAGCCTGTAAAGTTATTGATGAAGTTAATACTCATTCGAGGGTTGCCCGGTTCGGGTAAGTCAACAAAAGCGAAAACCTACGATGCATTACATGTCGAGGCGGACATGTATTATGTGAATGAACAAGGTGAGTACCGTTTTGATCCTAGACAGTTACAACAGGCCCATGAATGGTGTCAGAACACGGCTGAAGATGGTCTAAAGCAAGGTCTTGATGTCGTGGTCTCAAATACTTTCATTAAACAGTGGGAAATGAAAGCCTATCGCCAACTTGCGCTTAAATACAAAGCGGATTTGGTTATTGAAGTGTGTAGAGAGCAATATGGCACTATTCACGACATTGAACCTTCAGTGATTAAGCGAATGGCGAAAGATTGGCAAGAATAGTCTCGTAGATGCGTGACTTAATGGCACATAGATTAAATTAATAGAACAACTCCAAGGTAACGATTCAAATGGCAAAGCGCTCTGTTGTGGTCGACATGACTTCTTATGGTATTTACTCCACATGGGATTCTAAATCTAAAGACCTTCCAAAAATCCAAGAGTTTACGACCACCGTCGACGCTGAAATTGACGTTGAGTTTGGCTATATCTTGAATATAAAAAAAGCCAAAGGCGAAAAGATCCGTTACTGCATCTACCACCCGAACATTACCACCGACAAAGGTGAAGTGCTTGAACCGTTTGATGGTGAAGAATACGTTGGCAACAATGACTGGGATTTCTACCTAGGTGACACCATTTGGGCACCTGTCTCGAACAAGCTCGGTAAATGGCGCATGACGGTCGAACTAAAAGGCAACATCATCGCCGACAAGACGTTTGACCTAGTAGCAAAAGATGAAGGGCAGTTTTGGAAACGTAGGGGGTTCTAGATAAGTAATGTAATAGCACCTCACAAAGAGGATTGCTGGATTGTTAAGTGGATGATGTTTATTACATTAAATTCAGTAGTTTAATTATCAATGTTGTATCAATAAGCTAATTTAATTTTACTCAATAGAGAGCTGTCCCGATACTCACTCAGCCTCATAATGTTTTGGGGGCTTAAAAGTAGGGACAGAGCCATGTTAACTTTCATCTTTCTACTCATTTCGTCAATTGTTGGCGGGGTGATAGCTAAATCTAAAAACCGTAATCTCTACCTTTGGGGAGCGTTTAGCTTCTTGATGCCACTCTTGATCTTTGTATTGCTCTTTTTACCTGATGGAGCAAGCAAAGCTGAACAAATCGAAGCGATAGTATTGAAAGATACTTTTATCGAGCAATACCAATCTAATCAACCGTTGTATCAAACAAACACCTTTTTAGAGGTTGTGTTTATCGCATTAACGGAAGGTAGAACAGTGGCGTTGGATGACCTGCAGCATGCGATAGATGTTCTTCAACAAATAGAACAAACAAATAAAGATGAAAAAAATTGCGTATCTATTACTTAATAATTATACTGAACATCATACCTATTGGTATTTTGGTCTTGAGGTAATAGAAAAGGGATTCTCTTAGCATCAAGTAATACGGAAAACCCAAGTTACAGCTCATTGTTGAGTTCAAATTAAAGAGAGAATCCAATTGAAAGTTCTATTAACTGTCGCTTTAGCAATCACTTCATTCACTTCGCTAGCAAGCTCTACTGGTGGGGTGCCATCTGTACCATGTGAAGAAAATGGTACTGTTGTAACAAAACCAATCAATGAGTGTTCTTCATTTAGTAAGAAGTAACAAGCGGATCGTAAAACGCAGATACAAAAAAGCCGAGTCCATATTAGACTCGGCTTTTTGATATCAGCTATATGATGTTCACCATCTAGCTAACAAGTAAGATTATTGTGTTACGTAAGCTACAACAAACTCAGTGATAGCGACCATGTCTTTCACTGCGATGTACTCTTCAGTGGTGTGAACCTTCGCCATACCTGTAGATAGGTTAACCGTAGTTAGACCTTTCGCATTGAAGTTGTTTGCATCACTACCGCCGCCAGTGCGTTTAGTGTTTGCCGTTACGCCAAGCTTTTCGAACGCTGATTTGATCGAAAGAATGTGCGGGTGATCATCTGCAATGACGAATGCATCGTAAGCACGAGTTGATTCGATTTCGACTTCAGCACCGAATTGCTTCGCGCTTTCTTCGAATGTCGAGATCATGTGTTCAACTTGTGCTGTTAGCTTGTCACCGTTTAGAGAGCGCGCTTCAGCAACCACTTTAAGTTCTGGCATTACGATGTTAGTCGCTTGACCGCCTTCAACAATACCCACGTTTGCTGTTGTTTCTTCATCAATGCGAAGCAGGTTCATCTTAGTGATAGCGTCTGCTGCCACTTGGATTGCGCTGATGCCTTCTTCTGGTGCTAGACCAGCGTGAGCAGGGCGACCTTTGATCTTCGCAACGATTTTCTGTTGGCCAGGTGCTGCATTTACGATAGTGCCAATCGGACCGCCTGTATCTAGCACAATAGCGTGCTCAGATTGGATGTAAGACATATCGAAGTTCAAAGAACCGAATAGACCGCCTTCTTCGAATACCGTGAATGCGATTTCAATCGTTTTGTGTGCTTGGCCTTCAGCTTGGATTACGCGAACCGCTTCCATGATAGCTGCAATACCAGACTTATCGTCACCGCCTAGGATTGTGTTGCCTTTTGAACGGATGATGCCGTCTTCGATGATTGGCTCAATGCCGATACCTGGCGTTACTGTGTCCATGTGGCAGCTGAATACAGTGCTGCCTGGAAGTGTGCCATCTAAGCGCGCGTAGATGTTGAAACCGTTTGATACTTCTTCTGGAACAGCCAGTTTATGTACGTCAAAGCCTAGTTCGCCTAGCTGCTCAGCCAGCGCTTCAGCGATAGCTTTTTCGTTGCGTGATTCACTATCGATTTTCACAAGATCGCAGAAATGGTCGACAAGACGTTGTTCATTAATTTGGGTCATTGTTAATTCTCATTATGGTTCCGCTCTTTCCTTAGAAGTCACGGCTATAGGAACAGGAAAATCACTATAACGCCTTTTTGTAGGATGATTGTCTGAGTTAAATCAAGAAAGTCGCCTGATTATTCCAATTAATGAGAAAAACACGACTCAGTTCGACCAATAGACAACATTTTAATCTGTATATTGCTCGGGTATACTGCATAACCAATTTCAATAAGTGAACCTTAAGATAAGCATGCAATCTATGACGGCATTGATAAATGAATAAAAACAACGTTTTAGGATCGTTTCTGCTTGTTGTTACAATGAGTGCCGTGCTTGGTCTTTATCTTTTATATCCTTTAAACGAGGTTGACTTGAGCAAGCCTCAAGTCCATGACACCTCTGTCTACACGCCAGAAAAAGAGCTTTCCCAAACAGAATATGGGAAAAAGCTGATTCATCTCCTCGAGTTGTCACGCAGTGATCCTCTTTTTGCCTCAAAAGAGCTTAACAAGCTGCCAAAGTTAAGCGCTGCTGAAGACTTAGCCGTTTATCAAGCCTACCGACTCATGATCTTGTCCAATGTGGCGCAACATCAACAAGATGCTAAAGCTGTAATGACATACCTAGATCAAATCAGAACGCTGGCAGATCAGGAAGGAATGCAGTGGTTGAAATCACAATCATTGGTTGAATCTGCGATTGAATATCTCAAAGAAGGGGAGCTCGCAGCCGCTGAAATCCAGATTCGATCAGCGATAGGGATAGCAGAATCGATTCGTTACGATGAGTTGCTGGTTAAAGCTTATAACACGGCTGGTGCGATTAACAATGTGCGTAACGACTTACAGGATGCACAGTACTTTTTCCATAAGGGCCTACAACTAGGTAAGCAGTATCCAAAGCATATATACAATAGCAAGCTGATGTCGAATATGGCCTTACTCTACATTTACTTGGAAGATTGGCCGAAGGCTTTACGTATTATCGAGAAGGCTAAAAAGCTCTATTTCGACAGCGGCTTGCTTGAAGATGAGGCGATTGGAATACTCTATATCAATGAGTCATTCAGTCACCTGAGTAGTGGGGATGTCGTAAAAGGGCGTATTGCTTATGAGAAAGCTGAAGCGCTCAATAGTGAGAGAGTCAGCAATCGCTATAAAATCCTTTTGCTGAGAGCCTACAGTGATGTGTTGCTTTCAGAAGGGAACTTCAATACTGCATTAGCAATAACGAATAAGTGCCTTCATTCGACGGGCATTGAAAAGTACACACTTCAAAATGGTCAGTGTTATCTGAACCGTGCTTTGGCGAAAATGAGGCTGAATCAAGGTGACCTTCTACTCAATGACCTTGAGCGAGCATTTTCAATGTTTGAAGTTGTCGGTAGCCGGAGTTGGAAAGTGTTGGGTTTAAGAACACTCGGTGAATACTACGAATCTCAAGGTGACTTAGAAACCGCTCTGTATTACTTCAAACAATATTATCATGGTAACAAAGCGTTGCTTTTCGACAAGCGCCAGAGCGATATTTTCCTATTAGAGCAAGACTTCGCAAAAGCTACCCTTGAACAAGAAAACGAGCTACTCAATACAGAGAAAGACCTTAATAAGCTAGTGCTAGAAAAGCAGCAACTCAGAAACCGTATTGTAGTGGCATTGATCATTATGATCGGTATTAGCGCTGCGTTATTGATGGTTAGGCTACGGTCTATACAAAGGGCTAACAAGGCGTTGTTGGCTCAATCGACGACATGTGAGTTAACCGGGTTATACAATAGACGCTACTTGGAGCAATTGCTAGCTGACCCTATGCCTTTCAACGATACATCGTTTGGCATTAGCCTAGCTATTCTCGACCTTGATTACTTTAAGCAAGTTAATGATACCTATGGGCACGATGTTGGTGACCAAGTGTTGGTTGAGGTTGCAAGGCGTATTCAACAACATTTGTTCCCCAATGATGTTGTCGCTCGTTGGGGCGGAGAAGAATTTGTTTTACTGCTATCGGGCGCGCTAGATCCTGAACAGCAGCTAGAAATCATTCGTTCAGCGATAGCTCAAACGCTGGTGGATACGTCCTCTAAACCACTAAGTATTACTACCTCTATAGGGGCTTCGATTAATATCACTCCTGAGCAACTCAATAGTGATACCTATAAAAAGCACCTGAAAGCGGCGGATGATGCGCTCTATGAAGCGAAAGAATCGGGTCGAAACCAAGTCGTGTCTTTTAAGAAATAACAAATAGTGCGAATAAGAGCTAACTAATCAGAATAAAAAAGGCAGCTAGCTTCTAGAATGCGATGTTAGTTCAATAGAAGAGAGCCAACTTGTTTTGTATTAGACGTTGTCTAGTGTGCCTTCTGTGCTAATCGTTGCGTTCTGATTAGCAATGTGAACTAGGCTAACACCCAATAGATGTTCTACTTGTCTGTGCGCACTCTCCCCAAGATGAAGCGCGATAATGTTACTGAGGTTGGTCATCAATCGCTGAGAGAAAAAGCAGTGCTCAGAGCGAATCACAGAGTGATGAAAAACTAATTTAAGAATTGCACTGAATTCACTATTCAGAAGTGCTTTACGCCACGATTGTTCTAACTGGCTGCTCCCTTCATTTATGATCAAACGATCAATCAATTGTTTTAAAAAACGTCCCTCTAAAGCGGTCAGGAAGTCTGTTTTCTTTGGGAAGTGATGGCTTATCCCCGTTCTCGATAATTCAGTTGCGAGGCTGAGAGTCGTGTATGACATGTTTTCATAGCCGACAGTCAATAACTGTTGGTTGGCGTTATCGAGGATGAGTTGGATAGTGCGACTGGTGTCGACCTTACTGCGCTTAGCCATGAGTAGGAAAGTCTTTATTAGAAAGTGAAGAAAAAACTATACGCTTATATGGGGTATCATTCTATATGCTGATGCTGAAATTATCTTAAATCTTAGTTTTATATTTTGAGAATGGAGTTCTTCTTTATATTTAGCACTGTCATACGTTTATATTTCAGTATAACTCGTTGCGTTTTACAAAATGAGAGACTAGGTAGCGGGTATAAAAAAGCCATTCTGATCATGGGGGAGATAAGAATGGCTTCTATGTGTTTTGGAATCGCATCTATCAAAGTTTGAGTAAAATAAGGGGGTAATTTGCGATGTCTCTTAGTCCTTACGTACTTGTTGAGTTGGATTACTTAGCAATACCTTGCAGCAACTCAACCAGTTCACCTTCTGTTGCTGGCTCTTTCGCGAGTTCAATCACCGCAGAAGATCCGCCTTTTAACATATAAGCTTGGGTTCCACAGTGGTCATAGTGGAACCATTTACCATCTACACATACGTCGGTATAACATCTTGGGTCTTGTTTGAGTTCCATATCAATTTCCTTATTAACATTTGGCTAACGTTTTTCAGGCTAATTGATTACAAATTGGCGTAATTTGATCTAAATCAATTTGGTGGTTGAATCATCGAAGAATGTTCAAATTGGAGAGCTATGTCTAGATCTCAAAACTGACAATCAAGCACTTAGCGAATTCGTATTGTTCAAAGGGCGTGATTAGCGTTAACAACTGATTCTCTTTTTCTTGCCACTTGGTCGTTTTCTACTTACGCTACAAACTCTTTTTATCTCCCTATTTACGTGACCGTGTTCAGAAATGACTAATATTTTTATCGTTGTAGTGGTGCTTGTTGTCTTCTTTTACTTCATCCAGAAGTACGTATTCAAACATGACGACACTAAAGACCATGCTTATCAAAAGAAAGGGGCGTTGCTCAATATGCAACAAGCCACTTTTTACAATGCGTTGACCTCGGCCGTAGGTCATCATGGTGTTGTGTTTGCTAAAGTGAATATGGCGAATGTACTCGCGCCCGCCAAGACCAACACTAAGAAGAACTGGTTTATTGCTAATAACAAGATATCGCGTAGCTATTTTGATTTTGTGGTCTGCGACCCAAGAACATTGGAACCACGAGTGATCATCGAACTGGATAACGGTAAAGAGTTAAACAAAGGCAAAGTTGACCGCGAAAAACTGCTTATTCATGTGTGTAAATCGGCTGGCTTACCGCTTATTGGCGCATCAGTAAAACACAGCTACCAAGTAAGCCGCTTGAAGAGACTGCTCGCGACACATATCGATCTGATCGAGCCAGCCAAAGAGGTTCGATTCTGTAAGAAGTGTGGCAGCCCAATGATCATCAAACTCGCAAGCCAAGGTGACTATAAAGGCCGACGCTTCTTTACGTGTAGCCGCCAACCTAACTGTACTTATACCGAAAACTATAACGTTGTATTCGATGTGGACGACGAATAGCGTAAAGTAGGGCGCATCTCTGAGTGTGATGTAACTCAACTTTATTTACGTTTCACGTCTAAAAATTCAACGTATTGATGCGAATAAGAGCAAACGGTTGATTCAAGTGTAATTTCTACTTGCACCACAATAAATCAGTCGTTAATATCTTCCTCGTTCTAAAGGAATGCGTCCGTAGCTCAGTTGGTTAGAGTACCGCCTTGACATGGCGGGGGTCGGTGATTCGAGTTCACTCGGACGCACCATTCCTTCTTTAGTTTTTATTGCATAACTATTGAGTTTGTCACAATGGTAGTAATAAGAAATTAGAACATCGCCCGCTTAGCTCAGTTGGTTAGAGTACTTGCATGACATGCAAGGTGTCACTGGTTCGAGTCCAGTAGCGGGCACCACATTATACGAAAGAGCCCACCTAGTGTGGGCTTTTTTGTACCTGGAATTCCTCTCATAACTCCTATACAACCTTCCAGTTCTTATGAGCCCCTGTATGCCTTGCCAGACGGCGTTGTAGACCTAATGAGGCTTCGTGTGTCTCTGTATCAAGAGCATGAATGTAGACAATAACCATCAGCCTAGTTTTACTCGTCTATATCGCTTGTACGAGGTTACGCGAAAGCTAAGTCGCCCCAGACAGACTAGAGATGCGTATATACCTAAATCCCTTTGGTTAGCTTGTGGACGACAATTCGACAATCCCTCTCTTTGATTTACTACCAAGCACTTAAACTTAGATTTCGCGGTCAGCAAATGAGAAGTATGCGATAAATACTCTTAAGTTATTTTTATCAATTAAATCGAAGCAATGAGAGGTTATAGCTGTCGTTAAGTTTGAATTGGTGAGCTATAGAATAAACAAAATATAACGACGTCAATTATATTTAATATCTATGATTTGTTTCGGAACTATATCAAGATTTATGGCTTTATTAGTATCAATCCTGAAGCTGGCTAATGTACCAGAACGTGATTGCCAGATTTTAAGAGAGCGTTATTGAGCTAAATCAGCAACAAATGTTTGTTTATATTGAGTACTGGTTTGTAGCTCCTTTTTGATCCACTGATTAAACAAGCTAAAGTCAGAATGTATTTGCCAGAAAAGGGATGCAATAACTCGTTTACCAAAAAAGTCAGGGTGATCGGTAATAACCTTAAGTTTATGTTCTTTGATATTACCTTCAATAAGAAACCCCGGTACAAAAGCGATGCCTTTTTGAGCTTTACATAAATCGATGATGGTTCCTAAATCATCCAGTCGCCATAGGTTATATGCTGCGATGTTAGACAAGTTAAGTAGCTCTTCACAACCGTCCATTAATAGCACTCGCTGTGAAGGCGCTTGAGACTTTAAGGTCACTAAGTCTTCATGAGCCACCCACCAGCAGTTAACGTGGAATAGCTCCTCGATGTTGAAGTCATAATTGGTCTTGTGGTACGGATTACCCAACGCTAGGTCTATCTTCCCTTCATTTATATAGTTACCTAACACGAAGCTGGGTTTCGTCACGACAAGTAAGTCTACATTCGGGAATGCTTCCGAGAATGCTAGTAATGTCTTCTTTACGTTTTTATTGAACACCAATGGATCAATACCCACGCGGTAAACTATCTGGTCAGATATATTCATCTGCTGGGCAACGGTGATTAATTCCCGATATTTTGATACCACAGGTAATGATAATTGGAATAGGCGTTCCCCTTTCTCTGTTAACCAGACTTTAGAGTGCTCTCTATTAAATACGTTGAAACCTAAGTCTGACTCGAGGTTTTGAACAGCTGTGCTAACTGTTGACTGTGATTTTCCAAGCTTGCGTGCAGCAGAGCTAAATGAACCTTCTTCAACTACTGCTATGAACGAAACAATATTTTCGAAATGTAGTTTCATGATTCGACTAACCTTTGACACAAAGAAATTATATTTATTATTGTTTGTTGATTCGAAGAACAATAGCGTGATGATACTTGTATTTCAACAGGTTTTATAATGAATAATAAAGCCTAATAAATTATCAATTGGGTTATATCTAAAGGTTATATAAGTTGTATATAACAAAAAAGATTGAGCTACATCTTACTTTTTCAAGTTTATAAATTTAAATTAATATAGGTTTTTGACAGCCTTTTTCACTGTAACTCATTGTTGAAGAAAGATTTGTTACGTTTTCTTTTAATTTTAGTCTTTTTATTTTGATCAATTTTCGCTCTACCTATTGATAAAGTCGATAGGGGGTATTTTCCCCAGAGTGGGAGGGCTAATTATAATGGCGACGAATTTTCAACAGCCCTTATAGGAACAAATAATGATTACTAAGCTATACGTGAAAACAAGCATGTTTTTATCACAATTCAAGAACGATGAGCGCGGCGTAACTGCGATTGAATATGGTCTTATTGCTGTTGCAATGGCTGTGTTAGTTACTACAGCAGTAGGCGCTGATGGCTTTATTGGCAAGCTAGAAGGTGCTTTTGAACAAGTAGCTACAGCTATCGATACAGCTAGCAGCTAACATCAAGCCTTATTGGCTAATGTAGAAGATATCGAGAGATATTTATGCCAGACCTATGTTTACATTGGTCTGGCTTGGTTAATTTACACAGTAAAATAAGATTTACTGCAACCAAACTTAGGTGGTATTTCCAATTTTTAGTCATGAATTGTATTTAGTGACTTTGGCAATATTGAGTATATATGTGTCGGCTACTGATTTTCTCTATCGTAAGATACAAAATTATGCCTTGTTCGTACTACTCTTCTTGCAGTGTTTCATATCCCCATTAGATATCCAAATTATGAGTTTCTTACTGATGTTAGGTGGAGGACTTATTCTATATAAACTGATTTGGATTGGAGCGGGTGATATTAAATACGTCGTTATTTTGTCACTTGTCATCCCTGTTAATGACTTATTATTGGCGTTTATTATGACGGCTTTTGCTGGTGGTATTTTAGCGCTTGCTTATCTAATAAGTAAAAAATTAATAAGAGGAAATGCCCATAAGCAAGAGGGTATTCCATATGGAATAGCAATTAGCATTGGATTTTACTTAGTAATTTTAACTCAATCTACGCCACATATATGAACCTTCAAAAAATGAGCACATTATGAGATCCCGACTGGTATTACTTGTGGCCATTGCTGCCTTAATCGTGGGTGCACTAGGCGTTATCGACCTATTCAAAAGTGAGCCGCAACCGAAAGTAGCGGCTGAAACAGTTGTTGAAAAAAATGAAGAACATGTTGCCGTTTGGATGACTACCAAAGCCTATGAAAAAGGGCGTGCAATCGATGCACAAGGTGTCGTTAAACAACAACTTCCTTTAAGTGAAGCTTTAACGCTGGGTGTTAGAGAAGACGCTCAAATCAGCTTTGCTCCTTCCACTTTGTTAAATCGCGACCTTAACGCCAGTGAGGTGGTACTGCCTGAATATCAAGTAACACCAGGTCAGTCTGGATATGTTGATCTCTTGATAACAGAAGGCATGACGTTATACCCACTTAAAGTCAGTGACAAAAACCTAATCAACGATTACATCCGACCAGGTTCGCACATCGATATTCTCACAGTGAGTTCTCCTAATGCCAACTTGGCTGGAAATATCGATAAGCCGAAGCGCTTTCGAGGAGTGAAGGCCTCGATGTTTCTTAAAAATGTCAAAGTTCTCAACATCGGAAATGACGAAACTGGCGACAGTTCAATTACCGCTCGAGCACCGAGCAAAGAGGACGGTCTGACTACGGTGGTCATCGAAGTTAAGCCTGATGAATTACCAAAACTCGCGCTAGCACAACGCACAATGCATATAGAAATTTATCGAAGCCAAACCTATACGCAACCTGAGGTCGCGGAGGTACGCAACATTATCGATAACTATACCGGCATTGCTGAGCTACGTGGTAATGAGAACAACTCTAGAGAGGCTTTGTAATGATGCTCCATCATCGAATCAAGAAAGCACTGCGTGTTTCCATCTTAGCAGCGTTGATTGGCTTACTTTCTATAACAAACACTTTTGCCGCCGATCGTTCCATCACGCTCAACGATGGACAACACATCAAATTCAAAAGCCCGATTGGCCAAGTGTTCATTAATAACCCTGATATCGTTGATTACAAAGTGATTAACGACAACACCTTGGTCGTCTTCGCTAATAGCATTGGGCAATCACGTCTGATTGTCTATGGAATTGACGACGAGGTATTGCTTTCTGATCGCATTATTGTTGATTTGGATCTGACGGATATTAGACGCCAACTTAAATTCCATTTCCCTGACGCGAAAGTCAAGGTTCAGTCTGTAGGAGAGCAAGTCGCCGTCAGTGGCCTTGTTGATTCTGAAGCGACTCGTGACGACATCTATCGTTTAGTAGCAACTCTATTGGGACGCGAAAAAACCGAGAAATGGGACAAAACTCAGAAGCTAGAGTTTAAATCTGATAGCTCAAATTACGAAGAACCCGAAAGCATGGTATTTGCCCGCAATATGACGTGGGAAGGGATCATCGAACGCATTGAAGTCGCGACTACCCAGCAGGTGAACGTCAAAATATCGGTGGCTCAGGTAACGGAATCGTTTGGACAAACCGTTGGGGTTGATTGGAGTTCAGTAGGTTCAAGTGTTGGTGAGTTTGTTTTCGACCAGTTCGATGCGGCAAACCTAAGCACGTTAATTACAGCGTTAGGCAATGATCAGATTGCAGAGGTATTAGCCGAGCCTAACTTGACTGTGTTATCCGGTGAGTCGGCAAGCTTTCTCGTTGGTGGCGAAGTGCCCGTTATCGTATCTACCAGCAGCAACGTCAACATTTCATTCAAAGAATTCGGCATCAAACTCGATCTGACTGCAAAAGTGCTTAGCCAGGACAAAATCCGAATGCAGTTAGCACCCGAAGTGAGCGAAGTTGAAGGTTATGTTGAAGCCGCTGGCATCAAAGTTCCGCAACTGGCTTCGCGACGAGCGATGACGACCGTTGAGCTAGCCGATGGCGATAGCTTCGTCCTTGGTGGTTTGATGAGCAGTGCTGATCTAGAAAAAATGCAAAAAATCCCTTTTGTTGGCGACATCCCAGTACTTGGTGCCGCATTCAGAAAAGCAACTACCGAAAGAAAGCGAACCGAGTTAATCATCGTTGCCACGGTGAACCTTGTTGAGCCGATCAAGCCTAAAGACATCCAACTGCCTTACATCAAAAAGACCTCTACATTGGCGCGTTGGCTTAACGTCGAATGGGATGGTAAGTCGGTGACGTCATCTGATGCAACGATTCGCCTGTTGTCGCAAGGAGGGTTTATCCAATGAAGAAATTATTATTGATGGCGTTATTTACCACGTCACTTTTCGGCTGCGCCTCTGAGCAATACTTTGTCGGACAGGGTTCCGAAGCCTTGGTGTACAAAGAGCACCACAGTTTTGAGTTTGCGATGAAAAACCGCGCTGAAACGTCCAAACAGATTACTGCTTTGATTCAAGATATTGAGTCGATGGACAAAGAAGCGACCTATGTTGTGGATTACAAATCACCCCGCAGCAAACAGATGTTGCAGGCGATCTTCGAACAATATCCTTCACACCTTATTGCACCACAAAGAGTGACGTATCGAAACGCTCAATTGTTGCCTAGCGATCTAAATATTCAGGTGACGTTAACGCGTTTGAAGACTCAAGAATGCAAACCCGCGCAGATTCATGTGCGGTTAAGGCAGCAAGATTGTTTTGTTGAATCGATGCGTTTGAAGCAAGTGGCTTACAAGTCTCGTTTGGTAGGAGAACAATAATGTTTGATCTGACGAAAGCGTTAACAACCAAAGCCAAGCCAGTTCAGACCGGAACTACTGGGGTTGCAGGATGTACATTGTTCTATCAATCTCAAGAGTGTTTAGACCTTGTTCAAGAAGTCTTTCGATTTGAAGGATGGAATGATCCTGCTTGTGTTAAAGCCAAAGCGGGTTTGACCAAACTCACAGAGCAACAAAGCAGTCATATTGTGATTCTAGAGCTAAACGAATCAACCAATGTGGTTGAAGATGCTAAATCCTTCGCTAGCAAACTGCCCACACACAAAGGGGTAGTCGTGATTGGCAAAGAGGACGCCATTTCTACGCTACGTTCGCTCAAAGACATGGGTTTTTACTACGTTTTCTGGCCGGTCAATAAGCAGGAATTTGCGGATTTCTTAACTCACGTGAGCAAGAACCTGAAGACTTTCTCTGGCGTGAGCCAAAAACGAAAAGCTAAGCGAGTTGCGATTGTGGGTTCAAAAGGTGGCGTAGGCGCATCATTTCTAGCAACCGAGGTGAGCTCACTGCTATCGACACAAGGTTCAGACACGATTCTCGTCGACCATCAATATGCCGATACCAATATTGACGTTTTGTTGGGGCTCAAAGACTTTAAGCCACGAACCATTGATGAGTTCACTGCACCATTGCATGAAATGGATGAAGAAGGGGCGTTGAGCTATCTATTCAACGCACGTAAAAATTTACGTCTGTTGGCTATCGATGGTGACATGAGCCAAAACGATGTTTTGAATTACAACCAAACGTTGTGTGAGTTATTGGCGCGAAACACCAACTTCATTATTGAAGATTTTTCCGGTGGTGTGGATTTCAAAGTTGAACCTCAACTCTTGGTAGAAAACTTCGATGTTGTAGTTTTGGTGTTGGATGCATCGGTGTCATCCGTTAGAAGTGCGAAGAGACTGTTCGAAAAGATCTCTAGCTTACAGCTTACGTTATCCTCTCGCACGCGCGTGATCACTGTGGTGAATTATCACCGCCCGGAAAATGCTTACGTGTTACAAAAGCCCGACCTTACTAAGTATTTGGGCGCCAATGTCGATCTAGAAGTGGATTACTGCAAAGCGTTAGCGCACATCATTATTGATGGTAAACGCGGGCACAAGCATGACCGTCACATCAGTCGTTCTATGGAGCAACTGGTGAAGCTGATCAATGGTCAACCTATGGATCAGAAGGGCATGAATTCTTGGCTGAAAAAGGTGCGTGCTAAATGAGTTCTAATAAAGACTTATACCTCGCGTTTCGTGGTCAGATATTTGAAGCCCTAGACGCAGAAGCGGTTCAGAAAATGAGCCGTCGAGACCTCGAATCTCAGATACAAGCAGCGGTAGATTTGTTGGCGAACAGCTATCAAAGACCTATCACTTCAATGATGAAGTCGGGATTGGTGAAAAGCCTTATCGATGAACTGTTTGGTTTGGGCCCTTTACAGCCTTTGGTTGAAGACCAGTCTATCTCCGACATCATGGTGAACGGGCCAAACAACATCTTTTTCGAACGACACGGCAAGGTCAAAAAATCCGAAGTTTCGTTTGTGAATGAGGAGCAGCTGCTCGCTATTGCCAAGCGTATTGCATCCCGCGTCGGGAGACGTGTCGATGAACTCTCTCCGACGGTCGATGCCCGATTGGAAGACGGCAGCCGTGTGAATATTGTGATTCCTCCGATTTCATTAGATGGTACGTCGATCTCTATTCGTAAGTTCAGAGAGCAGAACATCGGCTTTGAAGATTTGATTGGCTTCGGTTCGATGTCTCCAGACATGGCAAGAGTGCTGATGATCGCTTCGCGCTGTCGAATTAATGTATTGATCTCTGGCGGTACTGGCTCAGGTAAAACCACGTTGCTCAACGCTTTGTCTCAATACATCGCTGAAGACGAACGTATCGTTACGATTGAAGATGCGGCCGAGCTGCGCCTCCAGCAACCCAACTTAGTTCGCTTGGAAACGCGTACTTCGAGTGTTGAACAGACCGGAGCGGTTACCCAGCGAGAGTTGGTGATCAATGCACTGCGTATGCGTCCAGACCGAATCATTCTGGGTGAGTGCCGTGGCTCTGAAGCGTTCGAAATGCTCCAAGCCATGAATACCGGTCACGATGGCTCAATGTCGACATTGCACGCCAATACACCGCGTGACGCGATTGCCCGTGTTGAATCTATGGTGATGATGGCGAACTTGAATCAGCCTCTAGATGCGATTCGAAGAACGATCGTCAGTGCCGTTCAGATGATTGTTCAGGTTAATAGACTCCGTGATGGGTCTCGTAAGATCACGAGCATCTCTGAAATCGTTGGTTTGGAAGGTGAGAGCGTAGTGATGGAAGAGATCTATCGCTTTCGTTATGACGACGCGCATTACGGGGAAAACGTTAAAGGCGAATTTGTTACTGACGGCATCATGCAACGTTCTGAGTTGGTCAAAAAAGCGCAATTCTTTGGGCTCTATGACGAGCTTATCGCATCGTTTAAGGGGGCATAGCATGCTTTGGGTTTCATTAATCCTGTTTGCGTTTGTGCTGCTTTTGATCCGAGATTCAAAGGTCAAAAATGTTCACCAGTTTTTCAATATTGAAGAAGCGGAAGCGGAAAACTTTAACGCTATCAATGTTAAATCTTTAGTGCGAAAGCAGGGCTGGCAAAAGTTCAAAGACTCCATTTCACCGACATTGATGGTGTTGGGCCCGCGTTCGACGTTATACATCGCGTTATATATTACGGGTAGCCTGATTGCATCGTGGTATATCGTTACCGATCTACTCTCAATCACTAATTCTTGGTTGGTGCTTGGTTCTTCTTTGATGTTTACCTTGTTTGGGTATCGTTTTCTGGTGACCAGAAGACGACGTGATTTTGAAAACACCTTCCCTGATGCGCTGAATATTCTGATGAGTGCGGTTACTGCGGGTGACAGCTTAATGCAAGCCATCAGTTATGTTGGCGATGTGATGCACAACCCGATAGGTCGTGAGTTCAAGCTAATGGGAGAGCGACTGAAGCTCGGTGAGTCTCCAGAAGTGGTTCTTCAGCGATCGTGCAAAAACTACCCGTACCCAGAGTTTCTATTCTTTACCGTGACAATCAGGGCGAATATAGCAAGAGGTGGCCAACTCAAAGGCGTGTTAGCTCGTCTGATTAGGGTTTTGGTCGACTCTCGAACACTCGAAAAAAAGAAGATGGCAATGACGTCGGAGGCACGTATTTCCGCCAAAATCGTTGCAGCTATTCCTTTGATTTTTATGATTATTCTCAACTACGTTAATCCCGCTAATGTGGATTTTGTTCTCTATGACCCAGAGGGAAGAATCATATTGTTTTACGTGCTTGGGAGTGAGCTCTTTGGTTTGTTCATTGTTTGGTTATTAGTAAGAGGAGTGCGCGCATGATGTTACTGGCTTCCCTTATTGTGCTGTTCTTTTCGTTACTCTTTCTAATTGTCGACTCGATTCGTAAAGAGCAACGACATAAGAAAGTTGCACTCTACATTGGAGACGATGCTGTTCGCGCACCTTCGCGTGTAAACCGCTTTTTTGTTCGTTTTGGTAAAGAACATCGACACGAGCTCGAGCAAAAGATGATAGAGGCCGGCTATTACAACACCGAGTGGGCTAAGTTCTATTTCCCAGCCAAGTTATTGGTATTGGCGTTGATTTCAGGGTTGGTGCTATTGGGGGATATGACATCGACCAACAAGCTGCTCGTGGTTATTTTCTCGTTGATCGCCGTCATCGTAGTGCCAGACACCTTGCTACAAATGCGACGCAAGATGTTGATAAGCAGAACCTCAGCTCAACTGCCGTATTTGCTCGACATGATGTCGGTATGTGTTCAAACCGGTATGACGATTGAAGCGGCGCTAGTCTATTTGGGCAAAGAGTTAGCGGAATTTGATTCCGACCTTTGTTACCAGATTAAGCGCACATCCGACTCTGCGAAAATACACGGTCTAGAAAAGGCGCTTAACGATTTGAGTGAACGTATTCCGACGCCACCCGTTCGTAGCTTTGTACTGACCATCATTCAAAACTTGCAATACGGCACATCCGTGGCACACGTGTTGAGTGATCTCGCAGAAGATATGCGAAAAGTCCAGATTCTTACGGTCGAGGAAAAGGTGGGTAAGCTCTCTGCGAAGATGAGTGTGCCTTTGATCCTCTTCATCATGTTCCCGATCGTTATCCTGATTCTCGCGCCGAGCATCATGCAAATGACATTGAGCATCTAGGGAGAATTGCGAATGATTGGAAAACGTATCGGCTTCATTTTACTCACGCTGAGTGTGTTGGCGGGCTGCCAATCGGCACCGTCACAACAAGACTTACAGCTTGGCGACGTCACGAGCATGGAAAAAGTAAAGAACTATGACGGCCTCATTAGTTATTATAAATCCCAGCTAGAACAAGGCTCCGAAGATCCAGAGGTGAAAGAGAATCTAGCATGGGCATACTTCCATAAAGGGGATATCGAGTCGGCAGACTTTTATGTTCAACACCTGCAAAAAGAGGGGGTCGAAAATCCCAACTTGTACCAATTAGAAGGCCAAGTGTTTGATGCAAAAAATGACATTGGGAGTGCCATTTCTGCTTACTTAGCCTCTATCGATGCTGGAAACAGAACAGGGCAAATTCACGTCTTACTCGGTGTGTCTTACACCAAAGTTGGGAAATACGATGAAGCACAGAAAGAGCTCAACCAAGCTCGTTTACGCGGTTATGACGATGTTGTTGTTAAGAACAATATCGCAATGATTCAAATGGCCAATGGTGAGTATCAACAAGCGATTCAAACACTAGCTCCGGTTTTAAAAGAAGACCCAGCAAATAAAACCGTTAAAGCTAATCTGGCTATTGCTCTGATGAAAACTCAGCAAATCGACTCGGCCAAAAAGCTGCTCAAAGGCGATTTCTCAGCAGAAGAGATCCAGAACATCGCTGCTGAACTAACTCAATTAGGAGTTAATGATGAAGCGTCTTAACAAGCAGAAAGGCGTTACGGCGATTGAGTTTGTATTAGGTGCGCTTGTGCTGTTTTTTGCCACCTTCGCGATCTTCGAATCAAGTTATCAAATCTACGTTGTGAACATGACCGAGTATTCGCTGAGAGAAACCATCAGGAATACCAAAATCTATGAAGGTAAAGGGATCAATGAACAGTACGAGAATAAGTTTAGGACGTTAATTGAAGACGATAACAACCTATGGAGTTTCTTAATTGATAGCTCTCGTTTCTCTATTGCAGGTCAGTATTTCAAAACCTATGACGATTTTATCGCGAACAGGGGGCACTCAGATCAAGGCTTGAACTTCAATTACGACTTAGCCGAGATCACCGTGACCTACCGTTATACCCCAGTTATTAAGTTGACCGGTGCCGCAGATAGAGATATTTCACGCACCATGGTTTTGAACCTAGAACACGAGGGGTGGGAAGATGATGCGCCGTAATCAGGGGCTGTTTTCGAAACGTCGCCAACAAGGCTCTTACACCATTGAGTTGGTTTTTATCCTTGTGGCTTTGTGGGGCGTTTACCTGTTTGCTGCAGATCTGAGTTATCAGTTGCTCGTGCGTGCCAAGCTCGATCGATCCAGCTTTGCTTTGGTGAATGTCATTAAAGAGCGCACTCGTTACTTTGAAGCCGACGTGCTGGCAGGACAAAACCTACCCGTAACCAATGCAGAGTTAGAAGACATGGCGAAAGTGGCAAGTCGAATGCTTAATACACCAGTAGATAATGTGGCCATCAAGATAGAGTCATTGATCAATAAAACGACTGTCGCTGAATTCTCAACCAGCAAGTACCGAAGCTTAAATTGCCAAACCGATTCGATTCTGGATCATGCAGATTTGGCGCCTGTAGAAAAGGGAGTCGTGTATCCGTTGTACCGCATCAGTCTTTGTGAAGAAGAAAGCTCTTGGTTCAAACCCTTCTTCAACGGTGGCACCAGTACCACGGTTAAGATTGGCTCGTCTTCAATAATGCCAGGGAGATAGTGAAATGAAAATGCAGTATGGGCGTCAAATCAATCGTCAACATATCAGTCTCCAAAGACAACAAGGGGTTGCTGCGGTGTGGATGGGCTTATTGCTTGTTCCAATCATGGGCATGACCTTTTGGGCGGTTGAAGGCACACGTTATGTGCAAGAGACCAGTCGACTACGAGATTCCGCAGAGGCGGCAGCCATAGCAGTGACTATTGAAGATCAACCGGATCAGGCTCGCACTCTTGCGACCAAATATGTCGAAAACTATGTGCGTGATATCAAATCAACCAACCTTTCTGCAGACCGTTTTCACCAAGCGGAAGACGAAGGCGCTGGCGTTCTTGAATACATCCAATACACAGTGAATGCCAAGACGACACACGACTCTTGGTTTGCGAGCAGCTTTATTCCGTCTTTTGATGAGCAGCAAGACTTAGCGGGACGCTCCCTAGCGAGAAAGTATCCCGTTTACCTTGGCGATAACAACATCGATATTGTTTTTGTGTCGGACTTTTCCGGTTCAATGAACGAAAGGTGGGGTTCAAGTAGACATATAAAAATCGACGATCTGAAAACGGCCATCGATGAAATATCCAGCAAAATTCTTTGTACATCGATTGCTCAAGAGAATGTCGATGGAGAATTGAAAGATGTGTGTGACGAGCCGGGTGAAGATACAACCGGAGACAAGCTGCTTAACCGAGTTGGCTTTGTGCCTTTTAATGTTCGAACGAGGGAAATCGTCTCGGGTAATAAAGCCAACGCGACAAGCCAATTGAGTTACAAAGATAACTATAAAACCAACGTATCACCTTATTCCTACAACGATGTCGACTGGGATTACTGGCGTACGTATTCGGAAAATCAAGTGATCAACTGTGCGAATTGGCAGTCATATTGTTCAAATCCAAAATCGGACAACCGAAAGTATGCTAAACGCATAAAGGATATCATTAATGCAGATCGATACGCCGTTGCTGATGTTTATAACTATGTAGATTTATCGACTTCAGTGTCGACCATGTTTACGGACAAGTCAGGGTTACAGCCTGATTTTTATGGTGTGAGTGGAACAAAGCTATTCAACGCGCATGGTTCTTCCAATTCGTCTCAGTTCTCCAACATTCGCCTATCGAACAACCTTTCTGACTTGAATCCGATTAATTCGATGTGGGCCGACGGGGGAACTGCGGCCTTTCAAGGAATATTGAGAGGATCGCAAATCTTGCATGACGGTGACCCGAACAGCGCCGATCAAGAAGAACAGCAAGCCTACAACAAGAAAATCAAGATGCTGCTCATTTTAAGTGATGGTCAGGAAAGCCCTGATAACGGCATCCTCAGAGGATTAGTCGACAGAGGCATGTGTGACAAAGCAAGAGAAGAGATACCGGGCTTATACATAGGCGTTATTGGTATCGACTTTCGAGCATCCCAACAAAGTGGTTTTCAAGACTGCGTGGAAGACCCAAATGAAGACATCATCGATGTATCTAACCTAAATGAATTGATTGAAAAGATAGAAGAACTCATCCGTAAAGGCTCAAAAACAAGCGGAATCACTAAGTTGTACTAGAGGAAAATATGAAAAAGTTAATGATCAGTTCAATCGTCCTATCGACATTGCAACTTAGTTTCATCGCCCATGCAGAAGAAGGTATCAGTGTTTATTGCGACACCGCATTCAGTGAATATCAGCATAGTGTAAGAGTCGATGATGTCGTGGGCATTGCACAGCACAGACAAGGCTTTCTACAAATAGAGCAGCCGTCTGACAGCAGCGAGTTAAAACAAGCGTTAGCAGGCCAATCCAATTTGGGTATGAGCCAATCAGGTTGTAAGACTTGGATAAGTAACCAAGAGCGTAAAGGGTTGTTGGCTCGCCTCCATTTTGGTTTTGACCAACACAACTTAACGCCAATGGGCAGCAAAGCATTGAGCCAATTAGCAGCTGAATTACAGACTAATGGCAGTTCAATTACTGTAGATGGTCACACAGACAGCACGGGCGCAGAAGGTTACAACCAAGCATTGGGACTTCAAAGAGCGCTAACTACATCGGATGGTTTAATCGCCGATGGTGTCGAGAAAAACCGCCTTGTTATTCGTTCGTTTGGTGAAAGTAAGCCTATAGCTTCCAATGCAACCGTAGAGGGGAGAGCGCAGAATAGACGCTCCGAGATTTGGGCTTCTGAAAACGATAGCGTCAAATTAGAAAAATAAGATGCGCGATTGGGTTTGGTTGTTGCTTAGTGCTTGGTTGTTGCTGAGTGGTAGGTAATAACCGCCCTAAATTATCGTTTAAGAATTTTGTTACAACGCACTCTAATGAATATTCAATCAAGTTTAACTGTCTGACACTAAAGAAATATTAATGCTTTTTGATAAAATCTCTTCTGAAGGGATGGAAAAAAATATCGATATAGATACTTGGGTATCTATATTGGATAACATACGAGACATAATGGACGCGTCTAACGCTGGCATCATTATGATCTCTGATTTGAGTTGCTCTGGTTCTGAAAGTGTTTGGAGCTCCTCGAACATATCGTGCAACCAACATAAGAGCAAAATTAGCCTCTTTTGTGAGTATGTGCATAACGAAAATCGCACTGTCTATTTGAGTGGCCATTCTGATGGTGAATCCACGACTGCAAAGGGAGCGGATGCCTACAAATCTTTTTGCGGAGTCCCTGTAAGGGATGTCGATAGTGAAGTGTTTGCGGTTCTGTTGGTGTTCGATTTAAGCCCAACAACGTATTCGCAAAGCCAAGTTAACTTGATTGAAAACATTTCAACTTTGCTGCGTTCCGAAATCCTACTAAAAGAAGAGAGTCGGATTTTATACAAGAACAGTCATTTTGATATTATGACTACGCTTCTTAATCGAAGAGGCTTTTTCCATGAATTCAACAAAGCAAACATCAGCGATGGTGAGATCGTTTGTTTGTATTTCGACTTGGATAACTTGAAGTATATTAACGATACGTATGGCCACTTCAAAGGCGATGATTATATCTCTGGGTTTGCGTCATGCATTAAAAACAATTCAACGCATAACAGTATATCGGCAAGAGTGGGTGGCGATGAGTTCATTGTCGTCATACATTCAGAAGAGCCGGGTTATGCTTCTGATTTGGTCAGTAACATTCACGCTGAATTTCATGATTTCATTGAAGGTTTTCGCTGTGATGATGCAGTGCCGCTCGGTTTTTCATATGGTTGTGGTATAGCGGATTCTCGAAGTTTCAATATCATTAATCTAATAAAGTCTTCCGATGAGAACATGTACCTCAATAAGAAGAACAAGATTTAGATGTTGGTGACAGGCGTAAAAAAGCCCACTGTATGTGGGCTTTGATGTAGAAGATGTCGTAGCTTTCTATACTAAGCTCGAATGATCATTTGTTCGCGCTCAGGACCTACTGACACCATCACAATTGGCACGCCCATCAACTCTTCGATACGAGTTACGTAATCTTGTGCGGCTTGAGGAAGGCTCTCAAACGTGCGGCAGCCAGTGATGTCTTCGTCCCAGCCTGCCATATCTTCATATACAGGTTTTAGTTCAGCCGTTTGTGGCCAAATTGGGTTTTCTGTGTGCTCACCTGAGTAAGCGGTACAGATCTTAAGTTCAGATAAACCAGACAGGCAATCAATCTTAGTCAGTGCGATTTCAGTCGCGGCTTGCAGGTCAACGCCGTTGCGAGTTGCTACAGCATCAAAGTAGCCCATATCACGCGGGCGACCCGTTGTTGCGCCATATTCGTTAGAGCTTTCGCGGAAGCTGTCTTGCTCTTCCATTGCAGTTACTAGCGTGCCAGTACCCACTGACGAGCTGAATGATTTAGCAACGGCAATAACACGTTCAGGGCGAAGGGCAGGTAAACCACTACCGATACCTGCGTAAGCTGCAGTTACATTAGAAGACGTCGTCCAAGGGTATTCACCGTAGACAAGATCGCGACCTGCGCCTAATTGCGCTTCAAACAGTAGGTTTGCGTCTTGTGATTGCAGTGCTTTAAGTGGTTCAGTCACGTTGCAAATGAACGGGCGCCAAGCTTTAGTCACTTCAAGTAGCCACTCTGTCATTTCAGAAGCGGTCTGAGTGAAATCACATTGAGGGTATAGAGCTCTAAGCTGAGGCATTTTCCAATCAAGCAGGAATTGAATACGCTGCTCTAAAATCTCAGGTTGATTCAACCAACCCACAAGAATGCCTTTCTTCATCACGCGGTCACCGTAAGCTGGTGCAATACCTTGACGTGTTGAACCGTAAGCGCCATCGCCCAAACGTTCTTCTTCAAGTGTATCTTCAAGAGCATGCAAAGGCAGACATAGTGTCGCGCGGTCTGAAATCGCCATCTTAACTTTGATGCCAGCCGCTTGTACTTCTGCAATTTCTTCAGTTAGCGCAGCGGGGCTGATCACCATGCCAGGGCCAAGAACCGCCGTACAATCAGGATTAAAAATACCACTCGGTAGTTGATGCAGTTTGAACGTACCGAAGTCGTTTACTACGGTATGGCCAGCATTGTTTCCGCCTTGAAAGCGAATGCTAGCAGAAGCTTGGTCTGCTAAAAAATCAACGATACGGCCTTTGCCTTCGTCGCCCCAGTTTGCGCCTACAACAACAATAGATGGCATAATTTTTCTCCTGATTGATTGAGAAATCATGTTAGTCCTGCAATAAAAATAAGAGAAATTAATTATCTTTATTATCTTGATAAGGATTCCATATATCCTTAAAGTCTTAACCTACAGCGAGATTCCCTATCATGTTCGTCCCTCACTGCAGGAAATGACGATTTAGGGGGATCCCTCACTTTAGAGGGTGATGTAAATGACAAGAGAGAGGACATGATGCTTGATATCAATTTGTTGAAAACGTTTGTGACGCTCGCGGAGTACAAACATTTCGGGAAAGCGGCGAATGCACTGCACATGACGCAGCCCAATGTGAGCTTGCACTTAAAGCAGTTAGAACAACAAACACGCATTAAGTTGATAGAGCGAAGCCCATTTCAACTGACTCAAGCAGGCGAAAGGCTATTAGAGACAAGCCAAAGAACGTTACTTGAATTGCAAATTTGTCAGGCCGATCTTAATGCACTTAACGACCTTAAAATAGGGACGTTAACCATCGCTGTGAGTGACATCATTTCTCGATTCTTGCTGATTCGTCCGTTCCAAAAATTCAAAGCGCAGTATCCTGGTATCGACCTAACGCTATTGAACACTACGTCATCTCAGGCATCGAGCTTAGTTAAGAATGCTCAGGCAGATCTTGGGTTCGTGATTGCGAAAGAACAGCAAAATGAGTCGCTTTATTTTACCAAACTGCAAGAGCTTTCATGGTGTGCACTTGGCGAAGGGATGGATATCCAAAACGCAAATAATTCGATACAAAGCGAGTCCGAAGGTGAAGGTGCAGAAGCGGAATTGACTTTGATACTCTTGGGTCATGATACGAGAACGCGCGACTTCATCGATGAAGGTTTACCAAGTTTAAACCTGCCTAATCACAGGGTAATGGAAGTAGGGAGTGTCGACGCTCAAATCGACTGGGCAGAAGCGGGATTTGGTGTGGCAATCATTCCTGAATTTGCGATCTCAACCAAGCAGCATCTGAAATCGAAAGTGACACCGTTGACCAATTTCTCTAGCACGAGCCTTGGCTATATTGTGAGGCAGAATCAAGTGTTGTCTAAAGCGACCAAGCAGCTATTAGGTTGGGTGAATGATGAGATTACCCTGTTGCAAAACCAATAATTCCATCTTTCAGTCAGATCTATCTAAGCCCACCTCGTGTGGGCTTTTTTGTGTCGGTAAAGCACCGTTTTTGCTCAGGGCAATAGGCTATAAAAATAACTTAAAGATCTCATCATCCATTCCTTCTGTAAATCAGAGCCTCAAAATTCATCGTTGACAAAGTTTGATTATCAAACTAAATTTTAATTAATTACTTTGATCATCAAACTACTTGTTGATCAAAGTTCTCTTATTAAGAAAGATCGTCTAACTATTAACACGAGCTAAGGATGCTATTTTGAGTTCTCCAACACGTCATCAACACAACTTCTCTTCACACAATCAACAAGGTGAAAAACGCACTTTCTACGTTCTCTTGTTAACTGTCGTCACCATGGTTGTCGAGATTATTGCCGGTACTATTTACGGTTCTATGGCGCTGCTTGCTGATGGCTGGCACATGGGAACGCATGCAGCAGCGTTTGGTATTACCTTGTTCGCATACCGTTACGCCAAGAAGCATGCTGACAGTGAACGTTTCTCTTTCGGTACGGGCAAAGTAAGTGTATTAGGCGGTTACACCAGTGCGATAGCATTGGGTATTGTGGCGTTGTTGATGCTGGTGGAGTCAGTACATCGCTTGTTCAACCCACAGGCTATTCAGTTTAATGAAGCGATTATTGTTGCGTGTATTGGTTTGACAGTGAATGTCGTGAGTATGTTTTTGCTAGGGGATCATCATCATGACCACGGACATGAACACTCTCATTCTGAACATAAGGGACACAGCCACAATCATCAACATGATGGGCATCAAGAACACACCGAGCACAAAGATCACCATCACGATCACAACTTGCGTGCGGCCTACATGCACGTCTTGGCCGATACATTGACTTCTCTGTTGGCGATCGTTGCTCTGCTATTTGGTAAGTTTTACGGTTGGAACTGGTTGGATGCCGCAATGGGTATGGTTGGTGCGGTTGTGATTGCCAAATGGACAATGAACCTCATGAAACAGACAAGTCCAATCTTGCTCGATCAGAATATTGACGATGAGTACCGTAACGGCATAACTGAAGCTTTAGCTCCTTATGCCGCCGTAACCGACTTACACATGTGGAAGGTGAGCGGGCATCACTACTCAGCGGCGATTACTCTTGAATCAAACAGCGATAAAAGCGTCTCTGAATATAAACAAATGCTCGCCAAGTTTGATAAGATTAATCATCTTACTCTCGAAGTGCACTCAAACGGCCATGCAAAATATAGAACAGCTTAATCAAATACTGACTGAGTTCTACGATAAAATGTCTTCGTGGGAGCAATCTGTTGTCAAAGAAACGGGTTACTCCTTAGCGCAAGTACATACCATCGAAGTACTTGGTATGCATGGTGCGTTAAGAATGAAAGAGCTGGCAGAAAAGCTAGGCATCACTACTGGCACACTTACTGTTCAAATTGAGAAGTTGGTTAAGGCGGAGTTGATCGAGCGCCATGAACACCCAACCGATCGTCGTGCGATTGTGGTGGCATTGACCGATGAAGGTCAGAAGATCCACGTTCATCATAACCAGCTTCACTTGAATCTTGTTAATGAGTTAACGCAAGACATAGAAGAAGATGAGAAAGCTGTCTTGTTGAAATGCCTGACTAAGATGGTAAAGGCGTTTTAGTCAGCCTTAGCTTCACACTCTAATTTATTAGCTTCTCACCCTAACTTATTAGCTACAAAGCGATTGACTAAGAAATCCCAAAAATGGATCTGACTCGAATTGAGTAGGTCCATTTTTTTTGCCGTTTACGCTCAACAGTACAATCACCGATCGATGGGTTCACCGTTTAAAAACCAAGTCAAAGCTTCCAATATTGTTCTTCGCTCTTACTTAGATACTGAGCCAAAAAAATGTCATTTATAACTATCCGTCCAATAATTGGTCAAAGTGTTTTAATTCAGAGCCTTACATAGCAGGGCGTTCGGGTATTTACTCTCCGTCAAATAGCTGTCTCTCACTTTTATCATTCAACTAATGTACATGTAATAAATTTGTGTTATTGATAAATTTAACTTTAGTGGGCGACTTCATTTGCTGTTTAAATGCAATTAAGAGCGTCATAACGAGTGGACTCAGAAGCCACAGCTTTAGATGCTCATTATCGATATAAAAACCATAACAATAATCAGGTCGCGCGAGTTGGATAACCAGTCTTCGATGCGATTTATTTAGATACTCATAGTTAATTTAGTAAAGACGAGTCACATATATGAATATAAAGAAAAAGCTCTATTCATTGGGAATGTTTTCCATTTTCGGCATGATTTCATTGCTGTTCACCACCTCACATTTTGCAGACACTAGCGCTAAAATGAGCGATGCCAAGTTAGTGACTAAAGAGCTAGAGGTTCGCTTATTAAACCTGCGACGCAATGAGAAGGATTTCTTATTACGTAGCGACATGAAATACCTTGATAAATTTGACCAAAACTACAACAAATTTTTAGCGTCTGAAACTCAGCTCGCCACCATTCTTAGTGACTTGGATTTGGTCAACAGCACGCATTTACGTGAAGACATCGAAACCTACCACACAAGCTTCGTGAATCTAGTAAGAGCCACTGAAGTGTATGGTTTAGCGAGAGATAAGGGCTTGCTTGGTCAATTCCACGAGATTTTAGATACCATCAGTGCACAAGTTACTGGCGACCAAAAAGTTGAGTTGTATCTGTTTAACGATCTGATCGAAAAGGGTGAGTTTGATCCGAGTGTTCTTTCTCTTACTTCAAGTGCAATGGCTGCGAACTCTGGAGCGTTAATAGAAGCGGCAAAGCAAGTTGTCGAACAAAAGCAGGTTATCGGTTTAAAACACAACGTTGGCTTATTGGGTGAAACACGCTCTGGCTCTCATGCAATTGAAACTCAGTTCAAAGAGTTCTCTGCGGTACTTGAGCAAGAAACCCAACAACTGATGGACCGACTGTCTCTAATCAATAACATCTTATGTCTTGCTGTATTGGCATCGATCATCTTGTTCAGCTGGTTAATCGTTCGTTCTATCGTTGGTAAGATTGAGTCGCTACTTTCAGTGATCCGCAACATTGTTGATTCGAACGATGTGTCTATCCGTTCAACTGAAAATGGCAAAGATGAACTGGGTACGTTAGGTGAGTACTTCAACCAACTGTTGGATCAACTAGAAGGCTTGATTGCAGCGTCCCAGTCTAAATCTCTGCAGCTAACTCAAAGCACGTCAAACATGCATGATGAGCTAGAGTCGGTAATCAAACAGTTTGAGGTTCAAGCAAACCACACCTCGACTATGACCACATCCGTACAAGAGATGGTGCTAACGATTGGTGAAATCTCAGAAAGCACATCGGTTGCAGCGGAAGGGGTTCACCAAGCGAAAGTGAATGCCGATAAAGGCCGTGAAGTGGTTGTCGACACCATCAACAACATTACTCAGTTGTCTGAACGTCTATCAAGCAGCCAAGACTCAATCAGCTCACTGAATCATCATGTTGATCAAATCGGCGATGCAGTCAACATCATCCAAGGCATTGCAGAACAAACCAACCTACTGGCATTGAATGCAGCGATCGAAGCGGCACGTGCGGGTGAGCAAGGTCGAGGCTTTGCGGTTGTAGCAGACGAAGTACGCGCATTGGCAAGCCGAACGCATCAATCAACTACTGAAATCACCAGCGTTGTTACTGCAATCCAAAGCCAAATGAACGCTTCAATGACCGAGATTGGCGAGTGTAACCAGCAAGGTCAGCTGACGCTGAAAGACTCAGAAGAGCTAGACGCTAGCCTACAGCTGATCTTAAGTGACATGGAGAGTATTCAAGGTAACTCTGAACGTATTGCATCAGCGATTGAAGAGCAAGGTGCTGTGATGGCGCAAGTGAGTGATTCAATCACAGAGCTAAACACCATCTCAAGCGACAACAACGCATCAGCTCAACACTGTTTGATTGAAGTCGATAAAGTCGCAGAGCAAGCGAATGACATGGACCAAGCCGTAGCGCAGTTCAAGACTTCGTAAGTTCCAAAGGACAAGCTAATACCAAAGGCGCGGATCATCTGCGCCTTTTTTGTGTCTGGCTTATAAGAACTAATGTTGTGGATAAATTTATACGGCAGGCGCAAAATAGTTACCGGATTAGTATGACTAGAATATTGCTAGGGAGCTTGAAGAAACGACCCAAGGGGGGAGGAGCAGGGCCGTTTCAGTGTTGCTTAGTTAAACGATTACGTAGATTGTATAATCAACGGTGTTTACTTGCTTCTGCCTTCTAAGACTTCGAGCGCTAGACCTACAGCTTTATCAATATTGTCGCAGCCCGACAACTTACCTGAACTGATAGGCCCTAACACATTGGCATATAGGGAAAGTTGTTGGTTAAACGGCAAGCTTAATTGCTCATATAATCGCTGGCGGATCTCGGCATGTTGCTCAGGAGCCTGGGCAGCAAGGCCTTTTAAAGTGTCATAAATGAGAGTTGTGGTCGTGTTCATTCGCATCTTTATCTTTGAGTGGGGGATGCTTATTTTATGATCATTTAGATAATAGTTGCTGTGATATATGTCATACAATAAGTCAAATGATGCTGCGTTTTATGATTTTGTCTTCCAGTGCTGTTTATCGAAATAAGAATAAGGCATTCCAAAATAGACTTAAGCATCTGTGCAATAACGCTAAAATGGTGTCAGGCACAAGCACAATAGAGCCTTCATTGGCTCGCTTGTACATCTAGACTGAATCTCACAGGAAGAGGAACAAAATGCATTACGACATATTCAATGGAGATGCAGACGGCATTATCGCCTTACTGCAATTGCGCTTAAAAGAGCCAAAAGAGAGCGTGCTCATTACTGGCGTAAAGCGTGATATTAAGTTGGTTTCTCAAGCTGCGTCCCAAATCGCAGAACAAGTCGATCACGCGAGCGTACACTCTGTCACTGTATTGGATGTGTCGATGGAGAAGAACTTATCTGCATTACAGTCGTTACTCGACGACGATATAGAAGTGTTTTATTGCGATCATCACCGCACGGGAGATATTCCTCAATCGAAGTACCTTAATACGCTGATTAACACAGCTCCGGAATGTTGCACCAGTTTATTAATCAACCAAAAGCTAAAGGGTGAGTATGTTGAATGGGCAATCGCGGCGGCATTTGGTGACAACTTAAAAGCGGTAGCGACACGATTAGCAACAACTAGTGGCTTTGACCAATCCCAAACTGACTTTTTAGAAGAATTGGGTACGCTCATTAATTACAACGGCTATGGCTCGTCATTGAGTGATTTACATTTCACGCCAACTGAGCTTTACCAAGCTCTTTATCAATATTCGAACCCGTTTGATCTCTTGGATGATAAAGGCTCCGTGTTTTATCAACTTCGTGCCGCTTATCAAACTGACAACCAACAATTATCAAACCTAACCCCAATCTACGAGAGTGACGTCGCACGAGTGTTTGAACTGCCGGGGGAAACTTGGGCAAGGCGTATTAGTGGTGTCTTTGGGAACGAAATCGTTAATCAAGATCCAGCTCGTGCGCAAGCCGTATTAACCAAAAACCAAGATGGCGAATCTTATACTGTGAGTTTGCGAGCACCGCTATCCAATAGGACGGGTGCTGACGAAATTTGCTCTAGTTTTGATACGGGTGGTGGTAGAAAAGCCGCAGCAGGTATTAATCAGCTTAATGAAAATAATAAGATGAATTTTATTTCCAAAATTGAGACTTATTATTCATCTTTTGGCGAATGAATAGCCTGAAAGTTTAAGATTTAACCCGCCAAAAAGCATGCTTTATTACTTTGAACTTCAATTACCGACTTAATTGTCTAGCATATTTTAAGCTATTTGTGTTCATGGGTTTTAGTGATGTCACTCGCAATGTAAAGTTTCCTGTCGCTAGTGATGGCGGGGTTTTCGAAGGTTGTTTTTTGTTTTTCAACTCAACATTTTTACCTATTGAATTATTTTAGAGTTCACTTAATTACCTTAGTGAATTAAGTTGCTTAATTCATTCTTTTGATAAATGATTTGAGCGATAAATATCTACTTTTAGCATTTCAATTTGAATGAAAAGTCAAAATCATATTGATTCTAATATTCAATCTGTGACTTAAAATCACAAGTTAAATCAAAGGTCATCTTTTCCTATAAATTCCATTACTTATCTATAAATATTCATGGCTAAAATGAATTGGTTCGGTTGTGATTGGCACAGCTGTTGAGTAAGGAAGTGGGACTAATGTTGAAACGTAAAGCTCTACAATTAGCAGTATCGGTCGGCATGGCGGCTATGTCTGGCGCTGTTTATGCGAATGGTTCAGACATGACAAATCCAGATTCTGGTGTCGTGGTGGGTTATTGGCACAACTGGTGTGATGGTGGTGGTTACCAAGGCGGTAATGCGCCATGTGTGACACTGGATGAAGTGAACCCGATGTACAACATTGTGAATGTGTCATTCATGAAGGTTTACGACGTGGCTGATGGTCGAATCCCAACTTTTAAACTGGACCCAACCATTGGGCTTTCAGAAGAACAATTTATTGACCAAATCTCTGAACTCAACAAGCAAGGTCGCTCTGTACTGATAGCGCTGGGTGGTGCAGATGCACACGTAGAGCTTGAAACCGGTGACGAAAGAGCCTTTGCTGATGAGATCATTCGACTTACTGAACGCTACGGCTTTGACGGTCTTGATATCGATCTAGAGCAAGCGGCAGTAACTGCAGCAAACAACCAAACCGTAATTCCAGATGCCCTTAAGTTAGTGAAAGATCACTATCGTGCTGAAGGGAAAAATTTCCTTATTACCATGGCGCCTGAATTCCCGTATCTAACGACTAGCGGAAAATACGTACCTTACATCGACAACCTAGAAGGTTACTACGACTGGATTAACCCACAGTTTTACAACCAAGGTGGCGATGGTATCTGGGTTGAAGGTGTTGGTTGGATCGCTCAAAACAATGATGCGCTAAAAGAAGAGTTCATCTACTACATTTCTGATTCTCTAATCAACGGTACGCGTGGCTTCCACAAGATCCCACACGACAAACTTGTGTTTGGTATCCCTTCAAGTATTGATGCAGCAGCAACCGGTTTTGTTCAAGAGCCACAAGATTTGTACGACGCGTTCGATAGCCTAACGGCGCAAGGCCAGCCTCTGCGCGGTGTAATGACTTGGTCTATTAACTGGGACATGGGTACTAATAAGAACGGCCAGCAATACAACGAACAATTTATTAAAGACTACGGCCCATTTGTTCATGGTCAAGTGACACCGCCGCCAGTTGAAGGTGAACCTGTACTGAAAGGTGTTGAGAACTCGCGCGTTCTGCACGGAACGGCTTTCGACCCGATGGAAGGTGTTACAGCAACAGATAAAGAAGATGGCGACTTAACATCATCAATTGATGTTGAAGGTTACGTTGAAACCAGTGTGATTGGTACTTATGTTCTGACTTATCGTGTGAAAGACAGCGACAACAATGAAACAACCAAAGCAAGAACGGTAGAGGTTTACAGCCAAAAACCAGTCTTCGATGGCGTATCGGATACAACAGTCATACTTGGTACTGCATTTGACCCAATGGCTGGTGTGACTGCTAACGATGCCGAAGATGGTGATCTAACGAGTTCTATTACACACACAGGCAGTGTCGATGTGAATGAAATGGGCAACTACACGCTTGTATATAGTGTGACAGACAGTGCTCATCAAACCGTCACTGTAGAGCGTAAAGTGTCTGTGACTGATGGTTCTAACTGTGCAGCAGCATGGGATGCCGACACTGTTTATGTTGAAGGTGACCAAGTATCACACGACGGCGCGACTTGGGGAGCAGGTTGGTATACCCGTGGTGAAGAGCCAGGAACGACAGGTGAGTGGGGCGTTTGGAGAAAGGTTTCAGACAGCTCATGTGGTGGCAATCCTGATCCAGGTGACGATCCAGAGCTGAACGTATCTGGCCTTAAGTCGGAATATGTACTGGATAACGGCAATGTACGTTTAGAGTTCACACTGACATCAAACGAAGCGTTAGATGTAACAGCGATGGTGATTAACAGCGCAGGTACTGTAGTTGAGCAGACGAAAGTTAACCTAACTGACAGCCGCGCAATCACAATGGATCTGTACGATGTAGCCGAAGGTCAATACAAGCTTGAGGTTGTTGGTAAAGCAACGGACGGCGAAATGGTGATGGTCGATAACTCATTCGCTATCAAAGAAGAGGGCGGAACAACGCCACCTCCTGGTGATTACCCTCCGTATGAAGCAGGAACGAATTACGAAGCGGGCGATATTGTAGTAGGCATCGACAATGGGCTATACGAATGCAAGCCTTGGCCATACACGGCTTGGTGTGCAAGCGCATCTTATGCTCCAGGAGATAGCCAATACTGGCAAGATGCTTGGACAAAGCTTTAATCAACTAGCTCTGTAGACTAAGCACCATAAAGTAAAAGATCAAAGAGAGGCCATCATGCCTCTCTTTTTTATTTGGGTAATCCACTCATGAGTTCGGTGTTATTGATGTCACCACTTTTGCTGACGGCACATATAGCGGCTAGGGCGACAAGAGACTTTGCTTTAGATCAAAATAGGAGTGATTATCAATTGTATTACATGTCTGAAAACTGCACTATGCGCTCACTGAATTTTAAATTTTGTGAATATTTAAATAATGAATCTCGCACAAGTCGACCTTAACCTCTTAGTCATCCTAAAACACCTTCTTGAAGAAAAGCACGTATCCAACACTGCACTAGCGCTTGATATGAGTCAGCCAACCGTGAGTCGTTCGCTGCAAAAGCTACGCACAGTGTTTAACGATGACTTGTTAGTGAGAGCGGCTTACGGCTATGAGCTAACACCAAAAGCAGAAGCCATTAAGCAAGATCTCAATTCTGTGCTGACACGCTTAGAGAAGCTAGTTCACGGGGATGTTTTCGAACCACAAACGAGTGACAGCACCGTTCGTTTCTTCGGCTTGGTTCCTCAGGTTTCTCACTTGTTACCTAAGGTCGTTTCCGAGATTCGCAAGCAAGCACCGAACATGGTTGTCGATATCGATTCCATTCCCAAACGTCATTTCGAGCCTTTACTGTCTGGCGATGCGCACTTTGTACTGTCGACGCATGAGCCATCAAGCTCAGAGCAGAACTTGTACCGCATGTTCGTGATTAGCCGTGATTATCGTTTATTGATGAGCAAAGACCATCCGTTGGCAGATAAAGAGATAACAGTCGATGATTTGCTCAACAGTCAGTTGGGGCAAATTTCTCTGCAAGGGGACAAGAAGCTCTCGATTGAGAACCGATTTAAAGACCTAGGCTTGATAGATAAACAGCGCCAGCTATCGATTCCGATTCAGCTGTCTAACTTCAATATTGCTGCCGATATTGCAGAGACGACCGACATCATCTTCCACCTACCTACACCATTTGCTACGCAAGCGGCCAAGCAACGTGACTTAATTTGTAAACGTGTGCCGAAAGCGATCAGAAGTCCATCTGAAGATGTGTACCTTTACTGGCATAAACGTTTCCACAATGACCCTATGTGCCGTTGGGTGCGAGAGCTATTCAAAGACTTATACGCTTAAGGTATTTGAATGGTGAATGTGATTTTTAGTCTTCTATAGAAATGAATATGGGTCTTTTGGCTTATTTGAAAGGTGAATAGCGAGAATCGATTTTTGACATGAAACTTTCATTGATAAGAGTGGTAGTAGGCTGTTTAATGCAAACCATTATCATTACCAATCACATATAAGAATGAATATCATGTCTGAGAGATCCTTTTTTACTCGTAAGCCTTTATCGATCGCAGTCGCTGTTATTTGTACTTCACTTTCGCCAAACCTATTAGCGCAAGAGGAAGTGAAGGATACAGATGAGCAAATGGTAGTTACGGCTACTCGTACAGAGATGGCGTTAAAACAAGCACCAGCTTCAATGTCGGTTATCACCGCTCAAGACATCGAAGACAGCCCAGGTATTACCTTGGCAGACATCGTTGCTGAATCAACGAGTGTTGAGTCTGACTTCGATAGCACACGTGCTGGCCGTCAAATGATCTCTATTCGTGGTATGGATTCTGATTACACGCTTATTATGGTAAACGGTCGTCGTCTAAGTTCGGCAAGTGCCATCATCCGTGGCAACGATTTCGACCTTTCTACTATCCCTGCAAATTCAATCGAACGTGTTGAAATCATCCGTGGCCCAATGTCTGCACTTTACGGTTCAGATGGTATGGGCGGTACAATCAACATAATTACTAAAGCACCTGTCAATGAGTGGAGTTCTTCACTGAGCACAGACATCAGCACTCCAAATGATGGCAATGGCGGACAAGAACACTCTGTTGGTTTAACGACTTCTGGTGCTCTGATTGAAGACGAGCTTTTTGCACGATTCTCGATCAATCAAACTAGCCGTGATGCATGGCAGCCATATACAGGTACTCGCACTGATGGAAACGTAACAACAGATCGTTCTGATATTACTGCACTTGAAGGGCGCGACACACTTAGCTTACTTGGTACGCTAACTTGGCATGCAACTGACAATCAAACCATCGATTTGGACGTAGGTTACAGCGATGATGAGCGTGATTCTGCGGCTGAGCATGCTACAGGCGTGAACTATTCAAATTCAAACGTGAAACGTAACAGCCAAGCTCTAACACACAGTGGTTTCTGGAGCTGGGGTGATACTCAAGTTCGTTACTCACGAGAGAATGTAGTGGATAAGAATGCTGCGGATGTCGGCAATTCAACCCGTGATGTAGAAGAATTGACGCAAATCTTTGAAGCGTCAGCTACAAGCTACCTTGGAGATAGTCACGTTCTAACAGTTGGCTTAGATTACCAATTGAGCGAGTTGACCAATGAAGAGAATGTAACGGGAGATCCAGCAGAGGCTTACCAAGGTGCATTATTCATCCAAGACCAATGGAATGTAACTGAGCAGTTAACTGCGACATTAGGTGGTCGTTTAGATAAGCACGAAAAATATGGCGAAGAGTTCAGCCCACGTGTTTATTTAGTTCACCAAACAACGAATGACCTGATCATTAAAGGTGGTGTTGGTAAAGCATTCAAGGCGCCATCATTAACGCAAAACCATGCTGGCTATACAGTAGCGAGTTGTAAAGGTTGGTGTGACATTGTTGGTAACGAAGACCTAAACCCAGAAACAAGCTGGAACTACGAGATTGCTGCACTTTATACTCAACCTCGTTGGAATGTTGAAGGCGCGCTTTTCCGTAATGAGATTCAAGATTTGATTGACCGTGGCGATACTGAATGTACTTCAGGTGGCACATGGGGTGGTAATGGTGTTGGCTGTGTAGACAGCGGTAACAACTTTGTAAGTAACGGTACGCGTACTTACGTTAACGTTTCTGAAGCAGTTATCCAAGGTGCAGAGCTTACGGGTCAATTCCAAATCACGGACGAGTGGGGTATTTCTGGTAACTACACTTTCCTAGACACAGAAGATAAATCAACGGGCGAAGAGCTGCTAGAGCGTTACAAGCATTCTGGTTTGGTTAAGCTAAACTGGAGCCCTACTTATGATCTAAACACCTTTATTAGCGCGCGCTACCGTGGCGAACGTAATATCGAAACGGATCTAACTCAGGATGCTTACACAACGTTGAATATCGGTACGGTTTACAACGTAAATGATTCTGTTCGTATTCGTGCGGGTATCACCAACTTGACGGACGAAGCGGTATCTCAAGAGCTTGAGAACATGGGTTACGTTGAAGAGCCACGTACTTACTATGTAGGTATGACTGCAGACTTCTAATCAATCTGCGTTTGATTCGGTAGATAGATACATATAAAACAAAGAACCCACATGACTTAAAGTCTTGTGGGTTCTTTTGATTTGGGAACTCGTAACTTGAGCGAGCTTAGGTGTCGAAAAGTGTTAGCTTTTTACACAAGTGATGAGAGCATTGCCCGATTGGGTATCCCACGGCAACAACTTATCGTAATCGTGTTCAAAGACATGAACTTCAAAGTAGGCTTTGAGTATTTCAATCAACTCTTGGAACGAGAAGGCCACCATTGGATGTTCATCATTCCATATTTGAGTTTCTCCAGCGGTTGTCTTCTCTATACTGAGTTTCAACGCCTGTTTGTCACCTTCGCCTGAATAATACCAACCCGAACGGAAAGTAAAATCATCCTGCTCTTGGTTAGTTGTGTGTCGAACAAAAAGATCATTACAGATCTTGTCTTTGTCGACCACATTGAAGCAGAACACACCGCCTTGTTTTAGCGCTTTATGAACGCTGGCAATGCACTCTTTTAACTTCTCGATGCCATCGTTGTAGTGGATGGAATACAAGAAACAAGTAATAAGGTCGAACGGCTCGGAGACTTCAAAGTTACTCATGTTCTGCACTGAAAAGTTCGCTTCAGGGCAGCGTATTTGAGCGATGTCTAACATGGGCTGGTTTAGGTCAAGTCCATTGCTTTGATAGCCGTAATCAATAAAGTGACGAACGTGAGGACCTGTACCACAACCAAGGTCTAGGTGAGTTTTTCCTTCATTTCCAAAAATCTGATGTAGCCTACGAACGCAGTTACTTTGCGCTTGGTAGTCAATATCAACACACATTAAATCATAGTAACCAGATAGGTCGGTATAGAGCGCGTTGGCGGACATGTTTGCCTGCAGCATTTGCTGAAAAAATTGGGGTGGCGCATAGTAAACTAGAACTTAAAAATAACAAGAAAATCTTGGATCAGTTTACTGGTTTAAATGACCTTTATTGATGCTTAGCAATTCTTTCACTGTCCACACACTACGCACGCACCTTCTTGGTTAACCGACACTCTATTTTTGCCTTTCGATTTAGCCTGATAGAGCGCGTTATCCGTAACACGAATTAAGGTATTGAGCGCCTTGCTCGTGCGCATGATACAGCTATCGGTAATGCCAATACTCACGCTCGATTGAAACTTGGTGCGATTGAACCCCAAGAACTGACGTGTGCGAAACTCTTCACAGATACGTTCGCCCACAACCCTTGCTTGAGAATCTGCAGTGGCTAGCGCAGTCGCTTGATTCGTTCGTGCTTTAGGGAAGAAGACGATAAACTCTTCGCCCCCCCAACGTCCAACAACGCCGTTCAACGCTTTTACGTGTTTCTTGATGGTTTGTGCAAGGGTGCGAATCACTTCATCACCGACACTGTGTCCAAATTGGTCGTTAATCTTTTTGAAATCATCAATGTCTAACAACAAGCAAGACATCTCAGTTTGATCACTTAATGGTTTTTTCAGCCAATCATAAATAGCGCTGCGATTGAGCACTTGTGTTAGGTCGTCATGAAGGGCGCGATGTAAAAGTTCCTGTTCCAATATTACCTTATCTGAAACGTCTTCTACCACCACTTGAATTGCTTTTTCGCCTTGCCAATTAATGATGTTGTCGTAGATGTTGAAGTGCTTTTTACTGCCATCAAAGCATTGGTTTTCAACAACTGAACTGAAATTTGGCGGGCTACCTTTAAGTATGCTCTGGCAACGTTTCATGGCATTCAGACGGTTTGCTGGTGGAATGATTGAAATGATCGAATCCATGGCCAACACCTGTTCAACCGATTTTGCGCCCTGTAAATCAACCCAAGCTTGGTTAACCATCAGTGGTTTGAAGTTTCTATGGACAAGTATGCCTTGTTTAGAGCTGTTGAGCAGAGATTGGTACATCTGGTCTTTTTCTTGATTATGACGCTCGGCTGCGATCACAGGAGTGATATCAATGATCATTACGCGAAGTGCAGGGCGCTTGTTTACCTGAATGCCTTGGGCAATGCTAAACAAAGACAAGTTACGACCATTAATAACGATGTCGGTATAGAGCTTTCCTTTTAGAAGTTGTCCTTTAATTGCCGTCAAGTAGCGTTCACGCATGGCTCCGTGGAAATGCTCTGGCACCATTGAATAGACAAAGTCGACGTTCTTAAGAAGTGATTCTTTACTGGCGTAACCAAATATCTTGGCAATGTTATTATCAACATCAATAACACGATGATCTTGAAGCGTAATGTAGCCCTGAGCTGAATCAAAGTTCTGGCAAGGTGTGGCTGTGGTTAAGTCTAATTGGATACTCATATCGACCTAGTAATCTATCCCCTCACCGAAAACAGGTGCTTGGTATGAACTTATGAGCTTCGCAGCGATACCCAATGTATCCTTTGTTGTATTGCAACAAGTCCAATGCAATAAGGCGCATTAATTGCCGCGAGACTATGGAAGCGAAGTATGATATTCATGATTTATCGAGAGTACCGTAATTTTACTGTATCGGAAACGGATTAAAAATTTATTAAGGATAATTAAAGACTTATGGAAATAAAAATTGATGACTTGTCTGGTGGTGAGGTGATTGGGCTACTTGAAGAACATTTAGCTGATATGTACGCGACATCGCCACCAGAAAGTGTTCATGCACTTGACCTTGATGGGCTAAAGTCACCAGAGATAACATTTTTTAGCGCATGGAAAGACAGTCAATTACTGGGCTGTGTCGCGATTAAAGAACTGTCCACTCAACATGCTGAACTCAAGTCGATGAGAACCTCTCAATTTGCACGTAAATCTGGCGTTGCTAGCCAACTATTGCAACACGTTTTGGATACAGCAAGTGCTCGCCAATATCGACAAATCAGTTTAGAAACTGGCTCTGAAGATTATTTCAAGCCTGCACGTAACTTGTACGAGAAATTTGGCTTTGGTTATTGCGAACCTTTCGCAGATTACGAGCTCGATCCTCACAGTCAATTTATGACTATCGAACTGCGCTAGTGCAAGTTCAAAAGCTAATAAGTTAAAAGATAAAAAAGAGATTCTCAGCGTCATTCCAGAACCGAGGAACGAGGTATGTGGAATCTCTAACAGCAAAGTGAGATTCCCTATAACGCTCGTCCCTCGCTTTAGGGAATGACGAATATCCTGAATCAATAACAGATGATTAAAGCGTTAGCGAGTTTCTAGCTCCGCGAAAATGGCTTCGGCATCGACAACACTTCCTGAGATTGAAAGTGAGCTGAACGGAACCAAATCGTCAGGGCTAGAAGGCTTTTTAACCAGTAGCTCCGGGTAGACTTTCGATTCGCCCATCAACATTGCTTTGAGCTCTTTGACGGATAGGTCAGGGTAGCGAGACCAGACTAATGCTGCGACGCCAGACACGACAGGCGCTGCCATGCTGGTACCACTTTTCGAACCATAAGTGTTACCCGGTGTGGTTGATAAAATGCGGTAGCCTGGAGCAAATACATCAACCGACTTTTGACCAAAGTTACTGAAGCTTGCTACTAAAGTTTCGTCTGCGTATTTCGCGGATGCACCCACATCTAACCATGTTGAGATCGGCTTTGAGCGGTAATGCTTAGCGTAGCGGTTTGGAAAGCTTGGTTTGATGTCGTTATCGTTACGACTGTTACCCGCTGAGTGAACAATCAGCACGCCTTTACGAGCCGCATAACGGAAAGCATGGTCGACAATGTACTTACGTGGTGAGTAACTTTTACCGAAACTCATATTAATGATCTTCGCGCCGTTATCGACTGCGTAACGCACGGCATTGCCAATGTCTTTGTCTCGCTCATCGCCGTTTGGCACCATACGTACTGCCATTATTTGAGCATGATCCGCAACACCATCAATACCAATAAAATTGTCACGTTCAGCTGCAATGATTCCTGCCACATGAGTACCGTGTGAACCTACAGGACCTTTTACATCGTTGTTTCCATATCCTTTTTCCCAAGGGTTAGAAATGTCATCCCAAACAATATCGCCACGTGTGTCGAGTTCTAGGTTAAGGTGGAAATCTAAAGAGTCTTGGTAGCGACTGCGACGCGATTCAAGATATTCAAATGAGTACCATGAATCAAACACGCTCAAAAGTCCTTCTGCAGCGGTTACGACGCTAGCGTTCTCGCTATCCAATAGTGTTTTTAAACCGTTGGTAGAAAAGTCTTTTTGATCGACGTATTGAAGAATCTGTTCTTTGAACTCGTTGGCTTGCTCAGTTGCAGTTGTAACGCGGTTTAAAGCATCTTGGTCGTCTTTCAAAGAAGACAAATAGTCGGCTTCCACTGCTTTAAAATAAGCTCGCTTCTTGCGTGGAATCCAATGACCTTTCTCTTTGAGTTCGAGGTACTTTTTGTATTCTCTGGTGACTTCTAGTGTGTCTTGGTCAACGTTAATGCCAAGTGAGTTACCAAGAAAGTTCCAACCGTGGACATCATCGATGTAGCCGTTGCCGTCATCATCGATTCCGTTGTCTGGGATCTCGTCTTCGTTGGTCCAAAGTTTGTTTTTAAGATCTTCGTGTTCCACGTCAACGCCCGAATCAAGAACGGCCACAATGACAGGTTGTGGTTGAAGAGGGGGCATTAAGTAGTCGTATACCACATCAGAACCCACGCCTTGGAGTCTGGTGTAGCTTGCCGAGAGGTTAAACCAATCGCCGCGTTGTTCGTCAGCGTTACTCATCATCCTCATAGAGAAAAATACAGGTTGGATGGTTTCTCGTGAGTAATCTTCAACTATCGTCCCTTTTACATCCTGAATGAAAGGTGAGTTGGTAGGTTGCGGCTCTGGACTATTTTCATTAAGAGCCGAGGCAGATACGTGGGCCGAAGCCATAATGGCCAAAGCGAGAGTGGTAAGTCTATGTCCGTGATTCATCTGTGTTGCATCCTTATCATTGTGAGACTGAATAGTTGTTTGCCTAAAACTGATACTTAGGAAAGTTGTTTAAGAAGCACTTACTAAGTCAGTTATACGAGTGGGAAAAGCCCGCTCAAAAAGCAGTCAAAAGGTAATATGCAATCAGACTTGTATCATTCGTTTGGTCAATGAAATGGTAGGAAGATCTCACTGTGATCGATTTTAAAGTCTTAAAGTTTGAGCTGAATTCTATTAATAAAAACAACATTTATAAAATAAAGATGCAAGAATAAAGATGTTTAAAATCAATTGATTAGTTTGTTAATTATTTGAAATGCACGTGAAAACTAAAGTGAGAGTCAGTCTTAGAAAAAGCGGATGTGTGCATTTAAGTACTGCTATTTCCGCTACGCCAATCGTCAATTACATGTGATAAGAGGTGCTAATGGAAACAGGGCACTTGTTAACAATATGATAATTTGGCTACTATTATGGCCAATTACCCTCGTCACTACATTTAAAGACCTTTTCTCATGTCGACTTATTTTGCTGGTTTTTCTCTTGGCCTTTCGTTGATTCTCGCGATTGGTTCTCAAAATGCGTTTGTTTTAAAACAAGGTCTCAAGAACCAACATGTTCTGGCCATTTGTGCGGTGTGTGCGATTTCTGATGCGCTGCTAATCAGTTTCGGTGTAACGGGCTTTGGGGCGATTGTTAAACAGCTTCCTCAAATAGAGCAATTTGCTCGTTATGGCGGAGCTATCTTTTTAGGCGTCTACTCGTTCTTAAGCTTCCGCTCAGCATTCACTGAAAACCACGCTCTGGAAGCAAGTGCAGAAACCAAAGATTCATTAACCAAAGCGATAGCCATGTGTTTGGCGTTCACTTGGTTAAACCCACACGTCTATTTGGATACCGTAGTCCTGCTTGGTTCTATTTCGACTCAGTATCAACCTAATCAAATGTTATTTGGCGCAGGGGCAGTAACGGCTTCGTTTGTGTTCTTCTTTTCGCTAGGTTATGGCGCACGATTCTTGGCACCAATGTTTAAGAATCCGAGAGCATGGAAGGTATTAGAATTTATCGTCGGTGTGATCATGGCATCTATTGCAATATCGTTGATCGTGTAATCGACCGGATTTAGGGATTCAAAGTTTCTGTATTTCACTATTTCTATAAAAATTTAATTATTTTTCGTCTTTTGGTTTTGGTGTTCGTCTTAGGGGTGTAAACAGAAATTAATGACCTAATTCGGAGTCAACCATGATTAAATTGATTAGCTTTAAAAATTGCCCATTTGTTCAACGTGTTATGGGTTCTCTTGTAATGAAGAATGTACCGTTTGAAATTGAATATATTGAACTAAGCGACAAGCCACAGTGGTTCTTGGATATTTCGCCAAACGGTCAAGTGCCTGTGTTAGTGACTGAAAACGACACGGTATTATTTGAGTCTGACGCTATTGTTGAATACCTGGATGATAAATATGCGCCAATTGAAGAGGTAACTGCCGAGCAAAAAGCGTTAGACCGTGCTTGGTCGTATCAGGCGAGTAAACATTACATGCCTCAATGCGGCACGATGGGCAGTAAAGATAAAGAGACCTTTGAAACACGTTTGGCGAACCTTCAAAAAGCCTTCTTAAAAGCAGAAAAGAAACTAGGCGACACAGAATTCTTTAAAGGCGATTATATCTCTAATGTCGACATTGCTTGGCTACCGTTATTACACCGTGCATCTGTGATCAAAGAACGTTCCGGTTTTGATATGTTGGAAGGTTTCCCTAAAGTGCAGAAGTGGCAAGCGGCTTTGATTGAGTCTGGATTGACCGATAAAACCGTTCCTGAGGATTTTATTGAGAAATTCAGTGGCTTCTATTTAACGAACAACTACTTGGCAAGCCTAGCAGAAGCTCGTTAATAATATTTATACAACTTGATATATATTTTAATAGCAGGTCGTACTAAATAAATTACCTCAAAATAATAAAACTCACTCTATTTAAATATAGTGTGAGTTTTTTAATTTTATGAGTAAGAAAAACGATCCAAATAACTAATTTTAGTTACTTCTTTCACATCGTAATTAGCTAGTAAAATTAATGATTTAAGCTGGTTTTATAAGTCAAATAACGGCTTGTGTATTTTTAATTTCTATCATTTTATTGCAGTGAAATTAGTGAGTCTCACTAATGAGACTTTATTAAATATCACCATTTGCTCATTTGATGAACACAAAATGTTGTGATAGTTTCTCATTCACTCCGTAAATGAACAGTGTTTTATTATTCACTTGGAGTTGTTTATTTAATTTATTTTAAACAGTAACGCAACCTGTGGAATAGTGTCGGATAACTATCAGCGGTTGGTTAACGTTACTGTAGGACAAACTAAAAAGGGTATTTTCATGCTTAAATCAACATTTCTATTGGGCCTAGTTGGCTTGGTTTCACTTCCTACTTTTGCTGCTGGTATTGAAGGTGGTCCATACATTGGTGCTGGCCTTGGTGTATATCAAGATTCAGACACTGACGGCGCAGGCAGTTTAGACGCTGAAAGCATGGGATACAGCCTTTACGGTGGTTACCAATTTAACCGTATCGTTGGTATTGAGCTTGGTTATACAGATTACGCTGATTACGAGTCATATGATACTAAGGTATTCTCACCAACATCGTTTTCTGTGGCAGCAAACCTAGGCTACACCTTCGATAACTCAATTCGTCCGTTTGTGTTGGCGGGCTTGAGCTACGTTGACCTTAACTCAAAGGATTCGAGCTATATTGATGATTCTGGTGCCGGTTTTCACTTCGGTGTTGGTGTTGAATACACGCCAGTAGAAAACCTGACACTTCGTCTGATCTCGCAAGCAGATGCCGTAAACATTGAAAATTTCGCTTATGTTAATGGCAATAAAGTACGTCTGAGCAGCAGAGATGTGGCATTTAGCACAGTAACACTGGGTGCTTCATACAACTTCTAATTACTTAACAAGTGAATCTCAGAAATGGCCCATGTTGTCTAGTGATTACGTGGGCTTTTTTATGGCTCAATAGTTTCGTAAATATCGTCATGATGTGTAGAATCCTATTTTTGCCAAAGTCGAGAAATACAGATGTCTGAACTGATCCAACAACAAATCGGAAATATCGCGTTAGTCGTAGAGAACTATGATGATGCGATCGAGTTCTATACCAAGAAACTTCAATTCACTCTGATCGAAGACACCAATCTAGGTGGCGGAAAACGTTGGGTACAGGTATCTCCTCCGAATTCAAACGGAACGAACTTATTACTGGCTCAAGCAAGTAATGAAGAGCAGAAACAGTCCGTGGGTAACCAAACGGGTGGTCGTGTTTTTCTGTTTCTACAGACTAATGACTTTTGGCGTGACTATGAGCTGATGAAAACAAATGGCGTTGTATTCAATGAAGAGCCACGAGTAGAAGAGTACGGGACTGTGGTTGTGTTCCAAGATCTCTACGGCAACAAGTGGGACTTACTTCAACTAAATCGCCCAAACCATTAAGCTTTAACTTAGCTAGATTTACACATCAAAACCGCTCTAACCTTGAGCGGTTTTTTTATATAACAAACAACGTTCAATGAAGTGTTGAACACAGAGCCTACAAAGCCTGAAATTAGTTGGTTTTCACAAGCTTATAAAAGGGAAATATCTGAGCTATTTTGGTAGATTATGAGTATTACCGACTTCCAGTGAGCAGCAATGAAGATTCTTCACACGTCCGATTGGCACCTTGGCCAAAACTTCTACAATAAAAGCCGTAAGAATGAACACGAGCGGTTTTTACAATGGTTACTTGAGCAAGTTACTGAGCACAACATCGACGCGATTATTGTTGCTGGCGATATTTTCGATACCAGTACGCCGCCAAGTTATGCGCGTGAGATGTATAACAAGTTTGTTGTCGACTCGAATAAGATTGGCTGCCAATTGGTGCTATTAGGTGGAAACCATGACTCGGTGTCTGTGTTGAAAGAGACACAGCAATTACTGAAGTACATGGGTGCTGATGTCATCCCAAATACCAACAAAGATCATGCGACACAGGTTGTCGAGCTCAAAGGTAAAACGGGTGATGTAGAAGCCTTGGTGTGTGCCATTCCATTTATTCGTCCTCGCGATGTGTTGACCAGTCAAGCTGGTGTGTCTGGTGTTGAGCGCCAAAAACAGTTGGGTGATGCCATTAAGCAGCATTATCAAAGTGTTTACGATGCGGCTGTCGCAAAGCGTGCGACGTTTGAAAACAGCGAAAACATGCCAATCATCGCGACCGGTCACCTAACCGCAATGGGGGTTCAACAGTCAGATTCCGTGCGCGATATTTATGTTGGTAACCTCGATGGTTTTGCTGCTGATGGTTTCCCTGATGCTGATTACATTGCACTTGGTCATATTCACCGCCCACAAGTCGTGGCGAAGCGTGAATACATTCGTTATTCCGGCTCTCCAATTCCACTCAGCTTTGATGAGCTTAAGTCTCAGAAACAGGTCTGTGTGGTCGAATTTGTAGAAGGCGAGCGCACCATTTCTCAACTGGCTGTCCCGACGTTCCAACCGCTTGCTGAGATCAAAGGCGACTTGAGTGAAATTGAATCTCAACTGAACCAATACATTGGCTCAGATGGGGAACTGAGTGTTTGGTTGTCGATTGAAGTTCAAGCGCAAGATTACCTTTCAGATCTCCAAGAACGCATGCGTGCCTTGACTGAAGGTTTGAACGTAGAAGTGTTGCAACTTCGCAGAGCGAGAGAACGTCGAAATCAAGCTTTAGAGCAAGAGTCAGCAGAAACGCTGTCTGAACTGAGCCCTATGGATGTGTTTACTAAGCGTATTGCCTTAGAAGAGTTTGAAACTGACTCTGAAAAAGCACGTTTAGAGCGAATGACGGTGAAGTTTAAACAAGTCATGGTTGAAGTGTCTGAAAGCGCTCAAGTAACAAACAAAGTAGAAGAGTAACGAGTATGAAGATTTTAAGCCTAGAATTTGAAAACCTAAACTCTTTGAAAGGGCGTTGGAAACTCGATTTTACCCAATCGCCGTTTGCAGAAAATGGTCTGTTTGCCATTACAGGTCCAACTGGGGCGGGTAAAACCACCATTCTCGATGCGATCTGTTTAGCGTTATTCCACCGTACGCCGCGTTTGAAGAGTATTGCGAAAGGCAATAACGAACTGATGACGCGCGGCACTGGCGAATGTTTTGCTGAACTTGAATTTGAAGTTCAAGGTAAAACCTACCGTTCTAACTTCCATCAAAAACGTGCCCGCGGTAAACACGATGGCGCATTGCAAACACCGACTTGTGAATTTGCGGATGCCGATACCGATAAAGTCTTAGAAACCATGTTAACCAAGAAGACCAAGCTAGTTGAACAGGTAACGGGTTTGGACTTTTCACGCTTTACTAAATCGATCATGTTGTCTCAAGGCGAATTTGCTGCATTCCTAAATGCTAATGCAAATGATCGTGCTGAGCTGTTAGAAGAGCTAACGGGTACCGAAGTTTATAGCCTGATTTCAGAGCGTATTTACGATCACTTTAAATCGAGCGAAGAAGCACTGAACCACCTGAAAGCGAAAGCCGAGGGTGTGAGCTTATTGTCTGAAGAGCAAATTCAAGAACTCACAGCAGAACGTGACACCCTTGAAGCCGAACAAAAGCGTTTCGCCGAGCAACTCAAAGAGTGGCAAGCCCACCTGAGTTGGTGGAAAGACGTGACCAAAGCGCAACACACGATTGCGACGAGCGAGCACGACTTAAAAACAGCGCAAGATGAATTGCAAGATAACCAAGCATCGTTGGCACGCTTGGCAAATAGCGAACCAGCTGAAAAACTGCGCCCGCTGCATAAAGATTTAAAGCGTTGCGAGCAAGAGGTAAGTACCACTCAAGCTAACCTAAATAACAGCACTAAATTACTGGCAGTTCGTGACGCGGAGAAACAAGACGCACAAGCTAAGCTGACTCACAGCAGCGACGCTGTTCAGAAGATAAAAACTGAACAACAAGATCAAGAGAAGATCATTGAGCAGGTTCGTCCGCTAGATAACCAAATTGCAGTGCTTAAAGAAAAGCAATCTGCTGCAGTTAATTCAGCGAATGCACTCAATGAGCAACACTCGCAGCAGCTTAATCATCAGCTTGTATTAACGCAGCAGATCGATGAGTTGAAACAGCAAGAAAAGCTAAGCTCTGATTACTTAACAGCCCACCCAGCTGACCAACAGTTAGAAAAATACTTAGGTCAGTGGCAAGCCAAGCTCGAGCAAGTTCGTGCCTTAGAGCGTCAGCATTCAGAGCAGTTAAACTCGGCTAAGCAAGCTTTGTCGGCTCTTGATACTCAGCAAGCGGTTATCAAAAGTGCGCAACAAGCCAAAGCAACACAAGACCAAACCTTAGCTGAATTGGTTGTGACAGAAAACACTACCAAGCAGCAATGGGAAGCCTTACAAGGCAATACCAGTGAGCAGGTGTTACATACTCAAAAAGAGTTGTTGGAGTTCTGGAATCGCAACACTCACTCGTTACTGGAAATTAATCGTAGTTTTTTAAACGCCCAGCAGCAGCTTGGGGCTAAAACTCAAGCGCATCAAATTAATACTCAGCAAGCTGATAAGCTATCGAAAGAGCGCGAAGTGTTGGTCGAGCGATACAAAGAGAAAGAGACATCGCTTGAACGCTTAACCCTGTTGATTGCGCAAGAAGGGGAACTGGCAAAATACCGAGCAGCTCTAGAGTCTGGATCTGAGTGCCCATTGTGTGGTTCAACAGACCATTCGATTGAGCAGTCGCAAGACATTGCAAACTTGGTTGCTCAACAAGAGCGTGAAAAGCATGAGTTAGCAATTATCAAGAAAGACGGTCAAGAGCATCGTCAACAGCTGGATTCTCTGGCTCCTATGGTTACCGCGCTTAACGACGATATTCAGCGCGCTCAAGCGGACATTCAACAAGCTCAATTGAACTGGCAAGGCATAATTGACAAGCTTCAACAGAGTTTGTTTGATTTCCCTAACACAGCCCCAGAGTTGGCATTGTTAACGGTTAACGATTTAGGTAATGAAGCTGCGGTGATGACATTTGCTGAGCAATGTGAGTTTCAACTTAATCAAACCTTGCAACAGTTGAAGGCACTCGTCGACGCTAAAACGGTGTTTGCTGAAGCCGAGAAACAGCGTTTATCGGCGAGCATGACGGCAGAAAAAGCACAAGCAAACTTAGATCTGGCCGAGCAACGCTTCGCTGATCTCAACAAGCAAAACCAAAGTGTAAACGAGCAGATAAACCACACGGCTCAACAGAAAGATCAGCAATGGAACTCGCTAAAAGAGAGTATTGTTGATACCTCTATCGAAGCACCTGAACTCGAACACATTGACGCTTGGTTCACTGAAAAGCTCCAAACATCAAACACATGGATGCAAACCAAGCAGCAACACGCCGAACTAGAGAAGCAACTGATTACTCAATGTGCTGAGCAAAAAACGTTGGATGACAAGCTAAGCAGTGCGCAGAAAGAGCTGGATACGCTGACAAAAGAGAGCGAATCGTTAGCGGCGGAACTGGCTCGCATCGGTTCGGAAAGGGTGCAGTTGTTCGGTGAGCAAGACATTCAAACTGCCAGTAATGTAATGAAGCAGAAAGTGACGGATGCAGTAACGGCATTTGATGCTGCTCAGCTGGTTGTTAATCGTTGTGAACTGGAACATCGAACTGAACAAACCAAACACACTGGTTTCTCTGATGAGTTAGTGAGCAAGCAATCAAGCCACACGCAAGCAACGACTGCTTGGCTAGAAGCTTTACAAGCGAGCCCATTCGAAGCTGAAGTTGATTTTGAAGCTGCGTTGTTAGACGAAGAAGTTCGTGTTCAACTGCAAAACCTTAAAAAGTCGTTAGACGAGGCGGTTGTTAGCGCACAAGCAAGGTTAAACACCGCAAAAGCAGCTCAAGCGGAGCTACAAAACCACGACAACGCGCAAACATGGAAAGAGCAAGACCAACAGCAAGTCGAAGAAGCAACGACGGAATGCCAAAACGCCCAACAAAGCCATGCGACCAAAATCGGTGCGATTTCTGCCAACCTTGAAACGGATCGTCAGAATCGCAGTAACCAGCAAGACTTGTTCAAACAAATCTCTGAACAACAAGTTGAGTTTGATGACATCTCTCGCCTGAACTCGTTAATTGGTTCTAAGAATGGCGACAAATTCCGTAAGTTTGCACAGGGGCTAACTCTGGAAAACTTGGTGTATTTGGCCAACAAGCAACTTCAGCGTTTGCACGGTCGTTATGAGTTAAAACGTAAAGCCGACGATGGCTTAGAGCTGCAAGTATTGGATACTTGGCAGGGCGATGTGATGCGTGATACCAAAACGCTATCAGGCGGCGAAAGCTTCTTGGTGAGTTTGGCGTTGGCATTAGCACTTTCTGATCTTGTGAGTTACAAAACCAGTATTGATTCTCTGTTCTTGGATGAAGGTTTCGGCACGCTTGATAGCGACACATTAGACATCGCACTTAACGCGCTCGATAACCTGAATGCGTCTGGCAAGATGATTGGTGTTATCAGCCACGTTGAAGCACTAAAAGAGCGAGTTCCCGTTCAACTGAAAGTGACGAAACACTCTGGTCTTGGTGTCAGTGAGATGGAGAAGCAGTACAAAGTTGTTGCGTAGATTCTAGGCATGTTATTCAGCCCAGATACAGAGATAGATTAAGCAGATCCCCGACTCAGTCGTTCCTCCTTCTCGAGGATGACGGAGTCGGGAGTTGTCATCAATCACTACTCACTTAAGTCAGGAACGACTAGAATAACCGCCGCCATTCCCTATAGCGAGGAATGAGTGTTATAGGGAATCTAGGTTTGTTCGTGTTACTTCCGTCATTCCCCAAAGTGAGGAACGAGCGTAATAGCGACTTAGGTTTGTTGGTATTACCTTCGTCATTCCCTAAAGTGAGGAACGAGCGTAATAGGGAATCTCGCTGTTTAGCATGTTGAATGGAGAAAACCCTACACAGAAGGAGCCGCGCATGCACAAGAAAACACACCTCCCAACGAAGACATGTCCTGTTTGCAACAAACCTTTCTCGTGGCGTAAAAAGTGGCAGCGCTGCTGGGATGAAGTTATCTATTGCTCTGAACGGTGTCGTCGTCATAAACTTAAGCCTTGACAAGATCCTTCCACATAGAATCCTACTTTCGTAACTCCAAATTGAAGTACTCCTTTTGTTTCTGTTTCATTTAATAAGTCTTTAATCGCTTATCCCTTCATTTCTTAAGTTTATATTTCTATCTGTAAGATAAGTGATGTATAAAGGCGGCATGAAGATACCTAAAAGAATAAAGCCTTTAGTTGACGATGGTTTAGTCGACGAGGTGACAAGCCAACTTATGAGTGGCAAGGAAGCATCGGTGTACATTGTACGCTGCGGCGATACGATCCGTTGTGCCAAGGTATATAAGGAAATTAGCCAGCGTAGCTTTAAAAAAGCCACGGCATACCGAGAAGGCCGAAAGGTGCGTAATAGCCGCCGAGCAAGAGCGATGGAAAAGGGCTCTGGTTTTGGTCGCGAGCAACAAGAAAAGGTGTGGCAAAGCGCTGAAGTGGATGCTCTATATAAGTTAGCAGAGGCGGGCGTTCGTGTACCTGTCCCATATGGTTGCTTTGACGGTGTGTTACTCATGGAGCTGGTTACGGACGACGAAGGTTACGTGGCTCCACGACTCAATGATGTTATGATGTCACCTGAGCAAGCGATCGAAGATCACGCAGTGATGATGACTTACGTGGTTAAGATGCTGTGTGTCGGTTTGATCCATGGTGACTTGTCTGAATTCAACGTATTAGTTGACGAATATGGGCCAGTGATTATCGATCTGCCACAAGCGGTTGATGCTTCGGCGAACAACAATGCCGAGTGGATGCTGACTCGTGATATCAATAACATTCGTGATTATTACGCACAGTTTGCTCCTGAGTTGGCAAAAACTGAGTATGCAAAGGAAATGTGGGCTCTCTACGAAAAAGGCGACCTTAAGCCAGACAGCAAGTTAACTGGTGAGTTTACAGAAAGTGATGCTTTGGCAGACATCGATGCGATTATGCATGAGATAGACGCGGCCAGAATTGAAGAGCAACACCGACGTGAACGTGCTAAAGAAGAGAAAGACGGCGTGAACGAGAGTAAGTTTAACTGGGCTGAATCTTAAGCTTTGAATTATTCTCGGTCTTAATCCATCACTTCCAAAAACAAATTAACCCAACAGAACAACTGCTCTGTTGGGTTTTCTTTTATTCATTCTTACCAAGCCAGTTGTTCACCATCGTATGCGTAAAAATGCCCACTTTGTTCTGGTGTCGCAGTGCGAATAATATCAACCAATTGATGTGCGACATAACTCGATTCAAACAGCTTTCCTTGCGGGACATTATTTTGAAAAGGCTTTGATAGAGCGGTATCGGTTGTGCCAGGGTGCAGTGCTAACACCGTGCCTTTTTTGAGTGTTCGCTGCCATTCAATCGACATAGTTTTTATGAACATGTTAAGCGCGGCTTTGGATGAACGATAGCTATACCAACCGCCTAATCTGTTATCTGAAATACTGCCTACTTTTGCTGATACCACGGCAAATTTTGGATTATCGCTGGCTTTAAGAATGGGAGTGAAGTGCTTAGCCAATAGCAAGCTAGGTAGGGTATTGACGGAGATGTTTTTCAAAAAGAACTCTGGATCGATCGACGACAGATTCTTTTCTGGCCCTAAGTCTGGCGTGTGCAGCATACCGACGCAGTTTATTAACCAATCCAATCTTTCGAATTGCGTGCTGAGCTCTTTTATATCGACTTCGCTAGTCGCATCGACTTGGTGCCAATGTAGCCGGTGATCTTCCAGTTCAGGTTGTTGTGAGTGATAAGTGGCGTCGACATGTACATCGAGAAAATCAAAGCGAGACAGCTCAGACAATAGGTGCTTAACCACGGCGAAACCTATGCCGCCGCTACCACCAATAACCAATATGTGTAATCTGAGTTGCTCCACCATTATAAGTCCTCCAAGTTAGTCAGTCGTTGTTCTGCAGTATCAAGTATTGCTTGCTGGTCTTGTTCGTCCATGTTGTCCCAAGAGCGATACAACATCCCCATTCGAGGGTTGCGGTTTAATGCTTCACGGTGTTGATTCATAAAACGCCAATACAAGCTATTGAATGGACACGAGCTTTCACCACTACGTTCTTTAATCTGATAGTGACAGCCTTTGCAGTAGTCACTCATGCGATTAATGTACGAACCGCTGGCAGAGTATGGTTTGGTTCCTACGATCCCGCCATCCGCAAACAGTGCCATACCTCGCGTATTTGGCATTTCGACCCATTCAATGGCATCAACGTAAATGCCAAGGTACCAACTGTCGACTTGGTCGGGTGCTATGCCCGTGATTAAGCAGAAGTTGCCCGTGACCATGAGCCTTTGAATATGATGCGCGTAAGCAAACTCCAATGACTGACCAATCGCGTGCTTCATGCAGTTCATTTTGGTTTGACCATCCCAGAAGTAATGCGGCAATTGACGGTCGGCGGCATAGTGGTTTTTGTTGGCGTACGCAGGCATGTTGGCCCAATACACCGCACGTATGTATTCACGCCACCCCAGAATTTGACGCACGAAGCCTTCGACTTGTGCAATATCGATAGTTGCAGCGTTTACCTTGGAAGATGCTTGGTAGGCGGAGAGTGCAGCATCAATGACTTCTTTGGGGCTAAGAAGTTTGCTGTTCAACGAGAACGAAATGCGGCTGTGATACAAACTCCATTTCGAGTCGTGTTCTGTGGTCATCGCATCTTGAAAGTGTCCAAACAACGGCAGACAAACTTGGCAGAAGTGGGCGAGTAAAGACAAGCTTTGCGCGCGATTGACTGGCCATAATAACTGGTTACCCACTTGTCCTATGGTTTCTACTTGATGGCGTTCGATCCTTTCTAAGATAGAGGAGATATCGTTAGCAAACATCAAAGGTTGGGGTAGGTTGTCAATGTCTTGCTTCTTAAGCTTCTTACGGTTGTTTGCGTCGTAGTTCCATTTACCGCCGACCGGTTTTCCGTCTTCTAATAGAATGTTGAAACGCTTTCTCATTCGACGATAGAAGTGCTCCATCATGATGTGTTTGTCTTTCGGAAACTGCTGTTCAATTTCGTCAAACGGGAACAGGAAGTGCTCTGAATCGCAGCAACCTTTGATCGCTTTGGTTAGTTTGAGCTGGTTCAACTGCTGTAACAGGCGGTATTCGTCGGGCCTTTGGTATTCGAACTTTTCAGCGTCAAACTCATGTGTGTAGTGCTGTAGCAATGCATCGAGGTTATTGAATTGTGCCGTGTCATCCAAGGTTAGGTGTAATACTTGATGGCCGCGTTGTGTCAGTTCCTCAGCGAAGTAGCCCATAGCAGAGAAGAACGCAGCGACTTTCTGTACGTGTGACGCGACGTAGTCTGTCTCTTGCTTGAGCTCTGCGATGATGTAGATAACGTCATCGTTAACTTGCGTGAACCAAGAGTGCTCAATGTTGAGCTGGTCACCTAAGATAAGGCGCACGGTTTTGTATTTCATATTACGTCCTGGTATCTAGGTGAGGCTGAAGCTTCGTCTTCACGGTGCCATTTGTTGATAAATGTATGCTCTGGGTCATACATCTCTGTCTGCTTAACTAAATCAAAATGGCGTGATTTAGGTTGCGGTTGATTGGCACTGGCTTGCTTGTTGGCGTGACTGTTTGATTGAGAGTTGAGTGCCCTGGCAATGTATGCCCAGTTACCCCAGTTTGATGCTACGTCGTAGTCTATAAGCTGGCTCTCGAAGTAAGCTGCGCCATGTCGCCAATCGATCCCTAATTCATAAATCAAACAGCTCGCGACAAGCTGTCTTCCTCGATTAGACATATAACCTGTGGCGTTAAGTTGGCGCATACAGGCATCGACAATTGGGTAGTTGGTGTTGCCACTTTTCCATTTGGTGAAACAGAGGTTTGAAGTTGTTGAGGTGTACTGATTCTCGGGTTCATTGTTTGTCCCAAACAGTGACGATCCTAGCGATAAGCCATTCCAATAGAAGTACTCACGCCATAACAACTCAAAGTAGATCCAATAAGTCGAGTCGTTTGCTCCGTGGTGCGCTTCAAACTCTTTTAAATGGCGATAGATTGTTTTCGGCGAAACACAGCCTAGAGCCAACCAAGGCGAGAATTTAGTTGAGTTTTCAATGCCATCAAACGCATTCCGAGTCTGTTTGTAAGAGCGAGCATAGCTTTGTGAAAAATAGCGTTTTAGATGCGCCAAACCTGCTGTTTCGCCACCCAGATATACCGAAGAGAGAGGACTCTCAGTTAAGACCTCAGACTCGTCCTGTAGAGATGCGGGAGCTGGTGGAAGGTCGGAAACGACCGTTTCAGGAGTATCAATGTCCATGTGTTCAACTTGCATTCTGAACTTGCTAAACGAACGCGGAAGTTTTGATAACTCAAACGGCAATTCATCTTGCTCAAACAAGGTGGAGTGATGCGACAAACTCGATATTAAATTTGGGTGTTTATCTAACAACTTGTTCGTTAGAGATCGTTCGTCATAACCACAATGCACGCTTGAGAAGAAGTGTGTGACGTTTTGTGAAGCAATGACATGACTGAACGTTTGAATGGTTGTATAAGGCTCCAGTCGGTTCTGACTTAGAAGAAGCAGCTTCTGTCCAAGGCTTTCTAAATTCGCAGCAAGATTGGCTATGGATTGTGATACGAAATCACGACGGCGGGAACCGTATTCAAGCTCTTGGGCGAAGTCTGCGGAGAATTGCGACAGGTTAGGTCCGACAATTATGCAGATGAGTTCATCGACACTCTGTGCTGCATGATGGAGTAACAGGTTGTCTTTGATTCTTAAGTCATTTGTAAACAGATAGAGTCCAATCTTTTTCATTGCTTACACTCGTTATTTTTTAATTATTAGACGCTTACGAGTTGGTAGGCTGACAAGATCACAAATGATTCCAGCGAGGGAATGATAGTTAGAACGGGTTTAAGGAGATGATTTAATAAGGGTAGGATCAGCCAACCAATAATACCGATAGAGGTTGGCAAGACAGGATGTTTATAGGCGCTTTGTTAAAGCCTCTATTCCATAGGAACGACAAGAATATCGATAGGAGAGGTGTCGATGATCTGTTTCGAATGGGAAATAAGCTTATGCCAAAAATCGTGGTGGTGACCGCACATCAATAGATCGACGTTGTTTGCTTCGATGGTATTCTTTAGTTTATCGTTCAAATCGCCCGTACCCACGAAAATATGCTTGATAGGGTGCTTTGCATAAGCCTCAAACTCTTTCAGATGATTAACTGCATCTTCATTGATGGGTAAATCACCGTCGTTTCCTTGTATATCAACGAGTTCAGGATAAATTTCACCATGAGTACCGTCGATATAAACAAACGAAATACCCGCATCGAGTTTATCGGCGAAGAAAGCCGCTCTATCAATAAGTACTTTGGTGTCTTCAGATAGTTCAACGGCGACTAGAATATGTCGGTATTCCATAATTTAAGCCTTTTATTGTGGGTTATGTATCAAGCATAGTTTTTGCTGGCACAAATGATATCGAAGAGGTCTCATATTGCGCAAAATCATCATTCAAAGATCTTCTAAGTACCCTCGTATTTATATCGCTTTGATTGATAAGAAATTTACAAAAGGTTGTTATAGTGGTTCGAGCGGTAGCTTATGCTAGGAGATAGGCTCGACAGTTCAACGCGCCATTAACGAAGAGGTATCAATGACAGCATTACTTACCATTCCCACTCGAACACTCGGCTTTGATTACGATATTGAGATCAGTGATTGGTCGCAAAAGCTCGTGGGCTTTCATGTGTTTGAAGATGGTAGACGTCCGCTCGATGGTGGCATTGGGTTAAGTCTCAACCTCGTGGAGCAGTTTGATGTTAATGGGCGCTGGTTAGAATCCTTGCCTGCTCGTTATCGTGAAATCACAGATGACTTTCCCGAGTATCAGTATCAAATGCTATGGTTGGCTGCGAACACCTATGAAGCGGCGCAACTGCTTGAATTAAGACCCGTTATCTTGGCGCTGATTTGCATGAAATACAGTGTCGATAATCAGAAAGCATTAGAGCTGAGCCGTTTAGGACAAAAGAAGATCTTAGCCAAGTTGGGTTTAGACAGCAGCAAAGCGACGCTGAAATTTATCGATAAGCTAGAACTCCACTACAACGTTGGCGATGAGCTCGATCACATCGTTCGAATTCTCGAGCCATTGCAAAGGCGCGTTCTTAAGTTTAAGCACTACTCAAAGGTTGGCTACACAGCACTGCGTTTAGATCAAGTACACCCATTTTTGACAGGCAGTCGACTCGGTATTGCGATGGTTGAAGAGGGTAGACTTAATGCTCCATCGAAGATGGCGATGTTTCAAGATGCAATTTTGTTAGGGCAGGATTTAGAAATCGATGATCCTCTGCGTTCGATTACCAGCCAAAACTCATTCGCGATGTTTGAGCAGCTGCATGATAGATGGACGGAACAGCGTCAACTGCGTCGTTTAGAAGGCAGTCGCCCAGTAGACATGGATATTCCTTATCCTGTACCTCTGCTTGGTAATGACAACATCCATCCAATTACCGATTATTACGACCTCGAGAAAGAGGGCATCGAGCAAAAACACTGTATAGGCGTGTACCATAACAGAATCATGAGCGACCGCTATGTGGTGTTTAGAGTATTGAAACCTCAGCGTTTAACCATAGGTTTACGCCGTGTGCCGAGCAAAGTATTTCCGTTTGAAATTGACCAAATCTGTGGCAAAAGGAATGCACCGCCGTCTGAGTCAGCCCTGCAAGTTATCCATGATTGGTTAGAAACGAGCAAGCAAAAGTACCCTAATTTATCGTCGTGAATAAGTTATCGTCATGAATAAGCAATCGTCGTGAAGTTGAAGGAAATTAGTATTTATCAGCAAGGCGATTTATGCCCTCATTGTGGTTTGATTATTGTGATGCCAACTGACTTACAGGCCGAATGCTTAGGCTGTGGAGAAGAGATTAATCAAGACGCAGACTATGATCATTACGAGGAAGAAGAGTAGTTATATCCGTCTTCTGTCCCTACATCAAAAGTCATGATTTACTATCCATTTATCCAGTATTTGAAAAGGAATTTTGAATGCAGAAAGTCGTCTTCAGACAATGTGATCAACACTCACCATACTGGCAACAGCTCGAGCGCCTTTTTCAAAGTGAATGGGCGGACTTTGAGTTTAAAACTGCCTATCCAGAGCCAGAGCAATCAAAACCCGACAATATTCAATTACCACCCGTACTCGTAGTGCTTCGCGAAAATGTCGTGATTGGCGGTTTGGCGTATTCCCATTTCCAAGAACCTCATCAAGTAAGGGATGTGGTGTGGATCAATGCCGTTTATGTGGATGAGCAATGGCGCGGTCAGGGTATTGCGAGTGAGTTGATCAAGCGTGCGGTCAAGCAAATGCCAGGCTTCTATCAATCTGCAACGTCGCAAGATTCAACGTCGAATCTTTACGCCTACACTAACATCCCATCTTTGTATCTCTCCCTTGGTTGGTTAACCGTCGAGATTGAAACCGACCCCGATCATCAGGTAATGAGCATTCCTATTTAAGTTGGTTAAGCAGCGTAATTGCTATTTATCGAGTTGGGAATAACACACGGTTAAATACGCTTGCTGTTGTTCTAAGTACCTGTATTGGCAGGTTACTATCCTCAAGTTACTTCTTGCTACACTGTCACTTATAATGCTACGAGTTGGCAAAGCGACTTGTTGTGATAATGCAAACTTAACGATGTCTTTATCTATCGCGATCAGTGTTGCTGAGCCAAAATCCAAGCCGTTAGTCACAAATCGAGCCAATGCTTTATAGATGGCTTCCTTAGCCGAGAATAACAATGTCACAGCTTCTGAATGAGTCATCCCAAACTTCAGCATAAGCTCTATCTCATCAACGTTTGCCACCATGTTTCCGATATCACGACATACGTTATTTGCTATTAGGTGTTGAATATCAATCCCGATGCTTTCTCTGTTTGAATTGCGAGAAGGTAAAACCGCGATACAAGCCAAGTCTTCACTGTGGGAAATCGAACCCACGATGCCTGAAGGCAACGTTGGGCTTCGATCGATGTTTGGCTCAAGCCTGTGATGCGCAAAGCCGAGTTGTAGTAACTCCTTCGAGACCAAATAACGCCCTGCAAAGTATTCGGCCTTCCTTTTGTCGACCGAATGAGTAATTGCGATGGGGCAGTACACGTTAGTGATATCAAATAGCTTGTCATTGAAGTGCCGCTGATCAAAATGCGCGATATGGATATCGCTCTTTTTATCTTTGAATTCCAAGTTTGTTTTAAAACTGAATTCATCGACCACAAAAGGATGATCTAGTGGTAATGGGTGAAAGGTGTTGTTCTTCATTGGCTTAACCATTTTGCAACAAGGCGAATAATCCGTAACAAGCGCATGTGATTCATCGTAATAACGCTAACCCTTTAAATTATAGGGAAAAAGCTCGTATGGCATATAGTTTAATCTAAATGAAAATCGTTTGCATTTGAATTTTTGCAAGTGTATAAAAGCGTGTCTGTTAATGATTTTATGAATATGTTCGTATTTCATTAATTTTTTAGTGAATGATGTGTTTTAAGGTTGAAGATATGCTCGAAGCAAAGGGACTCGGTTTTAGCGTAGGAGATAAACAATTGCTCAAGACATTTGATGTGTCGTTTGAGCAAGGAAAGATTTACGCTTTAGTTGGGCATAACGGCTCCGGGAAATCGACCTTATTAAAGTTGCTCGCTAAGCAACAACACGCTACTTCTGGTGATATCTTTCTTAAAGATAAACCTGTCGCTAAGTGGTCAGATAAAGATTTCGCTCAGCAAATTGCCTACTTACCACAACATTTACCCGCAACCGATAGTTTATCTGGCAAAGATCTTGTGAGCTTTGGTCGTTACCCTTGGCATGGCTTATTAGGCCGACTTTCAAGTAAAGATAAGCAATACGTTCAAGAGGCGATGCAACTGACCGACACTGCCCAATACGCAGATCGATTAGTTGATACTTTGTCGGGTGGTGAACGCCAGCGTGTGTGGCTTGCGATGTTGTTGGCTCAGCGCACCAAATACCTATTGCTCGATGAGCCGCTAGCTGCGCTCGATATTGGTCATCAGATTGAAATGCTGACATTGATTAAGCAATTGAGTGAAACGTTAGAGATCGGTGTGATCATCGTGATACACGATATCAACATGGCAGCGCGCTTTTGCGATCATATCATTGCCCTTCATAGCGGGGAGCTATTGGTCGAAGGCGTGGTTGATGAAGTGTTCAAAGAGTTGATATTGAAAGACATCTATGGTGTACCTATGCACATTACTCAGCACTCGGCGGGTTACCCAGTCGCAATGCCTGGTGATTTGGAGCCAGCATGATGTTTAGCCGTTATCTTCAACCTAGCTTTGGTCGTATGAGCATCAAGCACTCCGTTATTTCTAGTCTTGTTTGTGCGAGCTTATTGGCCGTTACTCCTGTTTCAGTTGCTGAAAATGGCACGTTTGGTGTAAGTGCTGATCCAAGCCCGCGCTTAGTATCGATTGATTGGACTCATACTGAAACGCTTTTGGCATTGGGTGTAAAGCCAGTCGCCGTGGCTCAAATACCCGATTATAACTCATGGGTGAAATCCCCAGAGATTCCTCAAACCGTTGCGGATGTTGGCTTGCGAACGCAGCCAAACCTTGAACGTATTCATGAGCTTAATCCAGATAAAATATTGCTCTCGCCGATGTTTTCAACGTTGGAAACTCAACTAAGCAAAATTGCGCCAGTCACGACGATTGGTTTGTACCGAAGCGGTGATGTGGATTGGTCGGCGTTAGAACGCGTCACGCGACAATTAGCAGAGATATCTGAAAAAGAGCCTCAAGCTGAAACTTTGATTGCACAGGCAAATGCAGAAATGGGTCGTTTAGGCACGCAGCTACCAAATAACGCGCCCGCTATGTTAATGGTGCAGTTCATGGACACTAACCACGTTCGTGTCTTTGGGAACAACAGTCTTTACAAAGCGTCAGTCAATAAGATTGGTCTTGAATCCGCGTGGAAAGGACAGACAAATGCTTGGGGATACAGTTTAGTCGGTATCGATCAGTTGATAGGTGTTGATGGGCAAATTGTTATTATCTCTCCAATGCCGGCTGGAACAGAAGAGAGCCTGAAACAAAATCAGTTTTGGCAATACATAGTGAAGGAGTCGGGCTATCCGGCGTTACAAGTTCCCGCTGTTTGGAGTTTTGGCTCCATTCCTTCTGCAACACGTTTTGCTCGTTTTGTTGTGTCTGAATTGAACCAAGGAGGTGTGCTGTGAGAGCTCTCTCGTTTGGTGTTTTGACACTGTTAATGGTGTCTACGTTGGCACTCATCGGCCAACACTTATCTGTTTCTCAGTTTGGACTCAGTCGTCTATCGAGTTTGTGGAGTGCAGACTTTTCTTCTCCTGATTCAGTGAAACTGCATTTGGCGTGGTGGCCAAGGCTGTTTACCACACTGTTGTCAGGTGCTGCGCTCGCCGTTGCGGGTGTGTTGATGCAGCAAGTGCTTAGAAACCCATTGGCATCGCCTTCGACTTTAGGTGTTGCGAGCGGTTCAAGCTTTGCCCTTATGTTGGCGACGCTTTACGCCCCTTGGCTTTTAGAATGGTCGTATTCGTTGGTCGCCCTTATTGGTGGTATTTGTACGATTGGTTTGGTGTTCGCATTGTCTTGGCGACGCGCTTTGTCTCCAACCGTGGTGATTGTTTCTGGCTTAGTGGTCAACCTCTATTTTGGCGCTGTCAGCACCGTCTTGTTAATGATGAATCAAGATAAGCTCAATGGTTTGATGATTTGGGGCGCAGGATCACTCGTCCAAAGCGGGTGGGAGGATGTTCAGTACTTAGCGCCGCGTTTGGTTATCGCAACTCTTTCCGCATTTCTGTTTGTAAAGCCACTAAGTTTGCTCCAGCTATCAGAGCAAGGTGCTAAGAGCTTAGGTGTTTCATTACCTAAGTTAAGAGTTGCTTGCCTCGGATTAGCAGTATTGCTAACGGCTTGGGTTGTTAGTGCGGTCGGTGTTATCGGGTTTGTCGGTTTAGCCGCGCCAGCGTTAGCACGTTTAATGGGGGTGCACCGTTTAGTACCTAAGTTATTGGTTTCGATGTTACTTGGTAGTTTGTTATTGAGCCTAACTGACCTCCTTATTCAACAGCTGCCGGGCATTATGTCGATGTTTATTCCGACAGGTGCAGCAACCGCAGCCTTGGGCGCGCCTCTGTTGTTGTGGTTATTGCCTAAGTTATCAATGAAAAGCCAGTCACAAACCCAGACCGTCCTAACGCGTCATAAGGAAGTGGCATCACGTTTAAACAAACATGCGGTGGTGTTGGCGAGCCTATCGATTGTTCTGTCGCTGGTGGTGTTCAGTTTATTTTCAGTACAGACAGAAGGTTGGCGCTGGTTATTTCAAACTCAAGATTGGGCGATGCTTGAATGGCGCTTACCTAGATTAGCTGCGGCAGCATTAGCGGGGGGCATGTTGGCGGTCGCTGGCACGATCGTTCAACGCTTGAGTGGTAATCCAATGGCGAGCCCTGAAGTTATTGGTATCAGTTCTGGTACGGCGTTAGGTTTGATCATCGCGATCTTTGCCGGGCTTGGAAGTAGCATTATTGGCTTATATGTTGGTGGGTTCATTGGTGCGGTTTGTACCTTGGGCATCATTGTACTGCTCAATCAGAAGTCTGGTTTTCAACCTGAAAGAGTGTTGCTAACAGGTGTCGCAATAACAGCCTTAATGAATGCAGTGCAAAGCTTTGTTTTAGCGGGCGGCGATCCAAGAAGTTATCAAGTTCTCGCTTGGTTGGCAGGTTCAACGTATTACGTCACCGAAGCAACGCTTATTCCGTTATTGATATCGTCGGTTGTATTTATCTCGTTAGGTTTTCTCTGTGCGCGATGGTTGGATGTATTGCCACTAGGGCAGGCGAGTGCCCAATCTCTTGGTATCAACGTATCAAAATCTCGAATTCTTTTGTTGGTGCTGGTCGCGTGCTTAACCGTGAGTGCAACACTGGTGGTTGGCCCGTTGAGCTTCATTGGGTTGATGGCGCCGCACATGGCTAGGCTTTTCGGATATAGCCGCGCCAAAGAACACCTTATCTGCTCTTCGCTAATAGGTATGGCATTGATGTTGTTCTCAGATTGGCTTGGTAGGCAATGGCTTTACCCGCAAGAAATTCCGGCAGGTTTAGTGGCTTCGATTATCGGTGGCATGTACCTGATGTGGGGGCTGAGAAGGCTTTAGTGGAATGATGTTGATGACACCATTCTGATTACTAGTTACTAGTTACTAGTTGAGTGGTGGTGTAAACAACGCAGAAAGCAACAACAAAGTCACTTGGTTAGGCTTAAACGGGATTACCTTGTCAATTTATTGATAATGATAATCACAATAATAATTAATAAATTAAATGGTATGTGAGATGGGATTAATCCTATTACTGGCTGAAAAACAGAAAAAGTCATTGTCCCTTGTGATCTTGTTAAGTATTGCGAGCGCGTTTCTTAGTGTTGGGGTAATTGCTTTTATTCAGCACAAGTTACTCGAGAGTAGTGAGCCACTTTCTAACACCTTGCTCCAGTTCACCTTGTTGTTGATTGGTTTGTTGGTGACAGCCACTTTCGCACAGGTCGCACTTCATAAATTGGGTCATAAGTTCGTTTACAGCAAACGTTGTGAATTGGTTTCTCAACTCTTGAATACCGATATCGAACAAGTTGAAAAAGTAGGAAGTGCAGGGGTGCTTGCTTCACTGAATACCGATATTCGAAATATCACTATCGCATTCGTACATTTACCAGAGTTGATTTACGGCTTAGTGCTAACAGCGGTGGCTTTAGCCTACTTGGCTTTTTTGTCTATGCCACTGTTTGGTATCAGCTTATTAATGCTCTCTTTAACGGGTGTTGTTGGCTATATACTCGTTACACGCATCACCAAGCACGTTAAACAGGTTCGTGAATATGACGACAAACTGTATCACGATTACCAGTCTTTGATTGATGGTCGTAAAGAGCTCTCGTTAAATCCATTCAGGGCCAAACGTTACTTTGATGAAACTTTTTCGGCGAATGCGGAAGGCTATCGAAAAGAAGTGACACAAGCAGACATCTTAAATGGTTTTGCAGCCAACATGGCGAACACCGTTGTATTGGCGTTAATCGGTTTGAATTTTTACCTTGCGACGGGTTTGGGGTGGGCGTCACTGGAAGTCGCTTCTACATTCGCCTTAGTTGTGCTGTTCATGAGAACGCCATTGATGTCAGCAGTCGGCTCAATTCCAACACTGATCACCGCCAACATATCGATGAAGAAATTGTCGTCGTTAGACTTGAGCACCGAACTAAGCCTCAACCCGAAGTTAGCGCAAACCAAAGTATTCAATTCACTAGAACTCGTAGGTGCCAGCTATCGATATCGTTCAGATTCTGATGGTGACTCATTTGGCGTTGGTCCTATTGATTTCAAGATCGAACGTGGTGAACACATCTTCATTATTGGTGGGAATGGTAGTGGAAAATCGACCTTTGCTCGCCTTCTAACAGGGCTTTACCGACCGCATTCTGGCCAGGTTTATGTCGATGGTAACGAAGTAATTCAAGAACATTGGCAAGACTATCGCCATCAATTCTCAGCAGTGTTCAGTGACTTTCATCTGTTTCATCAAATCGTCGATGGTGAAGGCCAAGACATCGAAAACCAAGATATTGATGAATGGATGATACGACTTGAAATGGCACACAAGGTCGAACATCAGCAAGGTAAGTTGAGCGACGTGAGATATTCGCAAGGTCAGCGGAAACGACTGGCATTGATGATGTCAGTACTCGAAAAGCGTGGATGCATTTTACTTGATGAATGGGCGGCTGATCAGGACCCAAGATTCAGAAAACTCTTTTACCGCCAGTTACTTCCGCTACTTAAACAGCGTGGTGTGACTGTTATCGCTATTACTCATGATGACGCTTATTTTGATGCCGCAGACCGAATTTTCAAAATGGATACAGGCAATCTCATTGAGCTGAGTAAAGGGAATTTAGCTCAAGCGCACCAAGCACTAGAAAGTGTTGTCGCTTGAGTTTTTAAGAGCCAAGTTAGGTTCAAAACTAAAATAAAACAAAGTTAGTTGAGGAAAGAATGAGTATTGATAGCCCGAATACAGAATTTACCGTTGTTATAAACGCGCAAGAACAATACAGCATTTGGCCAACTTATCACTTAGTGCCAAACGGTTGGACTGAGGTTGGAGTAAAAGGTAACAAAGAACATTGTCTTGAACACATCCGCGAAGTTTGGACCGATATGCGCCCCAAAAGTTTACGCGATGCGATAGCTGCCCTAGAAAACTAAACCCATTTAACTTTTAGCCAATACCTGTACTTTTTGCCTGTCGTGGGCGAAGAGAGGGTTTCTGCAACCAAATTTCATGCTTAGGTAATAAAATGTCAGTGGATGATGAACAAATTTTGGATTCCGTAACCGCTTGGAACCCGCTCTCATACTCTCAACAACGTTTGTGGTTATTCCAACAATTACAACCGATGAGCTTAGCCTATAACCTGGGTGGCTTACTTTGGTTTGAAGGTAACGGTGTTACTGTTGAAAAGCTTCAACATTCATTAAACGAAATGGTCTCGGTATTTCCTTCGCTACGGAGTCAATTTTCTGAAATCGAAGGCAAAGCAGCTCAGCGCGTGTTGCCTTTTAATCCTGTTGATTATGACTGTATTGACATGCAGGGTAGCTCGCATAAGGTTGAAGCTATTCATCAAGATGCTCGCCAACGTTGGCAACAACCGTTCCATTTATTGGAAGGTAATCTTGCTCGCTGTTGTATTTATCAAGTCAGTGAGCATCGCTTCGCTGTGTTGCTTTCGACTCACCACATCGTCACTGATGCTTGGTCATTTCAAATCAAAATTAAGATGCTGGTTAATTCGGTTGCAGGCAAAACCTACAATGGGAAAGAGGTTCAAAGTTATCTTGATTACGCAGCAGAGCAGGCCTGTGCAGAAACGTCTGATTTATATAAACAACAGAAAGCGGCATGGGTAGAGAATCAGTTTATCGGTGAAGAGTCGCTCTCGATATCAAATCTTAACGACCAATCGCAAGACACTTACGGGGCGAGACATGAGCTTGTTAGCTTGTCTAACGAAACCAATGAATCAATCAAAAAGTTAACCAGTGAGTTAGGCGCGACCAAATTTGAGATTTTGGCATCGGCAATGATGCTAACGCTGCGCCAGTACTCTTCTAATGTTCATCCTTCAATTTGTGTTCCCGCTCTAAACCGAAATGCCAAGAATCGCAGAACGGTCGGTTTTTATGTGAATAGTGCTGTGATGGGTTACCGCATTGACGCAGAAATGACGCTGTGTCAGTTAATCAACACCACTCATGCTTCAATGAAAGCGTCGCTAGCTTACGAAAGTACTCCATTAGAAGTGCTAGTCGGCGACTTACCACTTCCTACAACGGCACTGAACTTTCGGAATCACGGTGGTAAATTCTCACTTAATACCAACGGCGTTTCAGCCGAGTTTGAAGAATTCCCAGTATTAGAAACACCGTTTGAATTGGTGTTGGACGTTATTAATAAAGGCGATACACCGTTAAGGTTTGTCTATGCAAAAGAGAAGTTCACTCGTCCGTTTATCACCAAATTCATCGAAAGCTTTAAAGTAAACTTAACGACCATTGTTCAATCACCAGATGCAGCTGTAGCGTCGGTAAACGCAATCTCAAACAAGGACATGAGGTTAATAGACCAATATGGTTCGGGTGATCACTCTTGGCACTATCTTCCGTTTACAGATTTAGTGACGGAGCAGGCGGTTAAGTGTCCGAATAGTATTGCGTTAAAACACCAAAACGAGTCAATGAGCTATCTAGAGTTGGAGACTCGTTCAAACCAGTTGGCGCATTCGATTTTGTCTCAAAGTACCACTTCAAAATCACCGATTGGTGTGATGATGGAACGTGGCGTCGATATGATCGTTTCAATGATCGCCGTTCTGAAAGCGGGGGCGCCTTTCTTACCATTAGACCCAGATTATCCAGCTGAACGATTGAATTTTATGCTGGAAGATAGTGGTGCTGAGCTACTCCTGACTCATTCTAAATCTAGGTCTAGATGCACTGATGTATTAAACGGTAGTGACGGTGTTACTCAGTTCTGTGTTGAGAGTGCAGAGCTTTCAGGTTTGCCTTCAGATAATTCTTTTAAACGTCCGTTGGCCGAAGAGCTGGCCTATATCATCTATACCTCTGGTTCAACGGGAAAGCCAAAAGGCGTCACCATATCTCATGAAGGTTTGAGCATGCACGTTCAAACGATTGGTCAGCGATATGGCATGAGTGAAGATGACGTTGAACTGCACTTTGCATCGATTAGTTTTGATGGTGCGGTTGAACGTTGGACTGTGCCGTTAGCCTTTGGTTCTCGCTTAGTGATTCGTGATCAAGAGTTATGGACCGCGGAAAAGACCTGCGATGTACTGCAACAAGAAAAAGTGACCATTGCGTGTTTTCCTCCAAGTTATGTCGGCCCGTTACTCGACTGGATTGAAGCGACAAAACCACCATTGGCACTGCGATCCATTACCTTGGGTGGTGAAGCGTTCACTCGTGGGACCTTTGAACGAATCCAAGACGTGTTAGCGCCGCCACGAATCATTAACGGTTATGGTCCAACAGAAACGGTTATCACGCCGATGATTTGGGAAGCGTATGCACAAGACTCAATGGAGAGCGCATACGCTCCGATTGGAACTCCAGTCGGTGACAGAAAGCTGTATGTACTTGATTCTGAGTTAAGCCAAGTGCCATTTGGCTGCAGTGGCGAGTTGTACATTGGTTCTGAAGTGGGCTTAGCTGAAGGCTATTTGAAACAGCCTAATTTAACTGCTGAACGTTTTGTTCCTGATCCATTTTCTAATAATGGCGAGAGGATGTATCGAACGGGTGACCTCGTTCAGTGGCGCGATGATGGCATCATGGAGTACCTAGGTAGGGTAGACCAACAGGTAAAAATTCGTGGGTTCCGTGTCGAACTAGGGGAGATCGAATCCCAACTTCAGGCGCTTTCAGGGGCGGAGTTCTGTGCTGTTGTCGATCATGAATCTCCTACGGGTAAAAAGCTAGTCGGTTATGTTCAGCTAAATGAAGGTCGGCAAAGCGAGACTCAAGCAAATGATGCCGAACTAAACGATGTTTTATCGCAAAGTACTCATAGAAATGAAGAAGCGCGATGGATTGATCAATTAGGGCAAACGCTGCCTGATTATATGGTACCTGCGTGTATTATTGTGCAAAACAAGTTGCCTCTGACACCTGCAGGTAAGGTCGATAGAAAGCAATTGTTTGCTCCTGATTGGTCTGAGCTACACACCGAACAAGGTGAAGTTGAGAACGAGCGACAACAAGTTCTCGCTGATATTTGGTGTGATCTACTTAAGGTGAAGAGTGTTGGAGCGAATAGCCGATTCTTTGCGCTAGGTGGTGACTCGATTACTGCTCTTCAACTAGTCGGAAAGTTGCGTCAACAAGGTTTCATGTTATCGCCAAAACAAGTTTTCGATTTTCCGAAGTTAAGTGATATGGCGGACAATCTAACCGAAACCAAGTTGCTGAAAGCTGAACAGATTAAGCTTCAAGGCGAAGTCGCACTGTTACCCATTCAGCAAAGATACATCGACCATTTTGATCTGAGTCGTTGTAATCAGTTCATTCAGTTTAACTGGCGTTATCCAGTAGATGTTGAACGATTGACTGCTTCATTCAAAGGTCTTGTTGAACACCACGACGCATTGAGACTGCGCTTTGCTCATTCGTCGGACTCTTCATTAAAAGCGACGGCAAATTATCAAGACAACGCCGAGTTTGCTATTCATTCATTTGAAGACGAGATAAACCTTGAACAAGTTCAGGCGAGTATAGATCTAACTCATGGTGTAATTGGTGCTGTCGGAACTCGCAGCCTGAACAAACAGGGTGAACTTAGTCAGCAAAGCGAAATTTTAATTGCGATTCACCATCTCGTTGTAGACGCACTTTCGTGGCCAGTGATTATTGAAGACCTCGCTAAGCTTTATAGTGCACATCAAGAAGCTTATGAAACTCAAGATAAGTCTCAAAAAGCATCACCTGAACTCTCATTGGGTCAAAAGACACATCATCAAGGTAACTGGGGCCATACCTTAAGTACATTGACGATATCTAAAGATCAAAAAGCGTACTGGGCAGAGCAAACGAAACCACCGCTTTATCTGAGAAAACGTGGAAAGCCTATTGCGATGCAATGGCATATTCCTGTATCAAAAATCAATGCTCTAAATAAAGCTGGCCAAGAATTTGCTCGCCTCACTCAGGAACAAATTGCATTCATTGTGAGTGCTTTAACGGTCAGTACGTTAAACCAAGGAAAGGCGTTAACCATTCATCGTGAATCTCACGGTCGCTATACCGAGGACTCTGGGATTGATTTAAGTCGAACTGTCGGGTGGTACACATCATTATATCCGCAAACCGTTCCTGCTCTTGATTCGTTGGAAGAGTGGGTAAAATCCCTCAAAGATAATTCTAGTGCAGACGAGCTAGGCGGCGTTACGTTCCATGCTGGTGTGATGCAAAATCTTTGGCCTCATGTTGGTGATATGGATGTGCTGTTTAACTATTTAGGCAATCTTACTCAACAGATGAATGACGCAGTTGAGGTAACAAATACGGGCTTATGGCGTGATGAATCAAACGCTGCAGATGCGGCGATTGTTATTAATGCTTCTGTGCACACTGAGAACTTAACATGGGATGTTGAGTTGGATAGCCACAATTTCAAACAAGTTGAAGTTGAGGCACTACCTGCGGCATTTGATAGCAGCATCGAACGCTTACATGAACTGTTTATTGAAGCCAATCCGGTATTAACCAGCAACGATGTACCACTGGTTGAGTTGACTCAAACCCAATTAAATCAACTTTGTGCTGGTGCCAGTTCATCAAGCTCATTACCTCGAACAATTTTACCGTTATCAACCTTACAGCAAGGGCTATATTTCCACGCGAAGCTGTCTGAAAGTAACAGTACGTACGTCAACCAGATAACGTTGCCCTTAAACAACGTTGATGTGACCAAGATGATTGATGCTTGGCAAGGTGTGATGAATAGACACCAAATGCTGCGTTCTACATTGTTCTCATTTGATGGTGGGGCGTACCTTGCCGAATGGCCAGAACTTAGTCTGGATTACACGATATTGGATGTTCGAAAGCGTAGCCAATTTGACCTTGATTCCTACAAGCAGAAAACGATTGAGCAAGGCTTTGAGCTAGAGCAGTTTGTTGATCATGCAAAAGTAAAACCTTTGTGGCGCGTCGATTTCGTTCAAACCTATGATGATCAAGTGCAGTGTATATTTACGATCCACCACATTCTAATGGATGGTTGGAGTACGGGTGTACTACTCAGCGATCTGTTTGCCTTGTATAAAGGTCATACTGTTGCACCAGTCAAAGGTGAGTTTGCAGACTATTTATCCTGGATACAGAACCAAGATAGTCAGCAGTCTAATCAGTATTGGCAGCGCTACCTTCAAAACATGGAATCACCAACACGTTTGGTTGAATCTTTTGGTAAACCGAATGCCGAGGTCGCCGATTCTAACGTATCCAGTTTCCATCGTTACAATGACGACTATTCATCTGAGACCATCAGCGAATGGTTACCTAAGCTAAAACAAGCGGGTGTGACGCTTAACACGTTAACTCAAGCAGCTTGGCTACTGACATTGAACCGCTTCACCGGGCAAGAGAGCCCAGTTTTTGGTAATACGGTAGCGGGGCGTCCGACAGAGCTGGCTCATAGTGATTCGATGGTGGGTTTGTTTATTAATACGTTGCCTATCTCGCATCGAATTGATCTTTCTAAATCAGTATCTGAATGGATGCTAGAGATTCAAACATCATCCAGTGATCAGCGTGAGTTCAGTTATTCTTCTCTGTCTGATATCCAAGCACAAACTGGGTGGTCTGGTGAAAACCTATTCGACACCTTAGTGGTTTTTGAAAACTACCCCTTGGATGAAGCTCTTCTAAATAGTGAAGGGAACGGAGAATTTAGCATTGGTGAGCCTGAAAGTTATGAGTTTACCCATTACCCGTTAACCTTGGCTATTTTGCCGAGCGAGTCGCTTCGCATTGTTTTTGCTTACGACGAGGGCAAGTTTACACCCCAGCAAATAGACGCTTTGTGTGCAACTAATCGACACTATTTAACTCAACTGGTTCAACACTTAACGGAAGACTTAGGGCGATTGCCTGAATTGGCTCCAGAGCAGGTGAAAGAGCTTAGTTCATTTGACCGTGAACCAGAGGCTTGGACATTTGAACCGTTTACCGACTTAGTGGCAAAGCAGATGTTACTGCGTCCGGATAATGAAGCGCTAGTATCGAACGTAGAGGTGAATAATGGACAACAAAGACAGCATTTAACTTATCAGCAGGTGGTTGAACAGAGTGATGCGATAGCGTCGAGGCTCATTACTAAAGGTGTTGAACGCGATGATATTGTTGGTGTGCTCTTTGAGCGTGACTGCAATATGCTGGTGGTAATGATGGGCGTGATGAAAGCGGGGGCGGGGTTCTTGCCATTAGATCCTTCATATCCTAAAGAGCGCTTAGACTTTATGGTCAAAGACAGCGGTGCGCGTGTTTTGGTTCATGATTTATTGAGTGAATCGTTAGCGAATCGTATCAGGAACCAAGCTAAAACTATTAGTTATAGCTCGTTTGATTTAACTGAAACCCTCAGCCAAAAACCTGCGATATTACCTGACCAACTGGCTTACATGATCTACACATCGGGTTCGACTGGCAAGCCGAAAGGAGTTTGTGTGTCACAGCAAGGGTTGAGCATGCACGTCCAAACCATCGGACAGCGATACGGCATGACAGCAAACGATGTAGAGCTACACTTCGCGTCAATCAGTTTTGATGGTGCGATTGAACGTTGGGCTGTGCCATTGGCATTCGGTTCACGCTTGGTCATTCGAGACCAATCATTGTGGAGCGCGCAACAAACCTGTGATGTATTAACGCGCGAAAAGATCACTATTGCGTGTTTCCCACCAAGTTATGTGCTGCCATTGTTAGAATGGATTGAAGGCTGTAGCCCCGAACTCTATGTGCGCTCGTGGACATTAGGTGGCGAAGCCTTCACTCGTGATACCTATTTCCAATTGCAACGCGTTCTAAAACCTAAACGAATCATTAATGGTTACGGGCCAACCGAAACCGTTGTCACGCCAATGATTTGGGAAGCTTACCCAGAAACTGAATTAGAAAGTGCTTACGCACCTATCGGGAAAGCCGTCGGAAATCGAACTTTATACGTGTTGGATTCGGCATTAAACCGTGTTCCTGCAGGTGTTTCAGGAGAGCTCTATATAGGGGAAGAAGTTGGGCTCGCAAGAGGTTACTTTGAACGTCCTGATCTAACATCTGAACGTTTTATTCCTGATCCATTCTCAAGTAATGGTGAGCGAATGTATCGAACCGGAGATGTGGTGAAATGGCGTTCAGATGGCGTTATGGAGTATCTCGGTCGTAGCGACGAACAGGTTAAGATTCGAGGGTTTAGAGTTGAGCTTGGTGAAATAGAATCTCGCTTACAAAAGATCACCGATTCGGAGCAGTGTGCGGTCATTGCTTGTGATAGCCCATCAGGTAAGCAGCTGGTAGCATACATACAAAGCGATAACGAGCTATCTAATGATCAGGCTCTGAAAGATCTTGCCAGAGATCTTCCTGATTACATGGTGCCTAGCCAAGTTGTCAAAATGGATAAGATTCCTTTAACTCCAGCAAGTAAAGTCGATAAAAAGCGCCTACCGATGCCAAACTGGCAAGAGGAAGCTAGCTCAGAGTATATAGCGCCAATTGGGGAGATGGAGCTAGCGTTAGCAAATCAATGGCAAGTACTATTTAGCAAAGAGAAGATAAGCCGTGAGGATGATTTCTTCGCTTTGGGCGGTCAATCGCTATTGGCGACTCAACTTGTAGGAAGGCTGAACCAACAAGACAACATCAGGCTGCCATTACAGGCGGTATTTGATACGCCTTTGCTTAAAGACCTTGCTGCTCAATGTGTTTTGTCAGACACTCAGAGTAGAAGAGAAATGCCTGTCATCGAGCGCGTGTCACGACTGCCATACATGCCGGCTTCTGCTGTACAGAAACGATTGTGGTTCGTTCAACAACTGCTACCAAACAGTGCCGCTTACCACATGCCTTTAGGACTTAAATTTAATGGGGATGTAAACGTCACGGTTCTTGAGCGAGCAATCAATATGCTGATTGCGCGTCATGAAATATTGAGGACGAACTTTAGCCAGGTTGAAGGTGAGCTGATGCAATCTATTCATGCTGAGCGAGAAATTCCTCTAGGTCTTCATGAGCACTTTGCAACCGATGGACAAAGGTTGTCTGCCTACCAAGATCTGATTGCTACCCCTTTTGATTTTTCTGAAGGGCCGTTGATTCGATTTGATTGGATAATCGTTAAACCTGAAACATCGCAGAATGAAAAACCTGAGACATCAGCGAATGTTAAACAGGGCGAATTGCTTATTGTCGCGCACCATATTATTTCTGATGGAATCTCCATGCAGCAACTGCTTTCAGAATTGGCTGATTGCTATGTGTCCATGATCAGAAGTGAAGAGGAAAGGAAAGGACAGGGGCTACGAACACCTGAAATTACTAATGATTTGCAGTACGTAGACTATGCGAATTGGCAAAAGCAGTGGCTTGAATCTGAAGAAGCATCCGAACAAAAAGCATGGTGGTTGAATGCGCTGAAATATGACATTGAACCACTGGTATTGCACAGTGACGTGTCTAGAGTTCAAGCGGATACGCGAGGTAACCGACTCCACTTTGAACTGACAAGTGAGCAAGTTTCCAATATCACTGCACTTGCGGCAGCGCATAACACGACTCCTTTTAATGTCATGCTGACGTTGTGGCACTTGCTGATGCACAAGTATTCCGGTCAAGAGCAAATACGTGTCGGTGTGCCGGTCGCAGGTCGAACACAGATTGAAACACAGACGATGCAAGGCTGCTTCATCAACAGTTTGGTTATTCCAGCACAATTTAGTGGAGAGCTGTCTTTCTCTGCTTTACTGAATCAAGTGAAGTCATTCACTGAACAGGCACTACAGCGACAAGACTTCCCATTTGAAATGTTGGTTGAATCACTTGGGATTACCGGAAATCTGCGGTACCACCCAGTGTTCCAAACCAGTTTCAACTTCCAGAGCTTTGATGAGCAATCATTGTTCGACTGGCAAGGACTCGATGTCGAGCCATTTGATCCAGGTGTTGTGAATGCTCAGCTCGAAATCGGTATGGACGTTCAACAGATGTCTGAGAGTAAATGGCATGGTTTCATAAGCTATGTATCACCGATTTTCACACAAGATTTCGCACAAGCGTTACTTGATCATTGGCTATTGCTTTTAGTTAGGGTAGCTACAAATAGTGATAAGTTAGTTAGCCAACTTCATTTGATCGATGAGAATGCAACACAGCAAAGTCGAGCGTTCAATAACACCTCACTTGATTGGGGTAACTTAGTGACGCCGTCACAAGCGATTCAACAGCAAGCTGAAGAAACACCAGATGCCGTCGCCTTATCTATGCAAGGTAAAACCCTTACATACAAACAATTTGATGATCGTGTTAACCAACTCGCTAACTGGCTGCGTGAGAGAGGGGTTACTAGTGAAACACGTGTTGGTTTAGGACTTGAACGTTCGTTTGACTTAGTGGTTGGTTTGCATGCTATCACTCGTGCTGGTGGTGCTTATGTGCCATTGGACCCAAGTTATCCGGCAGAACGACTTCAGTATATATTGCAGTCGGCGAATATAGACTTGCTGCTTACGGATTCAAGCTCAATGCACTTGTGGCCAGAAAGTGAGGGCTGCGAATATCTCGATTTAAGCCAGTTAGATACCTCAGCGCAGTCATCAATGCCTCCATTAGTGCAATGGCATCCAGAACAGGCGTTGTATGTGATCTTTACTTCTGGCTCAACGGGTTTACCAAAAGGAGTGGTGAACACTCAAGCCGCATTACAAAACCGTTTGAATTGGATGCAACAAGAGTATGCACTCAATGAATCCGATTGTGTGTTACAGAAAACGCCATTTAGCTTTGATGTTTCAGTATGGGAGTTCTTCTGGCCATTGATGACTGGCGCCCGCTTAGCGATCGCGCCGCCTGACGCTCATCGCCAATCAAGTGTCCTATCCGAAGTCATTCAACAAGAACAGGTCACAACACTTCACTTTGTACCGTCGATGTTGAACGCGTTCTCGGTAGAAACAGACATATCAGACTGTGTCTCTTTAAAACGCATTATCTGTAGTGGTGAAGCATTGCCTGCCGACCTTGTTGGCCAAGTGCTTAATAACGCTCTTGTTGAAGTGCACAATCTATACGGGCCTACTGAAGCGGCGATCGATGTGACGTATTGGCCGTGTGAGTTACCCGTGTCTAAGCGTATCCCGATAGGTTATGCGATCAGCAATACTCAGCTACATGTACTTGATGACAACTGGAACCCTGTGCCGATTGGTGTTCCTGGTGAATTGTATTTAGCGGGTATTGGATTAGCGCGTGAATATCTTGCTCGCCCGGACCTTACCGCAGACCGATTCGTACCCAATCCGTTTGGAGCGCCAGGAAGCCGAATGTACCGAACGGGAGATCAGGTTATTCAACTTGCTGATGGTCGATTGGAATATTTGGGTCGCTTGGATAATCAAGTCAAAATTCGCGGTCTACGCATTGAGTTAGAAGAAATCGAAAATGTGATTAATCAACTCGAATGGGTAGAGGAGTCAGCTGTGATCGCGTTTAAGCATCAAACTGGCGATCAATTGGTTGGCTATGTCATCGACTCCAATTGGGATCAAGACAAACAAGAACTCGTGAACAAACACCTTTCTGAACATCTCCCTGACTACATGGTGCCAACGATATTGATTGGGCTGAGTGAAATGCCACTTTCTCCAAATGGTAAGCGCGACAGAAAAGCTCTACCTGCACCGGAATGGCAATCAATCGAATACCGCGCTCCGGAGACGGAGTTGGAATTATGGTTTGCGAGTAATTGGGAAGAGGTTCTAGAAATCCCTCGAGTGGGTTTGGACGATAACTTCTTTGCTCTGGGTGGTCATTCACTATTAGCAACTCGAGTGGTCGCTAAAGCACATCAAGAGCTTGGTTTAGAGGTGGTACTGAAAGACTTTTTCGAGGCCAATAACCTGCAGGCGTTAACGGATAGCTTGCAAGCTCAATATCAAACACAAAATGAACATGAACAAGACGAATTCGATGCCATGGCAGCATTGATGGACGAGCTGGAGCTGCTATGAACGACCCAATAGACAAGAACAATCTACAAACAAAGAGTCAGTCAAAAGCGACGACTCAACCCAAGGCCACTAATCAAGGACAAATCGATAAACATGCGTTAGCAAAACGTTTTTTACAACTGGGAAAACCAGAGCAAATCAAGTTTATCGAACTGCTGAGTAACAAAGGTTTAGATTTCGAAAAACTACCTATTGTTGCGGTTAGTTCTGAACAGCAAGTCTCGTTATCTCCGGCACAACAACGTTTGTGGGATATTTATCGTCTAGACAAAGGTAACAGTGCCTACCATATGTCGGGGACGTTCAAAGTTAATGGTGATTTGGATATTGACCGATTAACCCAGCTCGTCAACCAAGTCTTAGAACGTCATGATGTGCTGAGAACACGCTTTATTACCAGTACCACAGAGCAGGTTATTCAGTTTGTCGACAAAGCGGCGGTGATGCATCCGGTTGGTGTTGATGCTCAAAGTTGGAATCAAGAGCAAATTCAAGACGCAGAGCAGGAGTTTATTGGCAAAGCGTTTGAGCTTGAGACTGAACTGCCAATTCGTATGCAATGTTTACGAACCGGTGATCATTCGTGGAAGCTACAGCTTGTCATGCATCACATCGTTTCTGATGGTTGGTCGATTGGCGTATTTTTAAATGAACTCGTTACGCTTTATCAACAAGGTAAATTGCCAGAGTTAGCGATTCAATATCGTGATTATTCTCATTGGCAAAGCGCGTTATTGGATGCGAGGAAAGGGCAGCAACATATTGAGTTTTGGAAGCGTGAGCTTTTACAAACAGATCAAAGCCCACTGTTCCCTTGGCATAGTGACGTTACACCAAATCAAAGACGCATTGCTGATTCGATCACCTATGAACTCAATGAGTCGCAATCTGACAAACTAAAACAGATTGCGCGTCAGTTGTCGGTAACGACTTCGAGCTTATGGTTAGGGATATGGCAGGCTGCTTTAGCCAAGGTAACGTCTCGCACAGATATATCAGTCGGCGTACCGATGGCGAATCGTACCCGCCACGAAGTGTCTAATCTGATAGGCTTTTTTGTGAATACAATGGTTATTCAGCAATCCATAACGCCTAACAGCTCTTTATCTGATGTGATTGAAAGAGCCCACAACAAAGTACTTGACGCGCAAGAACATCAACTATTGCCATTCGATCAGTTAGTCAGTGCTTTCACGACTGAGCAAAACGACGGTGAGCCAAAGAATTACGAACGAAAAGCAGGACAAACTCCCTTGTTTCAAGTGCTTTTTAACCATCAAAGTTCGTTGGCTGATGAGATTCAATTAGATAGTCAACTTACATTGAAGGCTGAGCAACAAAACGGGGAGTTTGCGTTATTCGATATTGCACTGGATATACGTGAGACAGAGCGAAAAACATGTGTCGTGCTCACGTACTCAAAAGATCGAATCGATTCTGATGCGATGGTTGAGTTGAATGCTGTACTTGAACATCTAATCGGCAGCCTGAAATCGAATGTAGATATCAGCCTAGCTCGAATCAATCACCTCACACGACACGATGCATCTGTTCTAGAAAAACTTTCGCAGCCAGAAGGTGAGTGGGAGTTTCAGTCAATTGTTGAGCTTGTTGGAGTTCAAGCCAGAGCACGACCTGATACCATCGCACTAAAGCATCATGACTTTGAGTTGAGCTACGCGCAATTGGATTCGGCGTCATCAGAATTGGCGTCCAAACTTGTCACTAAAGGCGTAGTTCGAGATCAAGCGATCGGTGTGCTGTTCGAGAGAGGCGTCGAAATGATTGTCTCTATGGTTGCAGTCATGAAGGCGGGCGGGGCATTTCTACCACTAGACCCTGATTATCCAACTGAGCGTCTTGGATATATGGTTCAAGATTCTAAGGCAGGGTTTGTGATTACGCAGCAAGGCTTAGAGCTACGTTGGCAAAACATTCAATTTGAGTTTGACGTTTCATCACCGAAAGTAAGTTCTTTAGTTTATCGTCTGCAAGACCTAACTCAATCTTTAGATAACGGACAATGTTTACCAACTGAATTAATGCCAACGATACTCCCTGAGCAATTGGCATACATCATTTATACCTCCGGTTCGACAGGTAAACCGAAAGGCGTGGCAGTTAACCACAATGGTTTGTCTATGCATGTTCAAACCATTGGGAAGCAATATGGTATGACACCAGAAGACGTTGAGCTCCACTTCGCTTCGATTAGCTTTGATGGTGCGGTTGAGCGTTGGACAGTGCCGTTAGCGTTTGGTAGCAAGCTTGTGATCCGAGATCAAGAGTTGTGGAGTGCGGAGAAAACTTGCGAGCTACTGCGCAATGAAAAGATTACTATTGCCTGTTTCCCGCCGAGTTACGTGGGTCCGTTGCTTGATTGGATAGAATATCAAAAACCATCTATCGTTGTTCGCTCCTGGACACTTGGTGGTGAAGCTTTTACCGCTGAAACCTATCAACGTTTGCAAAAGGTTGTGAATCCTCCTCGTATTATCAATGGTTATGGACCAACAGAAACGGTTGTCACTCCGATGATTTGGCGCGCATACCCTCAGGATAAATTGGACAGTGCGTATGCTCCGATTGGTCAGCCTGTCGGCGAACGTCGTTTGTATATATTGGATTCGCAGCTCAATAAGGTCGCATTTGGCGCCGTTGGGGAGTTATACATCGGTGGAGAGGTTGGGTTGGCTCGTGGATATTTAGACCAACCAGACTTAACTTCTGAGCGGTTTATGCCTGACCCGTTTAATCTCGATGACACGAGCAATAGACATAGCAATAACGCACGAGTAGGTCAGCGTATGTATCGAACTGGTGATCTGGTTCGGTGGAACCACGATGGCGTGATGGAATACATAGGCCGTGTAGACCAACAGGTTAAGATAAGAGGATTTCGCGTTGAGCTAGGAGAGATTGAAAGTCGCCTCCAATCCATCTCTAAGGTTGAGCATTGCGTTGTTGCAGCGAAAGAGGTCGGCCAACACAAACAGTTGTTTGGTTATTTGCAGAGTAGCGAGCCTGAGCGCTTCAATCTCGATGAAATTCTAGAAGCACTTTCACGAGAGTTACCCGATTACATGGTACCAAACCAATTAATGCTCTTGGATAAATTGCCTTTAACACCTGCTGGTAAAGTTGATAGAGCCTCGCTCCCCGCGATGGATGAGAACGTTCAATCGATCGCGACAGTTGTGTTACCTACAACCGAACAAGAGGCGTTGCTTGTAGATATATGGCAGCAGCTACTAGGCATCGATCAAGTGAGCTGTGCGGATAACTTCTTTGCATTGGGAGGTGATTCGATACTTTGCTTACAAATGGTGAGTAAAGTACGTGTTGCGGGCTACAACTTAACACCACGGCAAGTCTTTGAAGGCAAAACGTTGTCTGACCTAGCCGAAGCGTTGGATATCCATAAGGCCGCAACAGAGCGTGTTTTGACCGAAGAAGCGTTTGGCTTAATGCCAATCCAGGCGCATTTCTTTGCTCAAGAGTTTCCTGAGCCTGATCATTGGAATCAGCATATCTGTGTTGAGCTTAAACAAGACATGAATACCGACTATTTGGAATTGGCGATTCAAGCGTTGGTTAAACAACACCCAAGTCTGAGGCTCGCTTTCAAACAACATCAAGGTCGTTGGAAACAACAGTATCAACCTTATCAAGAACGCCAATACCTTTGGATAAGCTCGGTGAGCTCTGAAGACGCATTTTCAGCATTTGCACAAGAGATTCATCAAAGCATGGATATCGATACTGGTCGATTAATTCAGGCTGGTTACGCGCAATGTTCAGAATCCCCAAATCGTTTGATGATAGCTATTCACCACTTAGCAGTGGATGGTGTGTCTTGGCGAATTCTGTTAGATGACCTTTGGAAGGCGTATCAACAACAAGTTGCGGGGCAAGCTATCCAGTTAATGTCGAATTCGAGTGAAATCGATGAAACCGTCCGTCAGGTTGAACAATGGTCGACTACTGAACAGGGAGAGTTGATGCAATACACTTGGCATGATTTGGTCCAGAAATCGTCAAATTCAGTCAAGAGTAATCAAGAGCTTCCTCCTGCGCTTTATCAAGATAAACAGGTTTACAAAACTGAGCTATCGAATGACTTCACTCAAACGTTATTGCGTGTTTCAAACACCAATCACGGAGATATTCAAAGCGTGTTGATTGCTGCGTTAGTGTCAGCATTAACGAATGAAGTGCAACCTGAGGTTCCTCTTTACTTAGAGGGACATGGTCGAGAAGCCTCTGTTTTTTCTAGCGTTGAACTATCAAGAATGGTGGGTTGGACGACCAGTTTGTACCCAATGATTGGGCATTTCCAACCTGATATTCTAGGTGTGCTCAACCAAACTCATGACTATTTAGAGAGCGTTAAGCAAGATGGCGGCATTGGCTATGGCGTTAGGTATTTAAACAAAGAGACTAATGATAGTTATCGCGCAAGTGCAACGTTTAACTATCTCGGCCAGTACTCAAGTGATGGGTTCGCACACTGGTGTACACCTATAGAAGACGGAAGCCTACCTCAATCTGGATTAAATCAGATGCTGACGCCACTTGTCGTCAATGCTCAGGTTGTGTCTGGGCAGTTAAGCCTGTCATGGGAATTTGCGAAAACGCACTATTCATTGACGGAAATCGAGCGTATAGCAGAGCAATACGTTGAGAGTTTAACGGCGCTTGTCAGTGCTATGAAACAAGGACCGAAAGTAGCAAAGAGTAATCAGTGCATTGCCAATCTGCGACTGGTAGACAAACTCAATAATACAGCGTGCGAGAATGAACCTGTTTTTTGTATTCACCCTGTGACAGGGCGTGTGACGGGTTACCAGAGACTCGCACAAGCACTTGAAGGTGATAGAAGTGTATTTGGCATAAAGTCACAGAGCTTTGCATCAGAGAGCGTATTTGATTCCTCGTTTAATGACATGGCCGACACCTACTACCAAACGATCAAACAGATCCAGCCTCATGGCCCTTATCGATTAGTTGGATGGTCTTTGGGCGGGGCACTCGCTCAGGAAATCTCACTACGTTTAGAGAAGAATGGTGACGATATTGCATTCGTCGGGTTACTTGATTGCTATGTGCCAGGTACTGAAATTGCTGAAGATCAGTGGGACTCACCAACCTCAAAAAACAAACTCATCGAGCATATTTCATTGCTGCTCGGTTCAATTACGGAAGCTCAAGGGCAGCGATGTTTAGAGTTGCTCGACTCCGTACCCCCTAGAAGGTGGTCAGAAGTCTTTAATACATGGTTAGCGGAAAATCACTTCGACCGCTACATGGCGGACAATGCACAACAGATGCTCTATAGCTGGGCTGTGGAACAACACATGCGTGCTTTGTGTCGTGGGTATCAATTACCGAGCATAAAAACCCAGTTGCATTGTTGGTGGGCAGGGCAACCAAATGGGCGCTCAGAGCTGTTATCAAAAGGGTTGAATAAGCATAACAAGCTTCAATATTCCTCTGTTATAGATACGGATCATTTAGGGATCGTACAGAACAATACAGTAATCAAAGACTTATACAGACATTTGTATTGTGAATAATTTTATAAATATCTATTGCTGAAATGTTTTATTTTGAAAATTACGTGGTACACTCCGTTAAATTATTAATCGCAATGATAACCATTATCGTTATTGTTTGTGTTTTTATTACAATTGGTTCATAGCCGTATTGAAGGAGAATTATATGAATCGGCACTTTATGCGTACCCCAACAGCACTTGCGGTCGCTTTAGTTATATCGTCAGGAATGGTTCAGGCCAACGAAGATGAAACCGTTGTTGTTATTGGTCAGCAGCTAGAAGACAGTTCAGTAGGTCCAGATTTTAGTTACGTGGGATTAAGCAGTCGCACAGCAACCAAAACTGACGTTGCTATAGGTGAGACACCGCGCGCTATTTCGATTGTGACTCGTGAACAGATGGACGACCGAGCGTCAATCAGTATTGCCGATGCATTGCAATACACACCGAGTATCCAAGCGAATTATTTTGGTGAAGACAACAAGCAAGATTGGTTTGTTATCCGTGGTTTTCAGCAAGCAAACAGTGGCTTGTATCAAGACGGAACGCGTTTGTATTCATCCGGTTTCTACAGTTGGCAAATCGACCCGTTTGGTTTGGAGCGTGTAGAAATCTTACGTGGTCCAGGATCAGCGTTGTACGGCCAAACCCCTCCAGGTGGTGTTATTAACGTAATCAGCAAGCGCCCACAGTTTGATGGTGGCTCGGGTCAGTTTGCTATCGAATACGGTACTGATGATCGCAAGCAAATTAGCGTAGATGTGAACTCTGAAGTTAACGATAAAATGGCGTTTCGCCTGCAGGCACTTGGGCGTAAAAATGGCAGCCGTGTCGATGGTGTAGAAGCTGAACGCATTTTTATCGCTCCTTCTCTGGCTTATAAATTCACAGACGACACAAAAATCACATTACTAACCAGTTACCAGAAAGATGATTCTGATCCGTACCTACAGTTTTTACCAATGGAAGGAACGTTAACCTCGAATCCGAATGGCAAAATCAGTGATAGCACTGCTGTAGGCAATACAGATTGGGAAACGTTCGAGCGTGAACAACTGTCAGTAGGTTATGAATTTGAACATCATTTCAATGACAGCACTTACTTCATGCAGAACACGCGTTACAGCAAGATGGACATTAACCTTCGTCAAATGTATTCCCTTGGTTATGCAAAAGATAATCGGTTAGGAGCATATGACCCTACGGACAGTCAGATTCTACGTGGGGCATCAACGGAAGAAGGTACATCGGACGCATTCAACATTGATAACCGAGTTGTGCATACCTTTAAAACCGGGGTTGTAGAGCATACGTTATTGGCTGGTATTGATTACCAAAACATCGATATTGATAGTAAAGATTATGCTGCAGATCCATTTGTTGCAGATGGCAATAGTTCGATTGGCATTCCAGTGCCCGGAGTGGGCTTAGTTCCAATCGCTAATCCATTGTTTGATGTGTTCAACCCATCATATAGCAATAACGTTACTCTGCTTGATTCAACCTTTAGTGTTGTTGATGAATCTGACCGCCAAACGACCAAGACCAAAAATAATCAGCTTGGCTTGTATTTACAAGATCAGATGATGATTGCTGACAAATGGGCTGTTCAGGTTGGTGTCCGTTATGATGATTCTCAAAACAAGACTCACAACACCACGACAGGTAAGAAAACTAAGGTTGATAACGAAGAATGGACAACTAACTTAGGTGTTGCTTACCTAATGGATAATGGTTTTACGCCATACGTTAGTTACGCACAGTCATTCAATCCTATTATTCAACTTGACGTAAATGGCGACCCGGCTAAACCAGAACGCGGCGAACAGTATGAAGTAGGTTTGAAATACCAACCGCGTAGTTTTGAAGGCTACTTCAATATAGCGGCATTTGAAGTCTCGAAAGAAAACCTAGCACGCACTGTTAATAGCCAGCTAACGCAAATTGGTGAAGTTCGTAACCGTGGTCTTGAATTAGAAGCGGTGGCTAACGTAACCGAAGAGCTAACGTTAATCGGTAACGTGTCATTCATTGATTCTGAAATTACTGAAGATGCAAACAGCAGTTATGTGGGTAACACTCCGTCACAAATTGCTGATCAACTGGCTTCGGCTTGGGCAAACTACCGTTTCTTGAGTGGTCCACTTGATGGCCTAACCGTTGGTGCGGGTGCACGTTACGTTGGTGATTCATACGCTGATAATACCGAGACTAACGTTGTTCCTTCATACACATTGTTTGACGCAACATTGAGTTACCGAATCGAAGATTACAAGTTCCAAGTTGCAGCGAAGAACTTAGCAGATAAAGAGTACGTGGCTACGTGTGACTTCTACTGCTTCTACGGCGATCGCCGTAATGTGATTGCGAGCGTAACTTATGACTGGTAGCCACCAGCCTTTGAACACTCTGCCCCATGGGCAGAGTGTGTCTTTAAGTGAGGCACAAGACAGTTACTGCGTGGAAGTAAGCTCAGGTGTGATTGAAGTTGTGCGTGAAACAAACCAGTTTTGGCGTTTATCTCAAATGACAGCGCTTAATACGGAGCAACTTTCTGCCTTTGCCATACTGTTCTCTGCTAACCCTGGGATTCGAACGATTGAACTTGGACAGTTTAAAAGCGAAGTGCTGGATTCTTTGTGTTTTGAAACTGCTGAAGGTTTAAAGGTGTTATGGCGTGAATCCGTTATGCAAACGCCTGATCTTTGGCTCAAAAATAGGAATCATTGCCTTTATCCGCACAAGCAAGTCCTCGACGCTGCAGGGTATCACCCAGCCAGACCAAAACCCTTATTGGGTGAGCTGTATCGCCGTTATATTCCCGATCTTAACGCCGTGCTCACTCTAGAAGGCTTAGATGTCGACAAACACTTAACCTTCTTCAATAAGTGGCAAAACAACCAACGTGTAGCGAATTTCTGGGAGCAAACTGGCTCACTGGAAGAGCACAGGAAGTACTTAGAAGAATCAGTTAAAAACAATAAGAATCAGCTTCTTATTGTTTGCTTAGACAATCAGCCTTTCGCTTATATCGAAGTGTACTGGACCAAAGAAGACCGAATCGCACCTTATTACGCGGCGGGGGATTATGACCGAGGTATTCATATGTTGGTCGGTGAAGAATCCCACCGTGGTGCACATAAAGTTGCTGCTTGGTTGCCTTCTGTTTGCCACTTCATCTACCTATCAGATCCTCGTACAGAAAAGATTGTTAGCGAGCCAAGAGCCGATAACGACAAGATGATCGGATATCTGCAGAAGTATGGATTTGCCAAAGTAAAAGAATTTGAATTTCCGCATAAACGTGCGGCTTTAATGTGTCAGTTGAAAGACAGCTTTTTCAGTAACGAGTTCTAATAATGAAGCGGTAAGTACTGGTAAAGGGAGTCGGAATAGGGGCCTTGTACCCAACAATTATCATGAGGTTATACATGACGAAACAAATTAAGGAATATGATGTTCTCGGAGTAGGTTTTGGCCCTGCTAATTTATCGATAGCCATTGCGTTAGAAGAACAAGCTAAAGACAAAGGCTTAAGTTATTGCTTCTTAGAGCAAAAACCTCATTTTGAATGGCACGGCGGCATGTTGCTTGATGGAACAAGAATGCAGATCTCTTGTTTGAAAGATCTGGTGACGCTACGAAACCCAACAAGCCCATACTCGTTCGTAAACTATTTGCACACCAAAGACAGGCTCAACGCTTTCATCAACCTAGGCAGCATGAACCCTTCCCGTGTTGAGTTTAACGACTACCTGACTTGGGTTGCTAATCAATTCTCAGAACGCGTAAATTACGGCCAGCGAGTCATTGATATTGAAGCGATTGAAGAAAACGGTCATAGCTCAAAAGTAAAAGTTACCTCTACCGATATACACGGCAATCAGACGGTTCGAATCGCTAAGAACCTTATTGTTGGTATGGGAGGAATGCCGAAGCTACCGAAACAGTTTGAAGGCCATGATAATGAACAAATTATTCATTCTTCAAAATACAAAGCATGGCGCGAGACCTTTAAAGGAAGTTCAGATCCTAAAATCGCGATAGTCGGAGCAGGACAGAGCGCGGCAGAAATATTCGTTGATCTAACAAACCGTTATGCCGATGGCGAGATACATATGGTCAACCGTCGCTTCGCATTACACCCTGCTGATGACAGTCCGTTCGTTAATGAGGTGTTCGATCCTGATTTCACTGACCATATGTATGAAAGCACGCAAGAGCAGCGCGATCATATTCTTTCTCGATTTAGTGCAACCAACTACTCGGTAGTCGATACGGAAGAGCTCAATGCAATATATGAGTTACTCTATTTGCAAAAAGTAACGGGAGAAGGCAAACATCAGCATCTACGCTGCCATGACATTCAAGAAGTCGCGCAGAAAGACGAGAAAGTCGCATTGCGCTTGAATGACACGATCAACAAAGCACAGGCATGGAATGAATACGATGCCATCATTCTTGCCACTGGTTATCGATACGATGAGTTCAACCAAATGCTGAGCTCAATTGAACCTCTGATTGATAGTAAATCGGTAGGGCGTTCATACCAATTAGACATGAAGCCAAGCTGTGACGTCAAAATCTTCCTACAGGGTTGTTGTGAATCTTCTCACGGTCTAAGTGACACGCTTCTTTCAGTGTTGGCTGTTCGTTCTAAAGAAATTGTGGATGCTCTTCTATCTAGTTCTAAGCAAACGGTTGAGACTGAAAAAGCGTAATTAACATATCTACATACTACATAGCTACATAGCTACATAGCGCCGAGCCCCTGAGTTTGGCGTTAATTTTCTAGATATATAGATAGCTCCCCAATTTTTATATTCCTTCGCTACCTTTATCTTATTCATACCAATAATATTTTCACTTCAGTCATCGTTATTCTCAGCTCAATAATGGATTCTGTTACTGATGGGTTTATCTTGGGTTCAAACAGAGCAACTATCGCCGATAAATCAATCAACTAGACGCTGATTAAAACTATCAATACGATTTATTACAGCAGTTGTTGAGCACAAAGCCTATATTGACTAGAATGACGCACTTTTTTTATTTACGTACATACAGGTAATGAACATGAGCGATACTAATTCAAGACCAGCTTTACCAGATCATCTTGCAGGCAACCCACGCAGCCCACACCACGTGGCTGAGTGTTTCGAATACCCAATCGGCATTCGTCTAAATGGTAAAGAGCGTACTGATGTTGAAGAATACTGCATCAGCGAAGGTTGGGTTAAGATCCCTTCACCTAAAGCGCTAGATCGTCGCGGTCAGCCAATGCTTATTACTCTTAAAGGCACTGTAGAAGCTTACTACATCGAAGACTAATTGATGTCGTAATAGCTAAAGCCTATTTATTGAAGGGTCTAGAGAAGTCTAGACCCTTTTTGTTTCTATCGTGTTCAGCGATTTTTACTCACCACGCAATACCGGCGCCAATTGAAAACTCCAAATCTTCTCCTTCAGCCTTATCGAAACCCGCTGTAACCACAAAGCCACTGTCCATAATATAGGTCGCGTCCAAACCACCAACTTGTTTGGTTGAGCTATCGGAGAACTCGCGGTTCTCTAGCGTTACGTCTGTATGTGTGCGCTTGATGCCGTAACCGGGAGTGATGTACAAATTTTCTGTGATACCAATCGGTGCGTGAAACTGATATTCGTTGTCACGTTGTTTGTATTCGTAAGAATCATCGTCTTCGTTATAAGCAGAGCGTGTAAATTCAACACCGTAACCTATAGTTCCCGGACCTCGATATTTGATATATGAAGCAGACCAATCTCTCCAACCTCGTTCAGCCGATAGCCCGAATGTAATAGCCGTTTCTTCTTGCATTTGCTCATAGGCTTGAACGTGTGAAGTGCCGAAGATTAGGGTTGCGGCAAGAACAAGAAGGGGGAGTTTGTTATTGGTCATTGGATCGCTCACTTATGTAAACAAATATCAGCGCTTCTCATGGAGATTGAGCGCCAATAAATGAGTAACTTAGTCGGGATCGTCCTTGAGCTTTTTGTTATGTGTTCCTTTGTGTTTTTTTCGAATAGCACTCTCGATGATGAGAGTGTTATTCGATAGGGTGCTAGTTATTCAAATCGCGGTGTGCACTATTTTAAAGTGCGTAATTTATTCACCTGCATTTTTGTTCGTACTTTCGTAACTTCAGCATGCGAAGGCAGTTTGTCTTTTACTTTGTTCTTGATGTCAGACATCGGAATAAAGTTCCACTGGCCGTCGTGATACTTAACAACGAATGTTTGGCGATCAATCTCTTCTCGGAATACCCAAACACCATCGTCTAAGCGTTTAAAGTCGCCAATCACGTTTCCGTCGGTGCCTGTCACCGTCCAAAAAGTGTGTTCTTGTTGTCGATAAGCGACGGAATCTTTTTGTCCCGAGATAAGCTTATCGCCAGAAGTTATCGTAACGTAACCATCGCGAATGATGACTTCACCCACACGCTGTTCGTCTGAATAGATGCTGTAAAGAGTGTGCTCATCACTCACTTGTTCCTTAACGGCAACAATTTCAGCATCACCGTTGTCTTTGTTGAAGAAAGGAATGTCTCCAAGATCTGGGACATAAACAAATCCTAAATCAGCTTGAGCGATTTTGTCTTTCAGTGTTGGTGCGTCAACGCCATAGTTTGGGTCTGCGTTGTCATAACCGCCATCGTTATCTATATCGTCATATCCAAAACCTGGGTCGACATTTTCAAAACCGTAATCGCCATCGAATTGCGGTTGTGCTGGGTCTGAGTTTCCACCTGATGAGCAACCCGCTAGAACGGCAATAAGTACAAGAGCGATAAGTGATTTGTTCATGATATTTCCTATCGTTGGGTTTATTTGTAAACACTTGATGCGCAGAAATGATTCTCATGGGTGTAAGTCACTTATGTTCCTTACCACGGACACTCAATGTTACCAGCACTGCTGCATCGCTTGAGGTTGTACGATACGTAATCCAAAGTGTTCAATAAATAAACTGATCAATAGGTTTAACATCACGAATGGTTATGTGTTTATTTCGTAAAAGAACAATTGTGGAGATGAATTCTTAAGAGAAAGGGAGTTTGAATTGAGTTTTGCTTCTCTGATCAGTTCTAAAAATAGTCTTTCCAAATATGCATTCGCAAGAATAACGCGGGCAACGTTGATTGCTTTGTGTTCGATTGCTCATTTTTGTCTATTTTTCACTCGGTTGCTGGTTGGTTAAATAATATTCATGTAGTCGAAAATATGAAGCGTAGTCTAATTAAATGAAACTAATTTGCTGTATTTAAAGTAATTAATTGTTAATGGCTATCTCTGTCACAGAAATTAATCCTGAAGCACATACAATCCCTCCTGTTTTCGAATGAGCGTAAATTTTTTCGTTCGAGCATTTTATTCTTCCTTCGCCCAATAATATGAGGTTCCTATGTTTGGAATATTCAAACCTATGGCGCATATCGATCGCTTATCATCAGATAAAGTCGATAGCACCTACACACGATTACGATGGCAGCTGTTTCTTGGTATTTTTGTCGGCTATGCAGGCTATTACTTAGTTCGTAAAAACTTTAGCTTGGCCATGCCTTACCTTATCGAACAGGGGTTTAGCCGAGGTGAGCTTGGGGTTGCATTAGCAGCGGTTTCTATTGCTTACGGTTTATCAAAGTTCTTAATGGGTAGCGTTTCTGACCGCTCTAACCCTCGTTATTTCCTAAGTGGCGGCTTATTAATGTCGGCGCTTGTGATGTTCTGCTTTGGTTTCATGCCTTGGGCAACGGGCAGCATTACCGCGATGTTTATCCTTCTGTTCTTGAATGGCTGGTTCCAAGGTATGGGTTGGCCAGCGTGTGGACGAACCATGGTGCACTGGTGGTCACGTAAAGAGCGTGGCGAGATAGTGTCAGTATGGAACGTTGCTCACAACGTGGGTGGCGGATTAATTGGTCCAATGTTCCTGTTGGGTCTATGGGCTTTCAATGACGATTGGCGAACCGCTTTTTATGTTCCTGCATTTTTTGCCACTCTCGTTGCTATTTTCGTTTGGTTCACTGTAAGAGATACGCCTCAGTCTTGTGGTCTACCTCCAATTGAAGAACACAAAAATGACTACCCAGATGATTACGACAAGTCCCATGAAACAGAGATGACAGCAAAAGAGATCTTCTTTAAGTATGTCTTTAATAACAAACTGTTGTGGTCAATCGCTATCGCGAACGCGTTCGTTTACCTGATTCGTTATGGTGTACTTGACTGGGCGCCTGTTTATCTAAAAGAAGCGAAAGACTTCTCTGTAGATAAATCATCTTGGGCTTACTTCTTATACGAGTGGGCTGGTATTCCGGGTACGCTATTGTGTGGTTGGATTTCAGATAAGTTATTCAAAGGTCGCCGTGCACCTGCAGGTATCTTGTTCATGGTGCTAGTGACTATCGCAGTATTGGTTTACTGGTTTAACCCAGCGGGTAACCCAACGGTTGATATGTTGGCTCTAATTGCGATTGGCTTCCTAATTTACGGCCCTGTAATGCTAATCGGCCTATACGCACTTGAGCTTGCTCCTAAAAAAGCGGCGGGTACAGCAGCAGGCTTAACAGGACTCTTTGGTTATTTAGGTGGTGCGGTTGCAGCAAACGCAGTATTAGGCTTCATGGTTGACCATTACGGCTGGGATGGTGGTTTCACAATCTTGGTTGGCGCTTGTATCGCCTCGATCATCTGTCTGGTGTACGCATTTATTGGTGAACGTAAGCACCATAAAGAGAAAAGCCTTGAGCGCGAGAAAGAAGCCATAGCTTAATCATTCGTTAACTTGATCGTTTGTTAAGCGAGTTTTAACAAACACAACCATACTAATAAATGACAGAGGCAGGGATAACCTGCCTCTTTGTTATCAAGGAATATAACAATGAAAACAACGTCACTGTCCCTAACTTTATTAGCGCTGAGCTTATCGGCCAATGCACTTGCTGATCCATTGGTTATTGCGCACCGAGGTGCATCGGGTTACTTACCTGAGCACACATTGCCAGCAAAAGCGCTCGCGTATGCGATGAAACCTGATTACATCGAACAAGATGTCGTGATGACCAAAGACGACCAACTGGTGGTATTACACGACCATTATTTAGATCGCGTTACCGATGTTGCAGACCGCTTTCCAGAACGTGCACGCGACGATGGTCGCTACTACGCGATAGATTTCACGCTTGCTGAGATTAAATCATTAAAGGTGACTGAAGGCTTTAACCTTGATGAGCAAGGTAACAGAGTGGCAGGGTATCCAACTCGCTTCCCAATGTGGCAGTCTGATTTCCGCGTACCAACGTTTGCGGAAGAGATCGAAATGATCCAAGGGTTGAACAAGACTCTTGGCTACGACGTAGGTATCTACCCAGAAATCAAGGCACCTTGGTTCCATCTCCATGAAGGCAAGGACATCTCTAAAGCGGTACTGGCGACTTTGCATCAATACGGTTACTTAACAAAAGACGATAAAGTCTATTTGCAGTGTTTTGACGCTAACGAACTGCAACGCATCAACGATGAACTTATGCCAGCGATGGAAATGGACTTAAAACTCGTTCAGCTCATGGCTTACACCGATTGGAACGAAACCATGACTTATAAGGGAGATAAGGCGACTCCTTACAGTTATGACTGGATGTTTGAGAAAGGCGGGATGGCAAAAGTTGCGACTTATGCTGATGGCATTGGCCCGTGGAAACCTATGCTGGTGGACGACGCATCGACCAAAGATAACATCATCATTAAACCGTTGATGAAATCTGCCAAAGAGGCTGGTTTAGACGTTCACCCGTATACGTTCCGCGCTGACCCAGGTCGAATTCCGGGCTATGCCGATAATTTCGATGGCATGTTGGATGTGTTTTACAACCAAGTGAAAGTCGACGGCGTGTTTACTGATTTCCCAGACAAAGCGGTAGCGTTCCTTAACCGTTAAGCTATTCAATAGCTACAAAACACTCGCTACGAAGAGCTAAAAGCAAAGTTCAAAGCTGCTTTTAGCTCTTTCTTTTCAGCCCCGTGACAACTCAAATCCCCATTTTGACATTCCTCAGGTTTACACCGATCTCGCTCCTTGGTAGGTTACCAACATCACAGTCAGTCGCTTGCCTAAAGGCTTGTACTCACTGAACCTTATATTGAAATTGGAACCATCATGGAAGAAAGAAGCCAAGCTTATCTCGATAGCTACCTAAACTCACTGCCGAAAGAAATGGCCAAGAAGCACACCTCATTCAGTGCTGACTATTTCTGCGGAGACGAGTACAACGCCAATTTGTGCGCACAACTGATATTGAAAGGCGAAAAGCAAGCGTCTTGCAGCCTTGAATATTGGTACAGCCATGAAGATGAAGTGATGCCCGTTGTCGGCCACTTGCAAGTTGTTACCGATTGGGACGGCAAGCCTATCTGTATTGTTGAAATCACTTCTGTTTCCTTGTGTCCATACAATGAAGTGACCGCTGAATTTGCTGCCGCAGAAGGTGAGGGTGACAAAACTCTAGCATGGTGGCGAGAAGCCCACTGGAACTTCTTCTCACGTGAATGTGAAGAACTCAAGATCACACCGAGCGAAGACATGATGTTGGTACTTGAGCGTTTCAAAGTGGTTCATCAATAACAGTAAGATTAAAAAGTGCCCATTGGTTTGACTGAATCTTAAGCCATGGCACTTTGATCTCGAAAAGCAGTCAAGCAATACAACAAGGAGTGTGTAGTGAAAATTGCAATATTGGATGATTATCAGGACGAAGTAAAAAGCCTTGCGTGCTACAGCAAGTTAGAACAGCACGAGGTTAAGGTATTCACAGAAACTTACCTTGAAGACGAACTTGCGCTGAAGTTACACGATTTTGAAGCACTCGTGCTCATCCGAGAACGTACTGAGATCACTGAGTCGTTACTATCCAAATTACCCAATCTCAAGTTAATCAGCCAAACAGGTAAAGTCAGTAATCATATCGACCCGCAATTGTGTGAACGCTTCGGTGTGAAAGTGCTGGAAGGGCGCGGTTCACCTGTTGCACCTTCTGAGCTGTGTTGGGCGTTGATCATGGCAGCGTCTCGTCATATACCTGCGTACGCTTCAAACCTCAAACAGAACCAATGGCAAGATTCAGGCTCACTCGGCTTAGGTAGAACATTAAAGGGCTTAAAGCTTGGCATTTGGGGCTATGGAAAGATCGGACGCTGCATCGCGCAATATGCCAAAGCGTTCGGTATGAATGTGATGGTGTGGGGAAGTCCAACCTCAAGAGATCAAGCACAAGCTGATGGATTTGAAGCGGCACCAACCAAACATGCGTTTTTCAGTAACGTGGATGCACTCTCCTTGCACCTACGCTTGAATGACGCCACTAGAGGTTGCGTTACTGCTGAAGATCTTGGCCTAATGAAGCCAGACTCACTGTTCGTGAATATCAGTCGAGCGGAATTAGTTGAGCCAAAAGCCCTATTTAATGACCTCACCAAGGTACCAAGCAAACGAGCGGCGATTGATGTTTTTGAAATAGAGCCCGCTACACCAGAGACTGAACCTCTTTTATCTTTGCCGAACGTCACAGCAACGCCGCATTTAGGCTACGTTGAACAAAATAGCTACGAACTCTACTTTGATATCGCTTTCGACAACATTCTATCCTATCAAAGGGATGGCATATCAAGCTAGAATCTGCCCAAAGAAAAAAGGTAGAGAAAGTATGAGCTTAACAATTAGACAAGTCACAGTAGATGATGCTCAGGGTATTATCGATGTATTAAACCCAATCATCATCGAAGGGCGTTATACCATCTTAGATCAGACGTTTACGTTGGATGAAGAGAAAGGTTTTATTGAGTCGTTTCCCGAACGTGGCGTGTTCAGTGTTGCTGTTAATCAAACGGCTAATCAGTTGCTTGGTTTTCAAAACGTAGAGCCGTTTGCCTCTTATACAAAAGCTTTTGATCATGTGGGTATTATTGGAACTTATGTAGACGCAAACAGCTGTGGGCAAGGCGTTGCAAAACAGTTATTTGAACATACATTCGAGGTCGCAAAAGCCAAAGGCTACGAAAAGCTTTTTGCTTATGTTCTAGCTGGCAACGAACGCGCATTAGCGGTTTACCTCAAACAGGGTTTTGAAACTGTCGGAATAGCAAAGAAACACGCTAAGATTGGCGGCCAGTACTATGATGAGATTCTTATCGAGAAGTTCTTATAAGTACGGCGAAACATTCGCAACATCATCGATGCAGGAGGCATGATGAACAAAGCTACAAAATCAACGGTTTCAGCCAAGCTGACTAAAACCGTCTTATTTGATTGGGGTAACACCTTAATGATCGACTTCCCAGACGCACAAGGGAAAATGTGTGACTGGGAAACCGTACAAGAAGTGAGTGGGGCACAAGCCTTACTTGCTCAATTGTCGAAGCATCACAACATCTATATTGCGACCAATGCAGCCGATTCCAGTAAAGGTGACATCATCCGTGCATTTGAACGCGTCGGATTGTCCCAATACATTGATGGTTATTTCTGTAAGGCGAGTATTGGTTTATCTAAATACGATTCTGGTTTCTATCCTGCCATTATTGCCAAACTCAATATCGCACCCCAAGATGTCACTATGATTGGCGATACTCTAGAAAAAGACATTTACCCTGCGTTAGAAGCTGGCTTGCAAGTGGTTTGGCTGAACACGGAAGAGGCGACCGCAGATTCGAAGTTACCTATTGTTGAGGTTCAAAATTTGACCCAACTACTGGAGTTTATCAATGAATGAGCATTCTGAGATCTGGCGCCAGTATTATCAAAAAGCCTTAGATAAACCCCATTCAAAAAGAACAGACTTCGCTATGAAGCTTAACGAGTCACGCTTAAACGTCGCGATTGATTGTGGCTGTGGTACGGGCAGTGATATCGACTTTTTAGAGCTGCAAGGTTACCAAGTGTACGGATTTGATGTTAATCCTGACTCTATATCAATATGTTTAGACAGGTTTGGCGGTAAGCCTTTGGTCGAGATATCTCAAAGCGCATTTGAAGATTATGATTACCCAAAAGCAGGGCTTGTCATTGCCAATTCGAGTCTATTTTTTGCAGAACCAACTCAGTTTGATGAAACGTGGCAACGAATCATCAATAGCATTGAAATCGGTGGTGTATTCGCAGGCGATTTCATGGGTGTCGATGATAGCTGGGCTCATGGTTATCGCACCTCCACAACGCCACTTACTAAAGCAAAAGTGTTGAGCTTGTTTGATGACTTCGAGGTTATACGTTTTCATGAGCGCGACGAACAAGCGCTAACGTCATTAGGAAAGATGAAGCACTGGCACACTTACTCTGTTATTGCCATTAAGCGAAGTTCGACATCGTAATTTCGACTTAAAACTAGCCGCGCGTTGGTTTTGAAGCCAACCTCTCATTTGTTATCTGTTGAATGCTCTAAGCTAAGCCTAGATTTCGAATAGAAGGGCTAGGTTATGAGTATTGAACGTCATGGAATATCGGTTGGAATTGAACGTGTTAGCTGCGAAACCATCATCGTGTTTAAAGCGAAAGGAAAGCTAACGCACGACGATTATCAAGCGATGATACCAATCTTAAAAACAACAATAGAAGAGCTCGACTCTTCCGCATTAAAGATACTGGTCGACATCTCAACATTAACCGGTTGGGAGCTGCGCGCCGCATGGGACGATTTCAAACTCGGGCTAGAACTCAACTCTAAGATAGACAAGATTGCGATTTACGGCGATAAAAGCTGGCAAGAACTGGCATCAAAAGTCGGTAGCTGGTTTGTGTCTGGCGATATCAAGTCATTCGAAGAATACGACTCTGCCATTGAGTGGCTGATTGACTAATGTATTTGCAGTTCAGTTGTTGTCACTGGTGGAAAGCTGAAGGAATCGCCTTAAAGGTTGTCGTCTATCCGTTCTCAAGGCCATTCCCTAAGTAATTCAATAGAATATGTTTATTGCTACATGTAACATGCGCCTACAGCGATACGATTGCGCTAACTAAAAGAATAAGCAAAATAACAAGGTCTAAGAACATGAATAAGGTAATTGATAAGCTCGCTTGGATATTCATTAAAGATGGCAAGCTGTTGATGGTGAGATCAAAAGGCAAAGAACTGTTTTACTTACCGGGCGGCAAGCGTGAAGCCGGCGAAAGTGACGAGCAAGCATTGGTTCGCGAAATCAAAGAAGAGATTTCAGTCGATTTAGTACCTGATTCAATCAAATACGTTGAGACGTTTACTGGACAAGCTGATGGCAAAGCGGAAGGCGTATCGGTGCAATTGACTTGTTACGTTGCAGATTACACAGGTGAACTGTCTCCAGATGCTGAAATCGAAGAGCTTAAGTTTGTTGATGGCAACGACAGAGCGGTATGTTCATTAGCAGCGCTGGTTGCGCTAGATTGGTTAGAAGAGAACCAGTACTTGGCTTAACGGCAGAGCACGATCCTCAAAAGATCCCTATTATGAAAAGCTTGAAGGGCGACTATCTTTCATTAGAAGGTCGAGTTTTCTTTGAGCTTTTTTCGTATCTTGCAGATCCACCACCTCAATCATCTCGCACTCGTCCCTCACCATCTCATTGATTAGGCTAGGGTAGTGTCGGCAATCTTCCGGTCGGTCTAAGTAAATACTGCATGTGTATTTGGTTTGGGCTTGGGCATTCGTGTCTTTATTCGGAACGATCTCTAGAAATGGGCAACGAGTTAGGCGCTCGCCAGATTCAGGATCAAACCAAATCTCACTCCCACGAACATATTCAAAGATGTCTGGGTTGAACAGCTCCCACAAATCAATCTCTTCTTGAGTTGCGGCAAGATCACCATCGCCATATTTGATACAGCATTTTCCGCATTGATTACAATCTTTCATTCGTGGCTTCTTAGTTAACTTACTCTTTTAATATTATCACTGATACGATGCGGCACGTTGATTTTGTTGCTCAGAGCTCAAAAAGAGGGCAAGGAACAAACAATCATTCGCAAAGTGAACCGCCGAAGCACAGTAAACAGTGATACAATTTCTCTTCGTAAGTTATTAATACAAAGGCTCCAAATGAGAACGATCTACACCACTGAAGGCGACATCAACGCAAAGAAACAGAAAGACGCTTATCCAAAATTGGCGTTATGTGAAAACTGCGTGCGTGACTATGTGGTGATTGAGCAAGGTGAGCGCACTTACAAGCCTTGTGCTAAATGTGGTGCCGACGATTAATGCGCCTTGATAAACACCTTTGTAAAAGCACAGATCTCACTAAACCAGAAGCCATTGAAAGAATTCATAATGGTGAGGTAAGTGTAAACGGTGAAGTCGAGCTTGATGAATCCACTCAGGTTCATGAAAGTAACACCATCCTGCTTAATGGTGACGTGTTAACGCTACGTGCATTTCGGTACATTTTAATGCACAAGCCAGCAGGCACCATCTGTTCCAATATCGATGAAGTGTACCCATCGCTTTTCAATCATCTTGAGGTTGATAAAGTCTCTGAACTGCACATCGCAGGGCGGTTAGACGCCGATACTACAGGCTTAGTATTGATCACTGATGATGGACGTTGGTCTTTCAATATCACACTGCCAACTAAGTCGTGTAAAAAGGTGTATCGTGTGACATTGTCACGGGATGTTAAAGACGATGTCGCAGATAAGTTCAAAGTGGGGGTTCAGCTGCAAGGTGAGAAGAATCCCACGCGGCCCGCAGAACTAGAAGTGATAAGCCCCAAAGAAGTGCTACTGACCATCACAGAAGGTAAGTTTCATCAAGTTAAGCGGATGTTCGCTGCCGTTGGAAACCGAGTCGTAGGGCTACACAGAGAGCAAATAGGCGAAGTAAGTCTAGATGTTGAAGAAGGACAGTGGCGTTATCTCACCGAAGATGAAGTTAGCTCTTTCAGCCAGTAACCTAAAACAAATTAAAGCATAAAGCCTAGAGATACTACTGGGCTATAAAACAGAAGGAATTGTTTACCATGGAAAATCTCAAAGTCACGGAAATAAAGTCGTTTGTGCCTGCTAAAGACTTCGACTTATCAAAGCGTTTTTATCAAACTCTCGGCTTTAAAATCATGTCTGAATTCCATGATATCGCTTATTTTCGTCACGGCGATTATGCATTCCTATTACAAGATTTTTACGAACCTGCGCACTGTCACAATTACATGATGCACTTGCTGGTGGAAGACGTAAAAAGTTGGTATCAACACGTGCAAAACTCTAATGTAATGACGGAATTTGAAGTAACCGTTACTGAGGTTGTCGAACAACCTTGGGGAATGCTTGAGTTTTGTATCACTGACCCAAGTGGCGTGCTATGGCGTGTTGCCGAGAACATCAGGCCACGTTAGCCCGTAAACTTGTTTTAAGGCCAGTGAAACGCTTCAAATTATCCATATGTCGCTTAATTTATACCGCTCTCGGTAATTATCAAATAGGTTAAAACATGGATATAAAGGCTAAAATGCACAACCAAGACGTTTATTACTGTGATGACGTTGATCTGGTCGCCGAGCAAACACAATGCTTAGAAGTGCTTTACGATTTCAACCACACTCGCCCGAGTGAAGGTGACAAACGCCAACAAATCATGAAGCAACTGTTCGCAGAAGTCGGCGAGGGTTGTTACATCGAGCCGCCATTGCACGCCAACTGGGGCCGTCACACACATCTAGGTAATAACGTATACGTAAACTTCAACCTGACGCTTGTTGACGACACCGACGTATTCATCGGTGATAACGTAATGATTGCACCTAACGTAACCATCGCAACAGGCACACATCCCATCAGCCCAGAACTTAGGCTCAAAGCCGCGCAATTCAACGTTCCTGTCCGTATCGGTAACAATGTATGGCTTGGCGCACACACCGTTGTTTTACCGGGTGTCACCATAGGTGAAAACTCGGTTATCGGAGCGGGCAGCATAGTCACTAAAGATATCCCAGCCAATGTGGTTGCCGTCGGTAACCCGTGCAAAGTGGTACGAGAAATCAATGAACGCGACCGAGAGTATTACCACAAAGATCGCCGCATTCCAGACGAGCTTAAGTAAGCCGTATTGACCAGATTCTCAATGTGGAAGTTTGGTCATACTAGACAGAAAAATTCTGCATTTTCACTAGTACCGACGCTAGCTGTGATATAAGTCGTTGTTATATAATGGCTGGGTTGCATATGAGATGTGAGCGGTAGAAACTAGACAGAATTAATCTGCATTTAAATACAGAATTTTTCTGTCTAATAGAGCTGTTAGGTTTATAGGAGAAAAATTTGGACGCAAGAACAACTTATAATCGGCTACCATATGGAAATGAAATTCCCGAACCGGAGTTTTTGGGGCGTATATCAGCGCTGATACAAGACTTGTCCGAACTGCTTTCGACCGAGTTACTCAAAGATGGTAAGGTCAATTCTCGCAACCCAGTTGAGAAAAACTTTGCTGAGATTTTAGAGTTTCACCGCAATCGCAACTATTATAATCGTGACTCTGAACTAAAACGTTTGTTCACTCTTATGACTGACTTAAAGTCGATACGTGATAACTCTGAGCAGAACTTTTCTCAATTCAAGAAACAATTGAGAAAATGCAATCGAGTCAGTCAATATGTTGGAATAAGATTTGAAATTTCGCTAGCTAGTTTTTTTATCAGAAAAGGTGTGCCGTACAAAAACCGAGAAGCACCAGACTTTGAGTTTAATTTCGATGAAAATCAGAAAGCATTTATCGAGACAACAAGCTGTCATATAGTTCAAGAAAAACTGCAGAATCTATATTTAAAAGTTAATAGTGCTATTCGCACTAAATCTAATAAAAAGTATGCAAATGACTCTACTATTTTGGTCATAGATGTCACTAATCTAATCCACAATTCAGTAAGATTGCATCCTGAATTTAAAATTGAAAACCTAGTGGTAAATTGCCAATCAGAAATGGATAAATCGCCATATGGTGCATTTATTTTTCGCTGTACGTTCCCTAGCGAGAAAGACGGTTTGATTTATGCGGGTGGTGATTCATATTGTAAAGGGAACGCTTCACCGGCTTTACTTAAGATTTGGAGCCTGCTGGGTTACGATGAACGAGTTGCTCATGACGTTGAGCATGGCACATACTTTTGCTCATAAACCTAACAAATTGTTCAAGAGTGATTCGGCACGCGTGGCATTTTTACTATGCGTTAGGTTTGGTGGTTAAGGTGTTATGCGGAAGCTTAGGTATTGCGTGCCTCACACCTTAACAAGACGTTAAGCATCAATGATAAACATTTGAGAGTTTAGGTATGGACAAAGAACAAGTCGTCGAAATTGTAAAAGAAGTATTTAACTATCAGTTGATAGATGGCTGGGCATATATAATTTTATTTGTTGTAACATTAGTCGGTACTTATCTGGGAGCCGGTGCGAAAAAAAGTGGTGAACTTAAAGCAGTTAACGATAACTTCGATGAACTTTTGAGACAGCAAAGAATCCTGACGGAAAATGTTACCAAAATAAAACAAGATTTTGAAAAAGAGAATATCGTTTACCAGATAAAGATGTCCGATTTTAATGTTCGTTCATTGGAAGCAATAGAGTTGGTGTTTTCTAAGTTAGTTGATATAAAAAAGTGTGCGAGACAAGTTTATTATGCTCCAAACCAAGACTATGGTAAGGACTTGTATGCTGCGATTGAGGAGTTTCGTGATACTTATGATGTTAAGAAAATCTGGATACCAAAAAAAATTGCAGATGAGTTAGAAGAAGTAGCAATTGAGTTGGGTAATAAAGCGAGTCAATTTCTACAGGTATCACGAAGTGCTGAGCGAGCAACAAGATTATCTGACCAGCAATTGGAACGTATATTTGGTAAACAGGAAGACTTTTACAATTATATGGATAATGAATCTCGGAAAATATTTGAAAAGTTATCCGATAAAATAAGAATGAGTTCGTTGAACTAGATGCTTAACCAACCGTTTTAGAATGATTCACAACACTTGGCATTTTTGCTATGCGTTGCGATTTGTGTTTAAGGTGGTTTGCGGAAGTCTCGGTATTGTGTTGCTCACACCTTAACAGGGCGTTAGTTTAATAGGGAAACTTTATGAGAAGGCGTCTAAACGCAGATTCAATTTTTCAGGCGCTTGAGCCTAAGTTAAGAGTATTAATTGATAACTATGAAAGTGAAAGTATTTACGCGTTAGTTATTTCTGAAGGCGTTGTTTACATCCATACAGAAGCTGGTTTCAACAAAACTCTCAATGAGTACATTGATTGGTGGGATCAAGCAAACAAACTCTTAGGCAGTTGGGAAGAGCTTGAAGAATACGAAGAGGATAAGTTAGATACTTGGTCTGATTTGGACGGAATTATAGATACACAAATTCAAGAGAAAGTTAAGGCAGATGAATCTGATTTGACCGGTACGCATAAAGTTGAGTTGTTGAGGTTGATTAACGCTGAGCGCGAGATAAATAGGTTAGAGGACACATATAGGTCCGAAGAGACCCGTGAACGAGTGAGGAAAAATATCGGAGATTGGAGTAACCGTTATGCTATCGCACTTTATGGCATGTCTGGCTATGATGAAGCGGCATATGATGAGCATTATGAATTGAGTGACGATGATCAAAAGTTAAGCGAGTATGGAGTCGCAATGCATACTTTACTCGAGCTTATTATGTCTAGCGATCTTTTCAAACGAGTGAACTTATCTTCTGACTTTTATCACTGTACGCAAGAGCACAACTATTAAACTAACAAACTGTTTAAGAGTGATTCGCAATGCGTGGCATTTTTACTATGCATTGTGTCTAGTGTTTAAGGTGGTATGCGGATGGATTGGTGTTGCGCTGCTCACACCTTAACGCGGCGTTATATACTCACGCATTCAATTTTAAAGTAGATAGATGATAGAGAGAGCAAATGACGTTAATAAGTTTTGCTGACATGGAAGATAAGTTCACAAAAGAAGTGTTAGAGCAGGAAGCTTCTTGGCACCCAGACGCGGAGTTAAGTACTTTTTCAATGGCTGCTGGATACGCGATGGGACATGGCTATAAGCAAGGTAAAGCTTATATGTTTGCTATGGATTTAGTGGACAAAGGTTTGGTATTCGATGACTAAAGAACAAGATTTGGTAAGTAAAGAGAAGTTTTTAGCATTAAAGAAGTCATTTATTGAAAATGTAGAAAGCAAAAGTGGCGGATTTGAGCCTCATGACAATTATTGCTGGAGGTCGGTGATAACAGGTTACGCGCTAGCTAATGGTTTTTCTCACGGTGAGGCGTATCAATTTGCGCGCGAAATGTCTATCTAAAAAGGTTCTGAAAGCCAATTAAGAACGGATATAACAAACTGTAAAAAAATTGATTCGTAATGTATGGCATTTCACCATTCGTTGGACGCAGTTGCTAGGGTACTTGTTGCGGCTTTGGCATTTCATGTCTCACATCATAACTAGACGCCATATATCCGTGCTTATATCCACAAAGGGTTAAAACAGATGGTTATCAACGACTATATAAAAAATACGGAGTTTACAGAGATCCCTAATGATCTACTCGATATCAGTAAGGTGCCTGATGATATCGTGGGTATATGTAAGTTTGTTCAAGGAAACCTTATTCATTCGTATTGGCTTGAGCACTATGGTGTTGAGGCTGAACCGCTAAACAAACTGAAAGAAATGCAGACTCGGCATGCTAAAGATTTAGTCTCTTTAGCAATATCGAAATCAGGCGAACCTGCTCATGTTTTCAAAAAACCTAACCATAGAGTGATAAGTATTTGTAGAGACTTTTCACTACTAGTTTGCTCTATTTTGAGGGCAAAAGGAGTACCAACCCGACTAAGGAGTGGGTTTGCGACTTATCTAGAACAAAACCATTTCGAAGATCACTGGGTTTGTGAATATTGGAACAAAGATAAAGGATGGATAGCCGTTGATGCTCAGTTAGACGACATTCACCATCAAATCTTGCAATTTGAATTTGATCCGTGTGATGTACCATCATCAAACTTTATCGTGGCTGGACAGGCTTGGAGGTTATGCCGTCAAAATTTGGAGTCTGCTGACAGTTTTGGTTTTCGGGATTTCAAAGGATTAGAGTTTATCAAAGGGAGCCTAATTCGTGACTTGTATGCCTTATCAAAATTTGAAATGCATACGTGGGATACAGGGTGGGGCATACTACCTAAATTCATAAGCCCTATTTCTGGAGAGTATGAATTAACTCTGCTCGATGAACTTGCAGAGGTTAGTTTTTCTGCGGATGGCACTAAAGCTCTTAAGTTAGTTAAGTCGTGTAATGAAATAAAGCTTCCAAGTGGGTGGGATTGTTCTAAGTTTCCGACTTTAAGTGAGCTGTATGCTTCACTTTAGTCTCCAGATATATAGAACACACAGCAACTCGACATGCTTGGTCTCTCTCATTCCATCGCAATGTCGTTCGTAATCCATTACTTCCTAATTTACAGGTGGTTACACCCTTGAGGAAACTATGAAAATAACGACCTTGGTTGATAATAATCGCTTAGACAGTAGACCAGATTTAGCAGTAGAACGCGGGTTGTCGTTACACATCGAAACTGAGTCACTAAACATACTATTCGATATGGGAAGCGGCGATACTTTTTGCCAAAATGCGCCTCTACTCGACGTTGATATTAATAATGTTGATATAGCCGTGATATCACACAGGCACCACGACCATTGTAATGGCGCTGTCGACTTTATTACTCATAATTCTAAAGCCAATGTTTTTTTGAAGAGTTGTGAGGAACAAAACTATTATTTCCGTGCTTACGGTTTTAAAAATGATGTCGGTATCAATACGGATTTAATCAAAAATAACCATGAGCGACTGAAGTTCGTTAGCCAGACTACTGAAATTGCGCCTAATGTATTCACTATTACTGATATAAGCACCAAACACGAAAAGCCCAGAGGCAATCAATACCTTTACACACAATCTCAAAATCGATGGGAGCAGGATACATTCGATCACGAATTACTCTTAGTGGTTAAAGATCGTGATGGCATCGTCATATTTACCGGTTGTGCACATAGTGGTGTTCTTAATATGGTTGATACCGCAGTTGCTCAGTTTCCAGGAGAGAGAATCAAAGCCGTAGTAGGAGGTTTTCACCTAGTCGGGCTACCTTTGTTCGATAGTATCGGTGGAACCAAGCAAGACATTAAAGATCTCGGTCTTGCGTTATTACAGTATCCCATTGATAAACTTTACACTGGGCACTGTACAGGGAAGAAAGCTTATGGTCTCCTGAAAGAAGTGTTAGGAGGTCGTTTGGAGGCAATTCCTACAGGCAGCTGCATTCGTGTGTAGTGTAATTTTAATACTGTTAACACATACGCGACCTTCAAAGCTTTAAGTTATGGAGAACAAAGTGCACGTTCGGAAAGCGATTAAGGAAGACTCTAGTAAGTTACTTGAACTTATTTAGCAGAAAGCTGAATTTGATCGAGGTATGAAAGGTTTTAATGGTGAAATTTCTACGACAAAAGAGAAGATTGAACGCACCTTGTTTGGTGACTATTCGTTTGCTCATGCTTTGCTACTAGAAGTTGATGATGAAGTTCAGGGCTTCGCTTTGTTCCACTATCGATATTCTTCATTTCGTGGTGAGCCGTTTATTTGGCTTGATGACTTGCTAGTTATTGGTGGGCATCGCTCAAAGGGATATCGTGCTCAACTCATGTATGCGTTGAAGAATGAAGCTGAAAAGTCATTAAGCTCGCATATTGCATGGACGGCTAGCCCATACAACACCAAAGCACATGAGTTCTATCATAGGTTGGGTGCGGAAGTAGAACGAATGGATGGTGAGCGTCCGTATTTTCGTTGGGCATAGCTAGGCTAACAAGCGTCTTTTGGAGAGTATATGAACATCTTGATTGAACAAGAAATCGAACTTCATCAATACGAAACCCGCAAAAGTAATACCGATATTGAACGTTTAATTCATCAAAGTTTTAGTGAAGTTGGTAAGTCTGGTTATAGCTATGACTTTGCTTCGATCGTTGAAATGATGAAAACTGAAGTTTCTTCGAGTAGTCGTATTCATTCGCAAAATTATGAATGTATTCAACTTGAACCCTCTGTCCAGTTGCTTAAGTACGAGTCAGCCGTAGTTGACGAGACTGGTCAAGTTAGCGACTACGCGAAACGCTGCTCGATTTGGGCTTTTACAGGTCTTCATTGGCAGCTCAAATATCATCAAGGAACACCATGCCCGCCGTTTGAGCTCAAAGACATCTAGGGTTACATAGAAATCGCATCAAACATGAAATCGAAGAGTGGTTCTCGACGATCTCGCTTTAGCGCAGTTGTTTATACAACTCTTATTTAGGTAAGCTGTCAGCACAGCACACACGTAAATTGAGCGTTCGGGGATTCATGATTTCGTACCAGCAAACAAAAGATCTATCGGCTTCGGCGAAGATGACTTTTTTGAATATGCGTTCTTACTATGAGCAATACTCGGTCGAATGGGATTGCTCAAAATCGAAGAGCAAATTCGCGATTTAACGAACTTTGATATTTTGCTCAATGGCGAAATCGTTGGTGCTATCCGCTTAGTGTTTGATGATAACAGTTGTTACATTCGAGACTTACAGGTTAGCGAACAACACCAAGGTAAAGGGATTGGTGCGCTTGCCTTTGCTGAGTGTGAGCGTTTAGCGGTTGAGTCAGGTGTAAATCGACTTAAGTTGCGAGTCTTTAAAATTAGCCCAGCATTCCGACTTTATGAAAGAGTGGGCTTTGTAGTAGATAGCGCTGATGACAGGTTCTACAACATGTCGAAAAAGTTCTTCTAGCCAACTGTGGGTGTTAAATGACGATTCTCACACGCGGCGCCAAGCACACTATGAATTCACCGGAAATAATGTGATGAAAAATATAGAAATTGAAGGCGTCTTGGAGTTCTTAAGAGGAGCTGAGCAGCTTAAGAACACATTGCGAACAGCTCATACTTCAAATGGTCGACATGAAAGTACCGCTGAACACACTTGGCGTTTATGTTTGATGGTGATGATGTTCTCTGAGCAGTATTCACATATTGATACGCTCAAATTAATCAAGATGTGCATCATTCACGACTTGGGTGAGACTATTGGTGGTGATATTGCTGCCATTGATCAAGTAGAAGGTTCGAACAAAGGAGAGAAAGAAAGGCAGGATCTGATTACTTTGATTGCACCTCTTCCTGATAACTTGCAACAAGATATTCTTGTGCTTTGGGATGAATACGAAAACGCATCATCAGAAGAAGCAAAATTAGCTAAAGCTCTCGATAAAATCGAAACCTTGTTACAACATACTCAAGGGCAAAACCCAGATAACTTTGATTATGGTTTCAATTTGTCTTATGGCAGAAAGTACACCGACAGCGATGAACTTACAGCTTCGGTTCGCGCAATCATAGACAAAGACACAGAAGCTTTAGCATCAGCAAATAACACGCTTGAAAGACCAAGGTAACGGGAACCTATGATTAAAATCTATTTGGTGTGTGGCTTTATTGGGTCAGGTAAAACGACTTATTCCAAGAAACTTGCAGATAAGCATGGCGCTTTTCGTTTTTCAATTGATGAGTGGATGATTCCTTTGTATGGCGAGCATATGGAGCGAGAGGTATTTGATCAACGTTTAGCTACGCTTCAAGATTTATTCAAAGAATCGGCGCAGCAACTATTTACTCTTGGCGTTCCTGTTATTTTTGACTTCGGTTTTTGGCGTAAAGTCGATCGAGACAAGTTTACAAATTGGGCTGAAAAGTTGGGTGTTGAAAGTGAGGTTCATTACCTTGATGTTCCGTTTGATACTTGTAAACAGAGAGCGGTTGCACGTAATTCCGAGTTGCATGGCAAGTCATACGAAATGACACCTGACATGCTCGAACTGTTTTGGTCGTGGTTCGAGACCCCAGCACCAAACGAAGACGTTGTTTGGGTTCAGCGTGACGGCCAATCGAAGTAATAACTAAGCATGTAAAGCTGATTTATTATGTGTGGTATTGAGCTCGGATTTAAGGTTACTGGACTAGGAGGTTTCAATGGACAAGGCAGTCAAAGATCGTTTTGAAGAGTATCCAGAAAATGTTCGAGTTCGGCTTGAAGAGTTACGAAAACTTATCTTCAAACTATCATCCGCTTTGGAGTTGGGCGAAGTGGAAGAGTCGTTGAAGTGGGGAGAACCCAGCTACAGCGTAAAGACAGGTAGCCCCGTTCGAATCGATTGGAAATTGAAATCACCGAATAACTATTACCTGTATTTTCACTGCCAAACAAAGTTGGTCGACACCTTTCGAGAGTTGTATGGTGATGTACTGCGTTTTCAAGGAAATAGGGCGATTGAATTACGCTTATCTGACCCGCTGCCAGAGCCTGAAATTAAACATTGCCTAGAGCTTGCCTTAACTTATCACCAACGAAAACACCTACCGCTTCTGGGCTCGTGATGTTTTATCACGAAGTATCTGATTTATCTCACCAATCGAGAAAGTTGCTCGCTGTCTCGTAAAAGACCAATTGTTCAGCCCTGCGAGTGCCAAAAGATAATAAAGAATTTATGATGGACTCTTAACGCTTGGCGTTTTTGGTTTAAGTCATATGAGGATAGAAATATGGAACATGCTCCAATCAAAGATGAGATCACGTTTGATGATTTTGCGAAAATCGACATTCGTGTGGGTTTAATCACCGCGGTTTCTGAAGTCGCTAAATCCGATAAGTTAATGAAGCTGACAGTAGATTTTGGCGATCATCAACGTTCAATCTTGGCGGGTATAAAGCAAGAACGAGAAAACCCGAAGGAAATTGAAGGTAAGCAAGCTTTGTTTGTTGTGAACTTGCCTGAAAGAAAGATGGCGGGTGAAGTGTCTCAAGGAATGTTGTTCGACATCGGCTACGAAGACAAACTGCAACCATGCTTGGCTTGCCCAGAAACGGATATGCCAAACGGAGCTAGAGCAGGGTAAGGTATACAGTAGTGAATCGTAATCTTTGGCGTTTGTGCTCCTTGATTTACCAGTAAACAGGGCGTCACAGTAATATTAAGTTCAGGGAATGAATGAGAGTTTTAATAGCAGGTGCCAAGGGTTATATTGGTCGTCACATTACGAAGGCATTCGTAAACAGTGGCTTTGAAGTTTTTAGATACAGCAGGGACAAAGGCATTGTCGCTTGTTCGGATTACATCAAAGACCTATCCGCAGATTATGAAGATTACTTCGATGTGGTTATCAATTGCGCACGCCCTCACTGGTCAGAATTTTCGCCAGTTGAAATCGCAGACATTGAACATGGCTTGCTCAAACAGCTTGATAGATTTGCGTCTGAAGGTGCGATAAAGATCCACACATCGGGAGTTTGGCTGTTTGGTCATGCATCTCAACAAGACCTTAAAGAGTTTAGGCTTAAACCTTTAAAGGCCGTTGAGTTAGACGTGGAAACAATACACTCCGTGCTTCAGGCTAATTGGAATATCGTTTACTGCCCGAGCTTGGTGTATGGCGGTGACAATTGCCAATTAAAGCGAATCATCGAATCGTATGCAAATCGAACCGTTAAGGTCGCTGTCCCATCCCAAGGGTATAATCAATACGTCCACGTCTATGACATCGCCAAATTCTATTTGTTGTTAGCGCAAAAGCAAACCTCAGAAAAGCAGCATTTTATTGCAGAAACTAGAGGGTACAGCCCAGCTCAGTTTGCTCTACTTTTATTAGAATCAAACGTGATTCGAAAAGTAGATGAATGTTCTTGGGTTGAATTCGAGGCTTTAAATGGCTGTGAGGCTTTAGATATTGAACAACTCAATCTCACAGTTCCAATTAGCCCTTTTTTCAAAGCCAATGAACTTATCAGCGACTACATAAAAAGTTGGATGTAATGAAATCAATAACAAAACAATCAATTTAGCTTTCGTGTTACGGTGTAAAGCATCAGTGAGGAACTGAGATTAGCGAATGGTTATTGCTTATCACAGCGTTCTCTATTTTTATAATAATCATTCAAGGAAGAAGCATTGTGAAATTAGCTCAGTTAAATATTGCTCTAGCGAAATACCCTTTAGATGCACCGGAAATCAAAGATTTTGTTGATAACCTGGATCAGGTGAATGGCATCGCTGAAAGCAGTGAAGGCTTTGTCTGGCGTCTTAAAGACGAATCTGGTGATGCAACCAATATTAAAGCGTTCGATGACCCGAATATGATCGTCAATATGTCGGTTTGGGATTCAGTAGACTCTTTAAAGAACTTTATGTTTAGAACTCATCACCGTGACTTCATGCGTAGAAAGGGTGAGTGGTTTCATCGCTTAGCGGAAGACACCTATGTGCTTTGGTGGGTTGAAGATGAGCACATTCCAAGTCTTGATGAAGCGATTGAGCGGTTAGAGCACCTAAGAGAAATGGGTGATTCGCCTTATGCGTTTACATTCAAAACCAATTTTACTGAGTCAGAAGCTCCTAGATGAAGCACTTGCAATGTCTACACCTCAGTAATACGTTATAAAGCTAATGTATTGCCGCCAACAAATAAGGGAACGCAGTGAGCACTTTGCCGGATGAAAATCAGAAACGATTTATTGCTGTTTTAAGTAAGAAGATGGATTTGGGAAGAACGCTAAATGTACTAGGGCATTTGAGTGTTGGCTTGTCTAATCAATTGAACGAGGGTGAAACCTGTTACGTTGACTATCAAGATATGGATGATGGCATTCACCCTAATTTGTCTCACTATCCTTTCATTGTTTTGAAAGCTGACAATTCGAACAAGCTTCGAAAAGTACGTGAAGAGGCTATTAACCGTGGTATCAAATTCACTGATTTCACGAGCACGATGATCGAAGGTGGTTCTGTCGAGCAACAACATAGAACGAAAGAAACCAAAGAGGCAGATTTAGAATATTTAGGTGTATGCCTATTTGGTGACACTGAAACCCTCCGCGAATTTACCAAGAAGTTTAGCTTGTATAAGTAAAGTCTAGCTCACATATCGCAACTGTATGGATATACATGTTCTTGTGTGGGTGTATTATTCCGCTGATTTTTCAGCATAGAATAATAAAATGACCAAGTATTTAGAGGCTGGCATTAAAGAGCTAGTCGAAGAGTTTCAATTAAATGGTAAACCTTGTCCATCACGCCAATCGATAGAGGATAGACGAACTGGCTATATTAGCAGTACAGTTTTGGTGGGAGATAGTCCTCAGGTCGAACGCGAATTTTTAGATGTCATCAATGGCGTTGAGGTCAAAGTCTACAAACCAACGAGCGAAGCAAATTTACCGATCACAGTGTACTTCCACGGTGGTTGTTTTATTAGTGGCGGATTTGAAACCCATGATGTTCAGTTAAGGCAAATAGCTCTTCAATCGAACTCTATTGTCGTCTGCATTAAGTAGCGACTAGCACCAGAGCATACTTATCCAGCGGCACATGACGATGTATACCAAGCTGTGCTCGGCATTAAGGAGTGCGGGATGAAATATGGTGGCAATATAGACCATTTGGTGTTTGTCGGTGATAGTGCTGGTGGACAATTAGCTTTGGCGACGACGTTAAGACTTAAGAACTTTGAGTCGTGGTTGCCGCGCCAGCAGATTCTTATCTATCCGATGTTAGACCCTAATGGCAGTTCAAACAGTTACACGGAAAACGGTTCAGACTATATTATTACGTCGAACATGCTGCTTTCTGGCTTCAAATTATACGCAAGTAGTCAGTCTAACTTATTGCATGAGCCAGAGCTTAACCTTTTGAAAGCAAGCTTTCACGGCCTTCCAACTACAACGATCATTACAGCAGAGTTTGATCCACTACGTGATGAAGGTGAGCAGCTCTATCGTTTGATGCTTGCTCAAGGTGTGGAAGCACAACATGAGCCTTATTTGGGTGTAATCCATGGTTTCTTTCAGCTCTCTAGGGTAAGTGCGTCAGCAACGCGTTGTATTAAATCTATTTCGAGTCACATAAAACATTCGAATTGACAGCGGTTTAAGTGCTAATTTAAATGCGAACTAAACCTCAATGAGTAATTTGATGACGAAATAGTGAGGAAAAGCATGGAATACAAACTCGATATTGAGCCATCGGACGAGGACATAAACGAAGTCCGAGGTGGATTAATTAAACACAACACGCCATTTCTTGAAGGCATCCCTAAGTCGCAAGTGGGTTACTATGCCCTGGAAGGTGATAACAAAGTCGGTGGCATTATCGCTGATCTCTGGGGTAATTGGTTGTTGATTAAGTTTCTTTGGGTCGACGACTCGATGAGAGGGAAACAAGTGGGAGGAAAGCTTCTACAACTCATTGAAGAGTACGCGCAAACTCAAGGTTGTACATCGTCACTTGTCGACACCTTAAGCTTTCAAGCCAAGCCTTTTTATGAAAAACATGGCTATGAATGCCAAATGGTGTTGGAGAATTACCCAGTAGACTCATCACTGTCGTTTCTCACCAAGTCGCTAAACGGGTAACTTACTGACTAATTTGTTCAGTAACAGGTTAGAGAGTAAGTCGCGCGTTATTAAATACTGGTAATAAATATTGCTCGAAACAAGGAGAGTGGAGTGGTTAAGATTCGAGAGATGCTAATCGAAGACTATGAGTCTGTCATCAACCTATGGTGTCAAACTGAAGGTATGAGCATTCGCGATGCTGATTCAAAAGAGAGCATTGCAAGCTATCTAGAACGTAACGCGGGGTTGAGTTTTGTCGCGGAATCTAACGACACGATTGTTGGTGCTGTATTAGTGGGTACTGATGGTCGTAGAGGCTACCTACAACACCTAGCTGTGGATACCAACTTCAGAGGGCAGAAACTTGGCTGTCAGCTCGTATCGGAAGCGGTTAATGCGCTTGCTGGGCTCGGTATCCCCAAAACACACTTGTTCGTATATAACGACAATATTAACGCGCAACAATTCTATGAAAAGTTAGGATGGTTTCCCAGAGATGAAGTTCGCATGTATTCCTACAATAGCTCGAGTAACAATAACGTTTAATTAATTGGTGTCGCCAAGTGCTGGTGGCACTTCACATCGTATGTATTTAAGGATTTAGTTTTGCCTCATTGTATTATCGAACATTCCTCTACGATCAATCCGGATCAGCTGAACAACAAAGTATTCTTAGGAGCATTGAACTCCGGCTTATTTGAAGCAGACGGACGAGACATTAAAGTTCGAAGTGTTGCTTATGAGCACTATCAAACAGGTACAACCAAAGAAGATTTTATTCACGTTACACTGCGTATATTGTCCGGTCGTAGCGATGCACATAAAGCCACCTTATCAAACACAGTGATGACGCAATTAGAGTCTTTGTCATTGGTGGATGCCTCCATTACGATAGAAGTGGTCGATATGGATCGAAGAAGCTACAGCAAGGTTATTGTATAGCGCTTATATTCGCTGACCTTAATTGGGCATTGTACTCACACTAAAATTTAGCCTTAGGAGCATGTGAATGCTGTTTGACCGAAAATCTGAGCCTGCAGTTGATGGCGCTGAATTATGCTCTGAGCTGACCGATTTCTTAACTGAAATTGCGAGTGAGTTTGAAAGTAAACTTGTTCCGGATTTGTCGTACATCGATGAAATGGCACATGTCGTTAACGGCATTAATATCAAAAACGTGGTCCATGTGAGCGAGAATCAATATCGACTTGAGTATTCATTTGATTGGGAGCTTTTTCTAGGTTGTTCAGATAGGAATGAAACCGGTGTCGAAAATGGGCGAGTGCTGTTTACACTGGAAGGCGATAACTTCCTCAAGTTTAATTTTCCTGACAATAGCTCTCGCGATACACGTGACGAGTTTTGATCTCGCCAGTTAGATGTTAGGTTATCAATCAATTCAAAATTTCTAATAGACCATTAACACATGGCACTTTCCTACCGAAGCATGGTCATATGCTTCGAACTATCTGTTCAGAGTACTGCACTCGTTGCTATGGCTAGCGCAGAATCAATTACCGCATTATAAAAACGAATAAATGAAAAATATGAAATCAATATTATTAGCATCAGCTTTAATGGTGTTGGTCGGCTGTTCCGACCAAGTGACGAGTGAATATGCAACGTATGCAGAAGCGAAAAGCGATAACCTGTTTGATAGAGGGTGGTTACCAGATATTCTTCCAGAATCGACAACAAGTATCGAGGTTACCAATGACCTGGATAACAACAGTTCGAATGGCCAATTCATTATAGAGAGTGCTGTGATTGATGGTTTTCTAACTATGGTTGAACCAACGCAAAGTGAAGACCAGTTTCGTTATGTCGAAGGGAGCAATGAATGGACTTTCACGCTAACCGATGAAGGACATGTGACGTACACTTTGAGCTCTCAAGAGTAGGTTACTAATCGCATTTGTTGGAATTAATTTTTGGTAACGTAAGTTAGGAGAAGATCTTGAGCCCGATAGCAATTCTTATCCATGTCCCTAGCGTTGAGGAAGGGTTATGTTGGTACAAAAAGGCTTTTCCAGATGCTGTTGCCATTTATCATCCAGACTCCGACTTTACGGTTCTAGACATTAATGGTTTCTCTATTGAAATTGTTCAGGCAGATAAGAAAGTCGGTTTTGGCAAAAAGGGAACGGTGCTGTATTGGTCAGTAGATGACTTTGATAAAGCGCTTATGCGTTTTCAATCCATTGGAGCGAAATTATATCGAGGGCCAATGGAGATCGAAGACGGACTCATTATGTGCCAAGTAGAAGACCCTTTTGGTAACTTAATTGGAATACGGGGCATTAGCACTAACACCGTTTCTTAATCATGGACAACCAGGTAGATAAAAAGGAATAACAATGATAACTATCGAAAGGCTAAACGACTCTCATGTAGCATCAGTTCGCGACATACGGTTAGCGGATGACCAAGTAAAATTTGCGGGAACAGCAGCCGAGTTTTTGCTAGATGGTAGCGACACGACACATTTACATGTCATCAAGTCTGATAATAACGTTGTTGGTTTCTTTAAACTCGATATCGCTTACGCTACTCACTATGAATTCTGTCCAGAGGGAAGCCTTGGATTGAGAGCATTTGTCCTTGATAAAAACCAACAAGGTAAGGGGATCGGCACTGGAACAGTAAGAGCTCTGTTTCCGTATCTTAAAGCAAATTACGAAAAGTATGACTGGGTTTACTTAACGGTCAATTGCAAGAATCCCGCAGCATTTAACTGTTATAAAAAAGGTGGCTTTGAAGATACCAATGCTCAGTATTTGGGTGGGGCTGCTGGCCCTCAATTCATAATGCGTGGTGCAATTAAAGCGGTCTAACTACAGCGGAATAACATAGAGAATTAGAAGGAAAACCGATGAAAGTTCAATACCTTGAGATTGTAACCCCTGATGTAGATACCGTTTGCGCTACATATTCTCAAATCTATAACGTGAAGTTCAGTGATGCCGATATGAACCTTGGAGGCGCTCGCACTGCCAAATTATCTAACGGTGGCGTTATTGGTATTAGAGGGCCGCTTCGTGAAACCGAAGAGCCTGTTGTACGCCATTACACGTTAGTTGAAGATATTCAATCGGCGGTGAATGCAGCAGAGAAGCTCGGAGCTGTTGTTGCAGTACCTCCAATGGAGTTACCACGTCACGGAATGTGTGCCATTGTCATTCAAAGTGGCGTTGAACTTGGTTTTTGGCAACTGTAGCTAGTCGTTTGACCAAAAGGTTTAAAACATAAAGTGGCATTTGTTTTAAGGAGGGAACATGTCAATTACATCTGGTATCGCTCTGTTTCTCGCTATGGCACTATCTGCGGCCATACCTGGACCAAGTGTGTTAGCTGTGGTATCTCGGTCTCTCAGTCATGGATGGCGACATGGTTTATTGGTCTTATTTGGTGTGCTCATCGCAGACTATATCTTTGTCTTCCTTGCTCTTTCTGGTCTGGCTGCCATAGCCAATGCGATGGGAGAATTGGCAACGGTCATCAAGTACATCGGAATTACGTACCTGTTTTGGTTAGCTTATACGACATGGACTTCAAGTGATGCCGTTTCATCAGTAAAATCTCCAGAAACAACGAGAGCGTCAAGTGTCATTGTTGGTGTTTTGATGACGCTTTCAAATCCTAAAGCGATACTGTTTTATATGGGCTTTTTTCCTGCCTTTATCGATCTGCAGTCATTCTCTTCGCTAGATGTAGCGACTATTTTGGTCATCTCAACGTTCTCTGTTGGTGGTGTGTTGGGAATATATGCGTGTATGGCATCAAAGGCGAGTTTAGTTTTTCAAGGGCAAGCAGCTAAGACTTTACTTAACAAGGTATCAGGAGGCTTTTTGGCGACATGTGGGGTGTTACTCGCAACAAAGTCATGAGGTTATGTTCTAGAGTAGTGTGGTCTTAACTGCGGGAAACGAAAGGAGCTCGCCCAATATGAAGACTAGTTTTAGAACGGCAACTTTCTTGTTGGCATCACTCGCTCTATTTGCTTGTAAAGATAAAGCCGATATCTACGCTAATCCACCAGCTAACCTTGTTGAACAGATCGACGCGTATTATCCGCTTTCGATAAAGTATGTGAAAAAGCATGAGCAAATCGCTTTGTCTCAAGGTGTGCCTTTACGCCCCCAATATCTAAAAATTGCACGCGACATCGGTATCCAACATCCAGAAAAAATACGCGTTCTTTATGTCGATCAAATGCCATTACCTGAAAATGAGTCGCTACGTTTTCAGATGCAAAGGTTGGGCTTAGGTTCTCCTTATTTTACGGGGACGGCTTTCGGATATGGTATTTGGATTGCGAATCGGGCCAAAGGAGATAAGTTGTTGCTTGCTCATGAGTTGATCCATGTAAAACAGGCAGAAGATCTTGGGATAGAGGCGTTTACTAAGAAGTATTTGTTGCAGTTAGCGGTGTTTGGTTACGGTGAGGCGCCGATCGAGTTGGAAGCGTACAACAATGCGCCCAATTACTTGTAATGCAACGCAATACGGCCTGTGTTGAGCAATTCGCTGGGTAGTTTTTTCTCTGTATTAAGGAACCTATTTCTAGAATATTAATAGAAGCCGTGGCATCATTTTGTGTTAGCTTAATCCTTAACAAGGTACGTCATGAAACAAAATATTGTCCATATCGCACTTGTCGTAAAAGACTACGATGAAGCCCTAGATTTCTACGTTAACAAACTCAAGTTTGAGCTTATCGAAGATACCTACTTGCCAGAAGAAGATAAGCGTTGGGTTGTTGTTGCGCCACCCAATTCACACGGTGTGAGCCTATTATTGGCGAGAGCATCCAAGCCCGAGCAACTGGACTTTATCGGCAATCAAGCTGGTGGTCGTGTGTTTCTCTTCTTAAATACCGATGATTTTTGGCGTGACTATGAACGTATGGTTTCTCTGGGAATCAAATTTGTCCGAGAGCCGAAAGAGCAAGCCTACGGCACTGTGGCGGTATTCGAAGACCTTTATGGAAACCTATGGGATCTTCTGCAATTAAACCCAGATCACCCAATGGCGAATCGATAAGCCTGAATCTTACAAGCCAACACTAAATGGTATCGGAGCAACATGGACATAACCAAAATTTCAGCGGCTGAGGTGCTGCCCATTCGTCATCAAGTCCTCTGGCCAAGCAAACCAATGTCGTTTTGTGCAGTAGAAGGCGATGAGCATGCGTTGCATTACGGCGCCTATATTGATGAACAATTGGTTTGTGTTGCGTCTGTTTACGTTCAAGGGAAACAAGCGAGGCTACGTAAGTTCGCCACATTGCTTGAATACCAAGGGCAGGGTGTTGGCTCTAAGGTTATCGCACATGCCATCAAAGACCTGCAAGCGTTCAATGTAAGTTATTTTTGGTGTGATGCTCGAACCTCTGCATTAGGTTTTTATCAAAGGTTTGGGATGGCGGTTGAGGGAAGTGAATTCGAAAAGTCGGGTATCTCTTATTACAAAATGGCGGTTCAGTGGGGTTAACGACTCTGTCTGATTGCGCTCACCGTTTACCTATCTCAACTCAAGTGAAGGAAGATCATCGTGGAAGAAATCAAAGGCATTCTTCAGTTCATGGCTGGAATCGAAAAGCTAAAGGATGTTTATCGACAGACGAAACCGGTTGGATTGGATCGATATGAAAATTCGGCTGAGCACAGTTGGCACGTCTGTTTAAGCGCGCTTATGTTGAAAGACTATGCCAACGAAGAAATCGATATTACGCGAGTGATGAAGATGCTTCTGATTCATGACCTAGGGGAAATCGACGCAGGCGACACGATCATATACGCCAGTGAGACTGAAGAAAACAAACTCAAAGAGAGAAACTGCCTTGAGCGCCTACTTAAGTCATTACCTAGCGCTTTAAGAACCGAGTATTTAGAACTATGGCTTGAATTCGAAGCGGGAGAGTCACCAGAAGCTCGATTTGGTAAAGCGATTGATAGAGTGCCACCTTTACTTCATAACATCCATGGTGGTGGTCATAGCTGGAAGAAGCACAACATATCCAAAGATAAGGTAATGACTTTTAACGGTGAGCGCATTTCTAAGGGCAGTCAGGCGCTATGGAGTGAACTCGAGGTGCAGCTCGAAACGGCAACAGAACAAGGGTTACTGAAGTAGGTTCGAATGTAACTTGGGGCTAGAAGCGTCTCTAATTAACCCAATATTGCGTAAATTAATAAGTGAGTAATAACTTATGAGTATCAAAGTTCAGTGGAATCGTGAGTGTCAGTTTAAAGTCACAACAGAAGGCGGGTTCAGTTTTGATATCGATGCCACTAGCAATACCGCTCCGTGTCCAACTGAAGTGTTACTGTCAGCGCTTGGCGGGTGCAGTGCGACAGATGTCGTTTTACTGTTGCAGGAAAAAGGATTCGAAGTCGAGGCTTTAGAAAACTCGGTGACACATACGTTAACCGACGACGAACCTCGTTTATACAAAACGGCGAATTTACATTTTACTGTGAAGGCGGAGGGTGTGTCAGAAAGCGATGTCCTTTCAGCCGCTCAAGAAGCTGTTGCCAAGCACTGTCATGTTTGTTTGATGCTTCAACCTACAATCGAGATCACTTGTTCTGTAGAAGTTGTAGCTTAACGCTGACTCATCGACGCTCATTAATTCGATTAACCCGTAACAATAATAGATTCATGACACATGGTATTAGTACCGTGTGTCTGCTCCTTTCAATTTAACCTTCTGATAAAAATTCCTTGTCAAATAATAAGTTAGAGTCTCCAACGATTACTTGTTACCATGCAATCAACTTTATAAATATTAGTTGGTACATATAAATGATTGATAATAAGTACATTAAGCACCCATACCATTGCGAAACCTGTCATTCATTGACCCCACACGTACCTGCCAGTCGTTCAGATTCTGAAACAAAAGCGGAAGCTGAATCAGAAGCGAGGCAGTGGAAGATTGGAATCTTGATAGAATATTTGATGACGCTGTTTTTTAAAGATTACAAGCACGCTTCAAGTTTCTTCATTGATCAAGAAGCACAATACCAATGCGAGAAGTGTGGCACTAAGTCGTGGCATTGATAAGTGTTAAGCTTGTCTTATCACAGAGCGTGTTTTTTTGATTTAAACCTGTTAGTAATCAGATTCTTAGATTACAGTAACCTGACTATGTGAGTGTTCAGGCATTTAGAGGTTTAAATGGAATATGTAGAACTTGAGCCACGTGAAATTCCAATGGCATTGTTACTTGAAGCTGATCCATCAGAGGCCAATATCGCGTCATACTTGGATGAGTCATGGTGTTAGGCTGCCAAGCAAGACAATCAAGTTCTTGGTGTCTGCGTTGTTAAGCTCATTGGTGAAAATGTCGCGGAAATTTTCAATGTGTCAGTAAGCCCTGCACATCAACAGCAAAGTATCGGCTCAAAGGTGTTGGACTTCGCATTGAAGCAGCTCGCCCAACATGACGTTAAGCGCGTTGAATTAGGGACGGGTACATTTGGTTACCAACTTACTTACTATCAACGAGCAGGCTTTCAAGTCGATTCAGTCATCAAGAATCATTTCATCGACCATTATCCAGAACCAATCTTCGAAAATGACATTCAACATCAAGACATGTTGAGACTTTATATCGAACTCTAAGAACATCTACAAATAAGTTCTAGCATTAAAAAATGACGAGTCTGAAAGATTAAAATAGCGGTTCCTTATTGTTATGGAGGACAAAGGAAGTGATTTACCCAAAGGCTTTAAACATAGGTGACAAAATTGGATTTTTCTCACCGTCTTCTCCTGCGACTGTGTTCGCTCCCAATAGGTTTGCTCGCGCTAAAGATTATCTGGAAGCGAAAGGCTTCGCCTTGGTCGAAGGTTCATTAACGGGGAAGTCCGATTGTTATCGTTCTGGTTCTATTCAAGCAAGAGCCGAAGAGTTAAACCAACTGATTCGAGATCCTGAAGTTCGCTGCATCATGTCGACGATTGGAGGCAATAACAGTAACTCGCTACTGCCGTATATTGATTACGAGGCACTAAGAAAGGATCCGAAGATCATCATCGGGTACTCAGACGTCACCGCATTGTTATTGGCGATTTATGCCAAAACGGGTTTAGTGACTTTCTATGGCCCGGCACTGGTCGCATCATTTGGTGAGTTCCCGCCGTTAGTCGACGAAACCTTCAAATCATTTAGTGACTTTTTATGTTCAAGCGCGAGCCAACATCAACACACCATGCCCAAGGTATGGACGGACATCAAACACGATTGGGAGACACAAAACTCAGCCAAACCCGCCTATGAAAACGAATGGTATTTCATCGGTAATGGTAAGGTAAGTGGCCGCGTGATTGGCGGTAATCTGAGCACGATGGCTGGGATATGGGGTAGCCAATACATGCCGGAAATTCGCGATGGCGATATTCTCTTAATTGAAGACTCATTAAAAGGTATTGAGACGGTTGAACGTTCATTTGCTCACTTATTGGTATGTGGCGTATTCGATAAGGTGGGCGCTATCGTTCTCGGAAAGCACGAGTTGTTTGACGACAAAGGGACAGGGCGTACGCCACTCGACGTACTTCTCGAAGTTCTAAATGGAAAAGACATTCCGATACTGTTTGGATTTGACAGTTGTCACACACATCCAATGCTCGTGACACCTATTGGTGTTCAAGGTGTGATTGACTTTGATGAGCATACCTTTGAGCTATATGGGCCCTGGGTCTCTAACTCTTAATATCTCGAAGTAGTAGAACACTTGGGTACAAGCAATTGCATGATAATAAGACGCATTAGAAAGGTGATCCTCTCAGCAAACTGATATTTGAAACAAGTCTATACTGAGGAAGGTTACGCCACGACGTTAAGATGGCGCGATAAACGTATGTTTAATTAGGTTAAATCTCAGAGGTAACAATGAAAAAACTACTACCCCTATGCGCCATTTTACTTTCGGCATCCTTTTCAGTCGCCGCTTCTGACGGTTTGATAAAGTACCAAAGTAATTATTCAGTGAAAGAGACAGCTGACCGCTTTGAAGAGATAGCGAAAAGCAAAGGCCTAACATTGTTTGCGAGAATCGACCATCAGAAAAACGCGAGTAACGTTGACCTCGAACTCAGACCAACCGAAGTTATTATTTTCGGTAATCCAAAAGTAGGCACGCCATTAATGCAATGTGCTCAAGAGGTCGCTATTGATTTGCCGCAGAAGGTGTTGGTAAGTGAAGACGCGAACAAGAAAGTGTGGCTATCTTACAACGATCCTAATTACTTACTAAACCGTCACGCAATTAACGGTTGTGATGAAGTGATTAAGAAAATTTCAGGTGTTCTTAGCAAGCTATCCGAAGCTACGATTGCAAAAAAGTAACCAAGTGAATGTAAAGCGCGAGTGCTGTTATGAAGTTTTTTGAAAAGATGATGGTGATGAGTGAAGATAGCTGGGCACGTCACTCGAATCCACTCAGTGTATATACTCGCGTTCCTTGCTTATCTTTGCTCTCACTAGCCATTTGGTCGAGAGAATATATTGGTTTCTACTCCATACTTCTCATCGGCTTGGCTTTGTTTTGGATTTGGTATAACCCAAGAGCGTTTGGTGTGCCCAAAAGCACAAGCAACTGGGCATCCAAAGCGGTATTTGGTGAACGGATATACTTAGACAAAGCAGAGCTCGATATCCCACAACATCATTTAACGGCGGTTCGCGTGATCAGCACGTCGATGGCACCGGGATTGCCAATCTTGTTTTATGGTTTGTACCTCAATGACTTGTGGCTTATCGCGTTCGGCAACTTCTGGATTTTGGTACTTAAGCTGTGGTTCTTAGATCGAATGGTGTGGCTGTTTGATGACATGAAAGCGTCGAACGCTCAATTTAAGGCTTGGGAATATTAACGGGCTACGTTATTCAATGAGTGACTCAAAATAATGGTAATAGGGACAGCAGCTATCACTCACTGCTGTCCCATTGTATTCATTGACCGCTAGATTGTTCTTTGAATTAAGATCTAAGCTAGCGCGACCACTTCATATTCGTGAATCTTCACGCTGTTGTTGTCATCAACAGAGACCAACCAAGTTTCGTTCACAACAAGCTCCACGGCTTCACCTTTCATTGGTGAGTCTGGGTATGTGTCTGCTTTAAGTTTTACATGCAGGCTCACTTGATACTGCGAACCCAATGGCTTGACCTCTAATTGTTCAATTTCATGAGAACAGTTTGATTTGAAGGTCGAACGTACGATTGAATACCAGTCTTTAAAGCCTGCGTGACCAACAAATTTGCCCTCTGGCATGTTGAACACGACATCAGATGCGAGTGACGGAATAAACTGCGCGTCTTGCTCTGGTAGTGTGTCTAACTGCTCAAACCAACCTGATACAAACTTGCGAACCAGTTGCTCACCCGATTGAGTAACGCTGCGGAATTGATCCATTAGACGAGATGCATGGTCTTTCGCGCGTGCTTGAACCTCTTCGAGTTTGTTATACACGTTAGGGATGTACACCATACGATGCGTGTAAACCGGAGCGTGATAGTTCATGTTCGCAAGGTACGCGGTTTGTTGTAATGGGAACATGAACTGTTCAATCGCAAAGTGGTTGTAGCTCAAAGGGTCATAAGACTCTTTAGGTCCGCCTACCGTGAAAGAGAGGAAGAAGTCTTTACCTTTTAGTTTGTTTCCTTCTGGGCCAAACGCAAAGTTAAAGGTCATCACATCGTCTATCCATTTCTTTAATAATGCAGGCACAGAGTACCAGTAGAACGGGAACTGCAGCACAACCACGTCGGCTTCAACTAACGCAGCTTGCTCAGCTTCGACGTCAATTTTGTAATCTGGGTAAAGCGTGTCTAAACGTCGAACCGACACATCGTTCATCTCTGCTTCTAATGTGTCGATGATTAACGTATTGGTGTGTGACTCAGCTAGGTTAGGGTGGCCTGAAATAACAAGTGTTTTGCTCATGGTGGCTGTCTCATTGTTCGTAATTGATGGAGCAATCATAAGCGTGTTTCGTTGTAAGTTTTAGATGATGAATAGCTAAATAACTATTAGGCTACACTTAATAATAGGTTTTGGTAAGTTAGCTATATTGAATGAAGTGACGTCTATTGAATAACGAGCGTCGACTAAATAAAACGGTAGGTATTAAACGATGAAGGGAGCGACATACAACCAACTGACGATGTTCCATGCCATTGTCAGTGAGGGTTCTATTTCTGGAGCCGCACGCCAGCTTGAGGTGGCGCCTGCATCGGTGAGTCAATCTTTAAAAGCACTCGAACAACAGCTTGGTTTACCTTTGTTTATTCGCACGACCAGAAGAGTGGAACTGACCGAAGCGGGTAGAACCTTATATACAAGAACCGTCGATGCAATCAGCGACTTGAATGTTGCGATGGAGAGCGTCGCAGATCTTAGTCGTAATCCCTCAGGGCATGTATCGATTACGCTTCCGCGCTTTGCTTATAAGCAGTGGATAGAGCCTATCTACGCTGAATTCTGTCTCCTTTATCCAGACATTCAGTTGGAGATTTCGATTTCTGACGCGACTGTCGATATCTTAAAAAACGGGATTGATTTAGGTATTCGCTTCGGAGATAAAGTCGAAGAGGGAATGATAGCGAAACCTATCACACCAAGATTAAAAGAAGCCTTGTTTGCATCGCCAAGTTACCTAGAAAAGCATGGAATGCCTAAAAGCATCGATGACTTATCACAGCATAAGTTGATTCAATATCGGTTTATCACGTCGAATAAGCTCGCGTTATTGCCACTCATAGATAATGAAAATACGGTGCACGTAAACGTTGAGACCGCGATGACAGTAAATGATACCGATATAATGATCGACGCTGCTAAGAAAGGGCTTGGTATTGGTCGTTTGCTCGAACCTATGGTGGAAAACGAGCTTAAGTCCGGTGAATTGATCCCAATACTAGAGCATTGTTGGAGTGACAATGTCGGTCTCTATTTATATTTTCATCGCAACACGCAAAAAGCGCGTCGAGTTCGGGTTCTGATCGATTTCTTATACGAAAAGCTATTAGGAAAGTCCGTTTAATTAATGTCGCTATCTATTTCTTCTTCGGTCGTTATCAACCGGTAGTACGACCATTGAAAGTAGAAAAGACGAGAGACTCACTTCGGGTCATTATTACTTTCTGACTCAACTCTGACTTTGTATCTCCAACAGGATGGAGTATGTTAATTAATGTTGTTTACATATTCACATGCCTTGATAAAGATGGAGAAGTTATGACTCACCCGATAATCGAACAAATCAGAAAAGCTGACAATGCCATCGTTGCAGAAGATTTTGACACACTACTTGGTATTTATACCGATGATGCAATTTTGGTTGTTGAGCCTGGCAAAAATGCCGAAGGCAAAGCGGCGATTCGTACTGCTTTCGAGGCGATTGCTGTTTATTTCAAGAACGGTCTGCAAGTGAAACAAGACGGTATGGAAATCCTTGAAACAGGTGACACCGCATTGGTATTGGCAAACACTGTGCTTTCTGCGCCGAATCACCCTGAGTTTGTCCGGAAAGCGACGTATGTATTTAATAAGGGCGATGATGGTATTTGGTTATGTTCAATCGATAACTCGTACGGGCATGACATTATTGCCAAGTCTCAATAATAAAGGCAGTTCGTCAGAGTTTTAAACCGGTCGATTAATTTGTTTGTCGGTTTGACAACAACACGACGATATATAAAAGTAATCTTATGAACATGAATTTAGCGCAACTTAACCAACGAATTATCATCATTCCTTAGGAAAGGTGGGATTTTTGATGCGCTTTATTTATCGAACCCACCCATGAGGTGGGTTTTTCGTATCTGCCTTATGGGTTTTATCTCAAAGAAGGAAGTTATATGAAGAAAATAGCGGTATTTGGTAAGCCTGGTAGTGGCAAATCTACCGTCAGTAAGGCACTCGCAGCAGCAACTGGACTAGAGCTTCACCAGTTAGACTCCATCTTTTATAAAGCGAATGGCGAGTTCGTTGATAGTGCTGAGTTTGAACAAGCACACGAGAGCATACTGAGTTCCGATAGCTGGATCATTGATGGCTTTGGTCCGCTAGATTCGTTTAACAAGCGCTTAGACGCGGCAGATACCTTGGTTTATATCGACCTTCCTTATCCGCTGAGCTATTGGTTCGTGACCAAACGCATGCTGAAAGGTTTGTTTGTTAAACCAGAAGGCTGGCCTGAAGGGAGTTCAGTTGTGAAAGGGACAATACAAAGTTACAAGACACTAAAACTGTGCCCTAAATTTTGGAATGAAGACTTCAGAGCACGCTTAGAATTACGAGCCAAAGATCAAGAGGTGTACATCATCACGAGTGTGACTGAGTTGAATAACTTTGTACGCCAACACGTTGGTCAATGACCACTGAGTGTAGTTAGACTTATTCGTTATTCGTTATTCGTTATTCGTTATTCGTTATTCGAATAAGTTGAACAAGTCATTCAGTTGAAAGGTATTGTTTGAAATCAATGCTTAACTTAAATTTGTTGATAGAACATTTGAACAGGTAAGTAGATATGACAGCATTAACTAAAGGTATACATCACGTAGGGCTGACCGTTTCAAATTTGGAAGAGAGTGCTAAGTTTTTCGTTGAACAATTAGGATGGGTCGAGGTAAAAAGGAATCCAAGTTACCCAGCTATTTTCGTCAGTGATGGAAATATTATGGTAACACTGTGGGGTTCAAAGGTTGATTCCCCAGTCCAGTTTGATCGAAAAGCCAATGTAGGATTACACCACTTAGCGTTGTTTGTTGAAACTGAGGGTCACTTGAATGAGCTACATGCGCAATTTACGAACTCAGGTATCGAAGTTGAGTTTGGCCCTGAATTGGTTCGAGAAGGCCCTGCAAAACATCTGATGTGTTATGACCCAAGTGGTATTCGTATAGAGTTTTTCTGGAGCGGCGCATAGACCGATAAAAGAGCAATGGCAGGAAGTGATCACGTTTGATTCGCTAGTAGGCAGTGAACAGGGTGTGATGCTTTATACGTTCAGTGGCAGTAAGGCGACGCCTAATTTCGCCAAGTTTAGTGACTTTAGTTTGTCAGACGCTTAATAGTTTGTTTTACGCGGAACAACTTTCTTAACGTATAAAAAAACGGACCGACATTGCGACTGGTCCGTTTTTAAATTCTTCAGTTCAAAGCGCTTATGCGCAGCACTTCTTGTATTTCTTACCGCTACCACAAGAGCATGGATCGTTACGGTTAGGCGTTTTTTCAAACGTCATTGTTTTTGGCTTGTTTAGTACAGTATCAAGCTCAATCGTGTTCTCTTCTTTCTCTGCATCTACCGTTACGTTAACGAAGATAGCGTGTTCAGCAGCCAGTGTCTCAACTTCTGCTTTACGAGCTTCAGTTTGAACCATTGCAGCGATTGGAGATTCTTCAGTACCCGCTTTTACATCGCGGTTTACATTGTAGCCAGCAAGAACGTGGTTGTGTCTTGTTTCGATACGGCCTTTGAAAAATAGTTTCGACATGGGGTACTCATTAAAAATGTTGAATGGCGCTATTTTTAACGTAGATAGCGCAATGAAGCGGGGATTATACGCATATATTCCAATTGATAAAGCAGTGATGTAAACAAAGCCTGTTTGGCTTTCTGATCCAATTGATGTGTTGTTCGATGACGTGTCTATTTTGGGTTGAGTTTGGATTAAATTTGAATTTGGAGACAATAAGATTTCCCTCAATAGGGTTTTGAGTGATAAATTCAAATCGTCAATTTAAACAAAGAGATAGTATATGAAGTTAGATGCCATCCTGTGGGATTACGATGGAACCTTAGTTAATTCCGTTCCAAAGAATATCGCAATAACCAAAGACATTATCTCAGTGGTTGCGCCACATTTGTCGGGTGATAATTTGCCGAAATATTTGTTGAGCGAGGCGCTTTATCACGAAGCCAACCACGGTGCTAAAAACTGGCAAGCCCTTTATGTCGATTACTACGGGATGTCACATGATGAAATGTTGGTCGCTGGTGGAATGTGGGCTGAGCATCAAGAGAAAAACCAGACACCTGTTGCACTGTTTGATGGCATGGAAGCGGTGATTAGCCAGTTCGCCCATCTTCCTCATGGTATTTGTTCTCAAAACTCTCAATTGAACATTCGTGGTGTACTCGACAGTTATGGCATTGGTGATTTGTTTAAATCGGTTGTTGGTTATGACGACGTGTCAAATGGCAACCAAAAACCGCATCCATTTGGTGGTATCAAGTGTGTTGAAAATATCTTTGGTGAAGCGCAAACCGATGAATTCTGTTTGATGTATATCGGTGATCATGAAGCGGACACACAGTTCGCACGCAATATCGAAGCTGCACTTGGCGATAAAGCAAAAGTTATTGCTGTAGCTGCGGGTTATAGCCGTTCTGAACCCGAAAACTGGCAAACCAAACCCGATTACATTGCTAATAATGTCGATGATCTTTTAATGATCATTGGTAAATATGCTTAATCGTTTTTCACGAGCTCGATAATTTAAGGAAGAATAATGACATCAAAAGATGTGGTATTAGGGTTTTGGGATGCAATGCGCACCAATGACTTTGCCAAAGCGGCCGAATGGCTAGCGGAAGATTTTCAAGGCTATTGGCCTCAGTCGTCTGAATTGACGGTAGGGCGTGATAATTTCACAGCAATCAATTCTGAATACCCAGCGAATGGGGTTTGGAAGTTTGAGCTGAACTCGATTGTTTGCGAGGGCGATACAGTCGTGACCGATGTATCAGTGACGGATAGTGTACTAAATGATCGCGTGATTACCTTTCACACGGTTGTTGATGGTTTAATCCAAAAGCAAACTGAGTTTTGGCCTGATGGCTTTGCTGCACAAGACTGGCGTGTAAAGTGGGTTCAGATAGTGAGCTCTGAATCACTCAAGTAACAAGGTCAAATGCAGAACACCAAATAAAATAACACGAAGCTCACAATAGAGTATGTGCATAACAACAATGAGATAAATTAAAGTCAGCGAGTTAGGAGGTTTCATGAGCAAGGTCGTAATCGTTACAGGCGGAAGCCGAGGCATTGGTGCAGCTACATCGAAGCTATTAGCAAAACAAGGCTATGCAGTGTGTGTCAACTTCATACACAACGAATCAAGAGCTGATGAACTGGCGAATGAGATACGTGAGCAGGGCGGAACGGCTATCTGTGTGCGTGCCGATGTGTCGGTAGAATCGGACGTAAAATCCCTGTTCGAAATTGCCCGTCACAAGCTTGGGCCTATTACCCACTTGGTGAATAACGCTGGCATCTTGTTTACTCAATCAGCATTAGAAGACATCGAGATAGATCGCTTTGAAAAGGTCATGAAATCGAATGTCTCGAGTTGCTTCTTATGCAGTAAAGCCTTTATCAAACAAGCCGACGGTGCAGGGTCGATTGTTAATGTCTCTTCCGCAGCTTCACGAACGGGTGCGCCGTTTGAATACGTGGATTACGCAGCGTCTAAAGGCGCGATGGATTCATTGACCAAAGGATTATCTCTTGAACTGGCTGCGCGTAATATTCGCGTTAACGGTGTTAGACCAGGCTGTATCTACACTGAGATGCATGCCGACGGCGGAGAGCCAGATAGAGTCGATAGACTAGCTTCGCAGTTACCGTTACAACGAGGCGGTACACCAGAAGAAGTGGCTAACTCAATTGCTTGGTTACTGTCAGACGAAGCGTCGTATGTGACAGGCTCATTTATCGATATTGCTGGCGGTCGATAGGGCACTTTGACCTTTACACTAAAACAAACCCGTTAAAACCATAAACAAGCAACAAAAGTACCTAACTAAAAGAACGAAACTAAGAGTACAAACATGAAAAACTATTTTGAAAGCCCATTTGTTGGCAAGTCACTCAAAGAACAAGTGACTAACCCAAACATCATTGTGGGCGAACACAGCTATTACTCAGGTTATTACCACAACCACAGCTTTGATGATTGTGCGCGTTATCTTTTGCCTGATAGAACTGACATCGATAAGTTAATCATCGGCAGTTATTGCTCGATTGGCTCAGGTGCCGTGTTCATGATGGCGGGCAACCAAGGACATCAAAACCAGTGGGTGAGTACCTTCCCGTTTTTCTATCAAGACGACGAGAAGTTTGAAGGTGCGTTAGACGGCTTTGAGCGCTCTGGTGATACCGTGATTGGTAACGATGTGTGGATTGGCACAGAAGCGATGATCATGAGTGGTGTTAAGGTCGGTGACGGAGCCATTATCGCAAGTAGAGCGGTTGTGACCAAAGATGTCGCACCATATTCGATTGTCGGTTCGAACCCTGCACGCCACATTCGTTATCGTTTTAGCGAAGCAGAAATTACACAGTTATTAGAAATGAAATGGTGGGATTGGAGCGAAGAGCAAATCAAAGGTGCTATGACCTTGATGTGCTCTTCTGATATCGACGGCTTGTACCAGTATTGGAAGACCTTCACTTAATACTTTCTGTTCGGTACATTGAACCGTGATTTAGCTAGATACCGGCTCCGACTTGGAAGTAGAGTGCGGTATCTTCTTCGCTGAACGCTAAATCAATACCTGAAATCAGACCATAACGCCTTGCGATGAGATAACGGAAACCAACGCCGTACGCAGAGTGTGAGCTTTGGTCGAACATGTCGTTATCACTGTCTCCCGCATAACCAATGCCAGTAAATACGCCTGTTGACCAACGCGGTGTCCATTGTTTCGTCACTTGTACTTCGGCAGCAAAGGTATGCTCACCTTGATAGCGATTTCGGGCGATGCCTCTAATGTCGATGTCTGGGTAATACTGAGGCGAAAGCACACGTTCGTTAGTCGACAGAGATTTGTATTGGCCGCGCAACGCGAGATTCCACTCTTTATTTAATTCCCAATAGTTGAGCCCTTCAAGATTAAACGTTTGATAGGTGTAATCACTACCAATAGCATCACCAAACCAAAGGTATTCAGCAACGTAGTTGTAACCTTGAGTTGGATTAAGGAAGCTGTTCTTGCTGTCGTATTCAGCAATCAAACCCAAGCCGGACGAGGTCGGTGAAGAGTTCCCAATATTACTTAGAATCTCTTGTGCTTTAGGATGATTGTTCACCGAAAGGGTTGGTGCAAAGAACTGTTGAGAGAAACCCAATAACCAATGGGTATCTGGGACTCTAAACTGGAGTTTTTGGATTCCACCCATACCTTTCAAACCTAATTCAATCCCTTCGTTTGGGTCGAGAGGTGCAAGGGCGTTGGAGGAACTCTGACGATAGAAGGTCATGTTAATATCGCCATAACCTAAGCCACCCAAGTAGCGAATTGCGTCTTCCTTCCAACTGCGTTTATGGCCAATAAAGGCCATCCAAGTTCCATTTTCTGTTGCAAAGCCGCCTACCGCGGTAATCGCAGGCGTCAATAGTTGAGCGCCACCATCAATTGATTTTTCGGCTAGCTCTTTACGTGTGTTTTTTTGCTCTTCAGATTCATGAAGAAAGATACCTGTGAAGCCACCACCGTATCCAACTGCAGGCTCAGTTATCAGTATTGGAACGGGCAAAAATCCATAGGCATTTTCAGCGAGGTATTCGCCCATATCTAAGTGGCCATCGATTTGATCGATAAAGCTAACGGCGTGTGTGGTAGCAGAAACAAGCAAAAGGGCGCTTGCCGCGAAAGGTTTGAGAGTCATAACATTCCATATTATTCACTATCCATTAAATTCAGTGTAATCAATGAAATAGATAGCGCAATAAAACGAATGCGATTAAGTAAGATCTCTGTTCAAAAGGCGAATGGAACAGCGTTTACTATTGAATGGACTCTACGTAAGTCAAAATGTCGAGTGCATCTTGCCTTGTGATAATACCTTGCCACGCAGGCATACCTTCTTCTACATTGCCTTCCAAAATGTCATCAACCAACGAGTTTTTAGTCGTGAATAGCTGCCCAAGTTTATTCGGAATATTGGCAGGCTTGTGTGGTAAAGAGGCCGCAGTTGGGCCGTCACCTAAACCCTTATCACCATGACATACCATACAAAGCGTCTGATACTTGGCTTTGCCATTCGCAAAGTGACTTGCATCCTCAAGTGACGCTGAGTTTGCGCTGAATGTCATCATCGACGCGATTAACCCCAAGGCAGCTAACAGATGTAAATGGTTCATATTTTTCATTGTTCTATTCTCTTATTGTTATTCAACAGCTAAAGAATAAGTAGGTACTCGTAGAAGAAACGTGAACGGGTAAAGGGCGTTTAAGCTTCTGATAAAAAGCCGGTTTACCTTAAGAAAATGTCATCAATGTGATTAGAGTAAACGATTGATTATAAACAGTTTGCATAGTACAGCATGTCGCATTAGCGTGGTGAATAAATGGGGGAATTATTATGATTAGTTGCAATGATTACGATTATATTGAGATTGTGTGTATGCACCGATACCCAATCAAACTCACAATGAAATCTGGTGAGCCGTTGACGTGTGTCGCCTTAGATACAAAACGCAACGACGCAAAAGAAGAGTGCATTAAGGTCAGTGTCGAAGGTCGAGAAGAACTTGTCGTGTTAACTGAAATTTCAGAACTCGAAGTTTGTGTTGATAATCCTCACTTTCAACATATCTCCTTTAAAAAGTCTTAGGTGCCTATATGAACCACACAACCGAACAATGCTACTGCATCGAATGCCGTGAAGAGACACAACACGTTGTTATATTGGTGCGTAAGGAAAGTGCGTTTGCAGGTAAACCGAACCAAAAGCGACGTGAGTTTTGGGCGGGAGTCGTAAAAGGCTGGTTTCTTGGGCCATTTATCGCTTCAATGGATGAGTTTTCTCGCCACCTTGTGTGTGAAAAATGTGGTCATAAAGAGATACAAGATTAGAGTTGCTTCAAGGCGATGACAGTTGCATTGGTTAAGGAATTAAACAAATGAAAGTAGAAACGATTGAAGCCGTAAAGGCATACGGTTTTTCAGTAAGAACGACTAACACTAACGAAGTTGACCCAGCAAAGGCGAAGATAGGCCAATTATGGCAAGGGTTTTTCGAGCAAGCTTTTCCCAAGCTGACACCGGATTCAAAGGTGTATGGCGTCTACACCAATTACGAGTCAGATTTTACGGGCGAGTTTGATGTTATCGCGTGTACCGATGCGCTTACCGATAACAATTTAGATAACCTAGTTGAAACCAATATCGAAGCAGGTAAGTTCCTAACATTCTCAGCAGAAGGTGAACTGCCACAAGCGGTTATCGATTTATGGGGAGAAGTGTGGGCTTATTTCAACGCACCGGATTGTCCACATGCGCGAACTTACACGACTGATTTTGAGTTTTACAAAGGTGAAACGGCAGTCGAGATTTCGATAGCGATTCAATAATTTTTGCTTGTCGATAGTTCATGAAAAGTTAATGGTAAGAAAGAGCCGCTCAGTATGAGCGGCTCTTCTGTGTAACCATTTTAAAGCTGGCTGACTACATCATTCTCATGAAGTAAGGGATGATCAGAGCATTGGCTAAATCGATGAAGAACGCGCACACCAAAGGCACGATGATGAATGCTTGAACAGAGTGTCCATACTTTTGGCTTACTGCCGACATGTTCGCCATAGCTGTCGGTGTTGAACCCAGAGAAATCCCACCGAAGCCTGCACATACAACGGCCGCGTCATACGTTTTCCCCATAGACGGGAATACAATGAAGATATTGATGACCACAGCCAGTAGAAGCTGCATTGCTAATATCGCAAAGATTGGACCTGCTAAGTCAATCAATGTCCAAAGCTGCATGCTCATTAGCGACATCGCCAAGAAAGTACCTAAAGAAATTTCTGCAATCAGGTCGATAGCAGGTGAACGGGTCGGCCATTTGGTGCCAGATATTCTTGGATAAGAGTCGGGGATCACGTTGGTAATCACAATACCGGCGAACAAACACGAAACGAACAGCGGCAGTTGTAACCCAGTTTGGCTTATCAATTCATTCAGTAAAGCCCCAACTATGACACAAATATGGATAGCTAATACTGCATCGAGAAATTGATACGACGTAAGGTCTTGCTTCTGTTTGTTAGTATTCGAACTTTGAGAGTAATCTTGGCCTTCAGCTGGCTTTAGGTTGTGACGCTTGATAAGAAACTTAGCAATCGGGCCGCCCATCAAACTGGCTAAGATAAGCCCAAATGTGGCACTAGCGATGCCAATCTCCATTGCACTTTCTAAACCAAACTCCTCTGCAACCTTGGGAGCCCAAGCGATTGCAGTACCGTGCCCACCAATCAATGAAATACTGCCACTCAACAATCCAAATACAGGCTCTAAACCAAACATTGATGCGACAGAAATACCAACGATGTTTTGCATAATCATAAAGAAAATGGTGATGATGAGTAGAATCACCAAAGGTTTGCCACCTTTGAATAGGTCTTTCAAGCTTGAGTTGATACCGATGGTGGTAAAGAAATAGACCAACAAAACATCGCGAGCGAACAGATCAAACTGAACTTCTATCGATGTCGTCGCGTAAAGCGCTGCAAAGAACAGAGACGCTAAAATCCCGCCTGATACGGGTTCTGGAATACTGAACTCTTTCAAAAAACCGATGACTTGATTCAGCCTTCGTCCAATAAATAGCACTACGATACCCATGGTCACCGCAAAGAATGACCCAAGGTGTAAGACGTTGTTTTCAAATTCCATAATGACCTTTTTTAAATATAATTCTGACGTGTTTTATGAGTGCTGGTTAGCAAGTTTATAAGCAACTAGATTAGCATTATTCGTTATTCTGAAAAGATAAGAAGCTTTTAAATTCAGCATCGGAGATAAGTTGTTTATTGCCTTCTTCGATCAACAAATCGACCTTGTGTTTGTCTATCGTGAAATCGGTCGGGATTTGATTGAGTGAGTAACGAGTCTCGTCATCGTCGACCTTGTTCAAGCTTATCTCAATGAAATGCGGGACAACCTGATGACCTTCGTAAGAGGAGAATTCTGCCCAAGACGTTAACTCGTCTACGATCAAATCTTTAGTGGTGTCGTTGTAGCGGTGTAATTGAATGTCGGTGATGACATCGACGGTCTGCTTCACGGTTGGCATGTCGATAGAATCACCGATGCCAGACTCAGGTTGGGTTGAAGCATCCACTGAGATGATGACAATCGGGCGCACAGATTGGTTCTTGTGTAGGTTTTTGAGTTTTTCTTTATCGTTGTAACGCAAATATTCCGACATCTCATAAACTGATAATAAGCCAAGGTTATCGGTGATCCCACCATCCACTAGATGAAGATAATTCACTTGGTCTTTATTGCTATAAGACTCTAACGACTTGATGAGGTTTCTATTGCGATAACTGGTGGCTTCGAACGAGGGCTGTAAGTGCTCCGTTTTGTCACAGTTGTTTTTGTTTTCAAGTACCACCGGCGTAAAAACGAAAGGCACAGCAGAGGATGCTGTCACTGAGCTCGACACCGAATAGCTGTTTAGATCTGAACAAATCAGGTCAAAGTATTCTTGCGTGAATGAAAAGCGTGAACCCGTCGATATGTCGGTGGCGTTGATCACAACGTAAGGTGCGCCTTCACGTCGAATGTCGGCAAACGTACTGTCCCCAAAGATGTTGGCGTCGTAATAGTCGGTCGCTTTATCCGTTCTGGTCGCATAGGAGAACCAATAGGTCGGAGACAACAGAATAGAGATGAGATCCTCAGACACTTCGTGATAGAGAAATGCCTTTTCGTAATCTTCGAATATCTTATCGCCATACAAACCGTAGTACGCAGCAGTAAAACTGCCTCCGGACACCGCGCTGATCATGTCGACCTCTTCGAGCAGATTGATGCGTTCGCCATCAACTTCCATGTCAGTATCACGCAGTGCTTGTAAAACACCGTAAGAGAGCGCTGCCGCCCGCGTTCCTCCACCTGAAAAAGAGAGGATCAAAGTGACTTTGTTGTCTTGTCTGTAGAAGTTTTCCGCCGTGTAAGATTGGTTTGGCTTGTTGTTAGATTGGGTTAGGTTTTGGTCGGTAGTTGCGTTTAGAGAGCGCGTTTTGGCTTGGTCGTTTAACGGACTTACATTGGTGACTTTGTTCTTTGCGCTGCAGCCTGAAAGATTAAGCGAGAATACCACTAACAGTGAAACTTTGGCTAATCCGGTAAGCCAATGCATAGGGTTATCGAAGCTGTTACTTTTAGGATTCGGCATAGCGCAATTCAAACTAACGTCTGGTTAAGAGAAAGGCTATTTTCGTTGATATCTAATATGCTATCAACGGTATCACATACGACACAGTGTCACGAAATACGTAACAATCCTTGATAAATAGGTGAGTATTGTGTTGTTTCGTCTTATCCAAAAAGACAATCTTGCTTAGTTTCATTCCACAAAGGGTATTGCTTCATGATTTGGGTGTAGAGCTTGCTGTCTAGATGCGCTCTTAACCAACGTCCTACGTTTTGATATTCAGATTTCACAAACCATTTCTTTTCGACTCGCACAAACTGGCTGACAAACGGCATCACCGCAAAGTCGGCTAGGCTAGGTGTATCGCCAAACAGGTACTCGTGATGAGCGAGTTTGCTTTCCAGTTCTGAAATAAACCCTTCGCAAGCTTGTCTGCGTTGTTCAGTATCAACGTTTCGGTAGCGAACAGATGCTCGATACTTTTCTAGGTGACCAATAAACTCATTGTCGTTACGAGCGATCAACTCAAGAACCTCTTGGTTTAGTTCTGGCTCGCTTGAACGCATCAGATCTTGAGGATCGTTTTGTTCCAACGCCCAAATCATCACTTCTATGCTTTGTTCTATAATCGTACCTTGTGGCAAAACAAGTACCGGTACAGTGCCTTTAGACGAGCTGGCTAATAGTTCGCTAGGCTTGTCTTTGGTGACAATTTCTCGAAGTAACACTTTTTGCTGTGATAGTGCGATGCCCATTCTTCCGCGCATTGCATAAGGGCAGCGACGCAGAGAGTAGAGGATAGGTAGGTCGGATTCGTTCGGCATTATTGAGGTCATTTAGTTTGAAAAGTGTTGTACGGTGGTAAAGAGATCGTGATGTGGGTAGAATACGCGGCTTAAAAATTATAAGTAAGTGAGCGACTTCAAAAATGAGCAGAAAAATTGAGTTATTAGCCCCAGGTGGCGATGTAGAAGCGATAAAAGCAGCCATCGTAGCTGGTGCCAATGCGGTTTATTGTGGTTTAGACACCTTCAATGCTCGTAACAGAGCTTCTAACTTATCGTTAGATGAATTGAACGGTGTAATTCGCCTTGCTCATGAATACGGCTGTGAAGTGTTCCTGACTCTTAACGTTGTACTGCTTGAGCACGAAACGAAGAGCATCACTAAGCTACTAAACCAACTAGTGAACACCAAAGTCGATGGCATCATCGTTCAAGACTTAGGTTTGTTCAACCTAGTGAGAAAGCACTTCCCATCACTGGACGTTCACGCATCAACTCAGTTAACTACTCACAACGAAGGCCAGATTAAGTTCTTGTCTAAGATTGGCGCAACTCGCGTTAACTTGTCACGTGAGCTAAACCTTCCAGAAATTAAGATGCTGACAGAAGTGGCGCACGACCACGATGTACTGACAGAAGTCTTCGTACACGGCGCTCTGTGTATCGCATTCTCTGGTCAATGTTACTCAAGCTCGGTAAGTGTAGGTAACTCAGGTAACCGTGGCCGTTGTAGCCAAGCGTGTCGTGATGAATACGAAATCACCAACGCGGGCAACAAGTTCCCACTTAACTTAAAAGATAACTCAGCTTACTACGACCTACCTGAATTGGTAGACGCGAAAGTTGATTCATTGAAAGTCGAAGGTCGTATTAAAGGCGCACACTACGTTTACACAGTGGTCGACACGTGGCGCAAACAGATTGATAGCTTTGTAGAGAGTGGTTTGTTGATCGAAGACGATTCAAACCTGCACAAAGTATTCAACCGTGATTTCACCAACTCTTTCCTTAAGGGCAACCTGACGAAAGACATGTTCATTGATAACCCGCGCGACAACAGCATGAACTACGCTGTTGAAAAAGCGACGGAGCAGAACAACGAAATCTCGGTAGTACAGATTCAAGAAGTGACTAACGAACTTCACCAAGCGAAAGACGTTCTTGGCAACGAGATGCGTGAAAAAATTGAGTTCCTTGATATTCGTAAAACGCCAGTTGCTCTGTCTTTTAGTGCGAAAGAAGGTCAACCATTCACGGTAACTGTGAACACATCAACAGAGAACTTCACCCTTCAATCTAAATCACTACTTGTGGCGGTTGAAGAGAAGGCGATCACTCAAGAGTTGCTTGAGAAGCGCTTCAAGAACGTGAAGAGTGCGGTGCACACACTAGAAAGCCACGACTTCAGCGAAGTTGACGCTGGTCTTGTAATTCCTTTGAAAGAAGTGTCTGACCTTAAAGATGAGATCGACTTCATTCTGAACGGCTCTGTGGAAGTGATTAAGCACGTTGAAGTGCCAGCACTGCCACAACACCCTAAAGTAAATGAGAAGCCAACCATGTCGATGCTGATTGCTGATGTGGAAGACTTGCACCTGTGTGACGTTACTGATGCTGCTGTTTACTTCAAACTGCCTGAAAGCTTCAAGAAGCGTTGCAACAAGTACATCGACATCTTGGCTGCAAACCCACGTTTGATTCCTTGGTTCCCAGCTGTATTGATTGGTAAAGATTACGACGAAGCGGTTCGTATCCTTGAAGAGATCAAACCTGCGCGCATCGTGACAAACAACACGGGTATTGCGTACAAGGCTTACGAAATGGGTATCGAGTGGGTTGCAGGTCCATTCATGAACACAACCAACTCTCACGCATTAGTGACTCTGAAAGAAGAGCTTAACTGTGCAGGTGCATTCATTTCGAACGAGATCAACAAAGGTCAGATTCGTCATATTCGTCGCCCAGAGAACTTCAAACTGTTCTACAGCATCTACCACCCAATCTTGATGATGACCAGCCGTCAGTGTTTCTTCCAAAGAACGGTAGGTTGTAACAAACCAAGCATTGAAGCAGGATGTATGCTGAAGTGTGAGAAAGCGACTACGATTACTAACGTGAAAGGCATCTCTTTCGCGGTTGATAAACAGAAGGGTGGCTACCCAAGCATTTACAACCACGAACAGTTCTTAAACCATGATGCTGTAACGGATTTCTCAGGCTTGTTCGACGAATTCTTCATCGACCTAACCAACATCGGTGCGGGTTCGAAAGAAGTACAAGACAAAGTAGAGCTTATCAAACACTTCGAAGCGCTATTGAACGGCGTTGAGGGTTCACAACAGAACCTAGAGCAGATGGTTGAGATTCGTACTAACGCTCAGTACGTACAAGGTCTATAGGGTTCAAGGTCTATAAGCTACAAGGTCTAAAGCTTTTAAGACAAAGAGTATTCAATGCTTATAAGGCTTAACTGCTTATAAACATTTTAAACCATGACCCGTCCTGATATGGGTTGACACTTGATTGACTAAAACGCTCGATGTATTTCATCGGGCGTTTTGTATTTTAGAGCTGTGTGAGGCCTATATTCATTATAGATTTTTACTGATTCAGCGACCATTTTCTTTGCTTCATCTAAATCA